>DASXYI010000141.1:0-1820 GCA_036502605.1 Steroidobacteraceae bacterium
CAGGCTCTATCACGGTCCGGTCATCATGAACGGCGAGACCACGGGCGCCGAGCAATACACCTATTCGATCACCTGGCTGGCGTTTGGCGTCGTCCTGCTCGGTATCGGCATCGTCGCCAACTCGCAGCGCGCGCGGCTGGCGTCGGCCGTAGTGATTGCGCTGACGATCTTGAAAGCGTTCGTGATCGACATGTCGACCTTGACCGGCGTCTACCGAGCGCTGTCGTTCATGTGCCTGGGTCTGGTGCTGGTCGCGATCGGCTGGCTCTACCAGCGCATCCTGTTCCGCAGGCGGCCGCAACCGGCCGCGTCAGTGGTAGCCTCCGGAGGCTAGGCCGCCCCGACGCTAGCGAGGAACCTTCCGGCTTCCGTTTGCGCGTCAGGCTGCCCGACGGTCGAGAGGAATTTGCCGACCTCGACGATTCCTGCCGCCCCCCCATCAGGATGATAATCGCAAGAATTTTGGTCAGTATGCGAATCGGGAGAGAAACGACATTGCCAGAACTCCGTCATGCCCATCGGCTATCAATCGGCCGGTGTGACTATCTGGCGCACTGCATGGTTCTATCTCGGTAAGTTTTGGAAGCCGTAGGATTACGGCTGCAGGACGAAGGAAACGGAAAGACGAGCGCAATGATACGCCCGAAGGGGCTGTTTAGCAGAGGGTTTCCGCAGTCAGCCGGATGCGGAACACAGGTTTTTTCGCCTCGTCCAGCATTTCCATATGCCAGTCGGCGTTCTGTTTCAGACTGCGGGAAATGCCCCCGACAAGGTTGGCGCAAACCTTGGTCATCTCGACCCAGGCTGCGTCACGGCTTTCGAATTCCGATCCCTGGTCGGCAGCACCCGAATAGCGACCATTGCTGATGCGGAAATAATAAAGCGACATATAAAACTCACGCGGTCGGCCACCCCTGAAGCCTTTTCATTATCGTCAAGACTGAACCGGATGTCGCTACCAACACGTGAAAGTAGGGCACCGTATGACTACGGGATCGCAGCGCCAATTGGCGCTATCCGGCCTTACGTCATTCGATGGGGGCCGACAGAAATAACGCACGGCATCGGGGCGGCTCAATCCGGAAAAATCACCACGACCATTTGCGCGGTGGGCGCGCCGACGTCAATCGGTCGAGCGACGCAATTCCGGCGCGCTCTCGGTTTTCGCCGGCTCCGCTCTCGCCTCGGATTTGACCGGCTCGATTTTCGCGCTCTCGACCTTCGGGGTTTCCACCCGTGCCGATACTTCGGTGCGCGACGCTTCGCCCGTCGTTTCGTGCCGATGCAAGTGCGGCCGCACCGCCGCCCGGGCCATCATCATCTGGGCCGCGCCGCCCTGGTGATGAAAATCGCAATAGGCAAAGCCCATGCCCGAGACCGAGCCGCGGAAGCTGACTTCGTCCTTCTTGTCGAGATTGAAGCACGGCTCGAACGGAATGCCCTTGATCGACGCACACACCGACTGGCCGCGAATTTGCAGCGTATTGCCGGGCAACCGGATATGCCGCACCGGACCGGAGCCGGAAAATTGCACCGAACCGATCGCGCCCATGTCATCGAGAATCCGACCCGCACCGCGGGTGCCATCGAAACAGGTAAAGGAGAATACCCTGCCACCCACGAACCGGCGGGCCTCGTCGGCGTTCATCATCCCGGCGAGCGCGGGAACAATCATCGCGCCGGCCGTGATCGTTCCCAACACCAAACGCGCAAGCATTCTGCAACTCCAACTCACGGGCGCGGGCAACGCCAGAGCTTCTTTACCCGCTGCTTACCATATCAACCGTGGCAACATTGGAGCACGTTGGTTGGTAAAGTCT
>DASXYI010000142.1:0-8029 GCA_036502605.1 Steroidobacteraceae bacterium
GAGCCGGGCGCACCGGAGGCCGCGGCCCGCTACTTTGGGTGCGCGTTGCCGCGCGCCAATTTCGTGGCGGCATCGTCCACCGACATCATGCCGCCGGCATCCTTCATTTTGTCGAATTTCTGCTGGGCATACGTCATGAACTCTTCTTTGGTTATCGAACCGTCGTGGTTTGCATCCATGGCTTTGGCACTGAATCGCAAGTTGCCTTGAGCAAAGTCTCGGGCGGCATCGTTCACTGAAAGTGCGTTCGCACTCTTCGCCATCGTCCCCCACATCGTCTCGCCATATTTCATGAACTCGTCTTTGGAAATCATGTGGTCGCCGTTGGTGTCCATCGCTTTGGCATCGAAATGCATGTTGCCGGTGGCAAAATCGTTCGTCTGAGCCCACACGTTGCCGACGGGTATCAGCATCGCGGCACAAAAAACCCATATGAATTTGCGCATGAAACTTCCCCTTTCCTTATGTGTCGAGCGTCGCTCGGTTGAATGCGTCGAATGAGGTCCAGCCGCGCTTAGTATGCGCGCGCGCGGGACGGTGGTCATTGCCGCCGAATACTCGGCGGTCTGGGCAATATTCCGTCCAATGGTCCGGTCATCTAAGTTCTCGAGCGCAAATGCCGGGTTCTTTCGTATGATCTCCGTAGATTCGGTTGTCTGTATTCCTGCCGGTGAACAACGGAGGTAGCCGTGGCTATTCAGCTCAATCACACCATCGTGCCTGCGAACGACGCCGAGGCGTCAGCAAGGTTTCTAGCTGAGATTCTCGGCCGGGATGCACCTGTACGCTTCGGTCCCTTTTGGGGTGTGTCGCTCGACAATGGTGTAACGCTCGACTTTCAACGCAGCGACGAGGAGATCCCGATCGAGCACTACGCCTTTCTTGTGAGCGAAGGCGAGTTCGACGCCATCTTCGCGCGCATCCGCGCCCACGGCCTGCGCTACTGGTCGGATCCCATGCATCAGCGTCCTTTCGAGATCAATCGCAACGACGGGGGTCGAGGCCTCTATTGGAACGATCCGAACGGTCACTATCTCGAGATCATTACGCGCCCCTACGGCGGCGGCTCCTGAGCGATCTTTCGCGGCATCGAGCGCGTTGGGCGAGGTAAGATTCGGCCTGAGCCTGTTGCCGGCCGCCGGCAATTCGGTCAGACTCCCCGCCTTGGACCAATCTCAATTCGGTGATCACGGCCAGCGAGAGCTCACGCTCCGCGCCATAGTGCTCGGTGGAGTCATCACCCTCGCCTTCACGGCTGCCAACGTCTACATTGGGCTCAAGGTCGGACTGACCTTCGCCACATCGATCCCGGCGGCCGTCATTTCGATGGTGGTGCTGCGCCTCTTCAAATCCTCGAGCATTTACGAAAATAACATTGTGCAGACCGTCGCCAGCGCCGCCGGCACATTGGCTGCAATCATTTTCGTGCTGCCGGGTTTAGTGATGATTGGCTGGTGGCACGGCTTTCCCTACTGGACCACCGCAGCGATTACCGGGCTCGGCGGGATTCTCGGCGTGATGTTTTCGGTGCCGCTGCGGCGCACCCTCGTCGTCGACACCGACTTGCCATATCCCGAAGGCGTTGCGGCTGCGGAGGTGCTCCGCGTCGGGACCGGCTCGCGCGCCGGCGATGCCGAAAGCCGCAAGGGACTCGGTGTCCTCATGGTCAACGGCGTCGCTTCCGCGGCTTTTTTCGCGCTCAGCAAGACCGGACTGGTGGTCGAAGAGGCGGCGGCGTATTTTCGCGTCGGCGCAGGGGCGACAGGCATTTCCGTCAGCCTGTCGCTGGCGATGATCGGCGCGGGCCATCTCATCGGCATCTCGGCGGGTATTGCGATCCTCACCGGCATCATCATCGGCTCGTGGATGCTCTTGCCGATCCTGACCGCTCAGCTGGCGATGCCCGGCACCGCACAGCATGTGGCGACAGCCATCTTTCGCAGCGACGTGCGGTTTTTCGGGGCGGGCGTGATCGGCGTCGCTGCGCTGTGGACGTTCGCCAGAATTCTGGGTCCGATCGTTGCCGGCCTGCGCTCTGCGATGCATGCATCGACCGCGAGAAATGATGCTGGCCATGTACTGCCGTTTGCCGACCGCGACCTGCCGATTGGCATCGTCGGTAGTGTGGTCGCCGCCGCGCTGGCTTTGATTGCCGTGCTGCTGTGGCAATTTCTCGCCGGCGGCCCGCTGGCGGGTCACGCCGCGGCGTTGATTGCCGCGACGCTGATATATGTCATGGTAGCGGGCATCATCATCGCTTCGATCTGCGGCTATATGGCCGGTTTGGTCGGGGCGTCGACCAGCCCAGTGTCCGGGGTGGGCATTCTGGCGGTGATCGCTGCCGGCTTGATGCTGCTGCTGATTGCGGGCGGCGCCAGGCAGCCCGGTCAATCCGCCGCCATGGTGGCGTACGCCCTCATCGCTACCGCCATCGTGTTCGGCATCGCCACCATCTCGAACGACAATCTGCAGGACCTCAAGACCGGCCAGCTCGTCGGTGCGACACCGTGGCGGCAGCAAGTGGCGCTGGTCTACGGTGTCATATTCGGCGCGCTGGTGATCCCGCCGGTGCTTGGCTTGTTGAACAGCGCTTATGGATTCGCGGGTGCCCCCGGTGCGGGGCCCAATGCGCTGGCAGCGCCCCAGGCGGCGCTGATTTCCGCGCTGGCGCAAGGGGTGCTGGGAGGCCATCTCAACCTCCGCATGCTCGGCTTCGGCGCGCTGGTCGGCGTGATGGTGATTGCGGTCGATTTGGGGCTGGGCCGCGCACATCGAATGCGGCTGCCGCCTCTCGCTGTCGGCCTGGGTATTTACCTGCCGATGGGAGTGAGCCTCGCCCTGGTGATCGGAGCCACGATCGGTCATTTCTATGAGGGCTGGACAAGACGCACGGCCAATCCGGACTTCGCCAAGCGCATGGGTGTATTGATGGCGACGGGATTGATCGTGGGAGAGAGCCTGTTCGGTGTGCTCTACGCTGGTATCGTCGCCGGCTCCGGCAAGAACGAGCCCTTTGCCCTCGTGGGAGGTAGTTTTGCGACTCCCGCGCTGATCGGCGGTGCGGTGATTTTCTTTGTCCTCATCGCTCTGCTCTACCGTCGCACAACGCGTGGTGCCTCGGGCCGACTTGATTGAAGTGAGAACAGTGGGTACCATTTTTTGCGCGGATGGTTTAATGTCGTGAAAATATAATTTGGCGCCGCGCTTTGCGCTCCAAAGTGATTCAGCGATTCATCTTCGCGCTCCAAAAAGGCTCATACACCGCGCGAACTACCGTGTTATCTCCGGCTTCCTAAGGCATTCTCGGTATTGTTGGTACGGCATCCACCGCATACGTTGGTGTCCATGCCAACAATTTTCAATTCAAAACAAAACGTACATGAGAAACAATTTCTCGTGCGGAAGCGCTCGGGTTCCGAGCGACGCAGCTCCGGAAAAATGATGTTCGCAGCGGGCGCCCTCATGGCCGCGCTCGGCGCCAATTTGTTTTTGAGCAACGCTGCCCATGCGCTGCCGAGCTTTGCGCGGCAAACCGGCAAGCCCTGTGCTCAATGCCATACAGTTGCCTACGGTCCGGCACTCACCGCCTATGGACGGCAATTCAAATTGAACGGCTATGTGTGGGGCGACGCCAAGCCAGGCATTCCGCCCTTGGCGCTGATGGTGCAAGGCGGCTTCACCCACACCTCCAAAGATCAGGTCGACCCGCCCGCGGAGCGCTTCGCCACCAACGACAACTTGTCCGTGGATCAGTTCAGCGCTTTTTATGGCGGGCGCATCACGTCACATGTGGGCGCATTCGTGCAAGTGACCTACAGCGGCGAAGACCGGGTGACCTCCTGGGACAACATGGACGTGCGCTTTGCGAACACGGCAACGCTCGGCAACAGCAGCATCGTGTATGGGGTATCCGTCAACAACAGCCCGACGGTGCAAGATCTCTGGAACTCCACACCGGCATGGGCCTACCCGTACATCACTTCCGGGCTCGCGCCCGGACCGGCCGCGGCGCCCATGATCGCCGGGGGTCTCGCACAATTGGTGTTGGGTGCCACGGCCTACGCCATGATCGACGATCACCTGTATCTCGAAGCCGGTGCCTATCGCGGGGTTTCCGATCACTGGCTCAAGAACCTTGGGGTCGGCTCCGATGCCAACCCGCATATGGACGGGATGTCGCCCTATTGGCGCGCGGCGTGGCAGACGGATGTCGCCCCCCATTATTTCTCGGTGGGCCTGTTTGGAATGAACACCAAGCTGCGCCCCGATCCGTCGCTACCCGACGAGGATCGATTCAACGATCTCGGTTTCGATGCGACTTATCAGTACGTCAACGACAGCGGACATGCGGTTTCCGCCGACTTCACCGTGATTCATGAAAGGCAGTCTCTGGACGCCAGCTTCGCCGCCGGAAGTGCTGCCAACAACGACAATCACTTGAACACGGTGAGCCTGGACGTGACCTACGCGTATCAACAAACCTGGGTCGCGAGTACCGGAGTGTTCAACACCAGCGGCAGCACCGACATGGGTCTTTACGCACCGGAGGCCGGTGCGGGCAGCCTCACCGGCTCGCCGGATACTCGCGGCTACATCGTGCAGCTCGAGTATGTGCCATTTGGCAAGCTCGATTCCTTCGGGAGCCCGTGGCTGAACGTGCGGGTGGGACTGCAGTACACCGGCTATACGCGCTTCAACGGCAGCGGATCCAACTACGACGGGTTCGGCCGCTCTGCCTCCGACAACAACACGCTGTTCGGTTTCTTTTGGTTCGCACTGTGAGGTCAACATCATGAAATGGCTATGCACCACCGCTCTTCTTCTGGTCACGCGCTTGGCGGCCGCCGATGTATGCCAGCTGAACATCAATGCGACCGACCAAATGCGCTTTGAACAGCAAACCTTGCAAGTCGATGCGCAGTGCACCGAGGTCGAGGTGATCTTGCACAACACCGGCAAGCTGCCCGCGAACATCATGGGGCACGATTGGGTTCTCACCAAAACAGCCGACGTGGCATCGGTGGCCAACGCCGGGGTCGGCGCGGGTCTCGCGAACAATTATCAGAAGCCCGGCGACAAGCGCATCATCGCGGCCACCAAGATCATCGGCGGCGGCGAGAACAGTACGGTTCAATTTTCAACCACGCAACTCGCACCCGGCGTGAGCTACAGCTACTTCTGCTCCGCGCCAGGTCATTTCAGCATCATGAAAGGCCGCTTGGTTTACAACCCGGCGAGTTCGCCCGCCGTGGCGAAGAATGAGCCTAAATGACGACCATCGCATTCGGCATGGGGTAAATACCCGGCGCGGCAAGAGGCGCGTGCAAATGGCACCTTACTCTGCCAGCGCCGGGGTCCGCGCCCCCTCGGACGCCCGAGGCGAGCGTACGGCGCGGCTATTGAAGTAGCTCACGCGCGGTAACGCGTCAGCGCATCGCCCAGCGTGTCCTTGAGTTCGCCCAGCCACGGCTTGTAGTTCCGCCACTGGTCCAGTCCTTCGCGAAAGATCGGCTGGCGAACCTGTTCCGAGCTCGCGGTACGTACGCTGCGCTCGGTCTTGTAGAACTCGACGCATGCCGGCTCAAAATCGAGGCCGCAGAAATCGAGAATTCGCCGCACGTTCGCCTCGAGGTCATCGACCACGTCCTCGTGCCACACGCGCAGAATTTTCCCCGGGAGCGCCTCATCCCAGTGCTGCATGAGATCGAGATACGTCCGGTAATACCGCGCGATGTCATCGATGCTGTAAGTGAATTCCTGTCCGGAGGCAAACAGTTGCTTCAGATTGCTGAAGCAGCAGGCCATCGGCTCGCGCCGGGCGTCGATGATCTTGGCGTTGGGCAGCATCAGGTGGATGAGGCCGATGTGGCGGAAATTGTTCGGCATTTTGTCGATGAAGAACGCCTTGTTCGTGCGGTAGGCACGCGTATCGCTCAAGTACTTTTCGCCGAGCCGGAGAAATTCCTCAGGAGGCAGTTCCGCGAGCACGCGGGGGTAGCGCGGATTGGCGAGGTCGGGATCGCGCCCTTGGAATTCGAGCACCATGCGCGGAATATCCGCCAGCTCCTGCGTGCCCTCGACGCGGGAATGCGAGGCGAGGATTTGTTCGAGCAGCGTGGAGCCGGCGCGCGGCAGTCCCACGATGAAAATCGGATCGGGACTCTGGGCGCCCACGCCCTGGCGGCGCGAAAAAAACGAGTGCGTGCAGACTTCGATCTGCAGGCGTGTGTTGCGCTCGATCGGTTCGGGCCGATAGCGGCTTTCGGATTTCTTCAGAGCGTTGCCGCTCTCGTAGTAGCGGTAGGACTCAGCGTACTCGCCCCGGTCCTCCAAGGCTTTGCCGAGCGCGAAGCACAGATGATAGCGATCGACGAGCGCGGTGGTCGGCGCCGCCTCCTCGCTGCGCATGCGGGTGATCTCCTCCTCCGTAAATCGATAGGTCTTGAGATTGGCGAGACTCCAGTAGGCATCGCCATAATTCGGGCGCGCAGCGGCGGCGGCCCGGTAAGCCTCGATGGATTCGTCCTGCCGGCCCAGAGTCTTGAGCGCATGGGCCGCCGACAAATGCACATCGGCCGCCCGCGGCGATTCAACCAGGAGCTTGCGGTACAGCGTGAGCGCCCTCTCATGCTCCCCGAGACCGATGCACGTCGTCGCGTACAGCGTCAGGTATTGCCGGTTCTCGGGCTCGAGCTTCAATAGCGTCTCGAGCTCCTCGCGGGCCCGCAGGTGCTTTTGCCGATCAAAGAGGACGCGGGCATATTCGAATCGCGCGGCCTTGTAGTCCGGGGCAAGCTGCATCACTGCCTCGAGCAGAATCTCCGCATCATCCAGCACTTCGCGCGCGATGCCGATCCGGGCAAGCAGCCGCATGGCCTCGACATGATCGCCATTTTTAAGGAGATAGGCCCGCACCATGTTCTCAGCCAGGGTCAAGTCGCCATCCGAAAACAGCGCCGTGGCGCTGACCACTTCGGGCGGTAGGTTCTTCAAGGTGGCGACGTGATCGGCGGCCATGGCGGCATTCTCGGTATTGCCCGTCATGCGATACAAGATCACGAGCTGAGCCCAGCTCGCGGGCAGCGCCGGATTGATATTCACGCCCTTGAGATAGGCATCGATCGCCCGTGGTGCGTCCTTCAAGGCCACATAGCAATGGCCGCGTTCCTGATATAGCCGGCTGAAGCCCGGGTGATGCTGTTCGAGTCGCTCGAGCGTCGCGAGCGCCTCGAGGATTTGCTGCAAATACCGCTGGCCGACGGCCATCATGTAGAGGACGTCGCGGTTCTCGGGAACCTGGACGGCCAGCGCCGAGGCCGCGGCCGTGGCCTCCACAAACGCCCTACGCTCCAGCAGTTCTCGTATGCGGCGAACTTCGGTTTCTACCGGTGAGGGGGTCGAGGCGATGCTGGGGGTCGTGCTCATGCGTTGCGACGGGTCATGCGTTGGGACTGCTCATGGCGATGCGTAGGGCCCTAACTCCATCAGGCGCCGCAAAGGACCCACGAATTTCTCGTAATTGCGCCAGCGCCCAACGGATGACTTGCTGATTTTCTGCCGCACTTGCCAGTTGCTCGCGGTCAGTACGGTGCGATTCGTTTGGTGGAAATCGAGGCAGCGCGGATCCCACGGCAGCCCGATGAATTGCAGCATTTTTCGGCTCCAGGCCTCAGGGTCCTCGACCATGCCCTCGTAGGGAATATCCAACATCGTGCCCCTGGGCAGAGTGGCTCGCCAGTGCTCCATGACGCGGAAATATTGGCTGTAGTGATGCGCAAGGTGATCTAAATCGTTGGCATACGAATGCGTGGTGGAGAAGACCTGAAAGTAAATGGACAGACAGGTATCGATGGGGTTTCGCTGCAGGTGGATGATACGCGCGTTCGGCAGCGCCGCATGAATCAAGCCCAGGTTCATGGTATTCGCAGGCATTTTGTCCACCACCCGAAGCGCGTCGGCCGACAGGTCGTCGAGCTGCCGCAGATACCTGGCCGAGAGTCCAGATATCGCGACCTTTCCGCCGCCGCTT
>DASXYI010000143.1:0-10216 GCA_036502605.1 Steroidobacteraceae bacterium
TGGACGATCATCCCGATGCTTAAGAAGCAAACTTCGATACGACCGACCGGCGAACGCTTTCCGGGTTACGATGTCCTGTCGAAGCGTCTCACGCCGTCGTGGAATCAGAAGACCCGGGATGTGGTAACGCATCGGCTGTCCGTCGGACCCGAACCAAGGTTTTTTACCGCAGAGGAACTTCGAACCGTCATTGCCATCGCGGCCAGGATCGTTCCGCAGCCACGGACGCGTCCACCGATCCCGGTTGCAGCATTTGTCGATGGCAAACTTCACCAGCGCAAAGCGGATGGCTACCGGCAAGCCAAAATGCCGTCCGAGCAGGACGCCTGGCGTCGGGCGCTTCGGGCCCTGGATGTTGAGGCGGCCGCGGCATTCGGCAAGACTTTTCATGAGCTAGGTGCCGACCAACAGGACCTATTGCTTCTCCAGATGCAGAAGGGTGAGTTGCACGACCCAGCCTGGGGCGGGATGCCACCTGACGTCTTCTTCAAGATGCGCATGGCGCGCGACATCGTGCACGCCTATTACGCGCACCCGACCGCGTGGAGCGAGATCGGATGGGGTGGGCCGGCAAGCCCTCGTGGCTATGTGCGCATGGGTTTCAACGAGCGCGATGCGTGGGAAGCCGCCGAAGTCAAGGACGGTGACGTGACGACCGCCAAACGGAAGAACCGTCGTGTCGGATGATCCATTCCATGCCCCGCGGGCCACGCACGGCCGCGCACCCGACGTGTTCCGTCCGGGCGGATGGGTTCCGATGCGCGAATATCGCGACAGCGACGTGGTCGATTTCGCAATCGTAGGGACCGGCGCTGGCGGCGGCACGCTGGCCTGCAAGCTCGCCGAATACGGCTTCTCCGTCGTCGCGTTCGACGCCGGACCTTACTTCCGACCGCTGGAGGATTTCGCTTCCGACGAAGCGGAGCAGACGAAGCTCTATTGGACCGATGATCGAATCGTGGACGGTGACAATCCGCTGCAGATGGGCAGCAACAACAGCGGCAAGTCGGTCGGCGGCTCCACTGTGCATTTTGCTATGGTGTCGCTACGCTTCCGGCCGGATTGGTTCAAGTCGCGCAGCCTGCTGGGCTACGGCGCCGATTGGCCGCTCGATTGGCGGGAAATGTGGGGCTATTACACCGAGGTCGAGCAAGCACTGAAAATCTCTGGTCCGGTCAACTATCCGTGGGGACCGCCAAGGCCCCGCTATCCTTATCAGGCCCATCAACTCAACGCCGCCGCTCGGGTCCTGGCGCAAGGCTGCGAAGCGATTGGAATCAAGTGGACGGAAACGCCGTTGGCGACGTTATCGGCGCCGCGCGGATTGGCCCACCCATGCGCGTACCGCGGCTTTTGCGTCACGGGCTGCTCGACAAATGCGAAGCAAAGTGGGCTGGTCACCTGGATACCCCGCGCCATCGCCGCCGGAGCAGAAATCCGCGATCTCGCGATGGTCGGCAAAATCGAGGTCGATCACGCGGGCTTAGCAACGGGCTTACATTACAATCGTCAGGGGCACTGGCACTTCCAGCGCGCACGCAACGTCGTTGTGGCTGGCTATGCGATCGAAACTCCTCGGCTATTGCTGAACTCCGCAACCGATCGATTTCCTGACGGACTATGCAACAGCTCCGGGCTGCTCGGCAAAAATCTGATGGCGCAGTCTAACCAGGCGGTCTGGGGCGTCATGGACGACGAGATTCGTTGTTACAAGGGTCCGCCCTCGCTAGCCCTGACCGAGCACTGGAATTACGAAGACACAGGCAAGGATTTCTTCGGCGGCTATTGCTACATGAGCCAAGGGCCCTTGCCGCAGCTCTGGGCAAATACGCAGATGGCCGCGCACGGGCTATGGGGTGAGCCACTCGTGCGCGAGATGAAAGATTACAACCACATCGTCGGCTTGAAGATCGTCGGGGAGATGTTGCCGCAAGAGGCCAATTGCGTGACGCTTGCCGATGAAGTCGACCAATATGGCCTGCGCATCCCACGCATTACGTATTCATGGTGCGACAACGACAAACGCCTGATCGACCATTCGTTGCGCTTCATGACGCAGGCTTTGCAGGCCGCCGACGCCAGGGACATCTGGACGCAGGATGATGACACGTGCCACCTCAATGGCACGGCGCGCATGGGGAACGACCCGCGGACCAGTGTGGTCGACGGAGATTGCCGCAGTTGGGACATCCGCAACCTCTGGATTTGTGATGGCTCCGTGTTTCCGACCGTCGGCGGCGTCAACCCGTCGCTGACAATCCAGGCCATCGCCTGCCGCACGGCGGATCGCATCCGATCCGCCGCCGGCAATGGTAACCATTAAGTCTATGAGCAAACCGCTCGAGGACTACGGTTTGATTGGCGACGGCCATACGGCCGCGCTGGTGTCGCGGGACGGCTCAATCGATTGGCTTTGCTGGCCGCGGTTCGACTCGCCGGCTTGCCTCGCGGCGCTGCTGGGCGATGACCGAAACGGCTGCTGGCGGATTTCACCGACCACTGCTTTGTCACGACAATCCCGGCGATACCGGCCAAGCACCCTTATCCTCGAACAAGATCTCGAGACCGACGGAGGAGCAATCCAACTCGTCGATTTCATGCCAATGGACTCTCACACCATTGTGCGGACCGTCAGAGGTGTACGCGGCTGTGTTCCGATGCACATGATCCTGACGATCCGCTTCGAATATGGGGTAGTGCCCGGCTGGACAGACTGCGGACATGAGGGAGCGACCATCGAACTGGGATCGCACCGGCTCACCCTCAACACTTGCGTGCCCCTCTCAGCCGACGCGGGGACTATTGGCGCTGACTTCGACGTGAGGGCGGGCGACCAAATAGATTTTGTGTTGCGTTTCGGAACAACGGGCGGTTCGGCCCAGCCGCAAGCCAACGCTGCGGCGGCTTTTCGGGCTACGGAGGATTATTGGCGCGACTGGCTAGGACGCTTCACCAAAGACACCTTCTGGCCCGAGGCCGTCCGGCGTTCCCTCCTGACTCTAGGTGCCTTGGTGTACCAACCCAGCGGCGGCATCGTCGCCGCGCCGACGACGTCCTTGCCGGAACAACCCGGCGGAGAGCTCAATTGGGACTATCGCTATTGTTGGGTTCGCGACGCGACATTTACTCTCTGCGCGCTCTTGAACTCAGGCCTTCGTAAAGAGGCAGAAGCCTGGCTTGCCTGGCTGGTGCGGGCAGTCGGGTCTGATCCGGCGGAGCTGCGTATCATGTACCGCCTGGATGGCGGCCGGCGAATTAACGAATATCAACTTGACCGGCTGCCCGGCTACCGCCACGCGCGCCCCGTCCGAATCGGCAACGCCGCATCGACGCAACGGCAGCTCGACGTTTTTGGCGAACTCCTGGATGCGTTCAACATAGCAAAGCGCGCCGGCATTCCGCGAAGCTCGCGACTGTGCGAAGTAGAGCACGCCATCGCCAACCACCTCGCTGAGATTTGGCAACTGCCCGGCCAGGGGATGTGGGAATCGCGCGGCGAGCCGCGGCACTACGTCTACTCGAAGGTCATGTGTTGGGTCGGCATCGACCGTTATATTCGCAACGTCGGGGCTGAGCTCGATAAGAAATCACGCACGCGGTTCGAGACGCTCCGCGACATCATTCATCAGGATATTTGCGCCGAAGGCTATCATAGCGGCCTCAAAACTTTCGTCCACTTTTATGGCGGGCAAACCGTCGACGCCTCACTTTTGATGCTGCCGCTCGTTGGCTTTCTGCCGATCGAGGACCCGCGTATTGTGTCCACGATCACGTGTATCGAACGCGAGTTGATGCGAGGCGGTTTGGTTTATCGCCATCAGCTGCGACGCGATCCTGAAGAAGGGGCATTTATTGCCTGCAGCTTTTGGCTTGTCGACTGTTGGCGCATGCAAGGGCGCCAGGAGGAGGCACGAACGTTGTTCGAACGCATACTGGCACTGGCCAATGATCTGGGGCTGCTTTCAGAAGAATATAATGTGGAAGGCCGTCGTCTCGCCGGCAACTTTCCACAGGCGCTGAGTCACCTATCGCTAATCAATTCGGCTGTCGGGTTCAGCGGGCCGGTCCTGCAGCGGGCGGGTGGATGATTAGCCGCGGGCCGATGGAACCGGCACCACCCCGCCGGGAGCAATAGTGCGATAACCCCTGCAACTTCGCGGCCCTCCAAAGGGATTTTTATCCGATTTGGCGATGGACGATGAGCGGGCTTCAAGTTCATCTTCCCCAATAAAATTCAAGTTCATCTTCCCCAATAAAAAAGGAAACGCGTAGTGGGTGCGGCGGCCTGATTCACAAGATCGACGTGAAAGCGCTCACCCGGCGAAAGCGTAATACCAGATTTTCCGTTCGGTCCAGTAAGGCCGAATACTCGAGCCGACTTGCCGTTGATGGCCAGGGTTCGGGTGCCTGCAGTCAAGCGAAGCTTGGCGGTACGCGGTTTAGGCGGCAGCAGCCGGCCCTATTGGCAGGAAGGGGAGCGTGCCGCCATGGCAATGCCGGACGCGAGGATCTGCTGGCGGGTTAGGAGCGTGGATTTTTCATTCTCTGTCATAAGGCGGCGTTCCGGATAGTTGAGGTACGGGCCGCGAACGGTAGGCGCCATGCATTCATCGAGACTCCGCGTGGGCGCGAACGATCTCGGTCATGGCCGGAACGCCGGACAACAGAACGCCAAGGCCTTCGGCCATCGTCGGGTGAGTCAAAATGGCGTCGCGTAACCCTGTATAGGCAAGGCCGGCTAGCATAGCAGTCTGCACGGCGGCGATGACCTCTCCGGCGCCGGAGCCGAGCATCGTGAAGCCGAGGATGCGATCGCTGCGCGCGTCGATGAGCGCCTTCATGAAACCGTGTGTCTCGCCGGTGGTTCGGGCACGAAGGACCGAGCTCATGGCAAGGCGTGCCACTCGGGTCGCAATCCCGCGCCGCTTCGCCTCCGCCTCGCCGAGCCCAACCCGGCCGAGTTCGGGATCGATGAACATGCAGTAGGGTATCAGTCGATCGCGAGTCGTCCGCGGACGTCCCGCCAGATTGTCGCGCACCACGCGGAAGTCGTCGTATGCGACGTGGGTGAATTGCGGGCTCCCGGCGCATTCGCCCATCGCCCAAACTCCCGGTGCCGTCGTCTCCAGGCGCTCGTTCACCTTGACATACCCGTGCGAGTCCAAGTCGACTCCAGCGCTCTCCAGACCGATGCCGCGCGTATTAGGTGTTCGCCCGGCAGCGACGAGCAGGTCGCTTCCGTCGATCTCTCGTTCACCGGTCGGCGTTCGCAGCCGAGCCCTCACTTGGTCCCCGGAGCGACCTTCGATGGCGTCGATCGCAGCCTTGAGGACCACGTCAATACCTTCTTCCACAAAGATCGCGCGAATCGCCTCGGCGACATCCGGGTCCTCTCGGGGCGTGAGCTGCGGGGCTTGTTCGATCACGGTTACTCGGCTGCCGAAGCGCCGGAACGCCTGGGCCATCTCGAGACCGACATAGCCGCCGCCTAGCACGATCAGGTGCGCGGGAAGCCGATCGAGCTCGAGCGCCTCGACGTGGGTCAACGGAGCGGTGGCGCTCAACCCCGGAATAATGGGGATGGCTGCGTGCGTACCGAGATTGAGAAAGACGCGTTCTCCCGCAAGGTGACGTGTCCCACCTTGCGGAAGCTGAACTTCGATCCTCTTAGGGGCAACGAAGCGGGCTTCGCCAAGAATGAACTCCAGACCGTCGGCCGCAAACCGCGTCTTGTGAAGCGCGATCAACCCATCGACCATTTCACGCTTGCGTTGCTGCACGCCGGCCATGTCCATGGTCCAGGGGCCAAGGCGCAGTCCGAATGTTGAAGCGTGGCGAACGAATTCCGCGACCTTCGCGCTGTGAATGATGTTTTTGCTCGGCAGGCACGCAATGTTAGGACATGAGCCGCCGATCAGTCCCCTCTCGACGACGGCGACGCGTTGCCCCAATCGCGCCAGCTCCCAAGCAATATACTTGCCGGCCTCGCCACCGCCGACGACGACGTTCTGGAAACGCTCGGGGCTTATCATCGGGCTCTCTTCGCAATGAAGTCTGATTCAGCAAACAGATAACAATCTAGGATTCCAACGAAACTATTTGGATTACGATCAGGCAAAGCGCTTGCGCGACCTTGTCGTCGCTATTTCCAAATTGCGACATTCGGCGATGCTGCGCGAACGCACATAGCGCCGCGTTCCTTTCCGCAAGCGGATAATTCCAAGTAAGCCCCAACACGACCGCATTCTTTGCCAGATGCGGTCACGCTCCCGCCCCCGCAGGATGAGATCGATTGATCGTGCGGGGCGCTCGGGAGGTAGCGTAATGCGTCTTGGAGGTGCCCGGTGGATCATCATCGCAGCAATGGCGATGGCGTCGCTCTCACTTTGGCAAGCCGCCCTGGCGAGCGACCTTGCTATCGAAGTCAAAGGCAATCGCCTCGTTGAGTCCGATACGATCCGGTCCTATTTCAATCCACCAGGCAGCTGGCTCGATGCAGAGAGTCTCGATCAAGCGTTGAAAGCGCTTTATGCGACCGGCCTATTCGAGCACGTGACCGTCGAGCGACGCGGCGACCGGGTCATCGTGAAGGTGATCGAGAATAAGATCATCAAGCGCGTCGCCTTCGAGGGAAACAAGACGATCAAGGATGAACAGCTCAAGCAGGAGACCCTATCGAAAGAACGGGCACCGCTGGCGTCAGCCGTCGTCCAACGTGACGTCCAACAGATCGTGGATCTGTATCGTCGGGCGGGCCGCTTCGACGCGCAGGTCGATCCCAAAATCATCGACGCTCGAGACGATCAGGTCGATCTTGTATTTGCGATTCACGAAGGCAAGAAAACCGGGGTTCGCCAGATTAGTTTTGTGGGCAATAAGGCCTTCAAGGCCGCCGAGCTCAGGAACAAAATTAAGACCGGCGAGACCAACCTCCTGAGCTTTTTGCTGAATAATGACATCTACGATCCGGACCGTATCGAGCAAGACCGCAATCTGCTGCACCACTTCTATCTGACACGCGGCTATATCGATATGCGCATCGTGTCGGCTGACGCGCAATACGACCGGGACAAAAACGGGATTGTGGTCACGTTCCAACTTGATGAAGGGGAGCGCTATCGGATTGGGACAGCGGAGATCAAGTCCGACCTTGGTACCGTCGACTCCGCGGCGCTGCAACGGCGCCTGCGAACGCAAGCAGGCGACATCTACAACGCCGACACAGTGGAGAAGAGCGTCGACGCGCTCTCGACCGATCTCGCGAAGGCCGGGCAGCCGTTTGCCAGCGTGCAGCCACGGCTTGATCGCGTGCCGGATCGCCAGACCATCAACGTCGTCTATACGATCGAGCAAGGCGCTCGCCTCTACGTGGAGCGCATCGACATTCACGGTAACAGCAAGACGGAGGATCGCGTCATCCGTCGGGAATTCGATGTCGCGGAAGGCGATGCCTACAACCGCACCCTGATCGAACGCGGCGAGCGCCGCCTGAAGAGCCTAGGATACTTCAAAGTTGTAAAGGTCACCAAAGAGCCAGGCTCCGCGCCTGACCGCGCTATCGTCAATATCACCGTTGAGGAACAGGGCACTGGCGACTTTTCGATTTCAGGCGGCTACTCCACGGCCGACGGCATCCTGGGTCAGGTCAGCATCGGCGATAAGAACTTTTTGGGGCGCGGCGAGTCTGTCAAGGCATCCGTTACCTATGGACAATACACGAGTGGTTTCGATCTCTCCCTCACCGAACCGTATTTTCTTGGCAGCCGCGCCTCGCTGGGTGCCGCACTGTTCGACAAACAGACAACGTCCAGTACCTATCAGGCCTATGATACGCTGACTTACGGTGCCAGGATGACCCTTGGAGCACCGTTAAGCGACGAACTTGGCGCGCAATTGCGCTACTCGATCTACAACCAGCAGGTAACGCTTGATCCCGCCAGCGGCATTGCCTCGCTTCCCATCCAGCAGGCGGCCCTGGCAGGCTCGCAATGGGTGTCTTCCATCGGGACCGGCTTCACCTACAGCACCCTCGACGACCCCAGGAACCCGCACAACGGCGTTCGCGCCATCATCAACGAGGACTTCGCAGGTCTTGGCGGCGACGTGAATTTTCTTCGAACCACAGCGGACCTGCAGTACTACCATGAATTGGCCAACGATGTGGTCGGGATAGTCCGCGCGCAGGGCGGATACGTGACCCCGTGGGGCGGTCAACAACTCCCGCTGCTGAACAATTTCTTTGGCGGTCCACAGCTCGTGCGCGGCTTTGCGGTGAACGGTTTCGGCCCACGCGATCTGACACCCGGCACGACCCAGGATAACATCGGCGGCAACATCTATTGGGCTACAACAGCCGAGGTGCAGGCGCCGATTCCGTTTATGCCGCCCGAAGTCGCGCTGAAGGTGGCGGTGTTCGCCGACGCTGGCAGCCTATGGAGCACGGCGGGTTCGAGTTCATTTCCGGCGCTATCGCAATCGTTGGTCGGTAATTCCCGGACCATTCGGTCGTCATTCGGGGCTGGCCTCGTCTGGGATTCGATGTTCGGGCCGATCCGCGTCGACTATGCCTATCCCATCAGCAAGGCCAGCTACGACGTTACCCAGCGTGTGCATTTCGGAGCCGGCGCCTTTGGATTCTGACTGGGCTTGCCGCCGGTTCCAACAATTTGTCGTTGGCGGACGGAGCATCTTGCCTGAATGGCGGGTCCTCCCCACTCCGCAACTCCTTTAGCTATCCCAACTGAGGCCTGAGGGGGCTACACGCAATGTGAAAATCTATCCTACGTAGCGTCTTGCCATCGCACAGCCCCGGCAGTCTTGTATTCCAAGACGAATTGCCGAGGGGAGGACAATGCGAAACTCCCTTGGCAATATTTTTGCCCTTGTTGGCGAAGCGTGAGGGGACGACATGACAAGTAAAATATCTTCGGCCGTCGTGCTCGCGACTACGCTTTGGGGAATCGTCGATGCAAACGCTCAAAGCTATCCGGCCCGTCCGATTACCGCCATTGTCGGCTATGCGGCCGGCGGGCCGACCGACACGATTGCGCGCATCGTAACGGAGCGGATGAAGCCGGCGCTCGGCCAACCGATCCTGGTGGAGAATGTCACCGGCGCGTCAGGCAGCATCGGGACGGGACGCGTGGCCCGCGCAGCTCCTGATGGCTATACGATCAGCATCGGCGACTGGAGCACGCACGTCATCAACGGCGCCATCTATCCGCTCAACTACGATCTGCTGCAGGATTTCGCGCCGGTCGCATTGCTGCCGAGCAGCCCGCAGACGTTTCTTGCGAAAAATGCGGTGCCGGCAAGGGATTTGAAGGAACTGATCGCCTGGCTCAAGGCCAACCAGGACAAGGTGTCATGGGGAACGCCCGGAGCCGGCGCACCCGGACATATCACGGCGCTCCTGCTGCAGAACCTGATCGGGGCCCGCTTTCAGTTCGTGTCGTATCGTGGGGCCGCTCCAGCCATGCAGGATCTGGTCGCCGGACAGATCGATGTGACTACGAATCAGATCTCCAACGCATTGCCGCAGATCCGCGCGGGCAAGATCAAGGCCTATGCGGTTACAAGCAAAGCGCGTCTGGACGTTGCGCCCGAGATTCCGACGGCGGACGAGGCCGGACTTCCCGGCTTCTATGTATCGGTGTGGCGCGGCATCTGGGCTCCTAAACAGACGCCTAAGGATATCGTGGCGCGGCTCAATGCTGCCGTCGTCGAGACGCTGGCCGACCCGGCCGTGCGGCAACGCCTGGCTGGCATAGGTGAAGAAATTCCCGCGCGGGATCAGCAGACGCCGGAGGCGCTCGGAGCCTTTCAGAAGGCCGAAATCGAGAAGTGGTGGCCGATCATCAAGGCCGCAAATATCAAGCCGGAATAAATAAGAAAGACAGCGTTCCCGGCACAGGCCAAATTGCTCTGCCCGCCGCAGCCTTCGTGGTCTAATATTGACGTCAATCGAACAGGGAGAGCTACAGAATATCCGGATATGAGCGCGCGCTTAGGGCCACCATCGAAATGGTGCCGAACCATGCATCCGGACGACTTGGCGCTCGTCCGGCAGGTGACCGAACGGACGCGGGGATGGGACTTGGTCTGCCCATTTCCCGTTCCACTATTGAAGCGCATGGTGGACGCATTCGAGCCGACAATGGATCGGCATGCGGCGGCGCCCGTTTCAGCTTCACATTGCCGGCTAAATTGCACTAGT
>DASXYI010000144.1:0-14837 GCA_036502605.1 Steroidobacteraceae bacterium
GATAATCCGCGGGCTCGGCGTCTGGGCGAACAGATCCAGCGTGAGCTGACCGACTTGCTGCGTCGCGACGTCAAGGACGAGCGCATCGGCAATGTCACGATCACCGCGGTGTCCGTGACCGGCGACTTGCGAACGGCGCGGGTGTACTACTTGATTTTCGGCAAGGAAGGCGCCGATCCGAAGGTGCAGCGCGGCCTCGAGAGCGCGGCCGGGTTCTTGCGCAATGCGCTGTCGCGCTCGCTGATGATCCGCTACACGCCGACTTTGAGTTTCGAACTCGATACTTCCATCGAGCACGGCGTGCGGTTGACTCAGTTGATCGACTCCGTTACCAAGCCCGTCAAAGACGTTGAGTCGGTATCGCGTGCGGGTACGGGCGCTGCACCCACGGATGCGGCGGAGCACGATGAAGGCCATGTTGTCGATGAGGGTGACTACGTGAGTACGGGTAAATCGGCGCCGGGCGACACCCGCTGATGCCGGCCGATATCCACGGAATTCTTTTGCTCGACAAGCCTTTGGGCGTGAGCTCAGCCGGCGCGGTGGCCCGCGTCAAACGCCTTTTCGGCGCCCGCAAGGCCGGGCATACCGGCTCGCTGGACCCGCTGGCGTCGGGGATGCTGCCAATTTGTTTTGGCGAAGCCACGAAGTTCGGCGCCCAGTTGCTCGACGCGGACAAGACGTATCGCGTGACCGCGCGTTTGGGCCAGCGGACCGCGAGCGCCGACCGTGAATCCGAGGTGATCGAAACGCGCGAGTTGCCGCCCTTGTCGGTGCAGCAACTCGAGCGGGCGCTCGGCGATTTTCCGCGCGACTACGCCCAGGTACCGCCGATGCGTTCGGCGATCAAGCAGGATGGCAAGCCCCTATACGAGTACGCGCGGGCCGGCATTACGCGGGAACGAGCCGCGCGCGCCATCGTCATCCGCGACATGCGGCTGCTCGATTGGCAAGCCCCCGACCTGTCGTTCGACGTGCGCTGCACGAAAGGCGCCTACATTCGCGTGTTGGCCGAGGACTTGGCGGCGCAGCTCAACACGATCGCGCATTTGGTCGAGTTGCGCCGTCTCGGCGTCGCGCCATTTTCGGACGCGCCGCAGTGGACTTTTGAAGTCTTGGAAGCCATGACGCCGGCGCAGCGCCTCGAAGTACTGCTGCCCGTGGACGCCGCGCTGGCCGGCTGGCGGCGCTTGGATCTTCCCGCCGGCGGCGTGAGCGCTTTTCGGCAGGGTCAGACGGTGTCGATACCCGCGGATATCCCCGGGAATGTGCGTATTTATGCGGCGGGGCTCGGGTTCCTGGGTTTGGGCGCCATTCTGCCGGCCGGCCGGCTGGTGCCGCTGCGCCTGATATCAGGGGAGTGAATCCCTGCTTGAGAGCGGATGCGGTGACGCGTACAATGCGCGCCTTCTTAAAAGGCCTAAGTTATTGATTCACAGTTATTGATTGAGGTTTGATTTCAATGCCACTTACTCGCGAAGAAAAGACGGACGTCGTCGGTAAATTCCAGCGCAGCGCGCAGGACACCGGTTCGCCCGAAGTTCAAATTGCCTTGTTGTCCGAGCGCATCAATGGCTTGAGCCAGCACTTCACCACGCACAAGGCCGACCATGCGTCGCGTCGCGGACTGCTCAAGATGGTCAATCAGCGCCGCAAGCTGCTCGATTATCTCAAAGCCAAGACGCCGGACAAGTACACGCAATTGGTCGAACGCTTAGGCTTACGCCGCTAACGGACGCTGCCGGCCTTTATGAATTAGGCGCCGACGTCTCGTTGCTTCCGATAAATCATTCCGACATAAGGGGCTCTACGTGAGCGCTATCAAGAAAAGTTTTCAGTATGGGGATCACACCGTGACGATCGAGACGGGCGAACTCGCGCGTCAAGCCGACGGTGCGGTGCTCGTGACGATGAGTGAAACGGTGGTTCTCGTGACCGCGGTCGGCCTCAAGAAGGCGACTCCGGGCCGCGACTTCTTTCCGCTGACGGTCAACTACCAGGAGAAGACTTACGCTGCGGGACGCATCCCGGGCGGTTTCTTCAAGCGGGAAGGACGGCCCACCGAAAAGGAAACGCTCACCTCGCGCCTGATCGATCGTCCGATCCGTCCGCTGTTCCCGGAGGGCTTCATCAACGATGTTCAGGTCGTCGCATCGGTGCTCTCGGTCAACTCGGAAGTGGACCCCGACGTCGCCTCGCTGCTCGGCGCTTCCGCGGCGCTCGCCATTTCGGGCATGCCCTTCCTGGGACCGATCGGCGCGGCGCGAGTCGGGTACCTCGGCGGCAAATACGTTCTCAATCCCACCGCGACGCAACTCGTGGAATCGAAGCTCGATCTGGTGGTCGCCGGCACGGAAGAAGGCGTGCTGATGGTGGAATCCGAGGCCGAGGGCCTGGATGAAGAAGTCATGCTGGGCGCCGTCATGTTCGGCCACGAACAGATGCAAGTGGCGATCAAGGCCATCAATGAACTCGCGGCGCAGGCGGGCAAGCCGAAATGGCCCTGGGTCGCGCCGCAGCCGAACACCGAACTCAAGGATGCGGTGAGCGCGCTCGCCGAGAAGAATTTGATCGCCGCCTATGCGCTGACGGAGAAGCAGCAGCGCTACGCAAAGATCGGTGAAATCAAGACCGCCACGCTGGAAGCGCTCGCCAAGGCCAGTGCGCAGGGCGGCGCCGCACCCAAGTTCACTGCTGACCAGGTCGGCGGCGAGTTTTTCAATTTGGAATACCGGCTGGTGCGCGAGCGGATTCTGGACGGGCATCCTCGCATCGATGGGCGGGATACGAAAACCGTGCGCCCCATTCAAATCCGCACCGGCGTCCTGGCACGGACCCACGGCTCCGCGCTGTTCACCCGCGGCGAAACGCAGGCGTTGGTGGTTACGACGCTCGGCACCGGCCGTGATGCACAGATCATCGACGGCTTGACCGGTGAACGCAAAGAGCCGTTCATGCTGCACTACAATTTCCCTCCGTTCAGCGTTGGCGAGACCGGCATGATGGGTTCGCCCAAGCGGCGCGAAATCGGACACGGCAACCTCGCCAAGCGGGGCGTGAAGGCGGTCATGCCCGGGGTTGATAAATTCCCCTACGTCATTCGCGTGGTGTCGGAGATCCTGGAATCCAACGGCTCGAGTTCGATGGCTTCGGTGTGCGGCAGCAGCTTGGCGTTGATGGACGCGGGCGTGCCGATCAAGGCGCCGGTGGCCGGTGTGGCCATGGGCTTGGTCAAGGAAGGCTCGCGCTTCCAGGTATTGACCGACATTTTGGGCGACGAAGATCATTTGGGCGACATGGATTTCAAGGTGGCCGGGACCAAGGACGGCATCACTGCGCTGCAAATGGACATCAAGATCACCAGCATCACGCGCGAGATCATGAAAGTGGCATTGGATCAGGCGCGCAGCGGCCGCTTGCACATCTTGGGCGAGATGAACAAGGTTCTCTCCAAACCTCGCGAGAACATGTCCGAGTGGGCGCCGACCATCATCACCTTGAAGATCGACCCGGAGAAGATCCGAGACGTCATCGGCAAGGGCGGTGCGGTCATACGTCAGATCACCGAAGAGACCGGCACCTCGATCGATATCGAAAACGATGGCACGGTGAAGATCGCTTCCGTTCAGGGCGCGGCGGGCCGGGAGGCGCAGCGGCGTATCGAACTCATCACGGCTGACATCGAGGTCGGGCGCGTGTACGAAGGCAAGGTGGCCCGCCTAATGGACTTTGGTGCGTTCGTGACGATTCTGCCGGGCCGCGACGGCTTGGTGCATATCTCGCAGATCTCGGAAGAGCGCGTCGAACGCGTCGGCGACAAGCTGAAGGAAGGCGATGTGGTGCGCGTCAAAGTGCTGGAGGTCGACCGACAGGGACGCGTGCGTTTGTCGATGCGCAATGTGGACGCAGCGTAGCTGACACAGCCGCCACCGCGGCTGGTGCTGCCCAGCACCAGCCCATGACGCGGCGGCGCCGCGTCATTTCGTGAGGTTGGTCGCCTCGCGTGCCGGCGACAACGACTTATAACCCTCATCCGGCGGACGCGCTCCCGCGAACGGTTTTATGCGTTCGCGCAGGGGCTGCGGCTGCTGACTCATGAACTGGCGCAATGCCTGCTCCAAATGGCCGCTGACCAGCGTTTGCGCGCTGCTGCCATAGGAGCGGATCACGTTGACCATGAAGTCCTGGCTCAATATCGGCTCAGGCAGATGTTCCTGTTCGGCAATCACCTGCAGCAAGATGCTGCGCGTAATGTCGGAGTTATTTTTCTTGTCGACGACAACGAAGTCTATTCGCTCGACGACCAAGCGTCTTACATCCGCCAACGTTATATACCGGCTCTCGACCGTGTCGTAGAGCCGGCGGTTTGGGTACTTTTTAATCACTCGCGGATCGCTCATGGCAGCCTCGCTCGTGTTTGGCCGACGCGCTACCGAAGGATTCCGGCACGTGCCCGATACCAATGACCATTCCATGGATCATCCGAGCAAAGGATAGCGCAATGCAGCGCGAAGGCAAATCCCGATGTATGAGCTTGAATTTGCGCCCTGATATACGCAAATTCGTGCGCCTTTACCGGTCTAGTAGGCGGGTCAGCCGTTTCGGAACGCGGCTGATATCCCAGTGCCCGATAGCCCAGGCCCACGCTTCCGGGATGGCCGCATCCCGCAGATCGAGGGGCGGGGACAGGTTGAGCAGGTCCCAGACCCTGATGAGTTGCGGGAGCGCCAATCCGGCCTCCAGATGAACGCTGCGCGAGGACTTGGCGAGCTTCTTGCCATCGGGTTCGGTAAGCAGCGGTACATGCGCATATATCGGCTGCTCGAGCTCCAGCAGGCGCTGCAGATGGATTTGCCGTGGGGTATTGTCCAATAGGTCGGCTCCCCGAACCACGTGCGTTACACCCTGGGCAGCATCGTCGACCACGACCGCCAACACGTAGGCAAAAAGCTGGTCGCGGCGCCGGAGCACCATGTCGCCCACCGCGGCAGCTACGTCTTGCCGGAAAGCTCCCTGAATTCGATCCGTGAACTGGATGTGGCATGGATCCACCCGCAGTCGAGTGGCGGTCGGCAATCCCGCAACCAGGGGATTTTTGCGGCAATGGCCGGGATAGCGCTCTTCGTCCGCCAGCTGTGAGCGGCTGCACGAACATTCGAAGGTCAGACCCCGGCTGTGCAGCGCCTCGAGCGCTGCCTCATATCGTTCGTTGCGATCGCTCTGGCGGACCGCTTCCTCGTCCCATTCGAAGCCGAATCGGCTCAAGGTGCGCAGAATACCGGCCGCGGATCCGGGAACCACGCGGGGGGTATCCAGATCCTCGACGCGGACCAGCCAGCGTCCGCCGCTCGCACGCGCATCGAGATAGCTGGCTGCCGCCGTATACAGCGAGCCCAAGTGAAGATCGCCGGATGGCGAGGGCGCGAAGCGTCCGACATAGGCGCGGCCCGAGCCGGGCGGCCTACCGGTAGCGGTCGTCGCGGTCGCCGTACTGCTTTTCGCGGCGTTCGCGCCGCTCCTGAGCTTCCACTGACAGCGTCGCGACGGGCCTGGCCTCGAGCCGTTTAATGCCTATTTCTTCGCCGGTTTCCAGGCAGTAGCCGTAGGATCCGTCTTCGATGCGCTTCAATGCCTCATCGATTTTCCGAATGAGCTTGCGCTCACGATCCCGGGTGCGCAGTTCGAGGCTGAATTCCTCTTCCTGGGTCGCCCGGTCGTTCGGGTCGGGGAAATTGGCCGCCTCGTCCTTCATGTGCAGCACGGTGCGGTCGACTTCGACCATGAGGTCGCGCTTCCAATTTCCCAGTATACGAGCGAAGTGCTCCAACTGCTCCTTGTTCATGTACTGCTCGCCGCGCCGAGCGATGTACGGCTTTACGTTGCGCGGTCCCGCCAACAAGCTGGCGGCGACGGTTGGGTCGACATCGGCGTCGTCATCGTTCTGCGCGGGGCGAGTCGGCATCACCAGCGGACGGGTGTCGAATTTCAGGGGCGCGAGCTTATCGGCGACGGCGACATCCGTCGTCGACTCGATACTGTCCGCGGGCTTCGCGCGGGTTGCTTTGACGGTCGCGGGCTTCGCGGCCGGTTTGGGAACTGACTTGTTGGATTTCACTGTTACCTTCGATGTGGCGATAGCATGCGTATGCTTAAGCTGAGGGCGCGCTGCCTTTTTTGGGGCAGCCACTTTGTGACTTACCTTCCCGTGGGTCGCCTTTCCTGGCTTTTTGGCCGCTTTATTCGGTTTTTTCGAGGGCATTTACGGTCTCCGCCTCTTTATGAAAGAGCGCGCGATTATACCGACGCGCAACGGCCTGTACAGGCCGCTGGCATAACATATTTTATTTATCTAACTCCATGATTGAAAAGACAAAGCCCGGGCGGCTGGGACGGAGGCCGTGACGCGTAGCGGAGGGGCGGGGTGGGCCCCTCAAGGGAGGGCGGTGGCGGGGGCCGCCAGCCACCCCGATTTCCGATGTTCCGCGACTACGGCGGTGTAAATCCCGCCCCGCACGTTGAATTCGGCGGTCAGCCGAAGGAACCGGGGCGCGGTGGCGGCCACCAGCTCCTGCAGTATTTCATTGGTCACCGCTTCATGGAACGCCCCGCGGTCGCGGAACGACCAAATATAGAGCTTCAAGGACTTCAGTTCGACGCAGCGTTCGTGCGGTACGTATTCCAGCTTCAGCGTGGCGAAATCCGGCTGTCCCGTTTTCGGGCACAGGCAGCTAAACTCCGGAATCGTCATCCGGATGGTGTAGTCGCGCTCGGGCGCCGGGTTCAAGAAAGTTTCCAGAGATCGGCTGGGTTCAGTCATGGGCGAGAGGGTGCCATGTTAGGGCGCGTCAGGGGTTTACGAAAGTGACGTTTACTTTACACTACGCGCCACATTGACGGCCATGAGAGCGACGGACCCGCTCGTCACCCGAAGGCCCGATCTTAAGGTTAAAAAAACTGATGCGCTTAACGAAACTCAAGATAGCCGGCTTCAAATCCTTTGTCGACCCGACGACGATCACGTTCCCGAGCAGTCTGACAGGCGTCGTTGGTCCGAACGGGTGCGGCAAGTCGAATATCATCGATGCCGTGCGTTGGGTGATGGGCGAAATCTCCGCAAAGCACCTGCGCGGCGATTCGATGGCGGATGTCATATTCAATGGTTCCTCGGCTCGCAAACCGCTGGGTACCGCCTCGGTGGAGCTGGTATTCGACAACTCCGACGGCAAGATCGGCGGCGCCTACGCGAACTACAATGAAGTGGCGCTTCGCCGCGCGGTCAGCCGCGACGGCACTTCGGACTATTTCATCAACGGCATGAAGGTGCGCCGCAAGGACATCACGCAGATGTTCCTCGGCACGGGATTGGGTTCGCGCAGCTACGCGATCATCGAGCAAGGGATGATCTCCCGCGTGATCGAGGCGCGGCCCGATGATCTGCGCGCATTCTTGGAAGAGGCTGCGGGTATTTCGCGCTACAAAGAACGGCGCCGCGAAACCGAAAACCGCATCGGTCAGACGCGCGAGAACCTGGACCGCTTGAACGATCTGCGCGACGAGGTCGAAAAGCAGATTCGACATTTGCAGCGGCAAGCGGCGACGGCACGCCGCTATCAGACGCTCAAGGAAGAAGAACGCAAGCTGCAAGCGGAGCTTTTGGCGTTGCGCTTACAAAGCCTCGATGCGGAGGCGGGCGTGCGCGAATCGGCCACCCAACAATGCGAAACCGCCATGCATGCCGTGCTTGCGGACCTGCGGGAAGCCGAGGCCGAGATCGAGCAGATTCGCGTCGATCAATCATCCAAGAGCGACGCTCTCGGGGCCATCCAAGCGCGCTTCTACGGTGCCGGCTCGGAGGTTACGCGCATCGAGCAGAGCATTCAGCATGCCCGCGAGTTGCGTCAGCGCCAAGCTTCCGATCTCGAGCAGTCGCAAGCCCAGGTGCAGGACCTCACGGGCGTCATCCAGCGCGATCGCGCTCATCTCGAATCGCTGACCATGGAACTGGCCACGATGGTTCCCGGCCTCGATGCCGCCCATGAGGAGGAGCGCAGCGCCTCGGAACTGTTGGTGCGCTGCGAGCAGGCGCTCGTGACCTGGCAACACACGTGGGACGAGCATTCTCAAGGCGTTGCGCTGGGCCAACGCGAGACGCAGGTCGAACGCGCGCGCATCGAGCAGCTCGAGAATCAGCAGCATCGCCTGCTGCAACAGCAAGAACGGCAAGACGCGGAGCGTCTGGTTCTCGCCCAGGTCCAACCGCCCGTACCTTTGGAAACGCTGGCGGAACAGGCGGCCGCCTCAGGCGAAGCCGGTAAGAAGGCGGCGACCGAGCTCGCGGAATTGCTGGCGGAACTCTCGGTGACGCGCGAGCGCGAGCGCGAGCAAACACAGGCTCTCAACGAGTTGCGGGCCAAGTGGCAGCAGGCGTTGGGCTCGCAGGTATCGACCGAAGCCCTGCAGCAGGCGGCGCTCGGCAAGGTTTCCGGCAAGGTGACGCAGTGGTTGAAGGCGCAGTCGCTGGACCATCAGCCGCGAGTCGCGCAGCAGCTGCGCGTCGACCGAGGCTGGGAACGCGCGGTGGAAACCGTCTTAGGGTCCTATCTCGAGGCGGTGTGCGTCGATGGGCTGGACGGCGTTGCCGATTTACTCGGCAGCTTCGACGGCGGGCATTTGGCGGTTGTAACGGTGGGCGAACATGCGGGCGGTGCGCCCGATTCGGCATCGCTGCAGTCCAAGGTGCAAGGTGCGGCGGTGCTGGGTTCCGTGTTGTCGTCGGTATTCACCGCCGAGACGCTGGGCGAAGCTCTCGGCCGGCGGCGCCGGCTCGGCGCGGGTCAATCGGTAGTCACTCGCGACGGCGTGTGGTTGGGTCCGGATTGGCTGCGGCTGTCGCGCGACCAGGATCCGCACACCGGCGTGATCGAGCGCGAGGAGACATTGCGCGAAATCCGCTTGCAGGTGACGCAGCTTGCGGACGCCGTGAAGGACTCGGAACATCGGCTGGAACTCACGCGCGAGCGGGTGCACGAACATGAGGACCGCCGCGACCGGTTTCAAACCGAGGTCAATCGCCTGCATCGCGAGCACGTCGATCGGCGCGCCGCCCTCGACGCGGCCCAGGCCCGCACCGCGGACGCTGCGCGGCGCCTGAGCCAGCTCGAAACGGGCCTTGCGGACGTGCGCGCGGAACTCGAACGCGCCGAAACGGATCTGCGCGCCGCTCGGGCGCGCATGGGGTTTGCCATCGAGTCGCTCGCCGCGCTCGAACCGAAGCGTCTGGTACTCGAGCAGGAGCGTGAACGTCTGCGCACCGAGCAGGGCGCTGCCCGGACCGCGGCGCAGGCGGCCCAAACGGCCGCGCGCGATCTGGCGCTACAGGTGGAGTCGCGACGCTCCTCGCATACGTCGCTGACCACCACGCTTTCGCGCGTGGAAAAGCAGCTGGAAGGCTTGGCGCTGCGCCGCGACGAACTGGCGGCGCAACTCGCGGACGGCGAGGCGCCGCTGCTCGCTTTGCAACAGCAGATCGAGTCGGCACTGCAGGTTCGTGCACAGATCGAGAGCGAGCTGCATGCCGCGAAGATTGCCAGCGATGAGTTGGATGCCTTGTTGCACGATCGCGAGACACGCCGCACCGCCATCGAGGAACGCGTCGACGCCGCCCGAGCGGCGATGGAGGATGCGCGCTTGGCTGAGCAGCAAGTACGCGTGCGGCGAGAAAGCGTTGCCGAGCAACTGGCGGCGACGAGTTTCGAACTCGCCGCGTTGCTCGCGCAACTGGCGCCCGAGGCGACGGTGGACACCTGGGAGGCCGGGCTCGAGGAGACCAAGGGCAAAATCGAGCGCTTGGGCCAGGTAAATCTCGCGGCCATCGGCGAGTTCAAGGAGCAGTCGGAACGCAAGGAATACCTCGATCGCCAGTGCAAGGATCTGACCGACGCGTTGGAGACATTGGAGTCGGCGATGCGAAAAATCGATCGCGAGACGCGCAGCCGATTCCAGGATACGTTCGACCGGGTCAACGCCGGCCTCAAGGAGAAATTCCCGCGCCTGTTCGGCGGCGGCCACGCCTACCTGGAACTGACGGGAGAAGATTCGGAGGCGGCCGGTGTTTCCGTGATGGCGCGTCCGCCGGGCAAGCGCAACAGCACCATCAGCCAACTTTCGGGCGGCGAGAAGGCCTTGACGGCGGTCGCGTTGGTCTTCGCGATCTTTGATTTGAATCCGGCGCCGTTCTGTCTGCTGGACGAGGTGGATGCGCCTCTGGACGAAAACAACGTCGGCCGTTTCTGCGACATCGTACGCGACATGTCTAGCAGCGTGCAGTTCATATTCATCACTCACAACAAGAGCACCATGGAGCTCGCGACGCAATTGGTGGGCGTCACCATGAACGAGCCCGGGGTGTCGCGGCTCGTGGCAGTCGACGTGGACGAGGCCGTGCGCATGGCCGCGATGTAGCGCTGGGAGCCTGAATCTTGGCGACCGAACTACGTTGGATATTGGCGGGCCTCAGTGTGCTGCTGATCGCCGGCATCTGGTGGTGGGGTGCGCGGCGTTCGCGCCAGGCGCCGGGCAATGCCGAGTTGCGCGAGTCGCGCGAGCCGCCGGGAACCGCGGCGGCGCCGGGGCGGCTTGCGGGGTCGGTCGACGAGCCAGACTCGCGTGACTGGGGCGTGCCGCCGTTCGAACCTTTGAGTATCCGCACCCATGACTTCGAACAAACAGACGTCGTGGATTTGCCGATGACGGCTCACCTCGACCCATTTGAAGAGAACCTGGATCTGGGCGAGGCCCAGCCGATGCAGAGCCGCCCGCCACCGGCCACGGCGCCGGCAGCGCCTATTGAGCCTGCAACGATTGCTGCGCCCGCGGCCGAAGCGCCGGCCGCCAACCCGCCGGTATCGAGCGAACCGGCTCCCGCGACGGCTGCGCCTCAGGCTGCCAACGCCAGCGAAACCCAGCGCATCGTCTCCGTTCGCGTCTGTGCGGCGGGGGAGTCTCGTTGGGCGGGCGTGGACCTCATGACGGCTTTGGAGAACCATGGATTGGCTCATGGCCGCTACCAGGTGTTTCACCGCAAGCTCAGCGATGGCCGAACCCTCTTTTGCGCCGCGAGCCTAGTCGAGCCCGGTACCTTCGATATCGCACGCATGCCGAAAGAGGAGTTCCGCGGCTTGACGCTGTTCGCGGTCTTGCCGGGTCCGGCAGATATGCTGCAAACGCTCGACGCACTCGTTGAAACGGCGCGAGAGCTGGCGGAAACGCTGCACGGCACGCTGCAGGATTCCAAGGGGATGCCGCTGACACTGGAGCGCGCCGCAGCGCTGCGCGAGGATGTGGTGCGCTTTCAAGCCCTTTTGCGCTAATGCCGAACGTGGGTAAAGCGCAGCAGCAGGCGGCGGAACGGGCGGCCGAATTGCGCGAACTGTTGGAGCGCTACAACTACCGCTACCATGCGCTCGATGATCCGGAAGTTCCGGATGCCGAATACGATCGACTGATGCTGGAACTGCGCGCCATTGAAGCGCAGTACCCGCAATTGCTGACGAAGGACTCGCCGACGCAGCGCGTGGGTGCGGCGCCGGTCGCGGCATTCGGCGCGGTACGCCATCGAATCGCCATGCTGTCGCTCGACAACGCTTTCAGCGAGGACGAAGTACGTGATTTCGACCGGCGGATACGCGAGCGTCTCGATGAGCGCTCGATAAGCTATTCGGCGGAGCCGAAGCTCGATGGCCTGGCAATCAGCGCGCTGTTCGAGAAGGGCGTGTTCGTTCAGGGCGCCACTCGCGGGGATGGCGAAACCGGCGAGGACATTACGCAAAACCTGAGGACCATTGCGGCATTCCCTTTGAAGCTGCGCACGGCCGAGCCACCGCGAATGCTCGAGGTGCGCGGAGAGGTGTTCATGCCTCTTGCCGGCTTCGAGCGCTTCAACAAAGAGGCCGTGGCGCGCGGCGAAAAGGCGTACATCAATCCGCGCAATGCAGCTGCGGGCAGCTTGCGCCAGCTCGATGCGCGAATGACCGCGGCCCGTCCATTGGACTTGTTCATCTACGGAATCGGCTACGTCGAGGGCGGGAAACTGCCGACGCACCACGGGCAATTGCTGCAGCTGCTGCGGCGCTGGGGCTTCAAGATCTGTCCGCAATCCCGCGTGGTCGAATCGATCGAGGGATGTCTCGAATATTACCGAGACATGGGCGTGGCGCGTTCGAAACTGCCATACCAGATCGACGGCGTCGTCTACAAGGTCGACGATATGGAGTTGCAGCGGCAGCTCGGCTTCGTCTCGCGTGCGCCGCGCTGGGCGATTGCCCACAAATTTCCGGCGGAGGAGGCGTTGACGACGGTTCGTGAAATCGAATTTCAAGTCGGGCGTACCGGCGCATTGACGCCGGTGGCCCGTTTGGAACCCGTATTCGTGGGCGGCGTCACGGTGAGCAACGCCACTTTGCACAACATGGATGAATTGACGCGCAAAGATGTGCGCGTGGGGGATTCCGTCGTCATCCGCCGCGCCGGCGATGTGATACCGGAGGTCGTCCGGGTGTTGCCGGAGCGCCGCATTGCCGGCGCCTCCCCGGTCGAGCTCCCCGCGGTGTGTCCGGTATGCGGATCGCCGGTCGTCCGTGAAGGCGATCAGGCCGTCGCCCGCTGCACGGGCGGCCGGACCTGTGCTGCTCAGCGACGCGAGGAGATCAAACACTTTGCATCGCGGCGCGCGATGGACATCCAGGGCCTGGGGGAGAAGCTCGTGGACCGGCTGGTCGAACTCGATTGGGTGAGGACGCCGGCGGATCTGTTCGGTCTGCAGGCGGCGCAGCTCGCGACATTGGATCGCTTGGGAGAGAAATCCGCGCAAAAATTGCAGTCCGCCATAGCTGCGGCGAAGCACACGAGCTTGCCTCGGTTTCTGTATGCGCTTGGAATACGCGACGTGGGCGAAGCCACGGCATTGGCGCTGGCGCAGCACTTCGGCGATGTCGCGGCGTTGCGGCACGCGCCGGCGGACGAAATACAGCGGGTGCCCGACGTGGGTCCGGTGGTGGCGCGCAACGTTGCCGCCTATTTCAGCAATGCCGAGAACGCAGGGATCGTCGATCGATTGCTGGCAAGCGGGATCACATGGCCTTCGCTTGAAAGGCAGATTTCAAGCGCAGAACTGGAGGGAAAGACTTTCGTGCTGACCGGAACGCTGGAAGCGCTCACGCGCGATGCGGCGGCGGAGGCGATCACGTCGCGCGGCGGCAAGGTCAGCGGCAGTGTTTCAAAAAAGACCCACTACGTGGTGGCAGGCGCGGAGGCGGGCTCGAAACTCAAGAAAGCGCAGGAGTTGGGGATCACGGTCCTCGACGAGCCGGCGTTTTTGGAAATGCTGAAACAGTAGCGGGCACTCGCCGGCCCGCTACCCTTGATTTGTCCTACAGTTTCTTTTCGATCTTGGCGTTTTTCTTCAGGCCGTCGATGTACGCCTGAAATTTCTTTTGAGTGATGGCGTTGGTGAGCTGAGGCTTCATTTGATCGAACGGCGCATCGCGCAAATCTTCGAGCTTGATGATGTGCCAGCCATATTGGGTCTGTACCGGTTCGGTCGTCATTCCGCCTTTCTTCAGGGCCTTGACCGCGTCGCCGAATGGCTTGACCATGCGCGCCGTCGTAAACCAACCGAGATCGCCGCCGCTGGTCTTCGACGTGTCGGTGGATTCGGCTTTCGCGACGTCTTCGAACTTCGCTCCGCCTTTGATCTTCTTTATCAGCGCTTCAGCCTTTTCCTTGGTGGGCACCAGAATGTGGCGGGCGTGATATTCCGTCTTGTCGGCGACGGCGTCGTACTCGGCATGCAGCTCCTGATCCGTGGGGACCAGGGTCTTGAGGTACTTCTGTGCACCGGCGTCGGCCAGTAGTTGCGTGCGTACCAGGTCGAGGCGGGTCACCACGTCCGGATCCTTTTCCAAGCCCTCTTTCGCAGCCTCAGTCGCGATGAGCTGCATATTTACCATTTGGTCGAGAACCTGATTCTTCTCTTCAGGGGTCACCTCGGTGACCGGCTTGCCTCGCAGTAGGCTCTTCAGATAGTCATCATAAGCGCTGCGGGGAATGGCCTTTCCGTCGACGACGGCAACCGCATCGGCAGCCACCGCCGGCGCGTCGGTAACGGCGGGTGTCGCCGCCTGCTGTCCTTTGCCGCAGGCCGTCAGCATTACGGCAATGGCTGCCACGGTGGACACCAGGTTCCACGGTGTACGAAGAAATTGAGTCATTTGAATCCTCTAGGAACGTAATGGCGACTGTGGCCGACGTGGCCGGCGCGCCCGGGGGCGGCAGTTTAGCCTTTACCGCGCGATGTCTCCAAATTTCAATGGCCAGGCGGGATATGGGCTGGCGCCCCCCCGGGGGTCGATATCTTTCAAAATTAACCCGCGGGAGGCGGTGCAAGCGCCTCAATGGCGAGCGCGTGGATATCGCTTTTCAGCATGTCATCCACGGCTGCGTAAACCAGCCGGTGGCGCGCGACGGCGGGAATGCCGCGAAAGGCCTCAGCCACGATGCGCACCCGATAGTGGCTCTGCCCGCCGGCGGCGCCCGCATGTCCGGCGTGCAGATGGCTTTCGTCTTCGATCACCAACTGAACCGGTGCGAACCGGGCAACCAGCTTTTCGCGCAGGCGCTGCTCTCGGCTAGTGTCCTGACCCATAAATAACTTACTCGATCCGCCAGCGAATTTTCGCGCCGGGCAAGGCGCGCCGACGAGGCATAGTGAGCATTATGGCGAGGAGGCGCAACGCCGCCCGGCGCGATAAAGGCGCGGCGCAGCGAGTGAGGTATTTATG
>DASXYI010000145.1:0-40353 GCA_036502605.1 Steroidobacteraceae bacterium
CCGGCACTATCGCCGTTGAACTGTCTCGGTAATATGTCGACGAAGCTCCCGGCGGATCGACATCTACATTATAAAAATTGCGCTCGGCTTTAAGGACGGATTTTATGGGGCAGATCGAAATCCCATAAACGAACCTGTTTCCGCGAAATGCGGCCCTGTTCCGGGCCGAAATTGCCCTGTTTTCATGAGCAGGGAATTCGACTGCAACGTATTGAATTCGCGTAGCAATGAGACCTTAGAATCGGCGCGCAGGCCATTTTTCAAGCGCAAATCCCTGTATTTATCCCTGTTAGCAGGCTCTGACCTGCCGAGACCGGTTCGCGGCTGACTGGCACGTCAGCCAACCACTGTCGTCTCTCCAGGGCAGTTCCCAATTGCCCGAAATCTCACAAGCGCCAGAACACCACGAACCAGCCGCGCCATCGTTCGTCAGCTGCGCCGATCGCGGACGCTTGATCAGGCCGCGACAGTCTTCATTAGCTGCGGCGCCGGCTGCTTCGACGACCCTTTCGGCAACTCGAATAGGCCTGCAGGCAGGCTGTCGAAGAATGTGAGCACCTCGGCGCACTTCACCACGTCTGCATATTTGGCGTTCATGTCGCACAGGTTGATGGCGTGGTTCGCCTGCGAGCGGTCGAAGCAGCCTTCCTCGGCGAGCGCGACGCGATAGTTGTAGCTGAAGGCATCGAGCACAGTCGCACGCACGCAGCCCGACGTGGTGGTTCCCGTTACGATGACGCTGTCGCAGCCGAGTAGCGTGAGGTAGCTCGTCATGTTCGTGCCGAAGAAACCTGACGGCTTCTGCTTGCGGATGACGATGTCCTGCGGGCCTGGCTCGATCTCGGAAACAATCTCATTGCCGTCGACATTGCTTTTCGCACGCACCATCTCGCCATTACGGGTGTTCTTCCAGCTCCAAGAGCCGGAATCCCAGTTGTCCTCGCGGCGAATACCGGTCGTGTAGATAACCGGTAGGCCCTTCACGTGCGCCTTGTCGATGAGCGTCTTGATGGCGGCAACGGCCGGCCAACTTTCCTCGCCGCAGGAATTGCGCCATCGCTTGATCGATTCCAGGATCGGTTCGGGCTTGTCGCCGCAGAACGCGTAATTGACGTCGATCACGAGCAGTGCCGGCCGCTTGCCGAAGCCGGCGCGCGTGCCATAGCCGGAGGCCGCGAACACCTGCTTGTCGCGTTCGGTAAGAAACTCGTTCCAGATCGGTTCTGACATGTTTTGGCTCCTGTGTTTACGGATGTCCTGCCTCAGTTGCTGGCAGGGCTATTCGACTTTACGAACTTCATGTCGATGATATCGTCGTAAGGGACCGACTGCTTGAGAACGCCGGCGGCCAGCACCACGGCCTGGGCCGTCTTCCAGGCTTGCGGACTGACAATGCCGTCGGGACTCCAGAGGCCATCGGCGAATGTGCGGTCAAGCGTCGATTTCAGATCGTCCAGGGCCATGGTCGGAAATTCCTTCTTTGCGATCGCCGTGGCGCCCTCCGGATCAGCGTAGGTGTATTTGAGGCCTTGAACCATGGCGCGGACGAACTTCTCGACTACCTGCGGCTCGCTCTTGATGGTGTCCAATTTCACATTGATTGTCGAGTAGGCATAAGGTCCGAGGTCCTTCGGAATGTTGATGATTGGCTCGCTCCAGATTGCTTCGCGGACGCCCTGCGTCAGGAAGGGTTCGCTGGTGACGCCGATCTCGGCGCGGCCGGACCGCACGCCCGCGATCACGGCGCTGGTGGTCATTTCATACAGTGTCACGTCGCTCTTGGCGTCGAGCGACCACTGCTTGAGCAGGTAGCGCGTGATCGAATTGGGCGTGCCGCCGTACAAGCCGACCGCGAATGACTTGCCCTTGAAATAGCTCGGCCAGGATTGTCCCGGCTGTGGTTCGCTGCCTTTGCGAGCGGAGTAGTAGACATTCCCGCGATCGACCACATTGACGATGGCGCGTAGCTCGCCCCCCTTGATCTTGGCATAGGCGTTGTGCTCGGGTCCGCCGAGGAAGGCGAATGCTTGGCCGCTCAGTACTGCATTGGTGTGGGTCGAGCCACCGTCCACCGTCATCACCTTCACGTCGAGCCCCTCTTTGGCGAAGTAGCCGTTCCGGATCGCGATATAGAGCGGCAGATAGCCGACGCCATGGGTAGGTTCGGCGACGATCAACGTCTTCTGCGCGTGCGCAGATGGCGTTAGAATCGACGTCAGCAGGGCGACGAGGGCTCCACATAGTAGGCGAGGGGTCATGATCGTTCTCCTGTAAACTCGATTGTTAATACGCCATGCTCCGCTTCAGCACGCTTTCGAGCCACGACACGCTGGCGTACATGATGATCGAGAGGACCGAGAGCACGAACACGGCGACCCACACGAGCGCGATCTCGTAGGTCGAGCCGGCATATAGGATGGTGCGGCCGAGGCCGTGCTGCGAGGCGACGAATTCGCCCACGATCGAGCCCGTCAGTGCAAGACCGATGTTGACGCGCAGAATCGAGATGATCCACGGCACGCAGGTCGGCGCCACCAGCTTGGTGAATACTTGCCAACGCGTGGCGCCGAGTGAATAAAACAAGCGTTCCTGGTCCTTGTCGACGGATTTTACGCCCGCATGCGCGGTCAGGGCCGAAACGATCAGCGTCAAAGCCGTCGCAATGGCGACCTTGGAGGCAAGGCCCATGCCGAACACAAGAATGATTAGTGGCGCGAGTGCGAGCTTGGGGATCGATTCTAAGCAGATGATATAGGGCTGCACGATCCTCGCATAATTGCGCGACCACCACATGGAAAGGCCCAGTAGGGAGCCAACCGTTGTTCCGATCACGAAGCCCAGGATCGTGGAGCGGAAAGTGTACCCGATGTCGACAAACGCATCCCCGTCAGCGAAGAAGGTGAGGAGCGTCGACCAGATAGCGCTAGGCCGCGACCAAAAGAATGGGTCGATGAGGCGGACGTGAGCTGCCACCTCCCACAGCACGATGAAAGCGATCAGGATACCGGCCTGCACCAATACGATCAGCGCCGTCGACCACACACGGGCAACCGGTAGGCGCCGGCGCGCATTTCTCAACGGGTGAGCGGCTGCGCCCGCTCGCGCTGCATCCTCCGCCGACGGGGTGCGAGAACTGGCTGGATAGGCTAGGCTCATGAGCCATTCCCTGCTTGGTGCGCGGGCATACGTCGACGACTACGCTGCGGCGCTTTGTTGCGACTCTGGTTCCTGCAGCAGATCGAGGCAGTATTTCTTCATCGCCATGAAGCGCGGTGTCGTGACCACCGAGCGATGGCGCGGTCGCGGCAAGTCGATCGGAAGCATCTCGATGACTCGGCCCGGCCTCGACGCCATCACGTGAATTTCGTCAGACAGGTAGATTGCTTCCTCGACGTCGTGGGTGACAAACACGACCGTGCGGCCAAAATCGGCGAACAGGCCGAGCAGCCATTCCTGCAGTTTGGATTTCGTCTGGGCGTCGAGTGCGCCGAATGGCTCGTCAAGCAGAATGATGTCCATGTCGATCAGGAGCGTGCGCAGCAGCGCTGCGCGCTGGCGCATGCCGCCCGATAGCGCCGAAGGATGCTGGTGTTCGAAACCACCGAGTCCATAGCGCTGCAGCAGCGGTAACGCGCGGGCGCGCGCCTCTTTCATCGGGACGCCCTTGATCTCCAAGCCGAGCGCAACATTGTCGACCAGGGTGCGCCACGGCAGCAGCAGATCTTTTTGCAGCATGTACCCGACTTGACCGATCAGGCCGGTGGCGTCTTCACCATCGATGAGCACGCGCCCAGTGGTCGGCGGCAGCAGGCCCGCGACGATATTGAAGATGGTCGTCTTGCCGCACCCAGAAGGACCGATCAGGCTGACGAACCGGCCCGCCGGGATGTCCAGGTCGACGGGCGCGAGGGCGACGAAATCGCCCTTCTCGCCGGAGAACGTCATCGACAAGTTCTCAAGGCGCAATTTCGGGAGCGGCTTCATTGCAATCGGGGGCTCCTGTGGCCACTACTGCAGCAGCGGATGGTCTCGGATACGCAGAAAGTGTGCCACTCCAATTATCAAATAATTTCAATATGATGAGGGGCCTGACTCGGTTCCCATCCGTCCAAATCGTCTATCATTTGCGCATGTGCCGAAAATGCTGCCATGCAATCGGTTAAAAGGAGAAGGTAATAAGGTGATGGAGAGGGGTGTTCGAACGGGCTTAGATCAGACGCGAACGCTTAACCGCCTTTGCCGGCCGCGAGCAGTTTCTTGACATAGTCGAACGTTTCGGGGGGCGCGCGTGATAAGTCGTCGATGCTATGAAGTAATTCTCCCGCGCTGACCGGACTCACTTCGACGCCGGCTCTCGCAGCCTCCGCAAGCAATTGCGGGTCACGGTGTGCGGCGGCGAATGCCTCCTGCAGCGCCCGGGCGCGATCCTCCGGCACGCCCGGTGGCGCCGCGTACGGCCATGCCATGGTGAAGGGCGATTCAGTAAACTCGATCAGCGCGCGAGCCGAATCAGTGAGCGCGAGCTCGCGGGCCGTCGGCACGTCCGGAAAGTTCGGATGGCGGGTAGCGCGAGCGTATTGGACGAGGAGTCTATAGGGACTGTCCGGCGCGAGCCAACTCGGCCGACTCGACCGAAGCGACGAGAGCTCGTTCATGCGACCGTGTACCTCGCCATTCTCCATAGCAAAGTAAATCGCGGCGCTATCTCGATAGCCCACGATCAATTTCATGTTGAGACCAATGGTGTCGTGCAGGATTCTCGGCACGTCGCTGCTTGTGCCGCCCTCTGCGGTGCCGCCCAGCAGCAGCGGTGAACCGCCGGGACCGCGCGCATCCTCAATCGACTTCACCGCCCCATCTTTGCGCGCGATCAGCACATAGGCGTCGCTCGAGAAATTTGAGGACGATCCGAGCCAAGTGAACTTGCGCGGATCGTAGCGAACATTGCTGTTGTCGCCGAGCAGCCCGAGCAGCGGCATGTTGCGGGCAATCAGGCCAAATGCGGTGCCGTCCTTAGGGGCAACGTTGTAGAGGTAGTTGGCGGCCAGCAGGCTCCCGGCGCCCGGCATGTTCTGCACGACGACATTCGGATGGCCTGGAATGTACCGGCCAATGTGGCGTCCCAGCAGCCGGCCGTAGACATCGAATCCCCCGCCCGGCCCGTTGCCGATCACGAGGGTGATCGTCTTGCCCTTGTAGAATTGTTCAGCGGTCTGGGCGCCCGCTTGGGGTGGTGTCAACAGAGCGGCGGCGAGACACGGGGCGATCCATATTCTTGGCATGGCGAATCCCAATCGGTCGATTCAGTCCAATTGCTTTTAATTGAATAAAGCCACATGCAAGGACCATGCCCCACTTCCCAGAATGGAGACGTCCATTCGGGAGATTCCGGCCCGAAATTTGCTTAGACTAATGGAGGGGAGGCGGGGGCATAGTGATGTATCCGTTTATTTCCATTGGCCACCGAGTGACTCTGAAACACCGGGTTTGCGCGGCGATCCTGCTGTTGGGTGTTACGCTTGTTGGAGCCGCCGCCGCCCATGCGGAGGAGTGGCCGGCGCGCCCCGTCAAGATCGTCGTCCCCTATGGTCCGGGCGGTATCGCCGACGTGTTCGCGCGGATCACCGCCGATCGGCTCACCAAGCTATTCGGTAAACCATTTGTCGTTGAGAGCAGGGGCGGTGCCGGCGGGGCCATCGGCACCGAATTCGCGGTGCACTCGCCGCCCGACGGCTACACGCTGTACTTCGCGGGTGGCGGACAATTCTCCGTCGTACCGCTGATGCAAAAACTCGCCTACGACCCGGTCAAGGACCTCACGCCGATCAGCATGGTGACGCTCAATGGCATGGCGTTCGCGGTCAACAACGATCTGCCGGTTCGCTCCCTGCGTGAGTTCATCGATTACGCCCGCGCCAATCCCGGCAAGCTCAATTATGGAGCGACCGGGCTCGGTGCCTCGAGCCATCTCGCGCCGGCGGCGTTCGCTGCGCGCGAGCGCTTGGACATGGTCGTCGTGCCCTACACGGCGACGCCGCCGTCTATCGTCGCGCTGCTCAACGGTACGATCCAGCTGTTCTTCGGCAACGTCTCCGATGTGCTGGGATCGGTGCAGGGCGGCAAGGTGCGCCTACTGGCGTTTTCTACCGAGAAGCGCCTGCCGCAATTTCCGGAAATTCAGACCGTTTCCGAAACGGTTCCCGACTTTGTCATGACCGGCTGGAACGGATATTTCGCTCCCGCCGGGACTCCGCGCCCCATCATCGACCGCCTGGCGCAGGCGATCGCGGAGGTCTGCCATGATCCGGAAGTCGTCAAGTTGATGGGCGAGCTCAGCGTCGATGCGGTCGGCAGCACGCCGCAAGAACTCGCCGCCGCCATCGCCGCCGACTTGCCGGTTTATCGCGCGGCGGTAGAGGCGGCCGGACTGATGCGGCAATGACGTCCTGATAAGCACTTAGCACAGGTTATCCCGCAGCGTCGGCCCGGCATATTTCTTCTTCGAAAGGCCGCGGCGCTGCAGCTCAGGCACGACGAGGTCGACAAACTCCTGCAGGTTGCCGGGCGCCGAAAACCCGCGCGCCAGCATGAAGCCGCCGTTGGCGCCCGTCTCGAAGTGCCACGCCTCCAATTTGTCGACAATCTGCTTCGGCGTGCCGCCGGCGACCAGAATCCGTTCGGTCATGAACCGGCGGCCAAACTGCTCGACTGTCAGGCTCGGATCGGTGGTTTTTAAGATTTCCTCGAAGCTGCCCCAGTGCACATTCTGGGCCTTCACCTCTGCGGCCACGTCGGACAGGCGCATGTCCCTCCGCAGAATGGAGAAATCCATTCCGTACATAGATGACAGCTCGACCAGTCCCGCCTCCGGCGGGATCGAATCCAAATAGTGCTCTTCCATGGCGCGCGCCTGTTCCTCGGAATCAGCGACCTGGATGCGCACCGACCAGAGGATGCCGCAGTCGCGCGGCTGCCGTCCGAATTTGGCGAGCCGCCCGTCGAGTTCGCTCCGGTGTGCCTGCATGCTCTTGAGCGTCCGCCGGGTGCTGAACTGTAGATCCGCATAATGCGCCGCGAGGTCCATTCCCGGACCTGATTGGCCGGCCTGGATAATGACCGGTCGCCCTTGCGGCGACGGCAGCGCCGGCAGCGGCCCGCGCACGTTGTAATACTCGCCCTCGAAATTGAGCAGATGCACCTTCTCGGGTATGCCGAAGATGCACTTGTCCCGATCGAGCACGATGGCGTCGGGTTCAATGCTGTCCCACAGCGCGCAGCAAATGCCGAGATGCTCCTGCGCGCGCTCATAGCGCACGTCGTGCTCGATCATCTTCTTGTAGCCGTAGTTCGCGGCCTCGTTCTTCGAACGCGAGGTGACAGCATTCCAGGCGATACGTCCCTTGGTGACGTGGTCGAGCCCGTTGAATGTGCGCGCGATATGGAACGGGTGGTGGTAGGTGGTGGACATCGTGATACCGAAGCCCACACCGTCCGCGACGCGCGACATGCAGGGGATCATGGGCATCATGTCATGGCGCGGCCACTTCGTGCCCCATCGCACCGCCGCGTGGTGATTGCCGCCGTAGTCCTCCGGCGTGCCGCCGGAGTCGCCGAAAAACAGCATATCCATGATTCCGCGCGAAGCCATGCGCGCGATATCTTCATAGAATTCCGGGCTGCTGTAATAGGGATAGCCTTCCCAGGATCCCGGCATCTTCCAGAGATAATCGGTATGGTAGTGCGATAGATCGGCAGCAAGATGAATGAGCTTGGATTCGGACATGAAGCGCCGACCCTCTAAATCACGAAACAGCTCTCGACCGACTCGCTGCGCGGCAACCGCCCCACGTCGACGAACATCTCCATCTGTCGCTGCGCGAGCCGGCGTTCGGTGTCGGTAAAAGTGAACTCCATGCGCGGGTAGCTTGCGGAGATCAGAAGCGCCTCGCGCTCACCGCCGTAGGTCTTGATGAATACATCCGCCACCTCGTCGATATTGCGCTCGCTATACGCAAAGGATTCGCGAAATGCCGCGAGCAAGGCCCCGTGCAGTGCGGGATTGGCTCGGATCAGGCTCTCGCTTGCCGCTACCATGTGCTTGATCATCTCGTCGAAACCGGTCAGCGCCCTCCAGGCGTCGCCGTCGGTGTAGAGACAGGTCAGGTCGGGGGCCTGCTCGCCGTGGTGAAAGAATTGGTCGAGCAGCACCACCGCGTCGGCTTCGCGGCGGCGCAGCACGCCAATCAGCGTTTCCTGGGGGCTCGCCGACCATTTCAGCGTCTCTGAATTGACGTCGTAGGCTTCCTTGAGCAGGTATTGATGGATTGCATGGCGACCCTGATGGGTTGTTACGAGCCGTCCTTCGAGCTCAGCCGGCCGCCCGATCTCGCCCTGACGTACGAACAGGCCATTGCCCTTGCCGGTTGACTTCCATTCCGTGCAAAGGCCGATGATGGGAGCGCCGTCGAGCCGTCGTTCGAGAAAGTTCGGGAGATACACGTTCGAGATGTCGACTTCGCCGCGGATCAAAATGTCCTCAAGCTCGCGGCTCGGAGGATCCGGGACCTCTACGACCGTGAATTCGATGCCGTCCGTCTTCACCAGTCCCGCACGGAGAGCGTAATACGTCCGGAACATCGAGAAACGATTGCGATAATGCGCGAGACGTAGCTTCATTAATTGAGATTCCCCGATGCCCGACCACGGCGACCGTAGCGGTGTTCCAGCCTTCCTTCAAGCCGGGCACGCGATGATGGCGGCGCTGAAGCGCAGCGTTGTACTGGGGTTGGGCCTATCTTAAATCACATCTGCGCAAGCGAAAGTACAGGGGCAGGCGCTGACGTGGCTGCGGGGACAAAGGCAGGCGAAAGCCGGCGGATTCCACGCCTGCGCAATAACGGCATCACCTGTTCGTCAAAGCTCTTCAGCCCTTCGACGAAATCGGGGAAAATGAACAAGAACCCGTCGAGGTCGCCGTCCACGGCAAGCTCTTCGATCATGTTCGCTACACGTTCAGGGCCGCCGACAAAAGGAATACCCGCATAGAACAGCCTGTTCAAATTCGACTCGAAGCGATCACGCAACTGATCGGCGCGATAGCCGGCCTTCTCCCGCACGCGTAACCGGTAAATGTTGTCGATGGCATCGTGGTCTGCGCCGTTCTGGTAGTGCTTGAGAATCTTCTGTGCGTCATCGTCGGAATCGCCTTGCACAAGGTTCACCAGAGTGTGGGTGCGAACGTCATCGCGGCCGTGTTCGGCCGCGACTTCTTTGATACGACGGCTCGTCTTCTTCTGATCCTCGATATCCTTACCTCCGAACAAGGCGGCCGTGCAGTGTTCTGCGACAAAGCGAAATCCCCGTTCTGAGGTCGTGGCACAGACAATCGGCACATCCGGTTGGACCGGCTTTGGCCAGGACTGGCACTCATCCAACTTGAAATACTTTCCCTCCATCGTGACGTTGTCTTCGGTCCAAAGCCGCTTGACCACGGAAACCCACTCTTCGCAATATTCGTAGCGGTAATCCTCGAAGTTCTCGGGCCACATTCCCATCTGGGTGTATTCACCCTTGTTGCCCGCGCTGACGATGTTGAAGCCCATGCGCCCGGCCGCAACGTCGTCCATGGTGGCGGCCATCTTGGCAAACACGGCCGGATGCATGAGCGCCGGCGCGATCGAGGCGATCAGTCGCAATGTCGGGGCGGCGGCCGCCAGCCCCGTCATCAATATCATCGACTCGATAGAATATTTCCAAAATTCGACTTCTCCGCCGAAACCGCGCCACTTTGCCATCGAAAAAACGTAGCTGAAGCCAATGCGCTCGGCGAGCTGAACAATGTCGCGGTTATGCGCAAAGGACGGCAGAAACTGCGGCGATGTTTTTGAAATGATCCAACCATTGTTGGTGACCGGCAAAAAAACTCCAAGATCGACGTTACGTCCCATCGTTATCCCTCATCGTTGCCAGGCTTTGCGCACGCCAGTCCGACGCGATTGCAGCGGCGCAACGCTGCGTCCGCTGCATCGGCGTTGGTGCTGCAAGTTACGCAAGAGTTGGGCCAGTTCTGACAAACGGCATACGCCGCGGATCGAGGCGCAAACTGTCACGTCACCTGCCGATCCTTCCAAAACTGCTTATTCGAACGGCAGATTGCTGCGTAATCGCGCGGCATGTCCGCTCGAGCAGTGCAGGATGCCCGTTTGTGCTGGGTGAAGGGCTGCAATATTGGGCGAATCGGTCACATACCGCCATGATTGGCATGGCATGGTTCGTGCTTTTCCGATCCGGACATGGTCCGCGCCGGAAACCTAGCGCAATGCATGAGGCGATAAGTTTTTCGTCAGGAACGGTGAAGGCTGTCCTGGCACCGGCTCGCGGCGGGGCTCAGAGTGTGAAGCCGCTGCGGATGGAGTCGGCGGTTGCCGATCTTGCCGCGATGCCACACGGCGAGCCGGCGATTATCACAGTTCCTGATATGAAACCGAAGCGGAAGCCGCCAAGCATCGGCTCGAACGTTTGGCGAAAATACCATGCGGCTATCAGGGGCACGTGTTCAATAATACTGGCACTCGTCGCCTGGGAACTGGTTGGCCGCTACGTCCTTACCAGCAAGTTGATGTTCGCTCCCTTCTCGGCAGTGCTGTCAGAGTTCGGCAAGCTTTGGGGAGCGGGCGAACTTCAGCAGCATATGCTGGTCAGCTTCACAGCGCTCGCGCTCGGGTTTGCGATCGCAGCGGTGATTGGCGTCGCCATCGGGAGCTTGATTGGAATCAGCAATGCGGTCGGGGAGCATCTCAACCCGCTGATCAATGCGCTTTATGCCACGCCGCTGGTTGCGTTGACTCCGATCCTCATCTTGTCGCTGGGGATAGGACCGGCCTCCAAGGTGGCAGTGGTCTTCATGATGGCGGTGTTCCCCATCCTGATCAACACGACCGTTGGCATTCGATCGGCCGACGAGAACCTGATCGAGGCGGCCAGGTCGTTCGCGGCCACACCGCTCGATATTTTCCGCAGGGTCCTTTTGCCCTCTGCTCTTCCTTTCATTATCGCGGGATTCCGGCTCGGCGTCGGCAAAGGTTTGGTCGGCATCTTTATTGGCGAGCTTTTCGGTGCACGCGAGGGTTTGGGCTATCTGATCTCGATTTCCGGCCAGACGTTTGACATTCCCGGAATGTTTGTCGGCGTGCTCGTGCTCGCGATCACCGGCGTCATCTGCGTAGCGACGTTCGAATACATCGAGCGACGAATTGCGCCTTGGCGTCATTTCGACCTCAAGGCCTGAGACGCGGTGGAATCGTGCAACTGAAGCTCGAAGCGCGGCAGATCAGCAAGGAATTCACTGACCCTAACGCGGATATACTGCCGGTACTCACCGACGTTTCGCTCAAGATCAAGCCGTCTGAATTCGTCAGTATCGTGGGGACGAGCGGCTGCGGCAAAACCACCTTTCTGCGGATTCTCGACGGTCTGATCGCGCCCACGACAGGCGATCTGCTGATCGACGGCCGCGAGGTCGTGGGCCCGGATCACAAACGAGGCTTCGTGTTCCAGAAGGATTCGCTTTGGCCCTGGCGCACCACGATGGGAAACGTACTGTTTGGCCTGCAGATCCAGCGGCGTCCGCGCCGGGAGGCACGCGCGATTGCGCAGAAGCTCATCGAGCTGGTGGGGCTCAAGGGCTTCGAGTCTCACTACCCTCACCAGCTTTCGGGCGGCATGCGGCAGCGGGTCAATCTCGCGCGCGCCTTCGCCATCAATCCCGAGGTTCTACTGATGGACGAACCGTTCGCCTCGCTCGACTCGCAGACTCGGGAAGTCATGCAGCTCGAGCTGATGCGCATCTGCGACGCGGAGCGAAAGACGGTGATCTTCGTGACCCATCAGATCGACGAGGCGGTGTTCCTGTCCGATCGCGTCATCGTTTTCGCGGCGCGCCCGGGGCGGATCAAGGAGATCATCCCGATTGACCTCCCGCGCCCACGGCCGTTCGCGCTCAAACGCACGCCGGAGTTCGTCGCCTATGTGGACCGGATATGGAAGCTTCTGGAGGAAGAAGTGTTCAGTTCGTCCGGCGTGCAGCGAAGCAACTGAGTGGATTTGGCGGCATTTCGCAGCGAGGAATCGATGAAATTCTACCGTTGGCTGACTGCATTCTCGTTTGGCGCGGCGTTGGCGCTCCCTATCTTGATTCCGGTGGCCGGGGCCGCGGAAACGGCGCAGATGAAGGTCATCGTCGGTACGTCATATCCCAACGTCGACGTGATGCCGATCTACATTTCCCGGGAACTCGGCTATTTCCGTGACGAGAAGGTTTCCGTCGATCTGATCTCATTGGCCACTGGCGACAAGATCGTGTTCGCGCTCCTGGGGGGCTCGATCAACGTGGCGCGATACACGCCGGATTGGATCATCCGGGCGGTCGAGAAAGGCGGGGCCAAGCTCAAGATCGTTCTCGCCGGCAGCAACAATTTGGTGTTCAGCCTGATCACTGCTAACGAGATCAAGAGCTACGCGGATTTGAAGGGCAAACGGATCGGCGTCAGCACCATCGCGGCGGCCGATTCCACGCTAATCCAGAAAATGCTTGCCGCCCACGGTCTCGGCAAGGCCGATTACAGCCTGATTCAGTCCGGATCGAGCCCGGAGCGAGCGGCTGCGTTGCGGGCAGGGTCTCTTTCCGCCACCCTTTTGACTCCGCCGGTCGACCAGAAGGTCCTGGACGACGGGGGCTACAGGCGCCTCGATCTGAGCACCAATGTCGTAAAGCGCTACGCCTGGGGTGGCGAAGCCGTGCGGGAGGACTGGGCGACCAGTAACAAGCCGGCTCTGTTGGCCTACATGCGTTCGTGGATTAGAGCGAACCGCTGGCTGCACGACCCGGCCAACAAGGACGACGCCATCCATATTCTGGCGCGCGAAACCAAGATCGACGCGGCGACCGCAAAGCTGTGGTACGAGGTCTACTTCGGGCCAGACGCGCTGCCGGTCGCCAAGGACGGGAAACTCGATCCCGTCGGGTATCAGGCCCTCCTGGACGACATGACCAACCAGGGCCAGATCGGCCCTCCGGCGCCAACGCCCGAAAAATATCTCGATACATCCTACTGGGAAGAGGCAATAAAGAGTCTGAACTGAGCCGGCAGCACCGCGGCAAGTTATGATGGTGTTCAGAGAGTCGACACCGCCGCGATCCGCCACCGCCCTTGGTTGCCGTCTTCGTAAAAATCACCTCTTCCACATGGCGGAAGCTGGATTCGTTGCCGCGGCTCGGCGGGAGTTTGCCTGGCGCTGACCATCGAGCCACATGTGAGCCCGCTGGTGCCTCGTGCGCGTGGGTCAAGCAGCTGGCTAGATATTGAAGCACACGCCGCGTGTCCCAAGGTTCGATGCGAATTTCCATCGCGAAGTGTGCCGCGTGCCGGCAGCTTCGGGGGTACCGGTTCGCAGCGATCCGCGCGGCGTCGGTCAGGTAACTCCCAACGGCGCGGAATGCGTTACACTCGGGACGGCGGCCGTTCCTGCTAGCCGCGCCGTTCCTGCTAGCCGCAAGGAGATTCTGGTGCGTGAGACCATTGCGGAGATTCTGGAATCTCACCGCGCAGGACGGACCACTCCAGAGCAGACGGTCGCGGGCAGCTTTGCCCGCATCCGCGCGCACGGCGATCCGGCGGTGTTCATCTCGCTACGGGACGAAGCGGATGCGGTCGCGGAAGCACGCGCGCTTGCCACAGATGGAAATAAGGATCGGCCGCTATACGGCATTCCAGTTGCGATCAAAGACAATATCGATGTGCTGGGGCTTCCTACTACGGCAGCTTGCCCGGCCTTCGCCTACCGGCCGTCAGCCGACGCGACCGTCGTCGCCCGGCTCAAAACTGCCGGTGCCATCATTGTCGGCAAAACCAACCTTGATCAGTTCGCGACGGGCTTGGTCGGGGTGCGTACGCCTTACGGCGTACCGCGCAACTTGTTTGACGCCAGGCTCATTCCTGGAGGGTCGAGCTCGGGTTCCGCTGTGGCCGTTGCTGCAGGTCTTGTTCCGCTGGCACTCGGTACCGATACCGCCGGCTCTGGCCGCGTCCCCGCGGGCCTCAACAACATTGTCGGTCTGAAGCCTTCTCTCGGTCTCGTGTCAACTGCAGGCATGGTGCATGCGTGCCGCACGCTCGACTGTGTGTCGGTGTTCGCCTTGACCGTTGACGATGCTTTCGCGTCGCTGGAGTGCTTAGCCGGTCCGGATCGGGCCGATCCATTTTCACGTCCGCGCGCGCTCGGCGCCCTTGGTCCGGTCGCCGCCGGCCGAAAGCTCGGCGTACCAATGCCCGGGCAGCGCGTGTTCTTCGGAGACCGCAATTCGGCTGTGGCCTACGATGCCGCGCTGGCGCGTTGCGCCAATCTCGGCATTGCTATTAAAGAAATTGATATCGAGCCGTTCTATGAGACCGCGCGCCTTCTTTACGAAGGGCCGTGGGTCGCGGAGCGTTACATCACAACGCGTTCGCTCATCGCGTCTGCCCCCGAGTCCATGCACCCGGTCACCCGCGAAATCGTTCTGGCTGGCGTGCGCCCCACGGCGGTCGACGCATTCGCGGCGTTCTACCAACTCGAAGACCTCCGCCGCGTCAGCGATCATGTTTTTCGCCAGGTCGACGCGCTGATCCTGCCGACCATGCCGACCGCCTACACGGTCGAGCAGGTCCTTGCCGACCCAGTCCAGCTGAACAGTCGCCTCGGCACCTATACCAATTTCGTCAACTTACTTGATCTCTGTGGGCTTGCGGTGCCGGCTGCGATGCATGCAGACAACACCCCGTTCGGGATAACGCTGCTCGCCCCAGCCGGAAACGACGCCATGCTGGCCTCGATCGGTCGTGTATTTCACGCCGATACCCGCTTGCCGCTTGGCGCGCTTACGCTCACGCAGCGGCCATTGGCCCGGCTTCCTGCGGCCCCGCTGGCGGGCGAGATCGCGATCGCGGTCGTCGGTGCGCATCTATCCGGGATGGTGCTCAACGGTGAGCTGCGCGCGCTCGGGGGACGGCTTCTGGAGACGACTACCACCGCGCGCGACTATCGGCTCTATGCGCTCCCCGGCACAGTGCCGCCGAAGCCCGGACTTCTGCGGATGGCAAAAGGCGAGGGGGCAGCAATCGAGCTGGAAATTTGGGTGCTCTCAACTGAAGCTTTCGGCCGCTTCGTTGCCGCAGTACCGGCACCATTATCGGTCGGGACGATCGCGCTCATTGATGGCCGCTTCACAAAAGGCTTCCTTGTGGAGGCGGAGGCAATCGCCGGCGGCCGGGACATTTCGAGCTTCGGCGGATGGCGCGCCTTTATGGCGGCGACGCAGCAGGCTTCGCCCGGCGAATAGGCTAGGGCGATGTTTCGTCGATGACGCTCACATGGGCCGCGACGACGCGCCAGCCCTCATCGAAACGTACCCAAGTCTGCATCTGCCGACCAACCTTGCCGGGCATCGCGGCGCGGTGAAACAAAGTCGAGGCTATCGCGAAGTCGCGACCATAGGTGGTGATCACTGTCTTCGATATCGTGCGGGCGAGACCGACTGGCGAGCGCGCTGCTCGAAAGGCTTCGATCTCCCGATAGCCGTAAAGGTTTTCGCTGCCGCCATAACGGATGCTGCGGGGATCGTTACGAAAAATGCTGTCGAGAACGGCGACTTCGTTTGATACGAGCGCCCGCTCGTAGCGCGCGAATTCCGCCGTTACCTCGGCCACGACCTCTGGCAGGTCGATCTCCATCCTTGTTCTCCCCTAGAAAGGCGGTAGCGGCGAGGCGACGACGCCCGTTTTTTCGAGCGCATGCGCGATACGCAGCGCGATGTCCTCGCGCCATGGCGCTGCGATGATCTGCACGCCGATCGGTAGCGGCGTCAGCGGCACCGGGACGGAAACGACGGGCAGGCCGATAAATGATATCGGCTGCGTATAAACGCCAAGGTTGGCGCGCACCGGTAGCTCCACGCCATCGAGCACGAATGTCTGCTGGCCGATCAAGGGCGCTGTGCAGGGAGTAGACGGCGCGAGGATGGCGTCTACGTCCGCGAAAAGCCCAAGTACACGCTCGCGGTACCAGCGGCGGAACTTCTGCGCCTTGTTCACAAATGTCGCCGGTATCATCGCGCCGGCGATCAAGCGGTCACGTACGGCCGGGTCGAAGTCGCGCGCTCGCGTGCGCAAGCGGTCGAGGTGTAGCGACGCCCCCTCGGTCGCGGTAATCACATAGGCCGCGGCGCGGGCGCGTGCGGCTTCGGGAATTTCGATTTCGCGATCGACGTGAAGCGCGGCAGCGACGCGGTCGATCGCCGCCCGCGCTTCGGGAAACAGGCCCTCGCGAAAGTAGCCGCCGGCCACAGCGATGCGCAGTCCATCCACGCCGGAACGGAGGAGCGGCCCTGACGGTTCGGCCGACCGGTCGACGCAGACCGGATCCTCCGGGTCATGGCCCTGCATGACGTCGTAGGCGAGTGCCAAGTCTGCCGCGGTACGCGCGAAAGGCCCGAGGTGATCAAGGCTGGCGACAAAGGGAAAGGTGCGTGCCCGCGACAGGCGGCCATAGGTCGGCTTCAGCCCGAAGATGCCGCAGAGCGAGGAGGGAACGCGAATGGAGCCGTTGGTGTCGGAACCGAGTGCTAACGGGACCATCCGGCCACCAACGGCCGTGCCCGAGCCGCCGGAGGACCCTCCAGACATGCGGGCCCTGTCATGGGGGTTGCGCGAGGGCCCGTCGTGGACGTTCTCACCGGTGAAGTCATAAGCGTATTCGCCCATATTGAGGGCTCCGACGAGGACGGCGCCCGCGGCCTCAAGTCGCTCGATCAACGTCGCATCGCGTACGGCCGGCTGAAGGTCTCGGTTGATCTTGGACCCTCCCAACGTAGGCAGGCCCGAGACGTCGAACAAATTCTTCACCGCGAACGGAACCCCGGCCAGTGGTCCGAGTGCGTGGCCTCGCGCGCGGTCGCGATCGATAGCTCTTGCCTTTGCACGTGCGCGGCGGTCCGTAACTGCGGTAAAGGCATTGAGTACCGGGTTGCGCATCCGGATGGCAACAAGCGCTGCCTCGAGGACGGCCGCAGCACTGATTTCGCCGTTACGGACGGCCGCCGCGATCTCGACCGCAGAAGCGGCGGTAGGGTCCAACGTCATCGGCTCATGCCCTGAAGACCGCTGCCGGTTCGGCTCCGTCGGGCAAGTCGAAATCGGCGAAGAGCGCCACCTGTCGCAGGGTAATCTGCAGGTTCATCCTGACAGCCGGTCGCCACGCCGGATCGAGCGGGAGGTCAAGCGCCAGCGCAACCGCATCGACGAACTTGTCGAGTGAATCTGGCGATTCTATCCGGCTCGGCGTCACCTTTCGACTGAGAGCGTGGTTCTTGACTTTCTTCCGCCCGCGCGACTTAGGGGCCGCCTTGGACTTGGCGCGCGGCTTGCCCAGCATCTTCGTCATCGTTGTCGGCCTGTCCCTTCAGACGCGCTGCTCGAAGTGGGGATGAGGAATAGCGGCCAAAAGCTCGCGCGTATAGTCCGCCTCCGGGGCGCCTAGGACTTGTTCGGTCGGGCCTTGTTCGACAATCCGCCCGGTCCGCATCACGATCACGCGGTCGCACAAGAGCTGCACGACGTTGAGATCGTGAGAAACGAACAAGTAGCTGATCTGCAGCGATTTCTTGAGTTCCTGCAGCAGGTTGAGGACCACCGCCTGCACCGACACGTCTAGCGCCGCTGTCGGTTCATCGAGGATCACCAGGTCGGGGTCGAGCGCGATTGCGCGGGCGATACCGACACGGGCTTTTTGCCCACCGGAAAGCTGGTGCGGAAAGCGGTCGAGCAGGTCGAGCGGAAGGCCGACTTGGCGGGCCAACTGTTCGCAGCGGCCGCGGACGGCATCGCGGCCCGACACGTTGCCGAGTCGCAGGATCGGATCGGCGATCGCGCGGGCCGCCGTAAAGCGTGGATTGAGGCTATCGGTAGGGTCCTGGAACACCATCTGGATGCGCTTGCGAAGCGGGGAGCGGGCGAATTGCGTGGCTGGGATCTCGCCGATGTCTTCCCCATCGAAGAGGATTGCGCCTTCGGTCTTGTCGATCAGGCGCATGATCATCGTCGAGGTCGTGGATTTGCCACAGCCGGATTCGCCGACGAGGCCTACACTCTCGCCGCGGTCGATCGTGAAGCTGATCCCGTCGACCGCTTTGAACGTTTCCGGTTCGGGTCGGGGCGTCCGATTGAACAATCGCTGGAATGGATTCGCGGCGTTTTTGCCGGGAAACTCCTTCACGAGTTTCTCGACGACAAGAAGCGGCGTCTTGATGGATTTGTCGCCTCTGACGCGCGTTGGCGTGGCCACGAGTGTCGCGACATCGCACGTCATCTCTTCCGGCAAGAGATCAGTCAAGGAGACGCCGGGGCGCGGCGTTGCACGCATCAGCTTGCGGGTATAGGGGTGGATCGGCGCGGTGAAAATCGTCTTCGAGGCCGCGCTCTCGACCACGCAGCCTTTTTCCATCACCACGACTCGCTCGCAATAAGTCGCAGCCAGTCCAAGATCGTGCGTGATCAGGATCGTCGACATGCCGCGCTCGCGCGTCAGCTCCACGATCAGGTCCATGACGGTTTTCTGCGTCGTGACGTCGAGGCCCGTAGTGGGCTCGTCGGCGATCAGAAGCTGTGGACGGCAGGCGAGCGCTAGTGCGATGACCACGCGCTGGCACATGCCTCCGGATAACTCGAAGGGATAGGCATGGTAACGCTCGCGCGGACGGGCAATTCTGACCTGTTCGAGAATGTCGATCGCGCGTTGCGTGACATCATCCGATCCGGCCTGCACATGATGCCGCAGCACATCCTCGATCTGGTGTCCAACCTTGCGGATTGGATTGAGCGCCGCGCGTGGATTTTGGAAGATCATCGACATCTCGCGGCCGCGCAGATTGCGCATCTCCGCTTCGCCCGCGGCGCATATGTCTATTCCTGTAAACAGGACCGACCCCTCGGCGATATGCCCAGCCCGGTCGAGGATGCGCATCACTGCAAACGAGGTAACGGACTTGCCTGAACCGGACTCTCCGACGATGCCGACGGTTTCACCCTTGCCAATTGTAAGGTCGACTTTCTGAACCGCTTTCACGACCCCGCGCCGCGTCGAAAACTGGACGGTGAGATTACGGATATCGAGGAGCGGAATCGCGGTCATCAGGTACGCCGTTGCGGGTCGACGATATCGCGAAGTCCGTCGCCGAGTAGATTGAAGCAGAAAACGGCGACCATCAAAGCGGCACCAGGAAAGACAGCAATCCACCATTCTCCCGAAACCAGGAGTGTTGAGCCTTCCGCCACCATGATCCCCCATTCCGCGGTAGGCGGGCGGACGCCGAGGCCGATAAAAGAAAGGCCTGCCGCGTTGAGAATTGCGTAGCCCATCGTCAACGACATCTGGACCACCATGATGGGCATGATGTTGGGCAGGATCTGCCCCAACAGGATGCGGAAGTCTCCGTTGCCGCAGAGCCGTGCGGCCAGCACGAAACCGGCCTCGCGTCGCACATTGGCTTCAGCGCGCGCAACTCGTGCATAGAGCGGAAAGTTCACGATCGCCGTAGCGAGAATGATGTTTTCGACGGTGTTGCCGAGTGCGGCGACGATCCCCATGGCCAATACGAAAAGAGGAAAGGCCATGATGGTGTCGGCGATACGACCTACAATACGGTCAGTCCAGCCGCCGAAAAATCCGGCTGCCATGCCTGCAAGACCGCCCATCAGGAACACGAGCGCGACAGACGCGACCGCGATGAAAAAGTCAAGCCTGGTGGCGACGATGACCCGGCTGAACACATCGCGTCCGAGTTGGTCGGTGCCGAACCAGTGAGCGAGGGAGGGCGGTTTGAGCGCCACAGCAGTGTCGCTCATGAACGGATCATAGGGAACGACATACGGGCCGATCAACGCTGCCAGCACGATCGCCAAGAATAGCGCAAAGGCGAAACCGGTGACCGAGTTCTCGCTGACGACATAGCGCGCATGGCGCAGCATGGCGGCGACGCCGTTGGCAGGGCGCGAGACCTCCTTGAGAGTGAGCTCGCTCATGCTTCGAGCCTGACGCGGGGGTCGACAAGCCCGTAGAGGATGTCGATCATCAGGTTGAGCGCCACGTACATGACAGCCATCGTCAGCACGAAGCCCTGCACCGGTGCGAAGTCGGACGCAATGAGCGCTTCTACTGCGAACGAACCGATCCCTGGCCAGGCGAATACTTTCTCGACCAGAACGTTGGCGCCGAGCAGGAAGGAGAACACCATTCCCAGCGTGGTGATCACAGGGAGAACGGCATTGCGGAAAGCATAGGTAACCGTGACGGTGAAAGGCGAGAGCCCGCTCGCGCGCGCGGTCCGCACGAAATCCGACGACAGCACGGCCAACATGGACGCCCTTGTCATCCGCGCGATCGGCGCCAGCGAAAAAATCGCGAGGGTCGCCGCCGGCAAGATCAGTTGTTTAAGACTGGCAGCGAATACCTCCAGGTCACCGGCGATCAGGCTGTCGATCAGGTAGAAGCCAGTGACCTGGGGCGGGGCGCTGTAGAAAATGCCCAATCGTCCCAGCGGTGCGGGGGCCCAACCCAGCAGGTAGTAAAATACGTAGATCAGGATCAATCCGGTGAAGAAGACCGGCAGCGATACACCGGCCGTCGTGATGACGCGGCAGGCGTGATCGACCAGCGAACCCGGCCGGGTGGCGGCCAGGATACCCAACGGCACGGCAACGATCACGGAGACGATGAGCCCGAGCAGGGTCAATTCTGCAGAGGCTGGCAGTCGCGCCTTGATCTCGGTCGCCACCGATTGACCCGTGGTGAGAGAGGAGCCGAGATCGCCGTGCGCCAGATCGTTGAGGTAGCGGCCGAACTGAACGATGAGCGGCTTGTCGAGGCCGAGTTTAACGCGGATTTGCTCGACGGCTTCCTTCGTGGCCGCAGGCCCGGCAAAATAGGCCGCTGGATCGCCAGGCAGCGCTCGCGTCAGCAAGAATGTGACGATGACCACGCCGATAAGGCTCGGCACCGCCATGAGCAGGCGCTTGAGGATCATGCTCATGCTTGAACCTCATCCCTTCACGAGGGTGCGATAATCCAATCTTCGATGGAACCAGTATTGATAACCGGAGACGTTCTTCTGCATCGCGACGTTGACATAGGGCTGATACAAAGGAATTCGTGGCATGTCGGAGTAGGCGAGGTCGACAAAGCCCTTCACGTCCTTTTCGTAGTTTGCCTTGTCGCCGGTGGCGGCTGCAGTGACCGCGCCGTTGATGAGGGCGTCCATCTCCTTCGACTGATAGCTCATCGTGTTGAAGATCGAATTCTTGCCGTGATAGCACCAGATGAAGAAATATTCCGGATAATCTAGCCAGCCGGAGAACACGTTGGTGTAGAGCGGCAGTGTTTTCTTGTTGAGCTCGGTGCGCCAGGTCGCGCCCGGAATTTTGTTGATGGTCGTTTTGATTCCGATCTGAGCCAGGCTCTCTTGCGTAAGCACACAAAGCGGCTCATTGACGCCCGCGAATCCAAGGTCGAACGACAGCGTGGTCTCAAATCCGTTGGGATAGCCGGCTTCCGCCAGCAGCGCCTTGGCCTTGGCGATGTCGGTATTGTACGAGTGCGGCTGCGGCCAAGCGACTTCCGTTGGCGTTCCCGCAGACGCGCCGAACATGGGCTTGGCAAGCCCGAACAGTACCGCGTCCATGATCTTCTGATAGGGAATGGCGTAGGCGACGGCCTGGCGCACCTTTGGATTGTCGAAGGGCGGCTTGGTGACATTCATGCCGATGTACTGGATGCCATTGGAGTACGGCGTCGATACGATATTGAGCTTGCCCAGATCCTTGAGCTCGACAAAATCCTTGTTGGGAAGATCATAGGAGATGTCGGCGTCACCGCGTTCGAGCAATGCGCGACGATTGCCCGCCGAGGGCACCATGCGCCAGACGATGCGGCGGATTTTTGGGGCCGCTCCTCCGGCCCACTTGTCGTTGCGTTCCAGCACCACCTCCGTGCCGGAATTCCAGCTGACGATCCGGTAGGCGCCGCTGCCGGCGCTGTTCTGCTTCGTATAGTCGAGACCCCACGGGTCTTGCTCGGTCGCGTGCTTCTTGACCAGGCCCGAATTCATCACGCAGGGGACGATAACCGCGAGATCGGGGATGGTCAGGCGATCTTTCGTTAGGAAGTCGACGCGGATCGTGTGATCGTCGACGACGACGAATTGCTCCCGTTTGGTCAGCGAACCAGCGCCCATCTGAAAGGTCGGGAATCCGCCAACCGTCACGGCACGGTCCAGTGACCATTTGACGTCGTTGGCCGTCACCGGGGTGCCGTCGTGGAAGGACGCGTTCTTCTTGAGTTTGAAAGTGACCGACATGTCGCCGACATTCATGTCGTCGGCGAGTTCCATCTTGAATTTGTCGCGGTCGTAATACTGCGTTCCGTTCGGAAGGGTCTTCATTTCGTGGCTGATGAGGCGGTCATAAGAATTCCACGACGCCTCGTAACCGGGGACGTTGGTGCCGACGCCATGGATGTCGATATTGTTAGGTCCGCTTTCGGAGACAATGACGAGTGTTTCCTGACGGGCTTGCGCCTTGGCAGGAGACCAGACAGCAGGCGCCGGCAGGGCACCGCCGGCAGCCAGCGCGGTCATCGATTTGAGGAAATCTCGACGCTTCATGAAACGCCTCCCGGTTCTAATCGGAATAGCTTCCGCAAAGGTCGTGCCAGCGCGGTGGGTGATGCGCGGAAAGCAGCAAACGATTGATTCAATTGTGGCTTTTTGGTCTGGTCGACACCCGCGAGGAGCGGGCGCCGCGTGCTACCGGGACTCATGCATAAAAGATCGAGCGGCCGCTTAAACATTGGGCACCAGCTCGGCTGGCCCCGATTTTGCTCCGGAGGTTCGTGGCGACATGGGAGCAACAGCGGTGGCATTTGCATTAATCCAGGCCGAGCCGGCGCCGGTTTCCATCGATCTACCGCGGACCGCGCTGGTCATCATCGACATGCAGCGCGACTTCTTGGAGCCAGGCGGGTTTGGAGCGGCGCTGGGTAACGACGTCTCCCGGTTGCAGACCGCGGTTGAGCCATGCCGCGAAGTCCTGGTAGCAGCGCGCAAGATTGGGATGCTGGTCATCCACACCCGGGAAGGTCATCGCCCCGATCTATCCGATGCGCCGCTGCATAAGGTTGAGCGCGGCGATCCAGCGCTGCGTATCGGCGCCCCGGGACCCATGGGAAGGATACTGATCCGGGGCGAACCGGGACATGACATCATCCCGGAGCTTTATCCCGTGGCCGGCGAACTCGTCATCGACAAGCCGGGTAAGGGCGCGTTCTGCCGGACTGACCTCGAGCTGGCACTGACCAGCCGTTCTATCGACACGCTTCTGGTCTGTGGCGTCACGACGGAAGTGTGCGTGAACACGACGGTGCGGGAGGCGAACGACCGCGGCTTCCGCTGCATCGTTCTGTCTGACTGTTGCGGCTCCTACTTTCCCGAATTTCACGAAAGTGGACTCGCGATGATCAAGGCGCAGGGCGGCATATTCGGGTGGGTGTCGGCATCTGGTCCGTTGCTCAATATCTTGGCAGATGCAGCCTGAAGGCCAAAGCAAGAGGCCCGTTCTCACGATGTCGAAAGATCTCCTGCGTAGTGTTCTCCAGACACAATTGCCCCCGCCTTGATCATTCGATGATTGGCTTTTGATCGCGCGATCCGAAAGTGGGCGCGCGGCAAGACGATGTTCTTCGCACGAAGTCGACTCGGTGCCGCCGCCCTGAGCATCAAATCCAGGGGCGTTGTGAGGTTCCGTCACATATTGGCATCATCCAATTTCGAATTTGACAGTGAGATGACTGTTGGCACGCTGCTTGCGAAGTTCATTCCGCAGTCGTCGATGATTGCACACGTTTTCGACCAAGCTCTGAGTTCTTCGATCGAAATGATTTTGCTCATAAATGCGGCGGGGGCCGCCCAGAGCATATCAAGTTCGCAGAAAGTCTGGGCAAGCGCCGCGGGTCGAAAATGCGGGGACAAAAGGGGCGAGAGGAGAACTACCATGCGTGTCAATCGGGTTTCGACCGCTATTGCGGCTGCGGCACTGAATGTGGGGGCTATGTATTCCGGATCGATCGCGTCAGCGGCCGACATGCCGGTGAAAGCGCCGCCGGCGGTCGTGTCGCCGTTCGTGCTGGATGTGCACGGCTTCGTCGATGTGTCGTTCAAGAACGACTACATCACGCCACGCGGCCTGCTGGTGACGAATACCGGACTTACGACGCAGGTGCTTGGGGGAATGGTCCTCGACATCTACAAGAACAAGTCCGGTTTTGTCAACGATATCAGCGTTTATGGTGGTGTTTGGAACGACCTCTGGAGCAAGCAGAATGATCCGCATGTCGGGTCGTGGAACGAATTCGACTGGTTTGTCGGCGCCGATGTGAAGTTCGCCCAATCCTGGAAATTCGGCGTTCAATACATCGAGTTCGTCCCGCCGGCGCACGATCTGATTACCAGCTTCCCGAGCGTCGAACGCAACGTTGAATTCAGCCTTTCTTATGATGACGGCAATTGGTGGGGCGGGGCTCCCTTTGCCATCAATCCATACGTGAAGCTGTTCTACGCGGCGAGTGGACCCTCGACCGTCGTGCTTGGCAAGGGAGGCGACACCTTCGACGTCGAGCTGGGCATCGTTCCGGCCTACGATTTCAAGAAGAGCACCGGTGTGGCGCTCACCGTGTCCGCTCCGACCTGGGTCACCGTTGGTCCGGAAGACTACTGGAACAAGGGTGTTTTCATCGCCGGCAACGCCTCCAACATCAATGCCCGTTTCTTCGCGGGTGCGTCGAATTTCTGCGGCCCGCAGTCCAACTTGGCATGTGATACGAGCGGCATCGGTGTGTTCTCGACCGGACTTAAGGGCAAGCTGATGATCGATTCGGTCGTACCGAAACGGCTCGGGGATTGGTACATCGACGCGGGAGTCCAATACTACCACATCCTCAATGATGCACTGCAGGCCGCGCAGATCTTCACCGGCTCCGGTGGCGGCGCATCCAATGTGTACGGATCGTTTCCGCAGACGCACCAGGACATCGTGGTTGCCTCCGCGGGATTTGGCTTCGGCTTCTAGCGTTCTCTGAATCGAAGGCGCCCGCCCCGACTGGCCGCTTACTTCTACGACCAGGCAACAGGACGGGTGCCTTCGGCCTTGAAATTCGACGACGCGGCTCTCTCGGGCTCACGCGCGTCCGGCGACGAAGAGGGGACGAGCCCGTGCACGCAGGGAGTGTGTGATGACCACAGATGCAATGCGCGTCGGCGCTTTCCGTCCGACAATATGGACCCCGGGCGACTGGAACGCCTTTTTCGGTTTCGGCACCAACATCCTGGTGAACATGCTGGTCCTCACCGGCTTGTTGCGTTTCGTATTGAAGATGCCGGATTCGCTTGTGTTCGGCCGCATCCTGCCGGCGCTCGGGCTGATGATGTGCCTGTCCACCATGTACTACGCTTTTCTCGCCTATCGCCTCTCGCAGAAGACCGGTCGCAGCGACGTGTGCGCCTTGCCTTCCGGTGTCAGCGTGCCGCACATGTTCATTGTCACGTTCGTGATCATGCTGCCGATCACGCTGAAAACACACGATCCGATCAAGGGCTGGGAAGCCGGCTTGGTCTGGGTGTTCTTCCAGAGCTTCATCCTGATGATCGGCGGCTTCGTCGCGCCCTATATTCGCAAGATCACTCCACGTGCGGCGCTGCTCGGGACGCTCGCCGGCGTCTCCATCACCTTCATCGCCATGCGGCCCGCGCTGGAGATGTATATGACGCCGGTCATCGGCTTGAGCTGCTTTGCGATCATTATGGTGAGCTGGTTTGGCGGCTACAAATACCCAAAGGGGATTCCGGCCGGGCTGGTCGCCATTGCCGTTGGCATGCTCATCGCTTGGGGTTCGAATATCTTCGGGCTAGGCTACGGCGGCTTGAGCGTCGCCAATCTCGGGGCCGCATTCTCGAATTTCGGATTTTCGATCCCGATTCCCGCGATCGACCACGTGTTCTCGGGCTTTCAGTTCCTGGGCGTGATCTTGATCACCGCGATCCCGTTTGGCATCTACGATCTGGTCGAGGCAATGGATAACGTGGAGAGTGCCGAAGCCGCCGGCGACACCTATCCGACCACGCGCGTGCTGACGGCCGACGGAATCGTTAGTCTGATCGGCTGCTTGATGGGGAATCCTTTCATCAACGCAGTCTATATCGGCCATCCCGGATGGAAGGCGATGGGCGGTCGCATCGGCTACTCGGCCGCAACCGGCCTCATGGTCATCGTACTATCTTGGTTCGGCATTATCTCGGTGTTGCTCGCGCTTGTGCCGGTCGTCGCGATTTCTCCAATCCTGCTCTATATTGGAATGCTGATCGGTGCCCAAGCTTTTCAGACCACACCTCCCACTCATGCTCCAGCAATCGTGCTGGCGCTCACGCCTCACCTCGCGGCCTGGTGTAAGACTTTGATGGATGGCGCGCTCGGCGCCGCCGGCACCAATGCCGCCGCAGTCGGCATGGACAAGCTGGGGCAGGTGGGTGTGCTTTACCACGGCTTGGAAGTCTTAGGCGGCGGTGCCATCCTGACCGGGCTTGTCCTCGGCGCAATCGGTGTCTTCGTTATCGAAAAGAAGTTCGAGGCGGCGGCCGCCTTCGCGGCGGCCGGCGCAGTGTTGACCTTCTTTGGCTTCATGCACGGGGAATCAGTTGGTCTGGCGGTCACCCCCTCGGTGGCGGTTGCCTATGCCATCGTCGCCGGCTTCCTGTTTGGCCTTAGCCGGTTGCCTGCCGAGGCCACTGCACTGAAACCGGTCACGCAAATCATCCCGACAGCACCGCCGGAGCTTGCGACTCGATAAGTGTCTAGCTGAGGCCGCCCGCTTCCTCGATGAAGCGGGCGATCTCGGCGACAGACTGGCCGGTTCGCAAGTTGCTGAAGATGAACGGTCGGGAGCCCCGCATACGCTTGGCGTCCCGCTCCATCACTTCGAGAGATGCCCCGACATAAGGTGCCAAGTCGATCTTGTTGATCGCCAAAAGATCGGAGCGGGTGATGCCGGGTCCGCCTTTTGAAGGGATTTTTTCGCCCGCTGCCACATCGATAACGTAGATCGTGAGGTCGGCGAGCTCCGGCGAGAAGGTCGCAGCGAGGTTGTCCCCACCGGATTCGATCAAGATGAGGTCGAGATTGGGAAACTTCGCGCGCATTTCCGTGACTGCCGCGAGATTGGCTGACGCGTCTTCCCGGATGGCAGTATGAGGGCAACCGCCGGTTTCCACGCCGACGATGCGCTCCGGTGCGAGCGCGCCCGAGCGCACGAGATATTCGGCATCCCATTTCGTGTAGATATCATTGGTGATGGCGGCGATCTCATAACGGTCGCGCAAATGCTTGCACAGTGCGTCCATAAGGGCGGTCTTGCCAGAACCGACGGGGCCCCCAACTCCCACGCGCAGCGGACCATTGAACTTGCTCATAGCGTCACCGTACTGCCTGTTACGACCGAAAAAGTCGCGTGTATTGTGTCTCGTGCCGTATGCTCGCGATATCGGCGCGAAACGCCGCTCCACCGATCTCCTCGAGCGGACAGGACAAGGCACGCGCCGCAACCGCCGCAAGGACTGGTTCGAGTGTGGCGAGGATACGAAGTCCGTCAGTCTGGCCGAGCGGGATGAGGCGCACACCTGCGGATATCAGATTGGCGGCGATCGCATGGAGGAATGCGGTCAGCACTGGCTGCAATGGAATTCCATGCCCGGCCGTTGCGACGCCAATGGCTACGGGATAGGCGAGGGGGCCGTCCCATATCCCGGGCAGTCGTTCAAGCGATCCGCAAGACCAGGCAGCGCGTGTGGCATCGAGGAATGCACGCCCTTGTGTCGTGGTTTCCAGGAAACGCTCCTTCGAGGGCGCAAACGCATTGGCAAGCTCCGCTACCGCTTGCAAGCCTGCATCGTCGTTCCTCGCGACCGCCCCGTGGGAGTGCACGAGAAAAACTGCGTCGCAAAACCCGCCGCCGTCGTCCACTATCGCGATGATCCAGCGCTGCAACGTCTTTGCGTCCATGATGTCGCCGCTCTCGACCGCCCATTCGATGCCGCTCGAGTAGGAAAAGGCGCCGATCGGGTAGGCCGGTGACAACCACGACATCAGACGGTAAAGCGCGGGCAGACTAAGCGCACAATCTGCGCGCAGCGGAAGCGTTTTTTTATGAGCCATCGTCAGGCTCGTGTGGATGATACGCCCCACGCTCTGGGTCGAAGGGCGCTTCGATCGGGTCAATTGTAGCGCCGAGACCGCGGAGCATCGTCTCCAATACGTGATCGCGACGGATACGCAGAGTGTCGCCCGCGATCTGCACCTCGATATGCCGATTGCCGAGATGCCATGCCATTCGCGCCAGTGCACGTGGGGTATCGGCCCTGATCTCAATGAGCGTTTCCGTTTTGCCTGCAACTTGAATGACCGTGCCATCGTCGAGCACTAGCCCGTCGCCATCACGCAGCATGGTCGCTCTTGGCAGATCCAACAGGAATATCGTTCCGTTTTTGCCGGTGAGCACGCTTCGCCTGCGCTGACGTTCGTCGGCATCGAGTACCACAGAGTCGATGGCGTGCTCCCAACTGCCAGCCGACTTGACCTCGGAGGCCCGCTTCATTGCCTAGAAAAGAAAATAACGCTGCGCCATCGGCAGCACTTCCGCGGGCGCACAAGTGAGCAATTCGCCGTCGGCACGCACCTCGTACGTTTCCGGGTCGACCTCGATGTGCGGCGTCGCATCGTTGTGGATCATGCTCTTCTTGGAGATGTGGCGCGTGTTGTGGACTCCGATCAACGTTTTCTGAATACCGAGCTTTTTGCCAACGCCGGCCTTCACAGCGGCTTTTGAAGAGAATACGACAGAGGTTGCCGTCAACGCGCGGCCGAAAGCGCCGAACATTGGCCGATAGTGGACGGGTTGTGGAGTAGGGATCGAGGCGTTGGGGTCGCCCATCTGCGCCGCCGCGATGGTGCCTCCCTTGATTACGATATCCGGCTTCACGCCGAAAAATGCCGGCGACCACAGCACGAGGTCGGCCAGCTTGCCTTTCTCCACGGAGCCGATCACGTGGGAAACGCCGTGGGCGATGGCGGGGTTGATCGTATATTTGGCGATATAGCGCTTCACCCGCGCATTGTCGTTGTCGCCTTTTTCCTGCGGCAAACTCCCGCGCTGCTTTTTCATTTTATCAGCGGTTTGCCAAGTCCGTATGATCACTTCGCCGATACGCCCCATGGCTTGACTATCGGATGACATCATTGAGAGCGCGCCGAGATCGTGGAGGATGTCCTCAGCCGCGATTGTTTCCTTGCGGATGCGGCTTTCGGCAAACGCAAGGTCTTCCGCAATCGACGGATCAAGATGATGACATACCATCAGCATGTCGAGATGCTCGTCGATCGTATTGCGGGTGAACGGCCGCGTCGGATTGGTAGAGGATGGCAGCACGTTCTTCAGCCCTGCGACCTTGATGATATCCGGGGCGTGGCCGCCACCGGCGCCTTCGGTGTGGAAGGCGTGAATGGTGCGACCCTTGAATGCCTTGATGGTGTCTTCCACGAACCCGGATTCGTTGAGCGTGTCGGTATGGATCATTACCTGTGCGTCATAGTCGTCGGCGACCGACAGGCAGCAATCGATCGCCGCGGGTGTGGTGCCCCAGTCTTCATGCAGCTTGAGCGCGCAGGCGCCCGCTTTGACCATCTCTTCCAGTGCCGCCGGTTGCGAGGCATTGCCTTTACCGGCGAAGCCAAGATTCATGGGAAACGCGTCAGCGGCCTGAATCATGCGCGCGATATGCCAGGGGCCGGGCGTGCACGTGGTGGCATTGGTGCCGGCCGCCGGCCCAGTACCGCCGCCGAGCATCGAGGTCACCCCGGACATCAGCGCTTCTTCAATCTGCTGCGGACAGATGAAATGGATGTGGGTGTCGAAGCCGCCGGCGGTGAGGATTTTCCCTTCACCCGCGATGACCTCCGTGCCAGGACCGATGATGATCGTTACGCCGGGTTGAATATCCGGATTGCCGGCCTTGCCGATCATATGAATGCAGCCGTCCTTGAGCCCGATATCGGCCTTGACGATCCCCCAATAGTCGACGATCAGCGCGTTGGTGATGACAGTGTCGACGGCGCCCTGCCGGTTGGTGACTTGGCTTTGTCCCATGCCGTCACGGATGACTTTCCCGCCACCGAATTTCACTTCTTCGCCATAGATCGTGAAATCCTTTTCAACTTCGACGATCAGGTCGGTGTCGGCGAGCCGCACCCGGTCGCCGATCGTCGGTCCGAACATATCGGCGTAGACGGCGCGCCTGATCTTGACCGGCATCGTGATCTCCTAAAGTTTTCCCATCACGCTGCCACGGAAGCCGTAGATCACCCGCTTGCCTGCGAGCGCCACCAGCGTCACTGCGCGGGTCTGTCCCGGCTCGAAGCGCACGGCTGTTCCGGCTGCGATGTCGAGCCGCATCCCGCGCGCTTTTTTACGATCAAATTTCAGGGCGGGGTTGGTCTCAAAAAAATGATAGTGCGAGCCGACCTGAATCGGCCGGTCGCCGCTATTGGTAATGTCGAGGCTCACAGTCTTACGGCCGGCATTGAGTTCGATTTCGCCGTCGGCAATGAACATCTCGCCCGGAATCATCGTTGCCTCATGCCGCTAGCGAATGGGTTCGTGGACGGTCACAAGCTTTGTCCCATCCGGAAACGTCGCCTCGACCTGAATGTCGTGGATCATCTCGGGGATGCCATCCATCACTTGAGCGCGGGTGATCACATGCGCGCCGGCTTCCATCAGCTCTGCTACGGTCCGGCCGTCGCGCGCGCCCTCCAGGATGAAATCGCTGACAAGCGCGATCGCCTCTGGATGGTTCAGCTTGACCCCCCGTTCCAAGCGCCGGCGCGCGACGATCGCGGCCATGGCGATCAAGAGCTTGTCCTTCTCCCGTGGGGTCAAGTTCATTCCATCGCTCCGGCGTCAAGCGATCCACAGGGCCGGCAGTGGCGTCGTCCCGAGCGACGCCAGCACCTGCATGAGGTCGTGACGTAACGCATTACCGTCAGCGGCGCAAAAGCGTACAATGGCAAGACCGTTCCATGAGGAAGCCCCCAGCTCTCCGCGAAGGTGATCGACAGCGCGGATAGCAGCGACGACGGCATCGTCGCCGGGCACTAACAACACCGTGGCGATCGCCAGGCCTCCGTTTGCAATCGGTCGGAACGAAAGCTTATCCGAGACGGCGCCATCAAGACTAATCCCCTCGGCGTGAATGAGCCGATTTGCGCGGCGAATGCGCCACTGGTCGAAAAGGGCTCCCAGTTCGATTACCTCGCCCATGCCACTACGGCCGAACACCAAGGCCTCGGCCAGGATCATGCGCGCGGTCGGGGCGAGGTCGACCTCGATCCGGCGTATAAGCCTGGAGCGGTCGAAAAGGATGGTTTCCTGCGGAAGCCAGCACAGTGTCGCATTGGCCGCGACATCGATCTTGACGTCAACCTTCGTATCGGGACCGAGCGTGCGATAGACTTTTTCCGCGGCAGCCGTGGTGACGATGATTTGCGCCCGTTCACCGACTGAAATGCCGAGTTCAAAGTTGTCGCCGCCCGCCATCCCACCGGCGGTGTTGACCAGCATGGCTTCAAGAGCCGAGCATCCGTTTCGCGGAAACCGCACACGCAGCGATCCACTCTCGTGCACGCGTGTGCGGCGCGTTATGCCAGCATAGCAGTCGACCGCGAGTTCGATGCGCCCGCGTGCACGATTGGCTGCGAAAGTGTCGCTGTGCTGTCGTGCGACGGCCGCGGGGGTCACTACCGATTTCTCCTTCGCCCGATCCTACCGAAGGATATCAGATCGCAAGTGCGCGATTGAGCGCCGTTTCGTCAAGACACTCTCGGCTGCAGGAATAGACGACAGCCCCACGGTCCATCACTACGAAATGATCGCCGAGCTCGCGCGCAAAGTCCAGATATTGCTCCACCAGCACCACGGCGATTTGTCCGAGATTGCGTAGATAGGAGATGGCCCGCCCGATATCCTTGATGATCGATGGCTGGATGCCTTCGGTCGGCTCATCGAGCAGCAGCAGGCGTGGCCGCATGACCAGGGCTCTACCGATTGCGAGTTGTTGCTGTTGGCCTCCGGAGAGGTCACCGCCGCGCCGGCCTAGCATGTTGTTGAGGACTGGAAACAATGAAAACACGTCATCTGGAATGTTACGTTCGTCGCGCTTGAGGGGAGCAAAACCGGTTTTTAGGTTTTCCTCGACGGTGAGTAGAGGAAATATTTCGCGGCCTTGCGGAACGTAGGCAATGCCTCGGCGGGCGCGGTCTTGAGGGGGCAATCGGCTAATTTCGCGGCCTCCGAGGGTGATCGAGCCGCCACTAATCGCATGCTGGCCCACGAGCGCACGCAATAGGCTGGTCTTGCCTACACCATTGCGGCCGAGCACGCAGGTAACCTTGCCAGGCTCGGCGGTCAGGGAGACGCTGCGCAAGGCCTGTGCCGCTCCGTAATGAAGACTTATCGCGTTAACCTCGAGCATCTTGGTTATCGTCCCAAATACACCTCGACCACGCGATCGTTGGTCGAAACTTGATCGATCGTTCCTTCCGCCAACACGGAGCCTTCGTGAAGACAGGTGACTTTGACGCCGAGTGCGCGCACGAAGGCCATGTCGTGTTCGACGACGACGACGGTACGGTCCCGGTTGATTTCCTTGAGCAGCTCGGCCGTTTGCTGCGTTTCGACGTCGGTCATACCGGCAACCGGCTCATCGACCAGGAGAAGCTTGGGCTCCTGCGCCAACAGCATCCCGATTTCGAGCCATTGCTTCTGCCCGTGCGAAAGGCCGCCTGCCAGACGTTCCCGCGCCGCGGTCAGACGCACGATCTGCAGGATATCGTCAATGCGTCGGGCGGCGTCGTTGTTTTCTCGCCACAGCAGTGTCGCGCGTGGCCGACGGTCACTCTTGAGCGCAAGCAGCAGATTATCCTCGACTGTATGCATATCGAAGACGGTGGGCTTCTGGAACTTGCGGCCAATGCCGAGCTCCGCGATGTCGGCCTCGTCGAGCTTGGTGAGGTCGCGCGCTCCGTCGAACAGCACATCGCCCCGATCAGGACGGGTTTTGCCGGTGATCACGTCCATCATGGTGGTCTTACCGGCGCCGTTGGGCCCAATGATAGCACGCATCTCGCCGGATCCCACTACCAGAGAGAGATCGTTGAGCGCGCGGAATCCATCGAACGAAACCGTGACCGCGTTCAGGTAGAGCAGGGAACTCGTTATTCGCTCGTCCATGGTCCTTACTCAGCTGGCCGAGGTGCCGGGTCGGCGATTGGCATTTTGTTTGCTAGCCGGCGCAAACGCCAATCAGTTCCCAGTTGCTGCAGCGTGCCCACGATACCAAGCGGCAGCAGGAGGGTAACGGCGACGAACAATCCTCCAAGGGCAAATAGCCAATAGGGTGCGAGTGCCACCGTCTGTTGCGGCGTGACAAAGAATCCGAACACGAGCACGCCCAAGGCAGCGCCCAGGGGTGCTCCCTGCCAGCTGCTGGCCATCGCAAGCAGCAGGGCCAGCCCCGCCAGCGAGAATGGCCAGTTTGGAATGAAGGCCGGCACAAACGGCGAGGCAATGGCGGTGGCGGCTAGCCCGAAAATGGCGCCAAAGATCGCCGGGCGCTTCTTGATTGCCACCACGGCAGCCATAGTGAGCAAGACCGCCGTTCCAAACGCCCAGTAGGGCACCATAGTGCCTGCGGTGAACGTGGTCTTTGCGTAGTTCACGAGGACGGCGCCAACCACCGCGCCGATGAGCGTGCCACGGCCGCCAATCGCGACCCATATCACCGCCTCGATGGAATTGGCTGGCGAGAATTCGCTCGGATTGATGATGCCGACCTGCGGCACGTAGAGCGCTCCGGCGATCCCGGCCATGCATGCCGAAAGTGTGAACACGAACAGCTTGTAGGATTCGACGCGATAACCAAGGAAACGCGTACGGGTTTCGGCGTCTCGAATGGCGATCAGCACCTTGCCGAATTTCGAGGTGACGATGGCGCGGCAAATCAGGAAGCCCAGCATCAACGCCAGCGTCGAGATCGCGAACAGCGCCGCGCGCGTTCCCTGCGCCTGCACATTGAACCCGAGGATATCCTTGAAATCGGTGAGTCCGTTGTTGCCGCCGAACCCGAAATCATTGCGGAAGAAGCCGAGCAGCAGGGCATAGGTCAAAGCCTGGGTGATGATCGACAGGTACACGCCCGTCACCCGTGAGCGGAATGCGAACCAGCCGAATACGAACGCCAGAATGCCTGGGACCAGCACCACCATCAGCAGCGCGTAAGGAAAGTGCTGGAAGCCGTACCAATAGACCGGCAGTTCAGGCCAGTTCAGGAACACCATGAAGTCGGGTCGGATCGGATCGGCATAGACGCCCCGGGTGCCGATCTGGCGCATCAGGTACATGCCCATCGCGTATCCCCCGAGCGCAAAAAAAGCGCCGTGGCCGAGCGAGAGGATGCCGCAATAGCCCCAGATCAAATCGATCGATAAGGCAAGGAGTGCGTAGCAGATGTACTTTCCGAACAGGCCGATCAGATAGGTCGAGACGTAAAGCGGAGACGACGGTGGCAGGAAGAGATTGGACGCCGGCACCAGAACGGCAACCGCCGCCAGCATCAGCAGGAAAATCGTGGAACGATGATCGAGTGCTCGGATGAGCGGGAACGACTTCATGCTTCCACCGCACGGCCCTTGAGGGCGAACAGTCCGCGCGGCCGCTTCTGGATGAAGAGGATGATCAGAACGAGGATCGCAATCTTGGCGAGCACGGCTCCCGCGAAGGGTTCGAGAAATTTGTTGGCCATGCCGAGTGAAAGTGCCCCGACCAGGGTGCCCCAGAGATTCCCGACGCCGCCGAACACCACCACCATGAAGGAATCGATGATGTAGCTTTGGCCGAGGTTAGGACTGACATTGTCGATCTGCGACAGCGCCACGCCGGCAATGCCGGCGATCCCCGAGCCCAGGCCGAATGTCAGGGCATCGATACGGCTGGTGCGGATGCCCATGGCGGCGGCCATCGCCCGGTTTTGGGTCACTGCACGCATTTCGAGTCCAAGTCGCGTGAAGCGGAGCAGCGCCAAGAGCGCCAAAAAGACCAAGATCGTGAAGACGATGATCCACATCCGGTTATAGGTGATGGTCATTTGGCCGATTTCGAACCCACCGCTCATCCAGGAGGGATTTCCAACCTCACGGTTGCTGGCGCCAAAGGTGGTGCGCACCATTTGCTGAAGAATGAGCGACAGGCCCCAGGTAGCAAGCAGGGTTTCCAGCGGCCGACCGTAGAGAAAGCGGATGATGCCGCGTTCGATCACGATGCCGATCAATCCCGCAACCACGAATGCCAGTGGAATCGCGATGAACAGCGAATAATCGAACAGGCCTGGCGCCTTCATCCGGATGATTTCCTGAACCACGAAGGTCACGTAAGCGCCGAGCATCACCATTTCGCCATGCGCCATGTTGATGACGCCCATGACACCGAAGGTGATGGCAAGACCGATGGCTGCGAGGAGCAACACGGAACCAAGCGAAAGCCCGTACCAGGCGTTCTGGACCGCGTTCCAAATGGCGAGCTGGCGCTGGATGGAAGCGATGGCGTCACGCGCGGTACTGATGACCGTCGCCGGGCTGTCAGCAGGCAGCGTCGACAAGAGCCCGAGTGCTTCCTGATCGCCCCGCTCTCGCAAAATACCCACCGCCTCGATCTTGTCGGCCTCCTTGGCGTTCGGAAGAAAGAGCTGGATGGCAGCGCGCGCCTCGACGAGAACCCGCTTTATTCGGGTGTTTGTCTCTTTGGCGATGGCCGCTTCGAGCGGGGCCAAAAGCGTCGCGTCCCGTGATTTGAAAACGGCACGGGCCGCGTCCAGGCGGCGGGATGGGTCGGCCGCCAGCAATGTTAGACCTCCGACCGCGGCCTCGATGGATCGTCGGATTCTATTATTAAGGCGCACCGGCTTCAAATCGGTAGGCGCGGCCCCGGCTTCGCGGCCCGCGGCCGCATCAAGCAAGGCGCCAGTGGCTTCGCGGATGTAAACCTTATGTTGCTCTGCGCTAAACAGCAGCCGGCTTTCCTGCAACGCAACGATTACTTTTTCGGCCAGCGGATTTCCGCTCGCGACCACGCCGGCAATGGCGGTGTCCGTATCGCTGAAAGAGTCCGTGGTGAAAGACTCAAGCGCGCCCTCGTAACTTTGCGCATAGGCAAACGGGCTGCGAATGGCAAACATCAAGACCAGGAGAACGAATGACAGCCGGCGATCGCGCAATATGGACATAGACCACATTCCCGGCATGGCTTCGGGAGGCAACGCGCCTCCCGAAGATCGTTGACAGTTCGTGACTCAGCCGCCGCACTTATTGGTCTTGGTGTTGAAGTTGCCGCACTTGAGCTTTACCCAATCGGCAACCAGGTCCTTGGACCCTGCCAACTCCTTAGACCAGGCATCGCCCGGAACAAGGCCGTCCGTCTTCCAGACCACGTCGAACTGGCCGTCGGCTTTGATCTCGCCAATGAAGACTGGCTTGGTGATGTGGTGGTTCGGGAGCAGTTCAGAGACGCCACCGGTCAGATTGGCTTGTTTGATCCCCGGCAATGCGTCGATGACCTTGTCTGGGTCAGTCGTGCCAGCCTTCTCGACGGCCTTCACCCACATGTTGAAGCCGATGTAATGGGCTTCCATCGGATCGTTGGTGACGCGCTTCGGATTTTTCGTGAAGTCGTGCCATTCCTTGATGAAGGCATCGTTGACCGGTGTCTTGATCGATTCGAAGTAGTTCCAGGCGGCGAGATGGCCAAGGAGCGGCTTGGTATCGATGCCGGCCAGTTCTTCCTCGCCGACCGAGAAGGCGACGACGGGAATGTCGGTTGCCTTGACGCCCTGGTTTCCGAGTTCCTTATAGAACGGCACGTTGGCGTCGCCGTTGATGGTCGACACCACAGCCGTTTTTTTGCCGGCCGAGCCGAATTTCTTGATGTCGGCCACAATGGTCTGCCAGTCGGAATGGCCGAACGGCGTATAATTGATCATGATATCCTCGGCCTTGACGCCCTTCGCCTTCAGATAGGCTTCGAGGATCTTGTTGGTGGTGCGCGGATAGACGTAGTCGGTGCCCGCCAACACCCAACGCTGAACTTTCTCTTCCTTCATGAGATAATCGACCGCAGGGATCGCCTGCTGGTTCGGGGCCGCGCCGGTATAAAAGACGTTGCGCTCGCTTTCCTCTCCCTCATATTGCACGGGATAGAAGAGGATGCTGTCGAGTTCCTTGAAGACCGGGAGAACGGATTTGCGTGAGACCGAGGTCCAGCATCCGAATACTACCGAGACCTTGTCCTTGCTGATCAATTCGCGGGCTTTCTCAGCGAACAGAGGCCAGTCCGAGGCCGGGTCGACGACAACGGCCTCAAGCTTCTTGCCAAGCAGGCCGCCCTTTTTGTTCTGTTCCTCGATGAGCATGAGCATCACGTCCTTCAGCGTGGTCTCGCTGATGGCCATGGTGCCGGATAGCGAATGTAAGATGCCGACTTTGATCGTCTCTTGGGCTCTGGCCGGCAAGGCCAGGAGTGCCCCGATGGCGAATGCTGCAGCAGCAGCGAACCAACGATGGGCCAACGGCCGCTGCGCGGCCGCGCGAAGTGGTGTGAGCATCGCGATGTCCTCTGTTTGACGCACGCGATCGGCCCGGCGCCGGCTCGCTTGGGTCAGTTCGCAAAGACCATGCCAAGGCGCGCAGGGCTCCAACCGTTTGATTCGTCACCATCTTCCGCATCAAGCCTGACTTGCGCGGAGAAGCTTGCCGCGACCTCGGACGAGGAAGGTTTCCAACTGCCTATGTTTTGGGCACGCGTTCTTTCCGGTGATTCAATTTGTCGCCGATTGCGGGCGCTTCTTGGCGTTCCGGGCGAAGCGATTTGGCAGAGGCAATTCACGCGTGATCTTCACCACTGCTGACCTAAAGGTCTCCGCGCGGGCATTCGCGGGTGCAGTTTTCTGCAGGCTGAGTGGTGAACGCGCGGGCGGCAATTCGACGGGATTAGGCGTGGTCTACGACCTCGATGCCGTCAACCACACCTTTACTGCTACCTGGGACGACATTGCACACTTCGACGCGGTCACGGGCGGTGCAAGTCCATACAGTGCTTTTCAGGTGAAGCTTGTCGATGAAGGCGGTGGCGATTTTGATATCGGCTTCCGTATGAAGCAGTCAACTGGACCGTATCAACGCAAAACAGCAATTCACTCGTAGGCTGGTGACCCCAGGGAGCGGGGAGACCGATGTCTTCTCGCCGCGCCGCGAGCCAGTTCTTTAAGGCCTGTTAGAACGCAATTCCTGAAACCTCCGCTTCCTCACACGAGGTCATAGTGGTGGGCACCGAATGTCGCGTCGATGGCGAGGGGGCCGATGGCATCCTGGACGGCGATCTGGGTGGCGTTCATCTGCCAGGCCGCGACGGAGCCGTCGCTGTTGCGGAACAGGATGTCGGCCTTGCCGTCGCCGTCGAGATCGGCGGTGCCGGAGACGTGCCATTCGGGGCCGACGGCGCCGATGATCTGGCTCGACTGGATCTGGCCGTTGCTCATCTGCCAGGTCGCCAGCGTTCCGTTATCGCTGCGGAACAGGATGTCGGCCTGACCATCACCGTTGAAGTCGCCTATGCCTTCGACGTGCCAATCGAGGCCGACCTTTCCGACGTTGACGTTAGCCGCGAGCTGGTCTCCGTTCATCTGCCAGAGCGCGATGCTGCCGTCGTCTGCGCGCCACAGGATGTCGCTGTTGTGGTCGCCGTTGAAGTCGCCAATGCCCACGACATGCTGCTCGGGGCCGACGGCGCCGACCGGCTGGCTGCCTGCGATCTCGGCGCCGTTCATCTGCCAGATGGCGACGCTGCCGTTGTCGGCGTGCCATAGGATGTCGGCCTTGCCGTCGCCGTTGAAGTCACCGGTGCCGTTGATGTGCCACTCGTTGCCGGCTTTGCCGAGGCCGGTGTTGGAGACGATCTGGGCGCCGTTCATCTGCCAGAGCGCGACGCTGCCGTCGTCGGCGCGCCAGAGAATGTCGGCCTTGCCGTCGCCGCCGAAATCGGCGTTGCTCTCGATATGCCACTCGTTGCCGGCCGCGCCGATGCTCTGCTGCGACTGGATCGTGCCGCCGTTCATTTGCCAGAGCGTGACGCCGCCGGCGCTGTCACGGATGATCAGGTCGCTCTTGTGATCGCCGCTGACGTCGCCGTTGAAGCCGCTGTCGGTGTTCATCACATCGACCGCATTGGTGACGCTGACGCTCAGCGTCTGGGTGTCGGTGAGAGTGCCGTCGGAGGCGCTGACCTGCACGACGTAGGTATTGTCATGGTTGGCATCGGCGGGCGCCGCGAAGTCCGCCGCCGCCGCGAAGGTGAGCACGCCGTTTGAAGCGTCAATGTTGAACTGGGCTTGGTCGGCGCCGCCGCTGATCGCATAGGTGAGCGTCGGCGAGTCGATGTCGGTGGCGTGCACGGTGGTGACGGCGCTGGTGTGCTCGGCCACCGACACGCTGGCTGCATCGTCGCCGCCGTTCGAGGTGATGACGGGGGCGTCATTGACGGCGGCGATGGTCAGGTTCTCGGTCGCGACGTTGCTCAGCAGCGCGCCGTCGCTCGCCTGGAAGCTGAAGCTGTCGGTGCCGTTGAAGTCGGCGGCCGGCGTATAGGTGAAGCCGCCATTGGTGTTGAGGACCACTGTCCCGTGCCCCGCCCCGCCATTGGTGCCGACCAGGGCGTAGGTCAGCGTGCCGCTGTCGACATCGCTCGCCGCCGGCACCTGCCCGGAGATCGCCGTATCCTCGTTGCCGCCGGCATTGCCGCCGCTCGCCACCGGCGCGTCGTTGACCGCGGTGATATCGATGGTGCGGTTGGCGGTGTCGCTGAGCTGACCGCCGCTGCCCTGGGCGCCGCCGATATTGCCGTCGTTGAACGTGAAATGCATGGTCACGTTGTCGGGCGGGGTATCGCTCAGGTTCTTGTAGGAGATGTGCTCAAGCACGTTATTGACCAGAGCCGTGGTCGCCACCGTGTTGAGGCTGTTGAAGTTGATCGAGATCGTGCCCTGCAGCGACCCGCTCGCCGGGATCGTGAAGG
>DASXYI010000146.1:0-150779 GCA_036502605.1 Steroidobacteraceae bacterium
TCGATCCGCCAGCGAATTTTCGCGCCGGGCAAGGCGCGCCGACGAGGCATAGTGAGCATTATGGCGAGGAGGCGCAACGCCGCCCGGCGCGATAAAGGCGCGGCGCAGCGAGTGAGGTATTTATGGGACAGGACACTGGGGCTCAAATTGCAGCGAGCGCAGCGTTCAGATCTGCGATCAAATCTCCGGCATCTTCGATGCCGACCGAGATGCGGATCAACGCGTCCGTGATGCCGATTCGGTCGCGCGTCTCCTTCGGCAAACCGGAGTGAGTCGTGCTCGCGGGATGAGAAATCAGCGACTCGGTGCCCCCCAAACTCACGGCCAATTTGATGACTTGCAAGGCATCGAGCAATCTGAACGCTTCCGCCTCGCCGCCTTTGACCATGAATCCGAAGGTCGATCCCGCGCTCTCGCATTGCCGCTCGAACACCGCACGGCGCGGATCATCCGGCGCCAGAAAGCCCAGATAATTCACCGCTGCGATCTTCGCGTGCCTGCGCAGGAAATCCGCCACCAACGCGGCGTTCTGCGCCGATTTGTGCATGCGCAAGGACAGCGTCTCCATGGAACGCATGATCATCCACGCCGTGTTGGGATCGAGTTGGGTGCCCAAGGCGCCGCGCAATTTTTTGATGGGACCAACGACATCCCGTCCGCCGATGACTCCGCCGGCGACCAGGTCGGAATGACCGCCTACGTACTTCGTGAGCGAATACATCACGAGGTCCGCGCCATGCCTGAGCGGCCGCTGGAACACGGGGCCCAAAAATGTGTTGTCGACCAATACCGGCGGCCGGCCGCCGCTTTGTGCTTTGCCGATCTGTTCGGAAATGTCGTGCATCAACATGAGATCGACCAGGCCGTTCGTGGGATTCGCGGGTGTTTCGGTCATGATGAGGCAAATCCGCCCGCCGGTGGACTTGGCCTTGGCGGCGGCGCGGGAAGCGGCCTCCGCCACCGCATCACGGTCGTATCCTTCCGTGAAACTCACGGCGTTGACGCCGAACGACGGAAAAGTCTTTTCAATCAGCGTTTCGGTGCCGCCGTACAGCGGCTGGCTCATCAAAATGACATCGCCGGGACGAACGTACGTCCACAACGCCGTGGAAATCGCCGCCATGCCGCTGGAGAATACCGCCGCCGCCTCGCCTTCCTCCCACAGCGCCAGCCGATCCTCGAGTACTTCCAGGTTTGGATTGTTGAAGCGCGAGTACACCAGGCCGGAGGACTGTCCCGCGCCGGGTTCACGGCGCCCGGAGGTGTAGTCGAAAAAGTCCTTTCCGTCTTGAGCGGTCTTGAAGACGAACGTCGAGGTCAGAAATATCGGCGGCTTGAGCGACCCTTCGGACAGCGCCGGATCGTAGCCGAAGCCCATCATTTGGGTTTCGGGCTTCAGCACGTGTTGGCCTATTTTGCGTTTATGATATGCGTCGTAGCTCACGTTGCCCCCCAAGAAAATAACGCTAGGTTAGCGATGATTGCAATAGGATAACCCTAAGGCCAGGCGCGTGGGGACTCCGGCGTGCAAGCGCATCCGGCGTGCAAGTGCATTGAGGAAAGAATAGCTTGTTATTGACGATCATCGCCGTCGCGGCATTTGCGAGCACCTTGGCCGGCGGACTGTTGGCTCTGAAGCTGCGCGATAAATTGCATTTGGTCTTGGGCTTCAGCGCCGGCGCGGTCATCGGCGTCGCCTTCTTCGATCTGCTGCCCGAAGCAATCAATATCGGCATGAGGTTTCACAGCCCCGCCGAGATTCTCGGCTGGACTGCGCTCGGCTTCATGTTCTACCTGGTGCTCGACCGCATCCTGTCGTTTCACGGCGATGCCGCGCATCGCGGCGGCTTCACCGCCTCCGTGCTGTGCATTCATAGCATTATGGACGGCGTCGCCATCGGTTTGGCCTTTCAAACCTCGAGAGTCGTCGGCATCATCGTGGCGATCGCCGTCCTGACGCACGATTTCTCGGACGGGATCAACACCATGAACATCGTCTTGAAAAATAACGGCGCCCGCGCAGAGGCGTTCCGCTGGCTGTTTCTGGACGCGGTGGCGCCGGTGATCGGCATCACGTCGACCTTTTTCTTCACCCTGCCGGGCGATGGTTTCGGCGTCGCGCTTGCTCTGTTCGGCGGTTTTTTTCTCTATATCGGCGCCAGCGATCTGATCCCGGAGAGCTATCACGCGCACCCGAAATTCCTCACCACCGCGATGACGCTGATCGGCGCTGCGATCCTTTACCTGATGATTACCCTAATCGGGTAACGCTGGCTGCGGCGCGCGGCTGGTCGCGGCGCTGCCCGCGGAGGCGAGCATGATGCTCGCGATCGCCGCCCATTGAACGACGCTCAACGTCTCGTGCAGAAAGGCCAGCCCCGACAATGCGGCCAGCGCCGGATCGCCGCTCATCAGCACCCCGAAGGTGCGCGTGGGTACCCGCGTCAAAGCGTACATTTCGAGCGAATACGGCAGCGCGCTCGACAGCAATGCCAGCACGCAGGCGGTCGGCAATAGGGCGGGCGACCACAGCGCCGTTCCGGCGTGCGCCATCCCGATCGGGACGATGACGATTGCGCCGGCCAGCGTGCCCAGCGCCGCGGTTTGACCGCCATGAGCGTTGCCCGCCTTCTGGCCGAACACGATGTAGAGAGCCCAACACACGCCCGCCGCCAGGCCAAAGGCCACCCCCCACGGGGCCAGCGGCTTGGCGGCGACTCCCAGCGGCAAGAGCGCGCTCAAGCCGAGTACCGCCAATACAATCCAAACGAAATCGACCGCACGTCTTGATGTGGCAATCGACACCGCGAGAGGCCCGGTGAATTCCAAAGCCACCGCGATCCCCAGCGGTATCCGATCCAGCGACAAATAGAAGAAAAGATTCATCCAGCCCATCGCCAAGCCATAAATGACGATGGTGCGCGCCTCGCGCATGCTCGGTCGGATGCGCCATGGCCGCCACGCTGCCAACAGCATCAGGCTCGCGAAGAACAGTCGCAAAGCCGTTGCTCCCGACGCCCCTACCGCCGGAAACAGCTGTTTTGCGACGACCGCGCCGATTTGGAAGCTGAACATGGCCACGATCAGCACGGCGACCGGCAATGCAACGGAATTAGGCTTGAACGGCGAAGAAAGCGTCACAATAATCCATGGGCCGAGTAATTTCGCAGATTAGCATCGCCGCCGCGGCGTTGCGCCTGCCTTGAGGAGGCTCCGATCGCCCGCTGCACACAGGCCTGGGTACCCGACGCGCCGCAGGCGCCGGTTTTGCCGCTGTCGCGGTCCGCGGTTCCCCATGGCACGGTCGAGTTGGCGCGTTTTCTGCTGGGCAAGGTGCTGGTGCGCGAGTTGAACGGCGGTCTGGGCGTAGGCCGCATCGTTGAGACCGAGGCCTATCCGGTAAACGACCCCGCCGGTCATGCGTTTCGAGGTCTAACCCCGCGCAACCGCTCGCTATTCCTCCGGGCGGGCCACGCCTACGTTTACCTGTGCTACGGCACCTCGTATCTGCTCAACGTATCGAGCGAGGGCCCCGGAACCGGCGCAGGCGTCCTATTACGGGCCCTCGAGCCGCTTGCCGGCATTGAGCATATGCGGCGCACGGGTAAGGAGATTCGGCTTGCCGATCTCACGCGGGGACCGGGCCGGTTGGCGGCCGCGCTGCAGGTCGACCGCAGGCACGATGGGATGGACTTATTCTCACGCGGACCCTTGTGGATCGGCAGCGACGGCGCCGGCGTCGATTCCATCGGTGAGAGCATTCGAATCGGCCTCACCAAGGGTGCCGAGGCCCGCTTGCGCTACTTCGTTGCCGGGAACGCCTACCTCAGCGGAACTCGGCGGCTCAATGCAAAATCCGCTTGAGGCCTTTTTGGCGGCGCAGCCCATCGTGATTCTGGACGGCGCACTCGCGACCGAACTCGAGCGCCACGGCGCCGATCTGTTCGATCCGCTCTGGTCGGCAAAGTATCTGATCGAGCAGCCGGACATGATAAGGGCTGTGCACCTGGACTACTTCAAAGCCGGTGCCGATGTGGCCACGACGGCGACTTATCAAGCGACCTTCGAGGCGTTTCGCCGGCGCGGCATCGGGCACGAAGCAGCGGCGCAATTGATGCGTGACGCCGTGGCCCTGGCGGTAGCGGCCCGCAACGAATTTTGGGATGTTCCCGCCAATCGCGCCAAGCGGCTGCGCCCACTGGTCGCGGCCTCGATCGGACCTTACGGCGCCATGTTGGCGGACGGCTCCGAATATCGCGGCCATTACGCGCAAAGCGATCGCGCGCTGCAGGACTTCCATCGACCGCGGCTGCAGGTGCTCGCCGAATCCGGCGCGGATCTGTTGGCCTGCGAAACCATACCGTGTTTGCGCGAGGCGCTGGTACTTGCGCAGCTGCTGGAAGAATTTCCCGCGATGGCCGCGTGGCTCAGCTTTTCTTGTCAGGACGGCGGCCGTAACTGCGAAGGCGAGGAAATCGGCGCATGCGCGGCGGCGTTGCAGGAGTGTGCCCAGATCGCTGCCATCGGGGTAAATTGCACCCGCCCGGAATATGTGAGTTCGCTGCTCCGGCGTATCCGACACCGGACCGACAAGCCGCTGCTCGCCTACCCCAATTCCGGCGAGCATTACGACGCAACGGTGAAGAGCTGGGTTGGCCACGCGGACGCTCAACCCTTCGCCGATCAGTCTCGTTCATGGCATGAGGCCGGAGCGCGGCTCGTCGGCGGCTGCTGCCGCACGACGCCGGACGACATCAAGGCCCTACACGCGCAATACGCCGCGGCTCGCCTCTCGGAGCCTGTCTCCTAGGGCTCGCTCCTAGTGCTCGGAAAAGTTCGGTTCGCGCTTCTCGAAGAACGCGCGCACGCCCTCGACGCAATCATGGGTTTCGAGGGTCATCTCTTGGGCGCTTCGCTCCGCCCGTAACTGTTCTTGCAGGGAATTGTCGAACGTCGACGCATGCAGCGCGCGAATCTGCCCGAGCACCGCGCAAGGCCCGGTGGCGAGGCGACTGGCGACGGACTGCGCGCGAGCCACGACCTCGGCATCCGGCACCACCGCATAGGCCAGGCCCCAAGCGAGAGCCGTCTTGGCGTCGATCTTCTCGGCAAGCATTAACGAAGACAAGGACCGCCCGCCGCCGATACGCCGCGCCAGATGAAACGTGATGCCCGCGTCGGGCACCAGGCCAAGACGCGCAAAGGACGGCAGGAAATAAGCGTTCTCGCCGGCGATGATGATGTCGCTGGCCAACGCCAGACTCATGCCCGCACCCACCGCTGCGCCGTTCACCGCCGCCACAATCGGAAAGCGAAAACCGCTCAATCGCAGGATCAACGGGTCCATGAAGCGCCGCATCTCGAAATGCGCGCGTTGCCGCGCCTCCACAGTTTTCAGATCGATCGAGTGCAGATCCAGACCGCTGCAGAACACATCGTTGCTGCCGGTTATCACCACCGAGCGCGCACCGCTGTCGCCCTTTTGAATATGATCGAGTGCCAGATGCAGCGCTCGGATGATCGTGATATCGATTGCGTTACTGACCGCCGCGCGCTGGATCGCGAGCGTGGCAACTCCGTCAGCGACGCTGAAGGATAGTGAATTATTCATCTCTTCGACCCCTCCTGCCAATGACGCCCCGGCGCCATTTGACTTATAACTTTAAGGTACCCTTAAATACAGCCATGCTCCGATGATGCCCCTTGGCCCGCGTCGCTGCAAGGCACATGTGCCGCCCCCCGGTGGGCGGCCTCCCCGGGCGCCTCCCGACAATTTCGGCCGGGGTCACTTCGACCCCGTAAATTCTACGCGCAGCGCATGAAAAGTAGATTCGGCGCGCAGCGCATGACAGACTCCTGCGGCTGCGCAAAATCGGCGCCACCCACGGAGTAAAATGATGTCGAACTTGCTACGGCGCCTCAGCGGCCTGGTGTTGAGTGCTGCCGTGACGCATTCGAGCGCGGCTGCGCCGGCCGCGCCTACGCCTGCGCCTGCGCCCGCCGCCCTGCCCAGCGAGATGCCGGCGAGTTTTACTCCGCTCGTTGCAAGCTTCGATTACGTGAAGCGTGAGGTCATGATTCCAATGCGCGATGGAGTGAAGCTGCAAACGCTCATTCTCATCCCGCGTGCTGCGCAGCGCGCGCCCATTTTGCTGTCCCGTACGCCCTATGGGGCCACCGATCGAATCGCGAAAAATACCAGCGCTCATTTGTCGGCCGTCATCGACAGCACCGACGTGGCCGACGACGCCGTGGTCAACGGCGGCTACATCCGCGTGGTCCAGGACATCCGCGGCAAGCACGGTTCGGAGGGCGACTATGTGATGACGCGGCCGTTGCGAGGACCTCTGAATCCAACCTCGGTCGATCACGCGACGGACACCTACGACACCATCGACTGGCTGGTGAAGAACATTCCCGAGTCCAACGGCAAGGTTGGCATCTTGGGGATCTCGTATGACGGATTCACCTCGTTGATGGCGCTGGTGCATCCGCACCCGGCGCTGCGCGCCGCAGTACCCATCAATGCCATGGTTGATGGTTGGAGGGGTGACGACTGGTTCCACAACGGAGCGTTCCGCCAGGACAGTCTCACCTACATCCACGATCAGCAAGCCACCCGCGCCAGCGACCTCAGCTGGTGGACGGATCACTACGACGATTACGACAGCTGGCTGTCAGCCGGTTCTGCGAGCGACATGGCGCGCAAGCACGGGCTGGAACAGCTCGGCTTCGCCGTGAAAGTCATGCAGCACCCGGCTTACGATGAATTTTGGCAGGACCAGGCCTTGGACACCATCCTGGCCAAGCAAGGAGTCACGGTTCCGGTGATGCTGGTGCACAGCCTTTGGGATCAGGAGGACATTTACGGCAACATCGCGGTGTACAAGGCGCTGACGGCGCAGCACGTCGATAATTCGCGGCTGTTCCTGGTCATAGGTCCCTGGTTCCATCACCAGGCGCGTTTGGACGGCAGCCGGGTCGGTGCAATCGAATTCGGCAGCGATACCGCGGCGTATTTTCGCCTGCACGTGCTGCGGCCTTTCTTGGATCATTTTCTCAAAGACGACGCGCCGCCGCTCGACGTTGCACCGGTTACCGCGTTTGAAACGGGAACGAACCGTTGGCTGTCGTTGCCCTCGTGGCCTCTGGGATGCGCCTCCGCGTGCACCATCGATCATAAGAAACTCTATTTGCAGCCGGGCGCGGCCTTGAGTTTTGCCGCAGCGAGCGGCTCCGGCTTCGAATCCTATGTATCCGATCCGGCGAAACCCGTTCCCTACCTGGGTCGCCCCATCCATATCGGCGGCGAGGCGGGTGAATCGAGCTGGCAGAACTGGTTGGTCAGCGACCAGCGCAATGCCGCGGCGCGCACCGATGTCCTGAGTTTTAGTACGCCCGCGCTCAAAGAGCCGCTGAAGATCAGCGGCGAACCCATCGCCAATCTGGTCGCCTCCACCAGCGGAACCGATGGCGACTTTGTCGTCAAACTCATCGACGTCTATCCCGACGAGGTCGGCCGCGATCCGAAAATGGGCGGCTATCAGCTGATGGTTTCCGCCGATATCCTGCGCGGCCGATACCGGGATTCATTCAGCGCTCCAAAGCCGATTCCCGCTGACAAGAGCCAGGTGTTCCGCTTCGCGCTGCCCACCACCAATCACGTGTTCCTGGCCGGGCATCGCATCATGGTTCAGGTGCAGTCGACATGGTTCCCGATTTACGATCGCAATCCGCAAACCTATGTCGACAACATTTTCTTTGCGAAACCCACTGACTATAAGAAAGCCACCATCAAGGTCTTCGACGCCGGCCCAACGTCGAGCTTCGTCGATCTACCGGTAGCGGAAGGCCCTAGCGCACACTAACGCCGGCCAATGCCCGCCGGGCCCGCGCGGCCCGGCGCCGCTCAGGCGTCGGTTGGTCGCCTGAAAGTCTCAGGCAGAAACAACAGTCCGACTACGACGGTGAGTCCGGCGACCACGATGGGATACCACAGCCCGTAATAGATATTGCCGGTTGCGGCCACCATCGCAAACGCGGTGGTCGGCAGAAAGCCGCCGAACCACCCGTTGCCGATGTGATACGGCAGCGACATGGCGCTGTAGCGAATTCGAGCGGGAAACAGTTCGACCAAGAGTGCCGCAATGGGGCCGTAGACCATGGTGACGTAGACCACCAGCACGAAAAGAATCAGCACCACCATGGGTTTATTGATCGCCGCAGGATCAGCCTTATCCGGGTAGCCGACTGCCGACAGCGCTGCCTTCGCGCTGCCCTGAAACGCCGCGATGGCTGCCTTACGCTCCGGGCCCGAGACCAACCGCGGATCGGGTGCGGTCAAGGTGGTCGAGCCGCTGCGAATCTGCGCCACCGTCCCCGCCGCCGAATCCTCGCGGATGTACGAAACCCCCGCCTTCGCGAGGAAACTCTTGGCAATGTCGCAGGACGTGGAATCGAATTTGTTCTTCCCGATTGCATCGAACTGAAAAGAGCACTGCGCCGGATCGGCAACCACCGTCACCGGCGCCGCGGCTTGGGCCGCAAACAACGCCGGATTCGCGTACCGGGTAAGCCCTTCGAACAATGGAAAATACGTCACCATCGCCAGCAAGCAGCCGGTGAGGATGATCGGCTTTCTGCCGATTTTGTCCGACAGCCAACCGAAGAATACGAATCCCGGCGTCGCCAGGGCGAGTGCGATCGCCGTCAGAATATTGGTGGTGGCGCCGTCGACGCGCAGGGTTCTCTCCAAAAAGAACAATGCATAGAATTGCCCGGCGTACCACACCACCGCTTGTCCCATGACCGCGCCCGCGAGACTCACCAGAACGATTTTCAGATTGCTCCACTCTCCGAACGCTTCCTTGAGCGGTGCCTTCGAAGTCGTTCCCAAGTTCTTCATCTTCACGAAGACCGGACTCTCGGCAAGCTGCATTCGGATCCATAACGACACGCCCAATAGAACGACCGATACGATGAACGGAATGCGCCATCCCCAAACCTTGAATGCGTCCTCGCCGAGCCATGTGCGAGTGCCGATGACCACCAGCAGCGCGGCGAATAGGCCGAGCGTGGCGGTTGTCTGAATCCAGCTGGTATAGAAGCCGCGCTTCCCCGCCGGTGCATGTTCGGCCACATAGGTCGCGGCGCCGCCGTACTCGCCGCCCAGCGCCAATCCTTGCAGTAGCCGGAGCGCGACCAACGCGATCGGCGCGGCAACTCCAACCGAGGCATAGTTCGGCAAAAGCCCGACAGCGAAGGTGGCGCCGCCCATGATGCTCATGGTGATGAGAAAGGTGTATTTGCGGCCGACGAGATCCCCGAGGCGGCCGAACACCAGCGCACCGAAGGGCCGTACGGCAAAGCCGGCCGCAAATGCAGCCAGCGCGAAAATGAAGCCGGTGGTCTCATTGACCCCTGAGAAGAACTGCGCCGTGAGGACGCTAGCCAGCAATCCGTAGAGGTAAAAGTCATACCACTCGAACACGGTACCCAGCGAGGAGGCTCCGATCACCAACCACTGGCTACTCGTCGCTTTCCGGTCGCTTAGGTTCTCGATATCCGCGGACACGCTGTTCATGACATCTCTCCCGTTATTATTTGCCCTAACCAGCTCCAGTCAGGGTAAGTCTAGCGCCGATTGACCCTTGGGTTCCATTCGGTCAATGCTTGGGCGGAGCCGCAGTGATGATGGCGCGCAGTTCCATGAGCTTCGCCTTCACCGCTGCTGCGTTATCCGGCCCCATGCGGATCAGCAATTTTTGACCGGCCGGCCGCGCTTCCAGAGTCGGGTCGGCAAACGCGTACATGACCTTCGGCCGAACCAACTCGATGGGGCCCGCGATTTGCGGAGTCGCCAACAATACATCGATGACTTTGACCAGGCGGTCGTTGAAGTAGCCGTTGGGATACCCCAGGTCTTGATAAGCCTGCTGAAATAATGGATAGAAGCGCAGGTACACCGCGGCGAGAGGCTGCATGTCGAGCTTGCGAATCACGTTTACCATGGGCGCGTAGCGTTGAAAATTCTGGGCATCGAGCGTCGCATGCAGTTCATCGCCATGAGCCATGAAAGTTCCCGCTGCGGGTCCGACCGGCCGCTTGTCGACCGCTACTTTTTGACGCGGTAGATTATCGACGGTCACTACGATGTGCCGGATGATGTTTTCCGGCACCAGGTATTGCGTGACGGCCGCCCCGCCGGCGGCCTCGCCGAGCGCATCACTCACGGACTTATCGCTCTCGTTCAACTCGGGCAAGGGCGCCTTCGGTCCAGCCGTCTCGACTGCGGGCACCGGATGCTCGATCCTCTCCTCCGGCTCCTGGGCCGGGACCACCGCCGGTTGCTCGTTCGCCCCCACCTTCGGCAGCGGCCCGTTATGGCTGCGCCAATAGAACCAACTGCCCACGACGGCGATCAGCACCGCGATCGCTACGCCCATCACCGGTTTGTTGATCAGGGGTTTGTCCATCAGATCTCTCATGGTCGACCTCAGCCGCTTTTCGTCAGACGCATCTGCAACTCGTGTTCACGGTAATCGATAATGAGGGTATCGAGCGTTCCCAGCGCATCCATACCGATCAAAATCGCGGGCTCCAACGTCAGCCTCCATTGCTTGAAAATATACAAGTTGGCGAAAGTGACTCCCGGATCGACAATCTTTATCGATCCCAGTTCAATGGCCGGCGTGGCGATAATTTCACCGTCCTCGACCGCCATGGTCGCTCCGACGATCTGGTCGGGTCTACGCCTGCCTCCAGCATTGCGCCGCGCCAAGGCATTGCGCAAAGCAAGATTCGCGATGGTCGTTTGACCGCCCGTATCGATGATGGCTTTGGCGCGGACATCGCCCACGATCGCATCGACGACGATCAACTGACCACGCAGCGAGCGAAACGGAATTCGGGTGAAATCGCGGCCCGACTTCTCGCCGCGGGAATAGGTGATGGTGATTTGATCGTGACGAAAATCGATGAAGATGCGCTTGTTGGCGAGCCCCTCGGAGCCGAGAATTCCTTCCGCGCCTCCCATGGCGTCGGGCACGATGGGCAACATGGGCGAATCCACCGACACATCGCCGACGCTCAACGTGTCCACTTGGATGGTCGGCACCGTCGCGGATCCGGTCACTCCGCGCAGCATCACCGGTGGTGAACGGTCCGTCGGGATACCCAGCGCCAACGCAACCATGGCCGTGACTGCCGAGTGACTGGCGCCCGTATCGAGTACCAGCCGGAACGGACCGCGGCCATTGATGAACACCGGCGCCCAGATGCGCCCGATCTGGTCGCGGCGGGTGGGTGCGACGAAGCGCGGCTCACGGGCCTCGACCATGATTTCGGCGAGCTGCTCCGCCGCTTGTTCCTCGGGCGTCGGCGGCGAGACGGTAGGCGCCGTGCCTACCGCCCATCGGGCACTCAAGCCCAGCGCACAGATTATAAGGATGCCGGCCAGTACCCTCCGGCGCGGCCTTGTTCTTGACCAGAAGCCTGGGGCACCATTCATTATTTGTACCGCCTCATTGTTTCAGCCTTGCCGCGATGTCGGCCCCAGGCGACCTTTCGGATCGTCGCGGTACCAATCGGCCTCCACCGCGAGCCGGGGTTTGTACGCGGAACAGCCCTCCGCAAAGGCAGACAGCCCGCCGAACACCCGTTTGCGGCGAAATACGGCGAGCTCGTCGGTGAAGATATCGAAGGACTCCGGCACTGCCGCCGGGCCGCGCGACGAGGGGCCGGACGGTGTGCCCACCGCATTGGCCGGATTCCCCGCACCCAGAAGGGTCGCCGTGAGGATGGAAATGCAGCCGATGAAAGAGCTCGTCTTCAAGATTATCCCCCTACGCGGGAGCATAACACTCGGCTCAAAAATCCTCGGTGTCGATTTCGGCTTGCGTCGTCGCGTTGTAGCGGTCGCCGGCGATGCTGCGTTGGTTGATGAGCGCGTCGAGGCGGCCGGCGATATCGGGCGGCAATTCCACCTTGCCCGCTGCGACGTTTTCGTCGAGGTGCGCAATGCTGGTGGTTCCCGGGATCGCAACGACATGGTCGCCGCGCGTCAGAACCCAGGCGAGCGCCAACTGCGGCATCGAGCACTGGGCTTCGTGCGCGAGCGCCGCGTATGGTTTCAGCAGTTCGAGATTGGCCGAGATTCGTGCAGCCGAGCCCCGATCGAGGACACGGCAAAGGGACCAAGATAGCGTCTCTCGAACAGCCGGCGTCTCCAAATAGGTTGAAAAGCCTCGGGATCGGCCCAAAATTCCTATCTTACCGGGGACAAAGGGGAAACGGCACGTACGAATCCCCTACGCGTGAATCCTAGGCGCGCATCAGCGTTGTCCTACACGACGGTATGCCCCCTACTGACGAGGCGAGCGGTCGAACATCGATATAGTCTGGCGTACAAACTATTCAAATATCGTCCGCACGAGCCACGGCACGCCCGGACTGTCCGGCGGCCGGAACGCTATCGCTTTTTCTGGAGTAAAAAAATCATGATGAAATACTGGAGTCGTTCGCTACTGCCGATAGTGGTTGCGCTGCTGCTGCCCGCCTTGAGCATGGCGCAGATTTCCGTGGACGTTTCGGTCAACGTGCCTCCTCCCGAACTTCCGGTCTACGATCAGCCGCCAATTCCCGGGGACGGCTATATCTGGACACCTGGATACTGGGCTTGGAGCGACGACGTTCAGGACTACTATTGGGTGCCGGGGACGTGGGTTTTAGCGCCCCAGCCGGATTATCTGTGGACCCCCGGATACTGGGGAGCGGAAGGCGCCGTTTTTCTATGGCATAGCGGCTACTGGGGCCCGCACGTCGGTTTTTACGGCGGCGTGAACTATGGATATGGTTACGGCGGCAATGGCTATGAGGGCGGCTACTGGCAGGGCGGCCGTCTCTACTACAATCGCTCCGTCAACAATATCAGCAATGTGCATATTACCAATGTGTACAACAGAACCGTCGTCAACAATGCCACGGTCAACCGCGTCAGTTACAACGGCGGCAACGGCATTCACGCGCGACCCAGTGCGGAACAATTGTCTGCCCAGCGTGAGCGGCACATCGAAGTGACCCCGGTGCAGCGGCAGCACGTGGACTCGGCGCGAGTAAACCCTTCGCTGCGCGCCAGCCAAAATCAGGGGCATCCGCCTATCGCCGCCACACCGCGGCCTGCGGAGTTCAGCGGTGCGGGCGTCGTTTCCGCCCGGCATCCTGGGACCATGAGCGTGGTGCACCAAAATGCTCCGCAGCAGAATGCCCCGCAGCGTGACAACGCTCCCGGGCGGGGATTGCGCAACGAAAACCAGCCGCGCCAGGCGTCACCCCAGATTGACCAGCGGCGCGCTCCCGAGCAGGCCCAACCGCGGTCGACCCCGCCGCAGCCGCAGTTTGAACAACGGCGCGCTCCCGAGCAGGCCCAGCCTCGGCCGGCCCCGCCGCAGCCGCCGCCGCGTGCCGCCGCGCAGCCCCAGTCGCGGCCGGCCCCGCCGCAGCCACCGCCGCGCGCCGCCGCGCAGGCCCAACCACGGCCGGCCGCGCCGCCGCCGCGGCCCGCAGCGCCTCCGGCCCCGGCTCGTCCGAACCCGCCGCAACGTCCACCGGAGCGCGCCGAGCATGACCGTCATTAATCACGATTCGAGCGCGCATCGTTTCACTGCCGATGTGGACGGGCAGCGCGCGGTTTTGGACTACGTGGTTTCAGACGGGGTGATGACCATTACCCATACGAGCGTGCCGCCGGCGATCGGCGGTCGCGGCATCGCTGCCGCGCTGATGCAAGCCGCCTTGAGCCTCGCTCGCGCAGCGAGTTGGAAGGTCGATCCCGCCTGCTCCTACGCAGCGGCATATATGCGCCGACAACCCGACGGCGACCGACAGCATCAGGAAGATTTATTGGACGAGGCGCTGGATGAGTCTTTCCCCGCCAGCGACCCGCCATCGGTGGGCAGCAGTACTTAGCCGGCCGCGGTCTCCCCTGAATTACTTGTCTAGCATGGGGTGGCCTTCATGCGCCACCAGTAAGTCATGCATGTCGTTGGCATGCTCTTCTTCAACGACCAAAATGCCTTCGAGCATGGTGCGAGTGCCCGGATCTTCGTTGCCGAAATAGCGGATCAATTCCCGGTAATGATCGATGGCGATGCGCTCGGCGATCAGGTTCTCCTTGATCATTTCGACCAGGTTGTCCGCGCTGCCGTATTCCGAAGCGGCGCGCGATGCCAAGCCGGTCGGATTGAAATCAGGTTTTCCGCCAAGCTGATTGATGCGCTCGGCCACTTGGTTGGCGTGTTCCGCTTCTTCCTTGGCGTGCTGCGCGAACTCCGCTTTGACGCCCTCGCTGGATATGCCGGTGGCCGCCACCGCGTGCATGGTGTAGCGCAGCACGCAGACGATCTCCGTCGCGAGCACGGTTTGCAGTATCTCGATCGTCTTGTTGACGTCGCCTTCGTACGAAGTTGTAACGGCACCCTCGCCGAGGTTTTTGCGGGCACGATCGCGCAGGGTTTCCACGTCGGTCAAGAACGGTTTGCTGCCGGGATTCTGTTTAGCCATCGTGTTAGCCATCGAGGTGTTCTCCTAATGCGGGCATTTTTTGCAGACGGCTTTTATACACCGTGCCGCGGCGACGTGTCGCGGGACATCCGCGCGCCCGGCGTCAGTCGACGGCCTGAGCGGATGTCGGCGACTCGCTGACAAACCGTGCAAGGGTTCGTGAATTTGAGAAGATGCGCGGCGCGGCTGCGGCGCAATATCGGCCGCGACGATATCGTGGACGCCGATGCGATATATCCGGAAGGACCGGTTTGGCAGAACGGCAAGCTGCTGTACGTCGAATACGGCGGACGCGGCGTTTTCGACCCGTGGAAGGCGCCGTTTCCGGGTGCCGTCTACCGTTGGTCGCCGTAAGCGATCGAGATCACCCGGTGCGGCCCGAGGGGAACCTAGTGCTCAATGCCGACTCGAGCCCCGCCACCAAAGGTCCCAATTTTGGCGGGCTGGCCTCGAACGACGGCTTGATTCCGTGCGTCGCAAGCTCCCGCGAACACACCGGCCCGATCGATGCGATGACGAGGCCGTTCAAAAGGCCGGCAAGGGAGTCGGAGCAGCCTTGTGCGGCAGCGACCGTAAAAAGGTTTTGAACTTGCACGGCGCTGGTAAAGACCACGGCATCGACCCGCGCATCAGCCAGCGCAGCGAGAAGGTTCTTCAGCGGCTGAACGTCGGCGGGCAGCGCCCACCGATAGGTGGCGATCTCTCGTACGATTGCACCGCGCGCCTCGAGGGAATGGCGCAGCAGAGGATTGGTCGCCCCGTAGCGCTGCACCAATACGGGAGCGTGGTCCAGCGCTACGCCGCCGATGGCATCCAAGACTGTTTCCGTGGTAAACGGCGACGGCGCGCGTACGTCGATGCGCACCTGACGGGTGTTCAATTCACCCGTTGGTTTGGGGCCTCGGACCACCACGATGGCTTGCGCCAATAAGTGCAGCAGCTGCTGCGTCGAACCCAACGAATCCGTGGTCTGAAATAGCGCCCGGGTACCGACACCTGTCTGAAAAATCACCATCCGATAAGGATTGATTTGCCATGCATCCAACAGCGAGACCACGGTCTGCGGCTCGACATCAGGAATCTCCGCCAGCGCCGGCGCCAGCATGGGGATACCGCCGCGGCGGGCGATCAGTTCGCCCAAGTGCGCACTGGTCCGCGTTTCGAGGATTGCCACCACTTTGGATTTCATGAGCATGCACCCGCTTCCGGAAACTTCCGCATATTACCCCATGCGATTGGCGCGGCTCGCGCGGCGGCTCAACGAAGCGTTTCGCCAAGGGCGGGCGGACATCGGCACATGACTCAGCCACCGCCGATCAGGCCGGCAGTGACATTGATCGCGAACCCGAGAATCGACGCATTGAAGAAAAACGACACGAGCGTGTGCGCGATCACGACCTTGCGGACGGACCGATTCGTGGTCGATACGTCGGCGGTTTGGCAGGCCGCCGAGATGGTGAAGGAGAAATACGCGAAGTCCCAGAATACCGGCTCCGGAGTACCGGGAAAGGTGAGCGGACGCTCGTTCTTCGCGGCGCTATAGAACATGTCGGCGTAATGCGTCGTGAACATGGTGGGCACCAATAGCCAAGAGTTCACCAAGGTCAGCGCCGCGAGCGCGGTGTGCGCGATACGCTCAGTGCCCGTCACCTGCTTCAGGGTCGCCAGTTGTTCGACGATGGCAATCACGCTCAGCAGCGCCGCGACGACCACCACGACGAGAATGAACTCAGCCGATTCGTCCTCTTCGACGTAGCGCAAGCAAATGCGCTCCGCGGTCAACCCTGTCATCCAGGAATAGATCAAGCCGAAGAACAAGACAACACCGCAGTTCCAGCAAACCAGAATGCGGCTGATGATCGACCAATGGGACGGAAGAAAGAAAAAAACGCCCAAACCGGCAATGATGGAAATCCAAACTCTGGGGTGATAGCGAAACAGCTTGTTCATGACGTCCAGCGGCCGCGGCGCCGCACCGGACGCATCCGCGCATCATACTGGATCCGCGCGGTGCGGCCCACGGTCAAAGGAAATAAGGCACGGCCGTGAGCACGGCTCCAATCACGACGAGCGCGATGACGTTGGGAACGAAATAGGGGTAGATCATCAGCACCAAGCCGCACACCAATGGGACGACGGCCCGTTGCTTTCTTCCGTAAAGAAAAAAACCGAGACCGATCGAACTGAACAGCAGCCCCCAGAGAAGTACGCTCGTGTTCATGACGTCGCTGCGTGTTCGCCGGCGCTACTTGGTTTCTTTGGCCACCAGCCATTTCACCAATTCGATCAGTTCATCATTGCCGCCGGCCGACTGTACATGGAGCCGATACTTGCCATTGACGATGATGGTCGGCGTACGGTCGACGCGATAAGCCTGTATGGCATCTTCGGCGCTGCGTACTTTCGTGTCGACGGCGAACGATTTCGCCGTGCTCAAGAATTTATCGATCGGCACGCCGGCAGTACGATTATAGAAGCGTGCCGCGTCCTCGAGTGTCGGTAAACGGTCCTTGATGCGCTGGGTCACCGGATCGATGACGGCCAATTCACCCGTTTTCCACACCGCATCGAACATGGCATCGTTGGTCTGTTCCGCAACACCGAGAGCCTGCGCGGTGCAGAATGCAAGCTGGAACATCGGCCAATCCTCGCTAGGATTGAAAGATGCCGGCAAGTAAGTCAACACCGCATTGGCGGGCAGCGTCTGTTTCAACTTGTGCATCACGGGAACGAAGAGATTGCACGCCGGACAGCCGTAAGAAAATACTTCCGTCACCTCCACTTTGCCGGGCGCGACCGAGGGGATCCGGGGCGGATTGACCAGAAAATAATGTTTCCCCTCCGTCCAGCTGGTCGCTTCGTGAGTCGCGGCGCTGTTGGCTGCGTGCGTCATGGCACTCGAGGTCAAAGCCATCCACGCCGCCAACACGAGCCTGGAATGCACCTTCATTAAACTTCTCCCCTTGATGCTGCAACGTCACGGGTTCGGACGAGCCCCGCGATTCTACGGCAAGTATCGCTCGCAGCTTCGCGGTCTTGACGTTTCCTCACGTTTGGAACTCCAAAATGTTCACGGCTTCTGCTTTATGATAACCCGTTATCCTCGGACCAGGGCCTGTGGTGAGCATGTGACGAACGAGAGCGAAAATAGTGCGTTGCCCCCTGCGCGCGGCCCGCGGGCATTCATCAAGCGGCACCGGGTTGCTTTGATCGTGCTCGCGGTTGCGGTTGTGCTCCTCGTCATCATCGTGAGAATCGTCCAGCATCGTCCCAAGGCGGTCGCGGCTGGGCCCGGCCTCGGACGAGGCGGACAGAACGGACCGGTGGCCGTAGCAGTGGCCACGGTGGCGCGCGGCGATATCCAGGTCCGAATTCCCGCCCTCGGCACGGTCACGACATTGGCGAATGTGACCGTGCGAACTCAAATCAGCGGCACCTTGCAGAAAATACTCTACACCGAGGGGCAACTGGTTCGCGAAGGCGAGGTCATTGCCCAAATAGATCCCCGCCCGTATGAGGCGGCGCTGCAAACGATGCAGGGCAATCTGCGCCGCGATCAGGCGCTGCTCGCCGACGCGCGCTTGGACCTCAAGAGATACGAAGGTTTGGTGAAAGAAGATTCCATCGCGGCGCAAACCCTCGATACGCAGCGCGCTCTGGTCGACCAGTACGCAGGAACCATCCAATCGGATGAAGGCCAGCTCAAGACCGCCCAGGTCAATCTTTTGTATACGCGAATCGTGTCGCCGGTCACCGGCCGCGTGGGCATACGGCAAGTCGACCAGGGCAATTATGTCACGCCGGGCGACACCAATGGCATCGTGGTGGTCAATCAATTGCAGCCCATCAGCGTGCTTTTTTTCATCCCCGAGGACCATGTGTTGTCGCTCATGAAGAAGGTGCGCCAGGGAGCGCCCATGCAAGTTGAAGCATACGATCGCGCGAACGCCGTAAAGCTGGCCGACGGAAAACTCTCGACGGTCGACAACGAGATCGACGCGACCACCGGAACGGTGAAATTGCGCGCGTTGTTCGACAATGTCGACGGATCGCTCTTCCCCAATCAGTTCGTCAACATTTCATTGCTGCAGGATCTGCTGCAGAACCAGCTCATCATGCCGAACTCGGCGGTACGGCGCGGGGCGCCGGACGGGGTCGTGAGCACGTTTGTGTACCTCGTGAACGGCGGCCACACGGTTTCCGTTCGACCGGTGACGCTGGGGGTGGTCGACGGCGAACGGGTCGCTGTCGCCTCGGGTCTCGCCGCCGGCGATGTCGTGGTCACTGAAGGCGGCGATCGACTGCGCGACGGCGCACCGGTACAACTTCCCGCCGCGACAGCCGGCGCGCCGGCCGCAGGTTCGCCTGCCGCCGGTTCGCCGGCCGCTGCTTCGTCCGACGACGCCCGTCCGAAAGGAGCGCGGCCTCCAGGCACGCACCGCCGCGCTCGCGCCAACTCTCCGCAGTGAACCCCTCACGTATATTCATCCTGCGTCCGGTGGCGACCACGCTCTTGATGGTTGCCATCTTGATCGTGGGCGCGATCGCATACAAAACATTGCCTCTATCAGCGCTGCCCGAAGTGGCCTACCCCACCATTCAGGTTCAGACGTTCTATCCCGGCGCGAGTCCGGAGGTCATTACCTCCGCCATCACGGCGCCTCTCGAGAAACAGTTCGGCCAGATGCCGGGCCTGAATCAAATGTCCTCGACGAGTTCAGGCGGTGCCTCGGTCATCACGCTTCAATTCAATTTGGCGCTCGCCCTCGATGTGGCGGAGCAAGAGGTCCAAGCGGCCATCAGCGCCGCCCAGAATCTTCTGCCGCAGGATCTGCCCGCTCCGCCGATATACGCGAAGGTCAATCCCGCCGATGCCCCGGTGCTGACGCTCGGCATCACGTCGAAGGTGATGCCGCTGACCGAAGTGCAAGACATGGCGGATACGCGAATCGCACAGAAGATCTCCCAACTCAAGGGCGTGGGCGTCGTCAGCATCAGCGGCGGCCAGCGGCCCGCCGTCCGCGTCGTGGTAAACCCTCGCGCCCTGGCGGCTTACGGATTGAACATCGACGACCTGCGCACCACCATCAGCAACGCCAACCAGAACGGCCCGAAGGGAACGCTCGACGGCCCCAGCAACGCCTACACCGTCAATACCAACGATCAGATCAGGAACGCCGAGGACTACGGCACCGTCATCATTGCGTACAAGAATGGCGCGCCGGTACGGCTCAGGGACGTGGCCGACTTGGTGTCGGGCGCCGAAAACGCCAAGCTCGGCGGTTGGATGAACTCGACGCCCGCATTGATCCTCAATGTTCAGCGGCAGCCGGGAGCCAATGTCGTCGATGTCGTCGACCGAATCCACGACCTGCTGCCGTCCTTGCAGGCCGCCATGCCGTCCGGCGTGGATGTGAGCATTCTGACGGACCGCACGACCACCATCAGAGCGTCCGTCAACGACGTCGAGTTCGAACTGGCTCTGTCAGTGGTATTGGTCGTGCTGGTGATCTATTTATTCCTGCGCAACGTGCCGGCGACCATCATCCCGAGCCTTTCGGTGCCGCTGTCGCTCATCGGCACCTTCGCCGTGATGTACCTGGCGAACTTCAGCCTGAACAACTTATCGCTGATGGCCTTGACCATCGCCACCGGTTTCGTCGTCGACGATGCCATCGTCATGATCGAAAACATCGCGCGCTTCATCGAACTCGGAGATCCGCCGTTCGAGGCCGCGCTCAAGGGCGCCGGACAAATCGGTTTCACCATCATTTCGCTGACGGTCTCGCTGATCGCAGTGCTGATCCCTCTGCTCTTCATGCAGGATGTGGTGGGAAGATTGTTTCGCGAATTTGCGATCACGCTCGCGGTCACGATCTTGATCTCGGCGGTCGTGTCGCTGACGCTCGTGCCCATGATGTGCGCGAAACTGCTCAAACAGAGGCCGGCACAGGAATCGGGGCACTGGTTCGCGGCTGTGGTCGAATGGTACGGCCGCAGGCTCACCTGGGTGCTCGATCATCAAATACCGACGCTGTGGGTCGCGACCGCGACGGTGGTCGTGACCGTCCTGCTGTACATTTTGATTCCAAAGGGCTTTTTCCCCGATCAGGACACCGGCTTGATTCAGGGCGTATCGGAAGCCGGCCAGTCGATTTCCTACCGCGGCATGGCCGATCGCCAGCAAGCGCTCGCCGTCGCCATTCTCACCGACCCGGATGTCGTCAGTCTGTCCTCCTTCATCGGTGTGGACGGCAACAACGTGACTTTGAACAGCGGACGCTTTCTCATCAATTTGAAGCCGCGCGATGAGCGCTCGACGAATGTCGCCGACGTGATCCGCCGACTCCGATCCGAAACGGCCGACGTCGCGGGCGTCACCCTGTACATGCAGCCCGTGCAGGACCTTACGCTCGATAACACCGTAAGCCGAACTCAGTATCAATTCACCTTGGAGAGCGCGGATCCGCTGGCGTTGTCCACCTGGACGCCCAAGCTGCTGTCGGTTCTGCGTCAACAGCCGGAACTCGCCGACGTGGTCAGCAACCAAGAAGACAATGGGTTGGCGGCCTATGTCACCATCGACCGCGACAGCGCGGCGCGTCTGGGCATCAGCGTGGGCACCGTGGACAACGCGCTGTACGACGCCTTCGGTCAACGCATCGTCTCGACCATCTTCACGCAATCGAATCAGTACCGGGTAATCTTGGAAGCGGACCCGCACTCATACCGATCCGTGGACTCGCTTGCCTCGATCTACCTGCCCTCCGCCGGCGGCGGCCAAGTGCCCCTGTCGGCCATCGCCAAAGTGAACGTGGAAACGAGGCCGCTGCTCATCAATCACCTGGCGCAATTTCCGGCAACGACGGTATCGTTCAATTTAGCCCCCGAGGCGTCGCTCGGCGCCGCGGTTACGGCCATCGAAAACGCCGAGCGCGGCCTGGGAATACCCAACAGCATCCGGACCACTTTCCAGGGCGCGGCGCTTGCGTTCCGCAGCAACCTCGACAACGAACTTCTGCTGTTGGTGGCCGCCGTCCTCGTGATGTACATCGTATTGGGCGTGCTGTACGAGAGTTTCGTTCACCCCATCACGATACTGTCGACATTGCCGTCGGCCGGCATCGGCGCGCTGCTTGCGCTGATGCTGGCCGGAGACGACCTGACCATCATTGCGCTGATAGGGATCATTTTGTTGATCGGCATCGTGAAGAAGAACGCGATTCTGATGATCGACTTTGCCATCGATGCCCGGCGGGACCAAGGCCTCTCCGCTCGCGATGCGATCTACCAGGCCTGTCTGCTGCGCTTCCGTCCCATTTTGATGACCACCGTAGCCGCTATTTTCGGCGCGCTGCCGTTGATGTTCGGCACGGGGACGGGCTCCGAGCTGCGCCACCCCCTGGGCATCAGCATCGTCGGCGGTCTTTTGGTGAGCCAGGTCTTGACGCTATTCACAACGCCGGTGATCTATTTGGCGTTCGACCGCATCGCCACGCGGTTCCGCGGACGCAACCCCGGGGAAGACCGCGGCGCCCTGGCGGATAGCCCCACATGAACATTTCGGCTCCGTTCATCCATAGACCGGTGGCTACGACACTTTTGACCGCCGGCGTGGCGCTATGCGGGGCAGTCGCATTCATGCTGTTGCCGGTGGCTCCGCTGCCGCGCATCGACGTGCCGGCCATCTTCGTGTCGGCGCAGCTGCCCGGAGCAAGCCCCGAGGTCATGGCAACCTCCGTGGCGACCCCGTTGGAGCGGCATCTCGGGGCAATCGCGGATGTCGACGACATGACCTCGACCAGCAGAGTCGGCACGTCGAATATCCAGATGACCTTTGGCGTCGACCGTGATATCGACGGTGCCGCGCGCGACGTTCAGGCCGCCATCGTCGCGGCGCATGCCGACCTGCCGACCGCGCTGACGCGCAATCCTTCCTACCGCAAGATCAACAGCTCCTTGTTCCCGGTCATGGCCATCGCCATGACCTCCGACGTGCTCACGCAGGGTCAAATCTACGACGCGGCGGATGCGGTGATTTCTCAACGCCTGTCGCAGATTCAAGGCGTCGGCGGCGTCAATGTCAACGGCAGCGCGTTGCCGGCGGTTCGGGTGGAGATCAATCCCCAGGCGCTCTCCAAGTACGGCATCGGTCTGCAGGACGTGCGCGCTGCCATATCCAACGCCAACGCCAACGCGCCCAAAGGCGCGATCGAATCCGACCAGCTCCACTATCAGATTTACACCAACGACAACGCGCGGGATGCGGAGCCGTACCGCAGCCTCATCATCGCCAACCGCAACGGCGCGGTGGTGCGGCTCGGCGATGTCGCCCAAGTCCTGGACATGCAGGACGGGGCCACGGAGAACATCCGCACCTACGGTCAATACAACGGCAAACCGGCCGTGTTCGTGACCATCTTCCAGCAACCGGGTGCCAACGTCATCGAAATGATCGATGCGGTGAAAGCGGAATTGCCGCAGCTCAAGAACTCCATCGATTCCAAGATCGACCTGGTGGTCACGTTCGACCGCTCGATCACGATCCGTGCTTCGCTGCGGCAGGTCGAACAGACCCTGATGCTGGCCGTCGCGATGGTCATTCTCGTCGTCTACATCTTCCTCAACAGCTATCGCGCCGCGTTGATCCCGGCCTTGGTCGTCCCTGTCTCATTGATCGGTACCTTCGGCGCCATGTACCTTCTGGGCTATACGCTCGATAATTTTTCGTTGATGGCTCTGACGGTGGCCACCGGCTTCGTCGTGGACGATGCCATCGTCGTCATGGAGAACACCACGCGGCACATCGAGGCGGGCATGGGCAGAATGAGCGCCGCCCTCCTGGGCGCGCGCGAAGTCGGATTTACGGTGGTTTCCATGAGCCTGTCGCTGATCGCCGTGTTCATTCCGTTCATGTTCGCCGGCGGCATCGTGGGCCGGATCTTCCGCGAGTTCACCGTCACGCTGTCCGTGTCGATCCTGATCTCGCTGGTGATTTCGTTGACGACCACGCCGATGATGTGTTCGCTGCTGCTCGAGCGGGCGCGCGACCGCAAGCCGTCGCGGATCGCGCGGGTGTTCGACGCAAACTTCGAGCGGCTGCGCGGCGGCTATGAACGCTCGCTGGACTGGGCCCTGCATCATCGGGGCATCATGCTGCTCGTGCTGCTCGCAACGATCGGGCTCAACGCGTACCTGTACATCGTCATCCCCAAAGGGTTTTTCCCGCAGCAGGATACGGGCCAGCTGCAGGGCGGCATTCGCGGCGATGCCGCGAGTTCCTTTCAATTGATGAAGCGCAAGCTCCAGGAAGTCGCGAAGATCATCCAGCAGGATCCCGCGGTCAACACCGTGACAGGCTCGGTCGGCGCCGGCGGCTTCGGACCGGGCGGCGGGGGCGGCGCGAGCGCCAACGTCACCATTGCGCTGAAACCCTTGAGCGTACGGCGCATATCGGCGGATCAAGTCATCGCGCGGCTGCGACCGAAGCTCGCTCGAGTCCAAGGAGTCTCGACCTTCCTGCAAGCCGTACAGGACATCGGCGGCGGCGGGCGGGCCGCCAATGCGCAATATCAGTACACGCTGCTGGGCGATGATCTCGCCGAGCTGCGTACCTGGTCGCAAAGGCTGCGAGCGGCGTTGCAGGACATGCCCGAGCTTACCGACGTGGATTCCGATTTGCAGCCCGGCGGGCTGGAGGCCGATTTGATCGTGGATCGTGATACCGCATCGCGGCTCGGGCTCTCGGAAATCCAAATCGACAACGCGCTGGGCGATGCGTTCGCGCAGGCCCAAGTCTCCACTATTTACAATCCCTTCAGTCCGCAGCAATACCATGTGGTCATGGAAGTGGCGCCGGAATTCTGGCAGAACCCGGAAGTTTTGAAGCAGCTCTACATCAGTACGGCGGGGGGCGCGGTCAGCGGCACGCAAGCCACGCAAGCCGTGGCCGGCACGACGCAAGTGGCCGCCGCCGGCGCGGCAACCGCGGGTACAAGCGCGAGCGCCGCCGCCGTGGCCCAGGACACCGCCCGCAATTTGGCATCGAATTCTCTGGCCAATGCCGGCCGAGGCAACACGTCGACGGGTTCCGCGGTCAGTGTGGCGGCGGAAACGGTGGTGCCGTTTGCGGCGTTCAGCCACTTCATGACGGGCACGACGCCGGTCGCCGTCAATCACACCGGCACCTCGGTCTCCACCGCCATTGCGTACAACATTCCGGACAAGGAATCGATCGGTACGGCGATGAACGCCATCCAAAGAAAGATGAACGAGATCCACGTCCCTACCAGCATTCACGGCGGCGCCTACGGAACCGCCAAGCTGTTCCAGCAAAGCAGCGGTTCCTCGCAGCTGCTGATGTTGGTGGCGGCGCTGTCGGCGATTTACGTCGTGCTGGGTGTTCTCTATGAAAGCTACAGTCAACCCCTGACCATTCTCTCGACGTTGCCCTCCGCTGGCGTCGGCGCGCTGCTCGCCCTCATGGCGACCGGCACCGAGTTCAGTCTCATCGCATTCCTCGGCATCTTGCTGTTGATCGGTATCGTGAAAAAGAACGCCATCATGATGGTGGATTTCGCGCTCGAGGCCGAGCGCACCCTTGGGATGGAGCCGCTGGCGGCGATTGCGCATGCCTGTTCGCTGCGCTTCAGGCCCATCATGATGACGACCTGCGCCGCCATTGCCGGCGCACTGCCGCTGGCCATCGCCTCCGGCGACGGAACTGAAATGCGCAGGCCGTTGGGGATCGCCATCGTCGGCGGCCTGATCGTCAGCCAGTTGCTCACGGTGTACACCACACCTGTGGTGTATTTGTACGTGCACCGCTATCGGCGGCGAGCGAATACGCGCCGGCACACTCCCCCGTACGGTTCTGCGGAGGCGGCCACGTGACGCGGTGCCCGCACATTCTCTTTCGCTGGTTCTTCGTTGCGTGCGGTGTCGCGCTCGCCGCCGCCTGCGCCGTGGGACCCGATTATCAGCGGCCCAAATTCGAAACCACGGAAAACTACAAGGAACAGGCTGAGTGGAAGCCCAGCGAGCCGAACGATGTCCTGAGCCGGGGACCGTGGTGGAACATCTTCGGCGATGACGAATTGTCGGCGCTCGAGGCCAAAATAGAAATTTCCAATGAAAACGTCAAAGCGGCAGCGGCCGCCTTCGATCAAGCCCGCGCGCTGGTTGCACAGGCTCGCGCCGGTTTCTGGCCGACGGTGTCCGCCGGCGTCGGGGCGCAGCGCGGTGCGATAGGGGCGGTACCTTCGCGCACCACGGTCGATGCATCGGTATCCGGAAACTGGACGCTGGATATTTGGGGCCAGATTCGCCGCACCGTCGAGAGCGATCGCGCCTCCGCTCAGGCGAGCGCCGCGGCGCTCGCGGCCGCGACATTGTCGGCGCAGGGCGAACTTGCCATCGACTACTTTCTACTGCGCGCTCAAGATCAGCTGCAGCGCATATTGGATGACATAGTCGTCGCCGAACAGCAGTCGCTCAAGATCGCCGAAAGCCGTTATCGCTTTGGTGTGGCGGCCAAAGCCGACGTGGTGAGCGCGCAGACGCAGCTGCTGAACAGCCAAGCGCAGCAGATCAGCGCGAAGATTCAGCGCGGCATACTCGAGCACGCCATCGCCGTGCTCATCGGTCAAACGCCGGCCTCGTTCTCGCTGACGCCCTCCGCGATGCGGGCCGGCGTCCCGACTGTGCCCGCAGGAGTACCGTCGACGCTGTTGGAGAGGCGGCCCGACGTGGCGGAGGCGGAGCGCAGAATGGCCGCGGCCAACGCGCAAATCGGTGTCGCGAAAGCCGCTTTCTTCCCCAGCCTTACCTTGTCCGGCTCGGATCAGTACAGCAACAGCACCTTCAGCCGCTTGGTGAGCGCGTCGAGCCGGGTGTGGGCAGTGGGTCCGCAGTTGGCGGAGACCCTCATCGACGGCGGACTGCGTCGTGCCCAGGTGGCCCAGGCGCGGGCCGCCTATCAGGCGAGCGTGGCGAGCTATCGGCAGACCGTGCTGTCCGGCTTCGAACAAGTGGAGGACCAAATCGTCACATTGCGGGTTTTGGAACAGCAGGCGGTGGTCGAGGACGCCGCGGTTGCGGCGGCCATCGAGGCTGAAAGGCTCACCCTCAACCAATATAAGGCGGGCACCGTACCCTACAGCAGCGTGATCACCGCGCAGACGACGCGCCTCGCCAGCGAAGAGACGGCGCTGACCGTGCTGTCGAATCGCCTACAAGCGAGCGTCGCGCTCATCGAAGCTTTGGGCGGCGGATGGACCGCGGCGCAGCTCTGAACGCAAGGCAGCGTCCCGGGACTAACGTCTGATCGGGCGCAGCGATCCGGCAGCGCGCGCGGCCTCCGGCACACCCTCCTGCTGCCGATCCGCTGCCGCATGCGGGCCGGCCAGGTAGCGGTTCTCCAGGTCCTGCGCCGACAGCGGCCGCGAAAGCAGGAACCCCTGCACTTCATCGCAGCCGCGCGCACGCAGCCACTCCAACTGACCGGAACGCTCGATGCCTTCGGCTGTGACGACCAGATTCAGACTTTTACCGAGCGACAGGATTGCGCTCGCGACCGCCCCATCGCTCGCGGACCGATCGACCTCGTTGACGAATGCTTTGTCGATCTTGATTCGATCGGGCGGAAACCGCGTGATGTACGCAAGCGACGAGTAGCCGGTGCCAAAGTCATCGAGCGCGATCCGGCATCCGAGTTGTCGGAGTCTCTCGAGGGCGCTGCGGACCGCGGTGGAGTCCTTGACCAGCAGCGACTCGGTAATCTCGATTTCAATCAGCGAGGCTGGAACGCCGGCCGCGGCGGCCTCGGCTTCGACGACCTTCGCCGGATCGCCATGCAGTAGTTCCTTTGCGGACACATTTACCGCAACCGGGACCATCCACCCCTTGTTCATCCACAGGCGCAGCTGGCGGCACGCGGCCCGCACCACCCAGCTGCCCATATCAATGATCAAGCCGCTGTCTTCCGCTATTTCGATGAATCGAGTCGGCGAGATATCTCCGTGTTCCTCGTCGCACCAGCGCAGCAGCGCCTCGACGCCCGCTAGCCCATTGTCGCGCAGACGAAACTTCGGCTGAAACTGCAGCTGCAGTCGATCTTGTTGGACCGCGCGTCGCAGGCGGCTTTCTAGATCGAGCCAATCCCGCAGCCGGCTGCTCATCGCCGCGGTGTAGGTGGCCACCGCGCCGGTCGCACCGGTCTTTGCGTGATACATGGCGGTGTCCGCATGCTTCAGTACGGTTGCGACGTCTTCGCCGTCATCGGGATAGAAGGCAACGCCGATACTCGGTCCCGAGAAAAACTCGAGCCCGCGATATTCGATCGGCTCCTTGAGTTCGGTGCAGCACGCATCGGCGATCGCCATCGCGAGCTCCCGTGCCGTTGCATGCCGCAAGAGTATGACGAACTCATCGCCGCCGAAGCGGGCGACCGACAGATGCGCCCCCGCGGTCTGGAAGGTATCGAGCGTCCGCGAGAGCTTGCCGGCGACGGTGCGCAACACCGCATCGCCCACGGAATGACCGAAGGTATCATTGACGCGCTTGAAGCTATTGAGATCCAGGTAAATGATGGCGACGGATTGCTGCAATTGTGCGGCGTCGGCAAACAGGTTCTCGGCTGTCTCGATGCAGCGCTGCCGATTCGCAAGCTCGGTGAGCGGATCGAAGTATGCAAGCCGTTCGATGTGCTCGGCTGCGGCGGTGCGCTCGCTCGTATCCTGCCGCACGACAACGACGTCTCCGCCCTCGCGGCGGCTAAATCTCAGTTCGAACGAGCGGCGCACGCCGGACGAGCCCTCCTCGCGATACTCGAGGTTGCGCTGCAAACCATCGCGCGCCGTGTCCCGGATCGCCGCCAGAACATCGGGCAGACGCTCGGGCGGCGCGAGCTCAGCCGAACGCTCGTGCCGGCCGCCGCTGGCCGCCGCGCCGCGTTCCACGGTTCCGGCGTTCGGACTCCACTGGATATTGCCGTCCGGGGCGACTACCCACAAGGTATCCGGAAGGGCCTCGATGAGGGTGTGCACCTGCGTCACGCGCTCGTCGAGCGCCCGCGCGGCGGCGGCATTGCGTAGGATGTACTCGATTCGGCGCGGCAGCAGCGCCCAATTGACGGGCTTGGAAATGAAGTCGGTCGCTCCGGCCTCGAATGCGAGGTTGATCGCGGCCGCGTCCTCGTGGCCGGTAACCATGACGATGGGGACTGTGGCCAGGCGCGATTCGGCGCGAAGCCGTCGGCAGACCGAGTAGCCGTCCATACCGGGCATGTCGACGTCCAGGAGGATGACGGCGACGTCTTGCGACAAGCACGCCTCCAGCGCCGCCACGCCATTGTCGAAGGCGAGAACCTTGAGGCCGGTCGCTGCCGCCGATTCTGCGAGCAGCAGGCGCCCGAGTTCCTCGTCGTCGGCGATGATTGCAAGCGGTCCCTCTTGCGGCCCACGGCTCATGCGCTCTCCCGCAGCTGCAGCCGCCCCAACTCTTCGAGGAGCGCCGGATGCTGCGTTTCTAGACCATGGTGCAGCTGCTGCGCGGCGGCGCCTTCGCCCGCCAGGCACATCTGACCCAAGTGGCGTACGTTCTTCGCGAAGGCCAGCGCACCGACGTTGGCGGCGCTGGACGCCAGCTTATGACAGATGGCCCCCGCGGCCTTGTAGTCGCTGCCTGTGAGGGCGCCGCGCAGCTCAGTCAGCGATTGTGCCGACGCCACCCGGAACAGGTCGACGAGCTTCGAATAGAGGTCGACATGGTTGTTGGGGCGCAAGTTGCGCAGGCTGGCCACGGTCGTCGCATCGACGCTCGATAGCGAGTCGCGGCTGGGCCGCAACGCCGTCTCGCTCACGGGCCGATCGACGCTGCTGCCGATCCAGCGGCGCAGAAGCTGGGTACATTCCTCCAGCGTGTACGGCTTGGTGAGCAGGTCGTCCATGCCGGCATCGATGCAGGCGCCGCGATAATTCACCGCGTCATGCGCGGTCAGCGCGATGATCGGCACGCGCCGGCCCGCGCCCTCGCGTTGCCGAATCAGCGCGGTGGTGGCGAAGCCGTCCATGGTGGGCATGCTCAGATCCATCAGAATCAAATCGAAGCGCTCCGCGGCACTGCGCGCGATCGCCTGGGGTCCGTCCTCCACCCAGACGCACGTGCAGTCCAGCGCGGACAGGTAGCCCTGGGCGACTGCGGCGTTGACGGGTTCATCCTCGACGAGCAGCACATGCCCGCCGCGGATGGTTTCACTGGAGGCCGGACTCGGCGCCTTGGCCTCGGCCAACGGCGGCTCGCCCATTGCGATCGCTAGCGCGTCGTACAGCGCATCGCGATGGACCGGCTTGGAGACGATGGCGCCTGGGCTGACGATGCGTCCGAGGTCCTTGGCATCGACCTCGGAGTCCGATGCCACGGCCACCAGCGCCGGGTGCGACCCGCGGTCAGAGTCCGCATACGATCGCAGGTAGTCCGCGTAACTACCCACGTCCACGATGACCACGTCTTCACGGCCTGCGGTGTGTGCGGAGCGATCTCGATCATGATGCAGCACCGTCAGCCCCAGCGCCGATACGTGGCGGGCCAGCGATTCGGCCAGGGCCGGCCGGCGCGTGAGAATGTACGCGCGGCGCAGCGGCAGCGGCGCCGGTGCTTGCCGACCCGACTCATCCTCGACCTTGAGCGGCAAGCACAGCTTGAATGTCGAACCCACGCCGGGGCGGCTTTCGACGCTGATCGTGCCGCCCAACAGGTCTGCGAGCTCGCGGCAAATCGCGAGCCCAAGACCGCTGCCGCCGAAACGGCGGGTGGTCGACTCGTCGGCCTGCGTGAACGGTTCGAAGATCTTCGCAATCGTTGCGGCGTCCATCCCGATGCCGGTGTCGGCGATGCTGATGTGAACGTCGGCGCGATCCGGCGCGGTGTATTCAAGGTCGGCTTTGACGACGACTTCGCCCTGGGCGCAGAACTTCACGGCATTGCCGATCAGGTTCATGAGAATCTGCCGCAGGCGCAGCGGATCGCCGATCACCCTGCCCCGCTCATGCGCCGGCGGGCACACGATCAGCTCGATGCCCTTGGCGTCGGCGGCGCCCATGAAGAGACTGGTGCATTCTTCGAGCAGCGGCACCAGATCGATGGGCAACGACTCGAGTTGGACCTTGCCCGCCTGAATCTTCGACAGGTCCAACAAGTCGTTCACGATCTGCAGCAGGACCTGGGCCGAGGAACGGATCGTCTGGGTCAACCGCACTTGAGCCGAGGACAACGGCGTGCGCGCCAGCAGCTCCGTCATGCCGACGACGCCATTCATCGGCGTGCGCAGCTCATGACTCATGCGGTCCAGGAAGTTGCTCTTCGCCCGCGCCGCCTCCGCCAGCTGCCTATTGCTTTCGACCAGCTCGCGGGTGCGCACAGCGACCTCGGACTGCAGATGCTCCCGCGCAGCGACGACCTGCCGGAATTTATTGCGTTGCAGGCGCAGCCGGTAGGCGAGCAATCCGAGCGCGCCGAGGGCGTAGGCGGCGTACGCCCATGGCGATTTCCACGGCGCCGGATTGCGGTGGATGGCGAGGCGCAACGGAGCTTCGCTCCAGACGGAATCGGCATTGGCAGCCCGCACCTCGAGGATGTGATCGCCGGCATCGAGGTTGGTGAGCGATAAACGGTGCTGCGAGCCCAGATCGATCCATCGGTCGGTCAGGCCCACCATCCGATAGGCGAGCCGGTTGCGCTTCGGCGAGGTGAAGTCGAGCGCGCCGAAGTCCAGCGAGATGACGCTGGCCCGATGATCGACCACGATTCGGTCGAGCAGCCAGTACGGGGTGGCGCTCGGTGCCGGTACACCGAGAACTTCCAGACGAGTCAGCGCCAGGCGCGGCGGGCGCCGATTTTCCGAGACGCGTGACGGATCGAAAATGTTGAAGCCGCCCGGGCCGCCGAAACACAGCCGGCCGTCACGCAGCCGATGGTACGCACCGAAGTTGAATTCCTCGCCTTGCAGCCCGTGCTCGCGATGGAATGTCTTCACCGCTCGGGACTCGGGGTCGAAGCGCGTCAGCCCGGCGTTGCCGCTGATCCAAAGGCGTCCCTTGGCGTCGCTGAGCACGCCATAGATCGTATCGCTCGATAGGCCGTCGTCGCGCGATACCACTTGGATCCGAATCGCATCAGGGACCGCGGCAGAGCCCACCACCAGGGCGAGGCCGCCGCCGTCGGTTCCGACCCAAACTCGACCTCCGGCGTCGACGTTAAGGGCGTACACCGTGTTCGACGGCAGGCTGGCTGAATCGCTCGGATCGTGGCGGAACACCTTGATGATCGAGCCGTCCGAGCGCACCAGGTCGAGGCCGCCGCCATCGGTACCAATCCAGAAGTGTCCGCTCAGATCCTCCGCGATCGCACTGACCCCGGCGGCGCTGATGGCATTCGGTGCCGAAGAGCCGAAAGGTAGCTGGCGGATCAGTCCTGTGGCGGGGTCGAGTACATTGACGCCGCCGTCGTGGGTCCCGATCCAAAGCTGGCCGTCGCGCGCTTCGAAAATCGTCATGATGCCGGCGTCGCTCAAACTGCGCGGATCGCCCGATTTCACCGCTATCGATTCAACCCGCCCGTCCGGCGCAAGCTTGCGAAGTCCGCTGGCGAAGGTGCCGACCCACAGCGCGCCATGGCGATCCTCACGCAGCGCCATCACACGCCGGTCGCCAACCGCGTTGTGTCGGCCGACAATCGTGTCGATGTCGGTGGTCTCACCGCTGTCGCCGTCGTACTGGACCAGGCCGGCGCCCCGCGACGCGATCCAGACTTTGTTGTTTGGCGCGTCGGCGAAGGCGGTCACGTCCTTGCCGCCGAGCCAGACAGGCCGGTGGCCGCCGAGTTCCCAGCTGCGGGGATTCCAACGGCTGACGCCGCCCTCCATGGTGCCGATCCACACCAGGCCGCTCGCATCCTGGTACAGCGATCTTATGAATGAATCTCGCAGGGTGCCGGCGTCGCTATCCTCATGGGCATAGTGGATGAAGCCGCCGGTTGCGCGATCCAACAAATTCAGACCCTCTGCCGTGCCGACCCACAGATGGCCCGCCTGATCCTCGAGGATGGCTCGGACATCGTCGTTGCTCAGCGACGTCGCCCGCTGCGGGACGTGACGAAAGACCTGCACCACCCGGCCGTCCCGGTCGATCTGGTTGAGACCGGCATCGTAAGTGCCGACCCACAGCGATCCGCTTTGATCCTCCAGCACACTTGAAATCTGATTGCCGCTGAGCGAGCGTGGCTCCGCCGCGGCGTGGCGCGAATGAACGAAGGCGCCGCGCTCGCTTTGCCATCGGTCAAGCCCGGCCTCGGTGCCGATCCACAAGGATCCAGACCGGTCGAGCTTCAGGGTATAGATTCGGTCGTCAATCAGCGAGTCCGCGTTGGCCGGATCGTGGCGCAAATGCTCGAGGCGTCCCGATGCGGGCTCCAGGACGTCGATACCCGCATCGCTGGTCCCTATCCAAATCCGGCCGCGAGCATCTACGAGGACCGTACGCACGGCATCGCTGGCGAGCGACTTCGCATTGACGGGATCGTGGCGATAAACGGTAAAGCTATCGGTCGCCCGGTTCCAGCGCGCGACACCGGCGTCCTTGACGGCAATCCAAAGATCGTGATGGGCATCCTCGACGATTTGGAAAATGAAATTGCCAGGCAGGCCGCCGCGTGCGCTGGGCGAGTGGGCGTAGCGGAGCAGTTCCACACCGTCATAGCGGACCAGACCATCCTGAGTGCCGAACCACATGAAGCCCTGCGAGTCCTGCAGGGTGGTAATCACTGTGCCCTGCGGCAGCCCCTCCGCGGTGGTCAGATGCTCGAGTATGAGCGGCTGCGCATCGATCGCCGCCAGCGCGGCCGGCGCCGCAATCGAGCACAACCATCCGGCCAGCAGTGGCCAGCGCCGCCTTCGTGCCTTAGTGTCGGTGCTCACCATCCTACGATGCACGAAGTCGACCCTGCATTTGTTGACCGACGTCAGATCGGCGTCATGGCCGCCGCGGTTTGGGCGACCTGCGTCACAATCCCATTATTGATTCGGAACCCAGTTTTCGATCGATGCCGGAGTCGTCGACACCGCACTCGATCCGGTCGAGCCCCACCAGGGCACGGACTTGGCCCAAGAATAGCCCTTGGCCCAGGAGTAGCCTTTGGCCCAAGAGTAGCCTTTGGCCCAGCTATAACCCTTGCTCCAAGAGTAGCCCTGGGACCAGAGGTAACCCGCGCTCCAGTTGTAGCCCTGGTTCCACGCGTACCCCTGCGACCAGGTGTAGCCGTCGCCGACCTGCGGCGCGCCCCAGGTCGAGCCCGCCATGTTCATGATGTAGTAATTGCCGGCGTCAGTCTGGTTTGCCGGGCCGCCGAAATGCGCCGTCCCGGCGAGATCCGCATTGATGTCGAGCCCGAGGTTGGCGCAGCCGGTTGCCGCGCTGTTGACCGCCGATACCGCGTTGATGAGGCCTGCGCCCTGCTGAAACACGCTGTAGGCAAGCTTGCCGCTCGACGTGACGGCGGGCCGAGATGACGCGAGCAGGCGGCACTTCACGGTATCAGGTGTCAGCGTCGGGTCCGACTGCAGCATCAACGCCACGACGCCGGTGGTGACGGCTGCCGCCATCGAGGTGCCGGACATGGTGAACATCTGTTCGGTCAGCAGCATCGAGCCGCGGTCGATGTTGGCGAGGTAGCTGCTGCTCGCCATCGACGCGACGATGTGGCCGCCGGGCGCGACGAGTTCGGGTTTCACGAAGCCCTCGTAAGTCGGGCCGGTCGAGGAAAATGAGGCGAGCCGATCATCGCTCACCGTGTAGGGTGTGTTGTTGTCAGTCAAGGCGCCGGTGGTGATGACGTAGGGCACGTTCCCGGGCACATCGATGGTCATCGCCGTGGGACCCTCATTGCCGGCGGCTGTCACGACGACAATGCCGGCGCGCCAAGCTGCCATGACGGCCTGAGCCAGCGGGTCGTCCCAATAGTACGACTGCGGCGTCGCGCCAAATGACAGGTTGAGGACGCGAATCTTGTACTTTGTGCGGTTCGCGACGATCCAGTTGATGCCCGCGATCACGTCGGCGTAACGGCCGGCGCCCGTGCCGTCAAAGGCGCGCACAACGACCAGATTGGCCTTCGGCGCAATGCTGAGATAGCTGCCGGCGAGATTCATCGCACCGCCCACCGCGATCGACGTGACGTGCGTGCCGTGCCCGTAGGGATCGCCCTTGACCGCGCCCGAGCCGCCGTTGAGCACATCGATACTCGCCAGCAATCGAGAGCTGTAATTCTGGCTCGCGTCCTGCCAGAGCCCCGAGTCGAGCACCGCAATCGTCACGCCCTTGCCGGTAATGCCGGCCTGCTGCAGGGAATCGGCGCCGATCAGCGCCGGATAGTTGGTCTGATACAGCAGGGACGGCAACAGCATGCCCTGGCCGTCCTGCGGTGTCTGCAGGCTGCTCGTGATCTTGACGACCGGAGAGGTGATGGGGCTCAAGAGTCCGAGCAATGTGTCGGTTTTCAGCGAGCGGTCCGCGAACACGTGTACACCGGGGATTTTGCGCAGACGCGCAACCTGCCAGGGATTGAGATGCACTGACACCGCGTTGATGATCGCCAGGTTCTGTTCGGCTTGCGCGCCCACCCCTGCGACATCGTGATTCGCGGCGCTCAGGGTGCGCGCCTGCACGATGTAGCGCGCAGCGGTGTCGGTCGCTGTGGCGTGCGCTGCTGCGACCGACACCAGGGCGGCGGCACTCATGACAGCGGTCGCGGCCAGCACGATCAATTTGGAGCCAAGTACTTGGGTTCGCATGAGAGATGTTCCTGTAGTTGCGGATCCCTTGAACCCGCGTGATGCGCATTACAAGGTAAACAGGGATCGATTGCGGGCGCGCAATCCCCACAGTCCCGGGCGCCGACTGTGACGGGGATCACATAATGGGTCGGTTAAATCGGTGGCCAGACGCCGGCAACAGCAGCGAATTGATCTATTCGGAAGCAGCGGTCCGAAACGGTTTCATTATGTCCGGCACGGCATCTCGGAATACATCGCCGCTGCCCTGTCGGCAGCCGAGGGCAAGCAGCTGTTCGCGCTGTTCCTGATCGTCGACCCCGGTGGCGATCGGCGTGAGGCCGAGCGCGCAGGCCACGCTGATGCCGGCGCGGCATACCTTCAGCGCCACCGTATCGCTGCGCAAGGCAGTCACCCAGGCGCGATCGAGTTGCAGGCCCCAGATCGGCGCCCTTGCCAAGCCGTCGATCGAGCCCAGTCCCCGTCCCACTTCGTCGACCACCAGCTGTACGCCGAGTCGCCGCAGGTCTCTGAAAACCACCGGGTCACTCGCCACAAATGTCTTCTCCGCGATCCGCAGTTCCAGACGGTGTGCCGGCACTGCGTTTTCGGCCAGAAAACGCACGATATCGGCGGCGAAATCATCCTGCAGCAGGTGATGACGCAGCGCCCCGAACGAGATACGGACGTCGGTATCCCACTGCGGCGAAAGCGCCGTGAAATCTTCTTGCAGGCAAGTGAGTGCGGCCCGTGACAGAGCGGCGGCAAGGCCGGTGGATTCCGCCACGCGCAAGAACTCGGCCGGACGCACCTCGCCGCGAATCGGGTCTATCCATCGTAGGTACCCGACCCAAGTGACGAGCCGCCCCGTCTCCAGATCGTGACGGCCGATGTAGTGGAGCCGGATAGCGCGGGTCGTAATGGCCTTGCGCAGTTCGCGCGCAATGTCGAGCCGCGCCAGCGAGCGCAGCCGCACCGTGTCGGTGAAGAAGGAGACCTTGGCGGACCCGCGGCTTTGCGCCTCGTTGGCCGCGGCGCGCGCATGGTCCAGCAACATCTTGGGCGAGGTTGCGTCCTGGCCGAGTATGGCCACGCCCGCGTAAGGGGTCAGATGAAAGGCGGCGTCGCCGACGCAGATGGGCTCGCGCAAACTGGCGCATAAATCCGAGACGCAGGCGTCGATCGCATCGCGTTCGGATGCCTCAATGACCAGCGCCAGGAGGGTGTCGCTCAGCTGCCCCAGAAACCACGCGGATTTCCCGCCTTCGAGGCCGCCGGACTGTGCCGGCAAGCGCAGAATAGCGGTATTCACGACATGTTCGGCGGTTTCGGCATCGATGCTACGCGCGATGTCGGTTACGCCGTCCATGTGAATGACAGCGACCGCCGAGGGCTTCTCGCACAGCACGGCCAAGGACATCGAGTCCTTGAAGCGCCGCAGAAATCCCCTCCGATCCAGCTGCGGCCGGGGTCGCTCACTGGTGATATCCAGCGCATCCTCAGGCGCACCCTCCGGCACCGACCGTATGATGCACAGCGCGCGGTCGGGACCATGCGCGCTGAGGCGCGCTTCATAGTGATGTCCGCCGTCGTGAAATTTGGCCTCGGTGGTTGCCCGCTGCGCGATTGCTCTGCGAGTAAGTCGCAGCACCAGCTCGGCCACGGTGTCGGGCCACATGTTCTCGAGGTTTTTGCCGATTGATTCCGCATCGAGCTTCAAGGCGGAGAGTCCGTGTCCGCCACCGCGGCCCAAGATGATGCCGTCGCGCCGCACCAGCACGACGAGATCAGGGAGCGAGTCGATGAGCGTATCGGGTACGGGTTGGTTCGACATCCCTGCGGGACTCTGTTGGACAGTGATTCGGGGCACCTAATTCGCCAATCATACGGGGGTGCGGGTCGCGAATCCTCGACGTAGGTCCGCTATGAATCCCCTTCCACCAATGCCGCGGCGACATGCCGGCGCAGAATGGCATTCTTTGCCTGCCACTGCTCGCGGGGATCGAGCGTCTCGAGAAAGGTCACCTCACCGGCGGCGAATGTGGCCATGGGCAATCCGTCACGATACAGCAGACGATTGCCGGTCAACGACGCGAGCCTGGCACCCGGGGTAATGATGCCAAACAGATTGAGCGGATCCGCGGCAGACAGCGACACGTACTGGCCGGCAAGCGGTCGGCGGCGCACCTCGCGGAGCAGCCCGACCGCCGTCGGGTCCGCGTACTGCTCGCCGGCGAAGCCGGCAACGAACCGTCCGCCTCGAATTTCGCCTCGAGCTTCCAGTCGACGGCAGCACATCAAGATGTCGCGCCAACTCGGCAGCCAATCGGCCTCGCGCGCCAATAATTTCCAGAAGATGACGCCCCAACGGCGCAGCAACGTCCGCACCACATGTTCGACGGCCTCCTCGTCGGGGCGCCGATCCGACTCAGCGTGGGTACGCCGCACGATGGCCCATCGGCCGGCATCCGCCATGCCGAACATCGCCAGCCGTTTCGACGACCGGCGGCCGGCCGAGCTCGGCTTGCCGCGACGGCTCGAGGGTACGAGCAGCGCGCGCAAGCCCCCGAAGCTATCCGAGTTCACGAGGCCAAGCGCCACGAGTGCGGCGAGCGCCTCTTCCACTTCGACCGGCAGCAAGCCGACGCCGTCGGCAATCTCATCGAAGAAAGAGGCTCCGCGTTCTTGGATGAAGTCGAAGACGGCCCGCGGTTTGTAGCTGAGCAGCGCCGGATCGTGCGATTGGGTAAGCGGAACCCAGGCCTTCACGTTCCGTCTCGCGAGCATGGTGATGGGCGTCGAGCGTATGGGCCCCGCGCCTTTGTCCGGTTCGCCTTTGCGTGCCTCGAGCCGCGCCCAAACGAATCGGCCTGCGCGGCAATGCTCGTCCAACCAATGCGGATCGTATTCCGAAATTCGCGCGGGAATGATGTCGCTCTCCCACGCGCCCGCAGGCGCCTCGAAGCCCTCCAGCTGAGCGAGTACCGCCGCCACGGCATCCGAGCCTTGCATCCGCGCCTCCGGCAGGACGCGTTGCCAGTCGAATAGAAAGCGCAGGAAGTCGCGCGCTTGCACCGGTTCGATTTCGGCGCGCAGCCGCTTGACGGTGTAGCGATGAATGCGCGCGAGCAAGCGGCGCTCGCACCATTCCTCCTCGCCGGCAGCGTCCGTGAAACGGCCGCGCATCGCAAAGCCCTCCGCCTCGAGCGCGGCGAACGCCACGCCTGCCGAGGAGGCCGTCACACCCAATGATTGAGCCACCGAGGATACGGTGACGGGACCTAGGCCCTCGAGCCGCCCGCGAACGATTTCCACCAGCGACTCATCCGATGACGGCAATTGCGGCTCGAACAAGCCTCGCCTTTCGGTGGTCACCCACAAAATCGGATGCCCGCTCGCCTCGATGCGCACGACTCGCCCCGTTGCGGCGAGTTCATCGATCAATCGCGGCCACCCCATACCGCCGCGCACTTCGTCATCCGTGAGGAATGTCAGCCAGGACAAGGCGTCGCACAATTCATCGGCGCTTCCCGCATCCGGCCAAGCCTCTTCGCGAACCCGAGCGATCGCTTGGGGGTCGAGCCGCCCGATATCGGCGGCCGATGCAGCATCGATCCAGCGGCGCGCCATCACCGCCTGGGTGCGGCGCTCTTCCAGAGGCGCGTCATCCAGGTACGCATAGGGACGGGCATTCAGTGCTTCGAGCGCAAGCGGCGAAGGCTCCGTGAGATCGCGCGCGATGATCCGGATCTGGCCGCTCTCCAAGCGGCGCAGCACATTTTCGAACGCGTCGATGTCCATCGCGTCCTCCAGGCAGTCGCGAATGGTTTGATGCACCAACGGATGATCGGGTATCTCGATTTCCCCGGGCAAATTCTCGGCGCACGCCACTTGATCGGGGAATATGGAGGCCAGCAGATCCTCCGCGTTCATGCGTGCGATTTGCGGCGGAATCTTCTTGCCGCCGCGAAACCGCGGCAGCGCCAGCGCGACGCCGGCGACCCACCGCCAGCGCACCTCGAACATCGGCGCCGCGCACAGTGCCTGCACCAGCACCTGTCGCACCGTGTTCGAATGCAGGTAACGCGCGGCATCCGCCAAGTCGAAGCTGTGCGCATGCGTCAGCGACAGCACGATGTGATCTTCGGTCGCGGCCGCCTGCAGTTCGAAGTTGAATGTACGGCAGAAGCGCTTGCGCAGGGACAGCCCCCACGCACGGTTCACACGGCTGCCGAACGCGGAATGGATGACGAGTTGCATCCCGCCCGATTCATCGAAGAATCGCTCGAAAATCACGGTATCGAGGGTCGGCAAGCCCTGCAGCGCCGCGCGGCCGGCGGCGAGATAGTCGACGATTTGTGCGGCCGCGACCTCGTCGAGGCCGACTTCCTCGGTCAGCCACTTGGGCGCCGCGCCCGCATCGCCATCGAGGCGTCGTGCGATTTCGGCACGCAGCCCCGAGACCGCCGCCGACAATTCGTTGCTGCGGCCCGGAGCCTCTCCCAGCCAGAAAGGAATCGACGGCGGTTGGCCATGGGCATCCTCCACCCGCACGGTACCGCGCTCGACCCGCAAGATTCGATACGATGTATTGCCCAGCTGGAATATATCGCCCTGCAAGCTCTCGACGGCAAAATCTTCATTGACCGTCCCCACCGCAAACCCCTCAGGCTCCAGCATCACTTTGTAGTCGGCATTGTCCGGGATGACGCCGCCGGAGGTGATGGCGGTGAGCCGGGCGCCCTTGCGCGGACGCAACATCTTGTTGACGGCATCGTGATGGATCAGCGCGCCATGACGCCCGCGCCGGGTGCTGAATCCCTGCGCCAGCATGCGCACGCAGTCGTCGAAATCCTCGCGCCGCAGGTCGCGATAGGGATAGGCGCCGCGGACGAGATCGAACAACGCATCCTCCTGCCATTCCCGTGCGGCGACTTCGGCGGTGACTTGCTGGGTCAAAACATCCAATGCGTTGGAGGGGATGATGAGGCGATCCAACTCGCCGCGCCGCACCGCATCGAGTAGCGCCGCACACTCCACCAGCTCGTCGCGCGATAGCGGAAACAACCTGCCCTTGGAGGTGCCGCCGACCGCATGCCCGGCACGGCCGACGCGCTGCAGAAACGCGTTGATCGAGCGTGTCGATCCGATCTGGCAGACCAGATCGACATCGCCGATGTCGATGCCAAGTTCCAAAGATGCCGTGGCGACCAGCGCCTTCAGCTCGCCGCGCTTCAATTGCTGTTCGGCTTTGAAGCGGCGCTCCTTGGCCAAACTGCCGTGATGCGCAGCGACATGTTCCTCGCCTATGCGCTCGGACAGATGGCGCGCGATCCGCTCGGCGAGCCGCCGCGTGTTGACGAAGACGATGGTGGTGCGGTGTTCCCGAACGAGCTCCGCGAGGCGATCATAGACTTGCGTCCATGCTTCGCCCGACATGACGGGTTCGAGCGGCCCAGGCGGCAATTCCAGCGCCAAATCACGCGCGCGTCTATGACCGCTGTCGACGATGGTGCAGTCGCTGGAGTTGCGGTGCGTACCGACCAGAAATCGCGCCACTTCTTCGATCGGCGTTTGCGTCGCGGACAATCCCACGCGCGCCAATCTGCGTCCGGCGACCGCCTGCAAACGCTCGAGGGAAAGCGCCAGATGGGTGCCGCGCTTGTTGGCGGCAATGGCATGAATCTCATCGATGATGACGGTACGGCAGGTGGACAGCATGTCCCGCCCCGACTTCGAGCCCAAGAGCACGTATAACGACTCCGGCGTCGTCACGACGATATGCGGTGCTTTGCGGCGCATGCGCGCGCGTTCGGACGGCGACGTGTCGCCGGTGCGCACGATGGTGCGTATGTCGACCGCAGGCAGATCCAGCGCAGCGAGTTCCGCGCGAATGCCGGCCAGCGGCGCTTCCAGATTGCGGTGGATATCGTTCGACAATGCTTTCAACGGCGAGACATAGAGCACCCGGGTCTCATCCGGCAGCACACCGGCGCTGCCCTCCTTGACCAGCTGATCGATTGCCGCCAAAAACGCGGCCAGCGTCTTACCCGAACCGGTCGGAGCGGCCACCAACACGTCGCGTCCGGCCTGGATGGCCGGCCATGCCTGTGTCTGTGCCGGCGTAGGCGCATCGAAGGTTCGCGTGAACCACGCGGCGACGGCGGGATGGAACGATTCGAGAGCGCTGGCCATGGAATTCCGAGGGGCCTGGGATACCGAGGGGAAGATGTAAATTATACGCTGCCATGCGTGTGCGACCAAGAGTAAACTCCGCCCCGTGACCGCCCTTAGAGGCAGGAACACGTGGCAGGGGATATGGCCGACGAACGACATGATTGGTTTCTGAATCAGATATTCCGCCACCGCGCGGCGCTGCACCGATATTTGCGCAGATTTACCTCGGGCGCCGAGGACGTCGAAGACCTGGTGCAGGAAACCTATGTGCGAATGTACGCGCTGCAGGACTTTCGGAACATCGGCTCGCCGCGGGCGCTGCTGTTTCGTATTGCACATAACACGGCGGTGGAGCGCGCGCGGCGACAATCCACACAGGCAACGGATAGTGTGGCGGATTTTGAGAGCTTAAACGTCTACTCTAGTGAGGCCCCCGCGGACGAGCAAATCGACTCCCGGCGACGATTCGAGTCGTTCTGTGCCGCGGTCGACCGCTTGCCGCCGTTGTGCCGGCGCGTGTTCGTTTTGCGCAAGGTGTACCGGCTGTCCCATGACGAGATTGCGGAAGTCCTCGGTGTGTCCCATAGCACCATCGAGAAACACGTGGCCAAGGGATTGCTTCGCTGCAGGGATTACATGCGGGAAATTGGCTCGATGGAAATGACGGATGCGAAGGAAATGACGGATGCGGACAAACTTTCGGCACCGACCCGGGTGCGCGATGGCGGACGACGCCAATGAGCGAGATTCTCAAATTACGCACTCAGTCTGAAATCGACGAAGAGGCGGCTGTGTGGGCGTGGCGCATGGACTCCGACACGGTCAGTGCCGCCGACCGGCAAGCGTACCGGTCGTGGCTGCGCCGGGATGCGCGCCATCGCCGTGCGTCCGAAGAGTTGTCCCGCGTGTGGGCCGCGTTGGATGGACTGGCGGAAGCGAAGCGCCATGAGAAAATCGCCACTTTCACTGCGGCCGTGTCCGCGGCGCGCAGCCGCAGAGTGTGGTGGGCGGCCGCGGCCGCCGTGCTGGTGGCGGCCATTGCCGTAAGCGCTTGGTACCGGACCGGCAGCGAATTTCAAACGCTCGCGACCGCCGTCGGTCAGCAACGCAATGTCACGCTGGCGGACGGCTCCATCGTCACGCTCAACACCAATACCATCGTCGAGACGAACTTGCGGCACCGCTCGCGAGAAATTTATCTTCGCAAGGGCGAGGCGCACTTCCAAGTCGCTCATGACCGCTCCAGACCCTTCCTGGTGCATGCCGGCGACGCTTTGGTTCGGGCAGTGGGCACGCAATTCGAAGTACGGGTACGCAGTGATCAGCACGTCGATGTGGTCGTGAACGAGGGCCGTGTCGAGGTCCAGTCAACACCTTTGGACGCCGAACGCCCCGGCGCCGGGAAGCGCGTCCGCCTGGCGGCCCGCAGCGTCGTTCATGCCTTGAGCGCCGGCCAGGAACTCTCGACCACCGGCAATGATTACGCAGTGGTACCCGTCAGCACGCACCGGCTATCGAGCGTATTGGCATGGCGCGAGGGCGCCGTGGTATTCGAGGGCGAAGCGCTTGCCGACGCAATCGTCGAAATCGGACGCTACACCGATGCGCGGATCATCATCAGCGATCCGCAGGTTGCTGCGCTGAGGGTGGGCGGGAGATTTCGCACCGGTGATGTGCAGGAGTTCTTCGACGCCCTGCAGGCAGCCCTGCCCGTCTCGATCCGCCGCGCTTCGAATGGCCTGATATACATCGATCCCCGCTGAGCAGCGTTCCGCGCCGAGCATCCTTCGCCGCGCCGAGTAGCGGTTTTTTCGTCGCCGATCGTCTACTGACTGAGGCACTTGACGCGCCGGTATCCATAAACAACGGCGCGGAGGTAAGCCTTTCGGGGGAATTCGTGCAGCGACGATTCGCGGTATTGATCCGTTGTTTGGCTTTGACGATGATCGGAGCGCCGGCGTTCGCAGGCACGGCGCTGCGCCATTTCGACATCCAAGCACAGGCAACCGCGTCGGCACTCAACGAATTCGCCCAGCAGGCGGATATCACGTTGGTGTTCTCGTCCACTCTCGTGGCGCAGCACCCGACCGTGGCTGTTCGCGGGGACTTCACCGTGCTCGATGCATTACGGAAACTGCTCGAGGGAAGCGGTCTGTCCTTCACTCAAGTGAGCACGACGACGATCGCGATCAGTTTGGAAAGTAAAGTGGATGTTCCGCAGCGACCACCGGTGAATGCGCCGGGCGCGGCGGCCAATCCGATAGGCAACGATAAGCAAATCAAGGGGGACGATAACATGAATCATCGTGGATTATTCACACGCATTGCGGGGCTGTTCGCGCTGAGCGGCGCCCTATTGTCAGGCAGTCACGCGTACAGTCAGGACACCGCAGCGGCGGACAAGCCTGCGGACGCCAGTTTGGCCAATACCAGTACATTGGACGAGATCGTCGTGACCGGAACGCCGCAATCGGCCGGTCTCAAGAAGCTCGACGCGAGCTTCTCCATCACCACCGCCAGCCTGGAGGAGATCCGCACCGCGAATCCCTCGAGCTCGGCCGACCTGCTGAAAATCGTTCCTGGCTTGTGGGCCGAGTCGAGCGGCGGCGAAACGGGCGCCAATATCGAACTCGCCGGCTATCCGAGCGGCGGCGATGCGCCGTATATCACCTATCAACTGAATGGTTCACCGCTTTTTCCCGTACCGACGCTGTCCTTCATGGAAAATTCTTCGCTGTTTCGCATCGATGACACCATCGAACGCGCCGAAGTGGTGTTGGGCGGACCAGCGGTGGTGTTCTCCAATGGCCAGATCGGCGCGACCGCGAATTTCATCCTGCGCCAGGGCAGCGCGACCCCGCATGGCGATCTCGCCTTGACGCTCGGATCCGAAGGCATGTATCGAGTCGATGGCTTTTACAGCGGGCCGATCTCCCAGGATTGGTACATGAGCATCGGCGGCTTCTATCGCGACTCGAACGGCATTCGTAGCCCGCAGTTTCCCGCCGATGTCGGCGGCCAATTGACCGGCACCTTGTCGCACACCATGGACAACGGCACCATCATGTTCTACGCCCGCGTGCTCAACGACAAGAATCTGTTCATCACCGACGTTCCGCTCGCGGTCAGCGCCGACGGCAAGAGCGTCTCGGGCTTTCCCGGCTTCAATCCGCTGACGGGAACCTTCGCGGGCAACGCCCTGCGCGGACTTCAGGTCCAGGAATTTCCGGGTTCTCCGCCCGGGACCATCACCGCCAATCTGGGTGACGGGCGCGGCTCCAACATTCATGTGTTCGGCAACGACCTCGACCTGGACTTGGGGCGGTGGAAGCTCAGCAACAAGATCGGCTTCACGGGGGGTGACATGCCGACCAACGCCTTGTTCAACAATCTAGACCCGGAACCCTTGAGTTCGTTCATCGCCAGCGAGGCCACCATCGCCAACAAGACTTCGGGACTACTCGCCGCCGCGGGTGGCGTCGCAGCGACCACCGGTACGGCCACCTACGTCAATGGCGGCGCGGTGACCCCCACGACCCCGGTAGCGTCGGTGGGCTTCTGGGTCGTGGACAAGAAAATTCAATCCTTCACCGATGACCTGCGCTTCACCACCGATCTGTTCGAGGGCAATTCGCTCACCGTCGGGGGCTATTTCACGAGCTACTCATCCAACGACGTCTGGTATCTCGGCAACAACATGTTGATCACCGCCACGCCGAACGCGCAGCTCATCAATCTGACCCTGGATAACGGTGCGGAAGTCACCCGCAACGGCCTCATCAGCGGTGCCTTCTTCAGCCTCGTCGACGACTTCAGCGGCAGAAACACGGCGCTGTTCGCGTCGGACTCGTGGAAGATCGGACCCTGGCTGATCGATGCCGGCTACCGGCTCGAGAATGAGAGGATCAATGGCTCGATCGAGAACACGACGTCCATGGATCTCGACAGCAACCCCTTGACGCTCTACAACAACGGCACCAGCGTCGCCAACGGCAGTTTCTCGTCGGTGCGCTACGACCACACGCTGGGTGCGTTCACGGTGGGCGCGAACTATGAATTCAGCCCGCACATGGCCGTGTTCGCGCGCTACAACCAAGGCGTCCACTTCCCGGGCTTCGATGACCTGCGAAACGGACAGCCGCAATCGCAGCAGATCAAGAACGCCGAAGTCGGCTACCGCGCTCAAACCGAGACCATTTACGGCGTCATCGATGTTTGGCATCGGAAGTTTTCGGGCGTACCCTTTCAGCAATTCCTCGCCGATGGCACTAACTTCACCGCCACGTATGGCTCGAGCGCAACCGGAATCAGCTTCGAAGGTCAATGGCAGCCGATTCAACAGTTGAGCTTCAATATTACCGGCGACTGGCAACATTCGCGCTACTCGGGGTTCCAGTCCGCCACCACCGCGACTGCAACCGGCTTCGACTACAACAGCAACGAGCTGCAGCGTCAGCCGAAGCTGCAGTTCCGCTTTACGCCGGCCTATCACGTGCCCCTGCCCTGGGGCGATTTGCGGGTCTTCACGACCTACAGCTACATCGGCGAGCGCTTCTCCGATCCAGGCAATACCCAGGTCCTGCCGAAGTACTACACGCTCGACGCGGGCATCGTTGCCGGCATCGGTTCGAACTTCGAAGTACGATTGCAGGGCTCCAACCTCACCAATCAGATCGGTCTGACCGAGGGGAACGCCCGCGTGACCACCGCCGGCATCTCGGGCGGCTTCGAGATGGCGCGGCCGATCTTCGGGCGCGAGGGCCAGGTGCAACTTCGCTACAAGTTCTAAATCTTTAGACGCGGGACGTGGCCCATGGCGGCGGCCACGTCCCAGCGGAGGATTGCATGACTCGAGTCTTGGCAGCGGGGTCGCTGTCGATCCTGCTGATTCAGGGCGCGAGCGCGGCGCCGGCGATCGACACCTTTGCATTGACCGCGACGGACCGCGATTTCGATAAATACTATCCCACCTATCTCGCCAATGGCCATTGGTCCATGGCGAGTTCGCTGCTGGGTACGGCCCCGACATCGGCGCAAATAATCGGCGTGATGGACTACACGGCGAATGACGTGTCGCGGCCGGCCGCGATCCCGAGCTGGAATGAAATAGACTACTCTGACGGCGCTGAATGGCTCAACGACGGCAGCGTAGGCCCGCAATCGCACCTGCGCTATCGTCAGACGCTCGACATGCGGGACGGGCTGCTGAGTACGCATTTTCGGTGGCAAAGCCGGCGGCACGCCACCGATGTGTCGGTGACGAGTTTCGTCAGTCAAAGCGCGGCGCATCTTGCCGCGGTCAGTGTGGAATTGACGCCCCATTTCAGCGGCAGGATCCGCGTGCGGTTCACGCTGCGCACGCCGCCGCCGCCGGCAAGACTGCCGCTCGCGGAGATGACCGCGGAGCAATTCGGCGCGGCTTCCGCCGCGATCGACCGCCCGGAACTCGCGACTGGCGGAAACAGAGACGCCATCTGGTACGCGGGGCAGATCGATCCGACCGCCCTGGGCAGTGACCTCGAGGCCAACACGCTTTGGATGGCGGGCAAGGCCGTCGGCGGACGCGCAGTCGCCGTGGCGGCCGCCGTCGATGTACCCCAGGGTCTTCGGCGGGTTCACACCACCGCCGGCCAAGGCCGCGATGGGGTCAGGCTCGAGGTGGAAGCCGACGTACGGAGCGGCCGCTCGTATCGATTCACCAAATTCGTGGCGGCCTCCGCCGATGGATGGGAAACCGGCGTTCCCGGCGCACGCAGCACCGCTACCGGCGCGGGCGCGACGACTGCTGCCGCGCGCGACACGGCCGCCGCCATGCGCGCCCGCGGCGACGGCCTGCATTCCTTGCAGGCTGCGCATGTGGCGGCGTGGCGCGCACTGTGGCGCAGCGACATTCTGGTCGGCGGCAATCCCGGGCTGCAGCGCGCCATTCATTCCGATCTATTCTATTTGCTCGAGAACTCCGCGCCGGATACGAGCTGGCCGGCAGCCGCGTGCGGGTTCAGCAGTCACTATTTCGGCCATGTGTTTTGGGACAACGACTTTTGGGTATTCCCCTCGCTCCTGTTGCTGCATCCGCAGCGTGCCAGATCGCTCATTGCGTTTCGCGAGAAGACGCTGCCGCAAGCGCTCGCCAGAGCCAAGATTCACGGGTTTTCGGGCGCCATGTATCCCTGGGAGGCCGACCCGTGGAGCGGTGAAGACGTGACGCCGAAATTCGCCGTCGAGAATGCGGATCGCGAGATTCATGTGAACGGCGCGGTGGCGCTGGCGCAATGGCAGTACTATCTAGCCGGCGGCGACCGCTCGTGGCTTCGCGATCACGGCTTTCCCGTGATCAAGGCCGCCGCCGATTTCTGGGTCAGCAGAGCGACGTACAATTCTGCCAAGCAACGTTTCGAGTTGTTGGACGTGACGTCTCCGGAGGAGGATTACACGCACGTCGACAATGAGATCTATACCAATGTCGTCGCGTATCGCAGTCTGAAGGCCGCCATCGCTGCGGCGGCTGTGCTGGGTATTTTGCCCGATCCGCACTGGCGCGACGTCTCGGCCCAGTTGTATCTTCCCACGGTGGGAAGCGCCGGCAGGTATTTTGATTTCGATCCCGCGAAGCCGCACGACAAGACCGATTCCTGGATGGCCACCTCGGTGCCCATGCTGAGCATTCCGGCACTCGACTTCGACGCCGATCCGGACACGCTGAAGGGTCTGCTGCGGCATTCCGTCGAAGCCGTCGGACCGATACGCGGACGCGCCAATCAAATGGTGCTGGTGATGCTCGCCATCCAAGCGGCAGAAGCCGGCGATGTGAATTACTTCAGCGATTTCATCGGCGCCCGGGACTATGCGAACGATCCGTTCTTGAAGCCGCCGTTCAACGTGCGCAGCGAAACACCGCAGAATGACAGCGTCTACTTGCTTGCGACCTCGGGCGGATTCATCCAGGCTTTCGTCTTCGGCCTGAGCGGCCTGCGTATCGAGGAGCAGGGCTTGGTCGGAAAATTTCCGCCCATACTGCCGCAAAATCTTGAATTCCTTAAATTGAGGAATATCGCCATTCGCGGCAGGACGGTTGACGTCGTGATTACACGGCTCCCGTCCGGTCGCGTGATTCGAGAAGTTACCGGAAGAAACCGCAATGGCTAATCAAGCTACCCCAGCAGCAACATCGTTCACCCGCGGACGCGTCAACCACGGCATCGCGGCCGCAGGGTTCCTGAGCGCGCTGCTGCTGGCGGCGGCCGCTCACTCGCGAACAGCCGAAGCCCCCGATCGAGACTCGCCGCAGACGGTGTTTCAAGAATTGTTCGTCGCGGTACAGACCGGGCGAATTTTCCCCGACGGCAAAACCTTTGTGGACGCGGTGCCCAACGAGCCGCCGGGCCGCATTTTGGCGCAGTACCGCCGGCAGCAGCCGCATTCTCGCGAAGCGCTGAAGAGCTTCGTCTACGCGCATTTCTCCATGCCGCCGGAAATCACGCCGGCGCCCGCCGCCGCCGACAAGGAGTCGATCGTCGCGCATATCGATCGGCTGTGGAATCCGCTCACCCGCACCACGAAGACGGCACCGCCCTATTCCTCGTTGCTGACGTTGCCATACCCCTACGTCGTTCCGGGCGGACGCTTTCGCGAGATGTACTACTGGGATTCGTACTTCACCATGCTGGGATTGGTCCAAAGCGGCCGGCATGACCTGGCGGAAGATATGGTGCGCAACTTTGCCTATTTGATCGATACCTTCGGTCACGTGCCGAACGGCGCCCGCACTTACTATGTGAGCCGCTCGCAGCCGCCCTTCTTTTTCGCGATGGTGGCCCTGCTTGCCGCCGACGACCCCGCCGCGGCCTTCGCGCACTATCTGCCGCAACTGCGGCGTGAATACGCGTTCTGGATGCGGGGTGCCGAGGGTCTCGACAAAGGTACGGCACGATTCCATGTGGTGGCGCTCGCCGACGGTTCGCTGCTCAATCGCTTTTGGGACGACCGAGATACGCCGCGCGACGAAGCGTACGGGGAAGACACGGAGTTGGCGCGCGACAGCGGCCGCGAGCCGCGGCAACTGTACCGCGACATTCGTGCAGCCGCCGAGAGCGGCTGGGACTTTGGGTCGCGCTGGTTCGCCGACGCCCACAGCCGCGCCACCCTCGATACCACCGAAATCACTCCCATCGATCTCAATAGCTTGCTGTTCGGGCTGGAACGCGCCATCGGCGCGGGCTGCACGCGCACGAACGACGCGGCATGTGCTCGAGAATTCGAGCGCCGCGCAACGCAGCGGCGCTCGGCGATCGACCGTTATCTCTGGGATGCCGCGGCCGGCGCTTATCTCGATTATCGGTGGACCCACCGCGAGCGCATACCGCGAATTTCAGCCGCCACCCTGTATCCGCTATTCGTCGCGCTGGCATCGGAGCCGCAGGCGGCGGCGGTTGCCCGAACCACCGGACAGGTTCTGCTCAAGTCCGGCGGCATCGTCACGACGCCTCTCGACACCGGTCAGCAATGGGACTCCCCCAATGGCTGGGCGCCGCTGCAATGGATCGCTGTCGACGGTTTGCGCCGCTATCATCAGACGTCGCTTGCCGCCACGATTGCCTGTCGCTGGATGGGCGGCGTCAATCACCTGTATCGCGAGAGCGGCAAACTGGTCGAAAAATACGACGTCGTGGACATCGGCCGGCGCGGGGGCGGCGGCGAGTATCCCACGCAGGACGGATTTGGCTGGACCAACGGGGTGATGCTCAAATTGGTCGCGCTCTACCCGGCGGAATCGAATTACAAGACTGCCGCCGAATGCCCCGCGGATGGCGGCGCCGCAGCGGGCACTCCCGCTGCAGCGCAGTAGCGGCGCGACTTCACGCGACTTCACTCGCCTTCGACTACCCAGCCGCGCGCCTGTGCCGCGTCGAGGAACTCCACGACATCAGCGGCCCGCATACCCGCTGACCGCAGCATCGCGTCCACGACCACGCGATCCCGGGTACGGGATCCGTCGCACAACTCCAGGATGGTGAGGGCGTGCTGATTGAGATGCACTTTTCCCCCGCTCAACACCAACACCATGGCCTTGGATGGCTTACTGTCTCCTTTGAGCTGGATGCCGGGCGCGAGCCTGATGGGGCGACGCCCAGAGCTGGGGGGATCGTGGTTGTGGACACGGACCATAACCTGCTTGAGCAAGCAGGTTGCATGCCATCGCCGCGTCAAAGACCTCGATGCGTAATACGCAAGCGCCTGCAGCGCCGGTAGAGCGTGCTGCGGCTGACTTGCAACAGCGTGGCGGCCCGAGCCATGTTGCCCTCGGTGGTGCGAATGGCCTTGACCAGCGCCTGCCGTTCAGCCGCTTCGATGGGCGACAACGAAGACCCCAGGTCCGAAGCGCCTGCATCGCCCGCCTCGAACACCGGCGATTGCATCTCGGATGCAATCGCGCCTGAAGCGCCATTGCGGACCTCGCTCGGCAAATCTCGGAGCCGCACTACACCGCCGTCGCAGATGGCGAGAGCCGTGCGGATCACGTTGCGCAATTCGCGAATGTTTCCTGGCCAATCGTAATCCAACAAGCATTGAAAAGCGTCGGTTTCGATGGCCACCGGCCGACCGTCGCTGGTTTCGGCGCTCAGTAAATTTCGGATCAGCTGGTCTTTGTCGGTGCGATCGACCAATCGCGGCAATTCGAGCGTTATGCCATTGAGCCGATAGTACAGGTCCTCGCGAAACTGGCCGCGCGAGATCATGGAGCGCAGGTTTTGGTGCGACGCGCATACGACGCGCAAATCCACTTTCATCGCCTTCTCGGCACCGAGCGGCACCACTTCATGTTCTTCCAGCACGCGTAGAAGGCGTGTCTGCAGCGCCAACGGCATGTCGCCGATCTCATCCAGGAAGAGCGTGCCGCCCGACGCTTGCAGAATCGTGCCCTTCATGCCTTCGCGACGCGCACCGGTGAACGCGCCCGACTTGTAGCCGAATAACTCGCTCTCGATGAGCGATTCCGGAATCGCCGCGCAATTGAGCGCGACGAACGGGGCTCTGCCGCTTGCCGCATGCAGCGCTCGAGCGAACAATTCCTTGCCCGTGCCGGTGGCGCCCTGGATCATGACCGATACGGAAGAGGTGGCGACCCGGCGCGCGCTGCGCACGATGCGCAGCATCTGAGGATCCTCGCCGGCGAGGTCCTCGAGCGCGAGGACGTCCTTCGTGCTTTGCGGCGGTGCCAGCTGCATCACGTCGGAACCGCGCGTGCTTCGAATGCGGTATTTCGACAATGCGACGTCCGGCGCTTCATGACTCAGGCTCGCGAAATACCGTCTGCCCAAGAGCGCGTCGCGAACCGGCCACAGGCCCACCGCACTCGGCGAGACGGGATCCATCATCTCCGCGGCGCGCATGTCGAATATCTCGTCTATGCGGCGACCGATGAGTTCGCCACGCTGGGTGACCCCGAGCAAGCGCATCGCCATTTCGTCCGCGGCAATCACGGTCGCGTCGCTGGCCAAGGCCAGCGCGCCGTCGTGCTGCAAATTGACGAATTCCGGGCGTGCATGGAAACGCAGCACGCTGCCGCGCTGAAAATGCCGCAGGAAGAGGCATTTTTCGATGAGTTTTGCCGACAGGTGGACGAGCGCCATGATATGCGTCTGAGTCTCGCGGGTACCTTGCGCATTCAAGGTGGACGCATCCAAGACAGCGACCAACGATCCGTCCGGATCGTGAATCGGCGCGGCGGTGCACGAGAGTCCGATGTGACTCGCGCGGAAGTGTTCGTCGCGGTGCACGATGATGGGCCGATTCTCGGCGATGCAGGTTCCCATCCCATTGGTGCCCTGCCGCAGCTCGCTCCAGTCGGCGCCAAGCTGCAATCCCGCCATTCGAAAAGTTTGCAGGATGGTGGGATCGGCCTTCTCGTATAGGACGATGCCGCCCGCGTCGGTCAACAGCAACGCGCAACCCGACATCGCGATGTGATCGTAGAGCCAGTCGATCTCGGCGGACGCGACCTGAATCAGATGCTCGTGCCGGTTGCGGTATTCCTTCAGGGTCTGAGCGTCGACAACAAACGGTTCCTGCTCGCGCGCCGGATCCAACGAATACTCGATCATGCAGCGGCGCCAGGAAGCGCCGATGGCTGAACTGATCGCGGACGCCTGCGCCATGCCGGCGTCGCCACGCACGAACCCCACCACCGTGGCGGCGTGCTGTGATTCTATTTGTATGGACATCGGGAACTCCCACCCAGGCGCTGATCCCCTGCGCCACGTTATGTTTCCAGGCCCCAAAGCAGCATCGCGATCCCATTGTTAAAAGTCAAATGAAGCAACACTGGCAACCGTCGCGCGACATGTCCCATAACTGGTACAGGCGGACTATGCGCGCCGGCGCGAGTTTAAGAAAGTGGATTTACGCGCATACTGTGGCGCAGGGGACTTGCAAAATTTACAAGCGGACATCCTTCATTCCGCCCGGCCGTAACGCCTGCCGGGCGCGGGCGCGGGCGTCTACGCCGGCGCCTTCAATGCGTCAGGCCGCAGCCTCGCGATGCATCCGATTCCAGCTCGCGAAAGCTTTTCGCCAATTTTCGAGCCTGATCCGAATCCCGAAAGATGCCCCCGCCTTCACCCGGCAAAGTGGCGTATTTCGCGAATGTCGAGGCTTCTACGAAATCATCGTAGGGCAGAGCATTCGCTATCCGGTCGATCACGCACGCGCACTGATACAGGGCGGCGAGCTTGCCGCCATTTTTTCCGATGCATTCATTGACGTATTCGACCCGCGCAATCGTCGGGTAGTTATGGGCGGGTACATCGGCGTGAACGGGGTCCGCGGCCGCGCTCGTCGTGACGAGTCCCACCAACACCAGCATTGTGGGGATGTGGCATAAGTATTGCAGTTTCATGGGCTCGCGCTCCCGTAACTTTTGGGGGAATGAAGGTTTGATTGAGGGATTGAAAGTTTAAGGGGATTGAAGAATTGGTTGGTTAAATGTCGAAACTCACGATGAGGGACTCAATATGAAAACGTTTTACGCCCTTCCCATTCTGGGCGCTGTCGCCATATCAACGTCATTATGCCTAAGTGGGATCGCTGCGGCGACGGACCTCGAAACAAGTATGAGCAATCCGTCCAACTGGGCGTCTCAGGCTGGCGATTACGCGAATCACCGTTACAGCACCCTGGATCAGATCAATGCCAGCAATGTCGGCGGGCTGCAGGTAGCCTGGACGATGTCGACCGGAGTGTTGCGCGGCCACGAAGGATCGCCGCTGGTCATCGGCAATGTCATGTACCTCCACACGCCGTTTCCGAACAACGTTTATGCGGTTAACCTCGCGGACCAAACGTACAAGTGGAAGTACGAGCCGAAACAAGACGCCACCGTGATCCCGGTGATGTGTTGCGACACGGTCAATCGTGGTCTCGCCTATGGGGACGGAAAGATCTTCCTGCAACAGGCGGACACCACGTTGGTGGCCCTCGATGCAACGACGGGCAAAGTCGCATGGACCGTGAAGAACGGCGATCCGAAGATCGGCGAGACCAATACCAACGCGCCTCACGTGTTCGGCAGCACGGTGCTAACCGGCATTTCTGGCGGCGAATTCGGAGTTCGCGGCCGCATGCATGCCTATGACATCAAGACGGGCAAGCTGCTGTGGAAAGCGTGGAGCACGGGGCCCGACGCCGACATGCTGATCGATCCGGCGAAGACGATGACCTGGACCAACGGAAAAATGGCACCAGTCGGCAAAGACTCGTCGCTGAAGACCTGGAAGGGAGATCAATGGAAGATCGGCGGCGGCACCACCTGGGGCTGGTATGCCTATGATCCGAAGCTGAACCTGGTCTATTACGGATCGGGCAACCCCAGTACGTGGAATCCCAATCAGCGGCCAGGAGACAATAAATGGTCGATGACCATTTTTGCGCGCGATCTCAATACCGGCATGGCGAAATGGGTTTACCAGATGACGCCGCACGATGAATGGGATTACGACGGCGTCAACGAGATGATCATCGCGGACATCAAGATGGGCGGCAAGGTTGTTCCCGCGCTGCTGCACTTCGATCGCAATGGCTTCGGCTACACGATGAACCGCGTCACGGGCGAGTTGCTCGTGGCACAGAAATACGATCCGAAAGTCAACTGGTCCACCGGCGTCGACATGAAGACCGGCCGCCCGATCGTCGACAAGAAGTACTCGCCCGGCACGACCGGAGCGGACGTCGACGTGAAGGATATCTGCCCGGCGGCGCTCGGTTCCAAGGACGAGCAACCGTCGAGCTATGATCCGAAGTCGGGTCTGGTATTTGTGCCGACCAACCACGTGTGCATGACGTACGAGCCGTTCCAAGTCGAGTACACCGCGGGCCAACCCTATGTGGGCGCGACCCTCACCATGTATCCGACGCCGGGCAGCCACGGCGGCATGGGCAACTTCATTGCGTGGGATCCGGCGGCGGGCAAAATCGTATGGTCCAAGCCAGAGCGTTTCTCGGTATGGTCCGGTGCGTTGACCACCGCGGGTGACATCGCGTTCTACGGCACCCTCGAGGGGTACGTCAAAGCGGTCAGCACCAAGGATGGCAAGGAGTTGTGGAAGTTCAAGACCCCATCCGGGATCATCGGCAATGTGTTCACCTACGTGTACAACGGCAAACAGTACGTGGGCGTCTATTCGGGCATCGGCGGCTGGGCCGGCATCGGCATGGCGGCGGGGCTAACCGAGGGACATGAGGGCCTTGGGGCTGTCGGCGGCTACAAGGACTTGGCCAAGTACACGACTCTAGGCGGTTCGCTGTTCGTCTTTGCGTTGCCCGATACGGCCGCCCATCGGTCGGCAAGCAACTAACAAGAAACTTTAGGAGAGCACAAGTGCTCGAGACCGTGTGTCCGTGAACGTTAAATACGCTCGCGGCACACGGCCTCGACCTGGAGAAATTAATGAGACGATTGGTCTACGCGATGATTTCGATTACAGTTTTATCCGCTGCCGCCCTGCTGGCGAGCCGGACCGCTAACACCGCCCCTGCGGCGGACCCTTCAGCAAAACCGTATACCGTGAAAGACGGCAACAAAGTCGATCCGAAGACGCTCGACGGTTGGAAGACATGGCGCGCATTGGCATGCGAACGCTGCCATGGCGCCGAACAAGAAGGTCTGGTGGGACCCTCGCTGGTCACCTCGCTCAAGACTTTGTCGAAAGATGACTTTAAGACGACCGTCATCAACGGCCGTCCCGATAAGGGCATGCCGCCCTGGGGTGCCAGCGACATGGTGCAAAAGAACATCGATGGCCTTTATGCGTACCTCAAGGGCCGGTCCGACGGCGAGATCAAGCCCGGCCACTTGTATCCCATGGGCCAATGATGCGCTCGACTGCTAGCCACCGACACAGCTGCACGGTCTTGATGAGCTCGTGTCTGGCCTTTTGCGCGCATCAAGCCTTGGCGGACCAGAGCGAGGGCGTACTCAAGGTGTGCGCCGACCCGTCCAATCTGCCGCTGTCGAACGACAAGGGCGAGGGCTACGAGAACAAGATCGCGCAAGCACTGGCGCACGACCTCAAGTTGCGCGTGGAGTACACGTTTTACCCGCAGCGCATCGGTTTCGTGCGCAACACGCTGCGCTTCAAAGACGTGCAGTCGCAGCAATACAAGTGCGACCTCATCATCGGAGTCCCCAAAGAATACGAACTCACGGCCACTACGCAGCCCTACATGCATTCGACCTATGCGCTGATCTTCAGCTCGCGCAGCGACTTGAGCGGGCTGCGGACGGCGGCGGATGTGCTGAAGTTGCCGCCGGAGAAGCTCAACGCGCTGCGCGTCGGTGTGTTTACGAAGTCGCCGGGCGCGGACTGGCTGCTGAAAAACGGATTGGTAGACCACGCCGTCAGCTACAGCCACCAGAACGGCGACGTGGATGAGTCGCCGGCGCGGACCATCGAGCGTGATCTTGCCAACGGCAAAATCGACGCGGCCATTCTGTGGGGTCCGATCGCGGGTATGCTGGTCGAACAGCGTGCTAAAGCGCCCAAGTGGCGCGCCGTGCCGTTTGAATCCGATCCGATAATAAAATTCGACTACGAAATATCCATGGGATTACGCAACGGCGAGAAGCAATGGAAAGATACTCTTGATGCCTGGATTTCCGAGCATCATGCACAGATCGATTCGATATTGGTGAGTTACAAAGTCCCGCTGGTCGATGCGACCGGCCATGTCAGTTCTAATGCTACAGATGGAAATTTATGAAAACCAAAGCTGCAATTGCCTACGCCGCCGGCAAGCCGCTCGAGATCGCGATGGTAGATCTGGAGGGGCCGCGGGCCGGAGAGGTACTGGTGGAAATCAAAGCGACCGGCATCTGCCATACCGATGAATTTACCCGCTCCGGCGCCGATCCCGAGGGATTGTTCCCCGCGATTTTCGGGCACGAGGGAGCCGGCATCATCGTCGATATCGGACCCGGCGTGACATCGGTCAAGAAAGGCGACCATGTCATTCCGCTCTATACCCCGGAGTGCCGCCAGTGCAAGTCCTGCCTCTCGCAGAAGACCAATCTCTGCACGGCGATTCGCGCCACGCAGGGGAAGGGCGTCATGCCCGACGGAACCAGCCGATTCTCCATCGGCAAGGAGATGATCCATCACTACATGGGTTGTTCGACTTTTTCGAATTTCACCGTGCTTCCGGAAATTGCGGTGGCCAAGATTCGTGAAGATGCCCCTTTCGACAAGGTGTGCTATATCGGCTGCGGCGTGACCACCGGCATCGGCGCCGTCGTCAATACCGCCAAGGTGGAACCCGGCGCCAACGTCGTGGTATTCGGCTTGGGCGGCATCGGCCTCAATGTCATTCAAGGCGCGAAACTCGTCGGCGCCAATAAGATCGTCGGCGTCGACATCAATCCGAAACGCAAAGCGCTCGCCGAGAAATTCGGCATGACGCATTTCGTCAATCCCAAGGAGGTCGGCGGCGATCTCGTGGCGCACCTCGTCGCTCTCACCGACGGCGGCGCGGATTACAGCTTCGAGTGCATCGGCAACGTCGACATCATGCGTCAAGCGCTCGAATGCTGCCATCGCGGCTGGGGCGTTTCCGTGATCATCGGCGTCGCCGGCGCCGGCAAGGAAATTCACACTCGACCGTTTCAACTCGTCACGGGCCGCGTTTGGAAGGGTTCGGCATTCGGCGGCGTACGCGGGCGCACCGGAGTTCCGAAGATCGTGGACTGGTACATGGACGGCAAGATCAACATTGACGACCTCATCACCCACACCATGCCGCTGGAAAAGATCAACGACGCGTTCGAACTCATGCACTCGGGTGAGTCGATCAGAAGCGTCGCGCTGTATTAGGCGAAACAGGATTAACCAAGAGAGGATGCAATTATGACTGTCAAGATTCACCCCGCCGTTGACAATGGCGTCAAGGCCGGAACTTCGGGCTATGCCGGCGGCACATTGGTATGCAAGTGCACGACGGATCCCGTCAAAGTATCGATTGAAAGCGACGTCCTGTTCAACCACGTCTGCGGCTGCTCGCAGTGTTGGAGACCGCAAGGCGCCCTGTTTTCGATGATCGCCGTGGTACCCACCGATAAGGTCAAAGTTACTGCCAACGGCCAGAAACTGAAAGTCGTCGATCCGACCAAGACCATTCAGCGCAATGCATGCACGGTCTGCGGCGTGCACATGCACGGACCCGTCGTGAACCCGAAGCACGCGTTCAACGGTTTGACTTTCGTCCACGCCGAACGTCTCGACAAGAGCGGTTGGGGAGCGCCGGCATTCGCCGCTTTCGTCTCATCCGTCATCGAGACCGGTACCAAACCGGCGGATATGGAAGGAATTCGCGCGCGGCTCAAGGAACTGAAGCTCGAGCCGTACGATGCCCTGTCGCCGCAATTGATGGATTTGCTGGCGGCCAACACCGTGAAGGTGAACGGCGTTGCGAAACCCGCAATGTCGTAAAGTCGGAGTCCTTGATCGGAAAAGGCGGGTGTCCCACGACACCCGCCTTTTTTTGAGCGGCGAACGCAGATCCGCCGATCAGAACGAGAGAAAAGCGCCAATGTTCCCGTTGACGCTCTTGTTTTCCCCTCCGTCATGAGCCTTGGTCCAGACGTCGCTCAATTCGCCGAGCAAGGTCAAGTTCTTCGTCAGCGAGTAGTAAGCGCCCGCGGTCACTTTGTTGTTGCTGTCCAGCAAATGAGGCACCGCGGCCGCATCGGCCGCATTGGCATATTGCAGCTTGCTCACACCCCAGTTGAGGCCCAATTTGAGCGGGCCGAACGCATACGTTCCTTGCAGCAGATAGCCGGACGAGCTACGCGCATTGCCGAAGCCGTCATCGGCCAGAAAAAACAACCCGGTGGTTCCCAAACCCTTGCCGTGATAGTACGACGCGTCGATCTCAAGCCCCGCCATATCGAACTTCACGAACACATCGGCAGCGCTGCTGGTGAATTGCTGCGTCCCCCCCAAGGCGACGGCAAGGCCCGTGTAGTCTTGCTTTTGGGTGAGCCCCGCGACGGAGGCGTAGAATTTCATGTCGTCGGACATCTTATAAGTGTAGGTCACCTTGGCTTGCAGACCGGGCGCCTTCTTGGGTGCATTGCTGTCCTTACCGAGCGTGTTGACCGGTGCGGTCAGCGAGTTGAGCGGATCGAAAATGCCGATGGTGGCGTTGAAGCCGGCGAAGTCAGGCGTCGTGTAGTCCATCTGCGCCAGCGTATCCGGGTACAGGTAGCCGAAGCCGATGGATCCCAACGTCGTATTGGAGGGCGACGCCGTAGAAGCGGAGCCGGCGACGCCGACGCCCGGCAGCGTCATGTCATTGATAATGGCATCGAAGGCGAACAGGCCGAAGTTGCGCCCCAGAGTAAACGTGCCGATCTCCTTGTTGCCGAAGGTCATAAAGACCTGGCGAACATCCAGTCCCGTCGTCGCGAGCCCCACGTTGGTCGCAGTCGTGGACGTTTGAAGATTGGGACTGCCGCCATCGTTGCTGGCGATTCCCGGATACAGTCCGAAATGCGCCGCGATGTCGAATCCGTTTTGCGTCGTGCTGAGTCCGAATGTGAGCGCCGCCGGCAACAATCCATTGCCGACATTGGACACGCTGCTGCCGCTGGCGGTCCCCGTGCAGGCGCCGCCCACCGTTGTAACGGGAACAGCCTTGTCCGGCGATTCGCAACTCGAATAGATGTAATGAACGTTGATGTTGCCAGCGACCGAAAACTTCCAATCACCCGACTCGATATCGAACGCCCCCGCTGCCGACGCCGCCAGGGCTCCGGCAAGCGCCGCGCCCCACCTGAATGCCGCACTGTTGCTGTTTTGCATCTCGCCCCCTTCATGCCGATGATTTCGCTGTTGATTCGTATGAGAATCCGTGTGGGGTATTTCCCAAAACACGGTTTCCTCGGCAAGAGCGAGCAAACAACGTGCCATCGGGCTCCAAACGCCCCTTCGCGGCGGCCTGGCGCCCTGGCGGGCGGCTCCCGGCCGATCTTTGCGCGGCATATGAGCCCCGCGGCGGCGTGCCGGGCCGCCCTCACGCCGCACGTTGTCTCGTCACAACATTCAACGCGCGCCGCCACTATGCTCGCGGTGATCGTTGAGTCGCTACCGCTGTCGCAGCGTGTCAGAATCGCGACACATGTAACTTCGCGAGTGACACACTCGCGGCACATAGCCATTTCGCGCGGCACCTGGCCATTCCTCTTTTATATTGCGAATCGGTCGCAATCATTGGTTACGCGTTCCCGACCCAAAGGACATTGAATGAAGATGATAGATGCACGACTGCTGATCGCCTGCTGCGCCTTGGCCATCGCCACCCCCGCCGCTCCCGCCCCCGCCGCGCCCGAGTACCGTGTGTTCGTCACCAACGAAGGCTCAGGCGATCTGACCGTAATCGACGGCAAGACCCATCAAGTTACCGCGACATGGCCTCTCGGCAAGCGTCCCCGCGGGCTGATCGGCACCCCCGATAAACAGCGCTTGTATGTGGCCCTCAGCGGCTCGCCGCTGGCCGCCCCCGGGGTGGACGAGAAATCACTGCCGCCCGCGGACAAAGCTGCTGACGGAATCGGTGTCGTTCGCTTGACCGACGGGCATATCGAACGGACTTTGACGGGCATCTCGGACCCGGAACAAGTGGCGCTCAGCCCCGACGGGGTGCGGCTTTTTGTGGCCAGCGAGGACACTGGTGCCACGTTCGTCGTGCGTGTCAGCGACGGCAAAATCATGAGCAGCGTTGACGTCGGCGGCGAACCGGAGGGACTTGCCGTGAGCGCTGCGGCCGGCCTCCTCGGCGTTACCTCCGAAGCCGGGAATACGGTTGCGCTGCTGTCGATGAAAGATTCGAAGTCGATAGCCCGCATAGCCGTTGGTGAGCGGCCTCGCGATCTTGGGTTCTCTCCCGACGGCAAATCGCTGTTCGTATCCGGTGAAAACGATGCGTCTCTGACGGTCATCGATGTACCCGCACGCAAGGTGCGCCAGACGCTGCGTCTGACCAGCAAGGGTGCCCGGCCGAAAGGCATCGCGATTTCACCGGACGGTGCGCGCGTGTACGTGACCACGGGCCGCGGCAGCCATGTCGAGGTGCTCGACGCCAAGAGCCTCGAAGTCATCGGCTCGGTCGCCGTGGGCTCCCGGCCGTGGGGCATCGCCTTGAGTCCGGATGGCCGCTACTTGTATACGGCGAACGGTCCATCAAACGACGTATCCGTCGTCGATACGGTGGAGCTGCGCGTCATTGCCACCGTCAAGGCGGGCGATAAACCCTGGGGTGTTGCGATAGTTGCCAGCCCGCGCGTTGGGACTTCACGTTGAGGCGCAGCGTCTGAGGAGCCTGCCGGCGCTACCTCTGGTACAAGATCATTTGCGTGCAGCGAAACAACGCAATGGTCTTGCTCGTTTCCCGATGCGTAACGACGGCATCCCAGACCTGGGTGGTTCTGCCGGCGTGTGCGGGCCTGGCAACGCATTCGATAGTGCCATCCACTGCGGTACCCAGGTGATTGGATTTGAGCTCAATGGTAGTGAAGCCGCTCGCCTCTTGCGGAAGATGCAATCTGCAGCCATAGCCTGAGGTGGTATCGGCCAGCGTGACGACGCTTCCGGCGTGCAAATACCCGTTGGGCGCCATCAGGCACTTGCGGATCGCAAGCTCGGAGCGGATCTCTTTTTTGCTGACGTGAACAAAAACGATTCCTAGATACCCAGGGAAGTGATCCGCACCCAACTTGTTCAATTCTTCAACGGTGATCATGGGGTTCCTGTCGAAACGGTCGTTGAGGGCCTTGATTGCGTTTAAAATTATATCTTGCCGGCTCGCAAACGGTCATTATTCGCGGTGACAGGAAACCTGGCGCTGAGGAGGCGCCGCACTCAATGCCCAGCAAAATTCCCCCTGGCGAGACTCGCGGCTGGATCGTGCCGATCGGCGGCGCCGAGAATAAGGAAAACGATCGCCGCATACTGGAGCGCTTCATACGGGTCTCGGGCGGCGCAGGCGCCGATATCGTCGTCATCCCCACCGCGAGCCGCATGCACGAAACCGGAGCGCGCTATGAGAAACTCTTCCAAGACTTGGGCGCCGAGCAAGTGACGGTGATGGATTTCGACACTCGCCGCGATTGCCAGGAACCCGGGCGGCTGCGCCGGCTCGAGGAAGCGACCGGCATTTTCTTCACGGGCGGGAACCAATTGCGCCTCACGACTCTCCTCGGCGGCACCCCGGTGGCGAAACTCATTCGCGCACGCAATGCCCGCGGCGTCACCGTCGGCGGAACCAGCGCCGGTGCGAGCATCTTGAGCGAGCATATGATTGCGTTTGGCGACGAGGGGTCCGCGGTGATTTCAGGCAGCGTGCGGCTCGCGCCGGGCCTGGGGCTCACCAACCGTTTCATCATCGACCAGCACTTCCGTCAGCGTGACCGCCTTGGGCGTCTCATCACCGCGCTGGCCTACAATCCGTTTGCCGTAGGTATCGGCCTCGATGAAGACACGGCCGCCTTTATCGGGCCGGACGAGATCATGGAAGTTGAGGGTAGCGGCGGCGTGACGGTCGTGGATGCATCGGATGTGAGCTATTCGTCCATCGGCGAAGTCAGCGAAGGTCAGCCCGTTTGCATGCTCGGACTTCGGTTGCACATTTTGGTTGCCGGTGCGACATTCAACTTGCATACGCGGCTGGCGGCGGCCGGTGGACTGGTTCAGGCTAAGGAATAATGAGGCCCCCATGCGCATTCTCGATCGTTCCGTGTACGTCGGGCCGTCGCTATACGCGCGCTTTCCGGTCATCCGCCTCGAATTGGACCTCGGCGCACTCGAGGCCTGGCCCACCGGGCGTCTCGGCAGAGGCTTCGTCGATGCGTTAGCGGCCGCGCTGCCCGGCCTCGCCGAGCACGGCTGCTCCTATAAAATGCCGGGTGGTTTTTATCGCCGCATGCGCGAAGACGAAGGCACTTGGCTCGGCCACGTCCTCGAGCACGTTGCCATCGAACTGCAGAATATCGCGGGCGAAGAAGTCACCTTCGGCAAGACGCGCAGTGCCGGACCGCACGGCGTCTATACCGTCGTCTACGAGTATGCGCAGCGCGACGAGGGCGTCGCGGCGGGCGACCTCGGGCTGCGGCTGCTGTGTTCGCTTCTGCCCGCGGCAATCCGGCCGGCCGAGTCCGTACCCGACGATTGGAGCTGGCAGGAAGCGCGCGATGAGTTCATCAGGTTCGCACAGCGTCGCGCTCTGGGGCCATCGACTAATTCATTGGTGCGTGCGGCCGAACATCGTGGAATCCCCTGGCTGCGCCTCAATGATCAGTCGTTGGTGCAGCTGGGCCACGGCAAGTACCAACAGCGCATCCAGGCAACGGTCACCAGCCGCACTTCGCACATCGCGGTCGAATTGGCGAGCGACAAGGAAGAGACCAACAAGATTTTGGCCACGCTCGGTCTGCCGGTGCCGAAACAAGAACTGGTGCAAAACGAAAAACAAGCGGTTCGAGCCGCGCAGCGTATTGGCTTTCCCGTCGTGACCAAGCCTTACAACGGCAATCACGGACGCGGCATCTCGATTCGGCTCACGACGGACGAAGAAGTAGCGCAAGGCTTTGCCGTCGCACGCGAGCATTCGCGATCGGTGATCGTCGAGACTTTTTTGGAGGGTGATGACCATCGCCTGCTGGTGGTAAACGGCGAACTGGTCGCCGCGACACGGCGCACGCCCGGCCATGTCGTCGGCGACGGCGAGCACACGATTGCGCAGTTGCTCGAGATCGTGAATCAGGATCCGCGCCGCGGCGTGGGCCACGAAAAGGTGCTGACGCGTCTGGAGCTCGACGCGCAGGCGCAGAAAATGCTCGAGAGCGTCGATCTGCGCGCCGATTCGGTGCCGCGCCCAAGTCAGGTCGTCTATCTGCGCTCCACCGCGAATCTGTCCACGGGCGGCACGGCGACGGACGTCACCGATGTCATACACCCCGATAATCGCGAGATGGCGGAGCGTGCGGTGCGTGCCATCGGCCTGGATGTCGGCGGCGTCGATTTTCTCTCGAAAGACATTACCGAAAGCTACCGCAAGATCGGCGGCGGCATCTGCGAAGTGAACGCTGCGCCCGGTTTTCGCATGCACGTGGCGCCGAGCGAAGGCAAGCCGCGAGACGTGGCCGCGCCGGTGGTCGATATGCTGTTCCCGCCCGGGGTCTCCGCGCGCGTGCCGATTGCGGCCGTCACCGGCACCAATGGCAAGACCACCACGGCGCGCATGCTCGCGCACGTCACCAAAATGGGCGGCTACACGCCGGGATTGACCACCACGGACGGCGTCTACATCGACGGCCAGCGCACCGTGCAGGGTGACATGACGGGTCCGATCTCGGCGCGCATGGTGCTGGCCGACCCGCAGATCGATATCGCCATACTCGAGACTGCACGCGGCGGGTTGCTGCGCGCCGGCATGGGTGTGAGAGAAGTCAATGTCGGCGCCGTGCTGAATGTCCAGTCCGATCATCTGGGTCTCAAGGGCATCGACACGCTCGAACAGCTGAGCGAATTGAAGCGCATCGTGGTGGAGGTCGCAACCGACTGCGCGGTGCTGAATGCCGATGATCCCCTGGTGCTGAAGATGTCGGGCTACACCGAAGCCAAGAATATCTGCTACGTGACGATGAATCCGCAGCACACGCTGGTGCGCGAGCATATTCGCGCGGGTGGAAGGGCGTGTGCCCTCGAGGCCGGCGTCAACGGTCAAATGATTACGCTGTACGATCGCGGCGGCCACATTCCGCTGCTCTGGACGCACCTGATCCCTGCGACGCTCGAGGGCCGCGCGACCCACAACGTGCAGAACGCGATGTTCGCCGCCGCAATGGCGTTTTCGCTCGGGATTAAACTCGATGCGATCCGCCAGGGGCTGCGTACGTTCGACTCGACGTTCTACCAGGCCCCGGGACGCATGAACGTGTTCAATGAGCACCCGTTCAAGGTGCTGTTCGATTACGGGCACAACGCTCACGCCGTCGGAATGACGGCGGATCTCGCGCAGCGCCTCGACGTCATCGGCAGGCGCCTGGTCGTGCTGGCGGGACCGGGCGATCGGCGCGACGAGGACCTGGTGGCGATCGCAAACGCCGTCGCGGGCCGCTTCGATCATTACGTCTGCCGCCGCGACGACAATCTGCGTGATCGTGCACCGGACGAGGTGCCGCGCATTCAAGCGCAGGCATTGCGTGCCGCGGGCGTACCCGAAAGTGCGATCTCGATTATTCCCGACGAGCAGGAAGCTATCGAGACGGCATTGCGCATGGGCGAGACGGGAGACTTGCTGCTGATCTTCGCCGATGCCTTGGTCCGTTCCTGGAAACAGATCACGAAGTTCAAGCCGAGCTCCGCCGCGCTGCCGCAGCCCGCATCGCGCTCGGCCCCGACCCCCGCCCGCCCGCGCGCCTCTGCGATCGAGGCGAGGGCTGACGAAACCAGCTTTGGTCCGGGCCCCGATCTCGGCGCTCCCGTCACCGTTGAGGCTTCGGCGTCCGACTTCAACCTCGAAGGCCTGATCCGCGATGAACGTGGGGTTCGAATGGCTCCGGAGAGCGACGACTGAACGTTCCGCTCGCGCTGCCGTTCGAGGATTCGCGGCGCCTCACGGGCGCCAATCTGTTCTTTGCTTCCACCGGCGCAGTGCTCGAGGTCGTTGGCGCCGAGCCGGATGACGCTCTGCTCGCCGCCTGGACCGCACGGGTGCAGCGCGCGGGCGCGAGGCTCGGCTGGCTCGATCGGCGGTGCGTCGCACGACGGCACCTGGGAGGTGCGTCGCTTGCGATCACGGCACCCTACGATCAGTTGTTCTTGGCGACCGAAGTCAATGAGTGGTCGCTGTGCGCGGCGCTGGTCGAACGCGATCCGACTCGCTTGAGGAACCTCGAGCAGGCACTGGTTGCGGAAGCGCTGCGGGCTGCCGAGAACACGGCGAATCCGCCGGCGGATCTGCGGCCGGTCATCGAGGAATCCGCGGCGTTCGCACGCTTTCTGCGCCTCGCGGCTATGGAAGCGCAACCGAGGCTCCGGGCCTTGCTCGATGCAGCCGCGATGCGGCAGCTGCCGCATGTCATCGATGACGCGGAACTGACCCTGGGGGCGGGGGTGGGCGGACGCAGTTTTCCGCTGGCTGCCTTGCCGGATGTCGCTGACGTGAGATGGGAGGGACTGCGAGACATCCCGACCGCGATGGTCACGGGGTCGAATGGAAAGACCACCACGGTACGCCTCCTCGCCGCCTGCGCCCGGGCCCACGGCTGGCGAACGGGCTACAACTGCACCGACGGGGTATTTCTCGACGATGAAGCGCTGGCGATGGGGGATTATTCCGGGCCCGCCGGAGCGCGGATGGTGATGCGCGAGCGGCGCACGCAGGCGGCCATTCTCGAAACCGCGCGCGGCGGCATCTTGCGCCGTGGCATCGCCGTATCGCGTGCCGACACCGCGGTCATCACCAACGTGAGCTCAGATCATTTCGGCGAATACGGCATCGACGACCTGGCAGGACTTGCCGACGTCAAGCTTAGTGTAGCAGCAGTCGTGGCGCCGGCTGGTTTGCTCGTGCTGAACGCGGACGATTCGCAACTGCGCGCGCGGGCGGACGGGCTCGCACGGCGATTGGGTGTCGGTACACCCTTGGGCTGGTTTGCGTTGAATGCGGATCAGGCCACCCTGCGCGAGTATCGGCTGCGCGGTGCCTCGACTTGCGGCGTGCGCGAGGGCCGGCTGTACTTGAGCCACCGCGGCGCCGAACACGACCTTGGGCTGGTCTCTGCGATGCCCTTGTCGATGGGTGGGATTGCGGCATACAACGTGGCCAACATTGCCGGCGCAGCGCTTGCGGCGGTCGCGCTCGGTATCTCACCAACGACTGTCTCCGTAGTTTTTGCGCGGTTTGGCGCCAATCTCAAGGACAATCCCGGCCGGATGATGCGCTTCGATGTGAACGGCGTGCGAGTGTTGATCGATTACGCCCACAATCCCGACGGACTGCGCGGATTTCTACAGGTGGCCGATCGCTTGCGCGGCAGCGGCCGCCTCGGCTTGCTGCTCGGCCACGCCGGCAATCGTAAGAATGTCGATATCGAGGAACTGGCCCGTGTGGCCGCCGATTTTAGACCCGACCTCGTGGTCGTGAAAGAAAACGAAACTCAGCTACGCGGCCGTGCGGCGGGTGAAATGCCTCGCATTATTCGCGCCGAGTTGCTGCGCCTTGGGCTCCCCGACTCGAGCGTGCCGGTGCGCAACAGCGAAGTGGAGGCGGCGCGCTGCGCGCTCGACTGGGCGCGTCCCGGCGACGTGCTCGCCTTGCCATTGCACTCGTTGAACGCGCGCGAAACAGTCGTGGCCTTGTTGGAAAACCGCTGACGCGCGGCGGCCATCGTTCGCTGAGACACGCACAAAATCTTCTGCCATCGCGGCGCTTACCCCGCCGCGTTTAGCGAGCGATCCGCGTTTTCGTTTCGCACCGAGTTGGCGCAGATCTCGCAGCGGCCGCACCGGATTAAATCTTTGCATCGCAAAGTGTCTCAAATCGAGGACAGTGTGACGGTCGAGATTTCTGACGTAGCATCCCTCCCGCCCGACAACGCCCGACAACGACGACTGGGGATGCAATGTCTTTTTTCTTTCTGCAGCCGGCGATGCAATTGCACGCGGCTCATTGATGCGGTTCGGAGAATTGCGCCAAGGGCGCTCCGGTGGATCGTGCTTGCGGATTGTTTCGATCGCGCTGGTTCTATCGCTGACTGCGTCTGCCGCCATGGCAGACTCGAGCACCAGGAAGTCGATAAGCAACTGGGTGAACTGCGGCGGCGGAAACGCCGACGATACCTCGGGAGCCATCGAGGCTTTCGCGGCGGCCAAGCACGGAGCATTCACGCTGGTGGTCGATTGTCCGGTGCACCTGCATTCCGGATTGGCCATAGACCGTGGAATTTTCATCGACAACGGCACCACGGTTCAATTTGCCGGCTCGGGAAAATTCTTCGTCGACAACATGTTTCATCCGGCGTTCATCATCGCGAATTCGCATGACATTACGCTGACCGATTGGAACGTCGAATGGGACGGAATCGTTCCGGTGAGTCCGAATTTCGGAGGCTATGAACTCGACGGAAAATTCGTGCCGTCCCCGGGTACCAAGCAGCCGGCCGGCGCGTTCAACGATCTCATTCTTACCAAGTGGCTCGCCGACAATCGATCGGTCACGTTCAACGAGGCGCACGGGTGGGTCAAGTCGGTCTGGGTCGGCGGCGTCAATCCCTCGGCCGTATTTTTCATCACCGGCGACTCGTACTATGTGGCGGTTACGGGCATGAAGCTCTATGCGCCCTCCAACGTCGGCGCCGATCATTTCATGCCCATGGCGTTTTCCTTGTCGGCGAACTGGAGAAGCAAGCAGACGGTGCATGGCACGACACCGCACACCAAAAAATACGTTGAGGTTCCTCATCGTTTGACCTTCTCCGGCGTCAAACTGGACGGCACCTTGATGGGATGGCAGGGCAACGCGTGGAATGTGCTGTTCGAGGACATCACCTCGCTGCGCTACAGCGATCTTCAGGACAGCAGGGGCGGACACGTGGGCGGCGTCGGCAAATGGTTTCCGCCGCCCCACCTGTTCTATTTGAACTATGCGTATACCGGCGACCCCGGGTTGTTCAACACCAACATTCATCTCGAAAACGTTTCGGACCTGGGCCCGCGCCTCGGTGTGGCGCGCGACAAAGGCGGGAGCGACGGCATCAGCGGCTACGCACTGTCGCTCAAGCTCGGCTGCACGGAATGCTCGGTCAACAATTACACCAGCAATCGCCCGGACGGTTTCATGGACTTGTTGCCGTCCGACGCGATGACCGTCAGCAACGTCAACGCCACCTTCGACTCCCAGTTCATCAACTACGTGTTCCCCGCGGGTCTGCGCTTTCCGGGTAGCGGCTATTCGAACGTGACTTTCGAGAACGTGAAGATGAAAGATACCGCCGAATCGAGCCTTGGCGGACCGATCGGAAACGCGGCGAGCGCCACCAACGAGGCCCTCCGGTTCTCCAACGTGCAGATCGAGTTGAATCGATGGGCCGGTTCCGACCTGCCGCTGCCGACCATCGGCGGACTCACCAACAACGTCGCTTTGAATTACACCATGACCGGTCAGTCGATGAAGGTGTCTTATCTGCAAAAGAACGCCGTGATCTCGACCCTGAAAGCCACGCCCACGGCCTTCCGCGCGGGCGGGTCAACGGTTCTGCATTGGAGTTCCAGGGATGCCCGCGCTTGCACCGCCAGCGGCGCTTGGTCCGAACCCATCCGCACCAGCGGATCGGTCGTGGTCAAGTTGACGACCGTCGGAAACCACGACTTCACTTTGCAGTGCAGTAACGGGTCGGCTTCGTCCAGCACGACATTGCGCGTGGTCGCGCAATAGCACTGCACAAAAAAAACGAGATGCCCGTCTCCGGATGGAGACACTTCAGCCCTGGCAGTCGTGGCCGATGACCTGCGCATCGCGCCATGTCGTCCCGCCCGGATCGTGAATCGATCGCCCAGGTCGAGATGCCGCGTATTCAGATCCTGAATTCATTCAACTTAAGTCGAGGACAAATTTTGAACCACAATTTAACTGCTTTCCTCAAGAACGCCTCCGCGCGCTGTCTCACGTTCGCGATGGGCGCGACCATCGGGGTGGCACTGAGCGCCGCCAGCCTGACCGCCGCCGCGCACACCCTGGAGCAATCAGCAAATCCCGACGCCATGGCGCCCGACACGACATCAGCGGCTCCCATGTTGGCTGCCGCCGCGACAGTCGCCGCAGCGCTTCCTCGCACATCTCCCGGTTGCGGAAGGACGGGACATCATTCCACCGGAGTTTTCAAGTGGACCGTGATCGATGGCGCCAGAAGAATGCGTTCTTTCCTCGTGCAAGTACCGGCGACCTACGATACAGCGAGAGCCTACCCTCTGAGCTTCGTGTTCCACGGCGCCGGCGGCAGCTCTGCACAAAGTTATTCGTGGGGTTTGCAGAATGTAACCGGAGCGTCTGAGAACGGAATCTTCATATTTCCCGACGGTATCAATTTTCAGAACTACGGCATCGGCTGGGACGACACGAAAACAGGCTACGATATGGTCTTCTTTGACAACATGGCAAAGACCGTTGAAACGTACTTCTGTGTCGACACCGCACGCGTTTTCGTCGCGGGCTTCTCTTGGGGTGCGGACTTCGTGACCGCGCTCGTCTGCAATCGAGGCAATGCGATACGGGCGGCCGCGTCTAACTCGGCGACGGACGAATTCAATGTAAGTACGAACTATTTGACCTACCAAAACATGCCGTGCCCAACCACTGTGCATCCGGCGGTGCGCTTTGTACATGCAGTGGGGGGAGACTCTATGTATCCGGCCCCCTATTTTGCGAACACTTCGAAACTGCTTCGACTCTTCAACACGTGCGGTACCACATCGACGGCTGTTGCGTCGAGCACGACCGTAATGACTTGCGCGTCCTACAACGGTTGTTCGAGCCAACTCATCGAATGTTCCTTCAATACCTCCATAGGCCACAACCTTCCGCCGAATTGGGCCAAGGATACCTGGGGCTATTTCTCGACGTTCAAATAGCGTCGCAGAGCGGAACGCGGGCCGGTTCTCGGCCCGCGGGTCCTTACTTGAATGCCGCTTGCGGAATCTCGTTCCGATAGCGGCTCCAATTGCCGATCAACTCGTGAATGACGGGCGCCCCAACGCGGTAGTTTGCCTCGTAGGCGGCAACCTGCCCCGGCGCCTCGTCGCCGATGCTGGCCAGCGCATCGACGCCCGGCGGCGGACCCGAAGCATTGCTGGCCGTACGCAGCACCATGACCCGTTTGAGATCGACGAAGCCCAGCTTGTTGAAGGTATTCATGATGCGCGCGGCGCTCTGGCTTTCCATATTGGTCATGACGAATGAGCCCTCGCCGCGCGTCCAGAGCTTCACCCAGTCGCGCGCCCATTGCGTGCGGCGCGGGCCGTGCCAGTAGCGCACCGAGCCCAAGGTCTCACCCAGCAACACGAATGGCGGACGCTGCGCATTCGGGTAACCGTTCCATGCTTCGCGCTGTTTGGCGAGCTGCGGCGTGTCGGGAATGACGGTATTGCGCGTCATATTGAAAGCCCACTGCGCGAGTCCCCGGTTCAAGGGGTAGGCCATGCCGAGTTCATCGGCAGACTCCACGGAACCGAAACCATTCGGATCGGTGGGCAAGGTGTTGGGTTTTAAAGAGCCGATGGCGAACAGGCCGTAGGGCCAGTCCGAGGGAATCTCCCGATCATCGATCTCGCGCAACTCATCCCCGTTAACCACCCAGCGCGCCCAGGCCGCGCTGCCGACCGAAGCCACTTGCGGATCGGCACCGGAGATGCCGGTGAACAGCCAGTACGTCCTTTTAAAGTCGAAGCGCGGATCGAGGAGGAAAGGGGTTAGGTTCTCCAATAGCAAGCCGTAAAGACCTTGTTTGTTGCGTCGAACCGGTCCGCCCGCACCACGAACCTCGAGTTTTTGGTCCAGGTGTTCACGCTCTACCCAGAACTGATACTCGCCGGGTTTGTCGCCGACATCGGCGCCATTTTCGAAATTGGCGACCACCACCATCCGCACCGGTAGGGGCGCCCTACCTGCCGACAGGGCACTTCCGCAGCCCAGGGCCAGGACCGGAGCCAGCAGCAAAGCATACGAAATCGCCGGGACTCGGAAACAATTATTCATGCATGAATGCTCTTATGTTTTGATCTGCGTCGATAACGAGAATGCACAAGCGTTTCCGGCAAAGCAACACGCGATCGCGGCGCCGAGGATAACCGTGCCGGACGGCACTTTCCTGGGGCATGGCGAATTTTAAATGCACACGATTAGTGCGCCGGATTGTGTACAAAGCATAGAGCAAACATGCTGTAATTCGGCGATGATCGGGCGATCGATGCCAGCTACATCTTCACCCCTCCATCCTTACTGAATCGGGCAGGTCATGAACCTCGACAATCTGTTGGGTAAGCGCAAGAAGGGGTCGGATGGCATCGAGCCCGGCCGTCCGGCCCGAACCACCAAGCCGGCGATCGATACGGCCGAGGTGCACGAGCGCATTTGGAGCGCAATCATGGATCACAGCCTGCCGCCCGAGACGCGCTTGGTGGAAAGCGAGCTCTGCGAGATATTCGGCCTTGGTAGGACCCGACTGCGCGAGGTACTGCAGAAGTTGGCGCACGAGCGCGTCGTAACGTTGATGCGCAACCGAGGTGCGATGGTATCCAAGCCTTCGGTGCGCGAGGCGCGTGAAGTCTTCGCCGCACGGCGCGTCATCGAAGCGAACACGGTCGAGACCTTCATCAAGACGGCCACCCGTAAAGACGTCAAGCGCCTGCAGGACCATTTGGCCCGGGAGGAAGAGGCTTGGCGCAACAACGATCGGCGCGCGATCCTGAAGCTCTCCGGTGAATTTCACTTGGCGCTGGCGGAAGCCGCCGACAACAGCATCTTGCTCGAGCTGCTGCGCGACCTGGTATCGCGGTCATCGCTCATCATTGCCGTGTACCAGGCTCCGGGCGCATCGCCCTGCCCGCCGGCCGCACATCGCGAATTGACTGCGACGCTGGAACGTCGCGAGCGCGCTGCGATCAAGTTGATGATCCAACATCTCGACCATGTAGTCGAAGACCTCAAGCTCGAGGATCGCAGTGCGGATCGTGTCGACCTGCGAACCGTGTTTGCGCTCCGGCAATGAAAACTCCACGTCGTCCATTCGCGGCCATGCTGCTGGCATTCCTCGTGGCGGCAACCGCCGCCGCCCACGGTACGGCAAACGCTGCCGCAGGCGGCACGGCCAACGCGGCTGTCGGCGGCCACAGGCGCATGGTCATCATCGATCAGGATGCCTTCGGCCCGGCAGGCTCCAACTTGCAGGCGATCTTGATGCTGCTGCAGGCGAAGGATGTCGAGGTACTCGGCATCACCATCACCAGCGGCGATGGCTGGCGCGACGAGGAAGTCGATCATGCATTGCGGCTGCTCGAGATCGCCGGGCGTACCGAAGTGCCCGTGATTCCCGGCGCGGTGCTGCCGTTGGTGAACTCGCCGGCGCGCACCGAGGCGTGGGAACGGCTGTACGGCAAGCTTTTCTATAAAGGCGCATGGACGACAAGCTGGCCCGATCAGGGCGTCGCGCGGCGCACGCCGCACCCGACAGACCCTTATCTGGTGCCGCCGTCGCCCGCGGGGACTGCGCGCCTTAAAGCTGCCGCGGACGTCGCCGCGAATTTCCTGGTGCGCGAACTGCGGCGCCATCCGGGACAGGTGACCATCATCGCCGCCGGACCGCTGACGAATATCGCGCTCGCGGCACGGCTGGACCCCGAGTTCAGCGGCCTCGCCCAGGAATTGGTATTCATGGGCGGCAGCTTCAATCCGACGGCGGCGGACAACGCGTTTGCCGCCGAGTACGTGAACACGCCGCGCCGCGAGTTCAACCTGCGTTGGGACCCGGAGGCTGCATCCTTGGTGCTGCACGAGCCCTGGAAAAAGATCACGCAGGTTCCGATCGATCCCACGACGAAGACGTTCTTCCGACCGGACCTGCTGGAGCGCGTGGCGGCCGGCAAGGCGCCGTTCGCCGCGTACATCGGAAAATTCGGCCAGTCCTATCCCATGTGGGATGAACTCGCCGTCGCTGCCTGGATCGATCCCTCCATCGTCACGGGCAGCGCGCAGCTGCTGGTCGATGTCGACACCAGTTTCACCGCCGGCTACGGCAACACGTTGAGCTGGGCCCTCGGCGAAGGCCCGGGCTTGGGCGAGCGGTCGGTGCACGTGGTACGGGACATCGACGTGGCAAAATTCGAAGCGCTCACGGTGGACCTGCTGAGCCGGCCCACGCCAAGTCATTGAGATTTTTTTCCACCCTATCAAGTTGAGAATTCCGCATGCCTAGCCGATCTGCACTCATAGGTTTCCTACTCTGCCTCGCGGGATCGCTAACGTCCGCCCGCGCCGCCGAACGCTGGTTCGAGGAGGTCAAGACCACGGCCACTCCCGCACAGCTGTATCGATTTCTCTACGCGATGCCCAAGGGCGGAGATCTGCACAATCACTTACCCGGCTCAGCGCGCTCGGAATGGCTGTGGGACTCGGCGATCTCCCAAGAGGCGCGCGGCTACATCTACTACACCCGAGTCCGGATCGGGAACTGCGCGCCGTACGGCCACGACGAGTTCGGGGGGCCTAAGGCGCTGCTGCTATTCAAGAACATCCAGGCGAACAGCTTCGCGAAGCTCGATGCCTGCGGCAAATCCGAGTTCAAGCGCCTTCAGGATCTCGATGCGCGCGAGAAACAGGCCTGGCTCGACAGCCTGCGCCTCGATCAACCCTATGAAGGACGAAACGAGTTCTTCGACGCCATCTGGGACCGCATCAACGACCTGCTGCAGAATCCTTACCTGATCCGCGACATTCTATTGCGCAACATGGAGACCTTCGGCCAGGAAGGGCTCGCTTACCTAGAGACCCAGCAGGGCGTCGAGGGCGCCGTGAAGGCGGACGGTTCGCCGTACGGTGTCGAGGAGGTGGTCGCCATTTACCGCCAGTTCCTCGCATCGCCCCAGGCGAAGGCCACCGGCGTCGAGGTCCGCTTCCAGAACGCCTTGCTGCGTTTCGCACCCAATGCCGAGCAGCGGCTGCGGGATCTGTACGCGATCACGGACCGTTACCGCGACCTCTACGTCGGCGTCAACATGGTCGGCCGAGAGGACAACGACAAGGGCTATCCGCTGCGGTTTCTGCCGGTGCTGCGCGAGCTGCGCCACAAGTATCCGGACATCAATCTATCCATCCACGCCGGCGAAGTGGACGAGCCGAATTACCACATCCGCGATACGCTGCTGCTCGGCGCGCAGCGCATCGGCCATGGGGTCAACCTCATCACCGATCCGGATACCATGGTCATGATGCGAAACGGCCCCTACATGGTTGAGATCAATCTCATCAGCAACCTGCTGCTGGAATATGTCAGCGACTATTCCCAGCATCCGTTCCCGGAATACCTGCGGGTGGGAATTCCGGTCGCGTTGTCCACGGACGACCGCGGCATGTGGGACTCGAACATGAGCGACGAATTTTTCGTCGCCGTCAAGGAGTTCAACTTGTCGTGGGAAGAAATCGTCAAGCTGGGTCGCAACTCATTGCAATACTCGTTCGTGGAGGAGCCCACCAAACAGCGCCTTCTGACGAACTACGACAAGCGTATCGCCGCCTTCGCGCTGCAGTTTCAGAAAAAGAGCTGGGCCGCGCTTGGCGAATCCAAGCCGGTAAGCTACGGTTTTCTCTGCACGCACTACAAACTATGCCTGCTGCCCTAGGTACCGGCCCCTGCCCCTCACGTACCCGGTACGGTGTCACGGTAGCGGGACCATCCCTCGAGCAGTGTTTGCACCACCCGGTTGCCGACCTGGTACGCCGCCTCGATCGCCGGCATTCCTGCCTCGGGATACTCCGCGGTGGTACTCCACGCCGCGCTTTTCCCGGGCGGCGGCATGGAATAATTGCTCGCCGTCCGCAGCACCATGACACGCTTCAAGTCCGCCCGGCCGACTCGCGACAGGCGCCGCAAGGCGGTCAGCGTTCCGCTGTCTTCCATGTTGGCCATCATGAAATTGGCATCGCTGCCGGCTTGCAGTTTCACCCAGTCGTTGGCCCATTGATTCATGTGTTCGCCATGCCAGTACTTGCTGGAGGAAAGAGAATCGCCGATGGTCACGAAAGGCGGACGGGCTGCGGACGGGTAGCCTGCGAACTGCCGCCGGAATTGCGCGATGCCGGGACTGTCGGCGACGGGGTGGTCCTTGGTCAGCGAATAAGCCCAGTCCGCCAGTGCGGCATTGAGAGGGTAGTGAATCGTGTCCACCGTCCAGCCGGTGGCGATATCATTGGGCTTCTTGGATCCCAACGGCAGCATACCGTAGGGCCACTCGGCCGGAATTTCGCGAGCGTCGATCTCGTAGAGCAGGTCGCCGTCGACCACATGTTTCGCCCAGGCCGCCGTACCCAGCGACACATCGAGCGGATCCCCGCCGGCGATGCCGGCGATGAGCCAGTAGGCCTTGCTCAGGTCGAAGCGCGGGTCGAGACCGAGTGCCATGATGGAGGTGCTTGAATTGGTGACACCGCCGCCCGTACAGATCAGCAGCAATCCGGCGTCGTTCATGCGCAGTTCGTACTCGCCGAGCGGAAACGCCAGAACGCGATCCAGCTTCTGCCGCTCGACCCAAAATTGCGCCTCGCCTGGTTTGTCGCCGGTCAGCTTGCCGATCTCGTACATGGTCACCACGACCACTTTGACGGGAATGGGCTTGGCCACGGGCTCGGCGTGCACCGACGATGGTGCCGGCATCGCGAACACGCATGCCGCGAACGCGCACGCAGCGAACGCACGTAGATTGAGGCCGAGGGCAGCACGGCGAGCGGGTGTCTTGCAGAGTGTGAGCATTTCAAAACCTATTTAATCGGAGGACGCGTCATGAAAGAGTTCATAGATACCATGCCGAAAGCGGAGTTGCACGTACACCTCGAAGGCACGCTCGAGCCGGACTTGAGTTTCGCATTGGCGCGGAAGAACGGCGTCGAGCTCCCCTACGACTCGCCGGAAGCGCTGCTGCGCGCCTACGACTTCCATGACTTGCCGTCCTTTCTGGCCGTCTACTACAAAGCCATGAACGTGCTGCAAAACGAGGGGGATTTCTTCGAACTCACCTGGCGCTATCTGCTCAAGGCCAAGGAACAGAACATCGTCTATGCCGAAATGTTCTTCGACCCGCAGGCGCATACCTCGCGCGGCATTGCGTTCGACACCGTCATTCGCGGTATTCGCGGCGCACAGGAAAAGGCGGCCGCCGAATTGGGCGTCGAGACTCAGCTGATTCTATGCTTTCTGCGCGACCTCCCGGCAGAGTCCGCCATGCAAACCCTATCGCAGGCGCTGCTCTACAAACACTGGCTGGTGGGAGTGGGATTGGACTCGGACGAGAAGGACAATCCGCCGGTCAAGTTCGCCGCGGTCTTTTCGCGCGCCCGCAGCGAAGGGCTGAAGCTCACCATGCACTGCGACGTGAACCAGAAAAATTCGCTGGTCCATATCGGCCAGGTGCTCAACGACATTCACGTGGATCGAATCGATCACGGCGTGAACTCGCTGGAAGATCCGGCGCTGTGCGAAGTGATCCGCGAGCGTCGACTCGGGCTCACCGTCTGCCCGGTCTCCAATCGCTTCTGCGTTCAGGATCTTACCGCCACTCACTTGCGGCGCATGCTGTTGCTCGACATGCGCGCTACCGTGAATTCCGACGATCCCGCGTATTTCCGGGCTTACATGAACGAAAACCTCCACGCCCTGCACGAGGAGGGCGGCCTGCGCAGAGATGAGATCGTGCAGCTGGTCCGCAACGGCTTCATGGTGGCCTGGATCGATGAGGTGCGGCGCGGCGCGTATCTGCAACGCCTGCAGCACCACGTGGACCATGCCGCATGAGATCGGTGCTCGGTTCCGAGAGAGCTAGTGCGCCGCTCCTGCGGCCGCTGCGAACATGCTGACGGCCCCAGCCGCCTTGACCAATAATCCCAATCCGGATGTCGCGAGCAACGCGAATGTGACGCGTCGAAAATTGATATCCGATAGCGACTTGTACAGATTCACGCCCAACAACGTGCACGGCAGCACGATCGGAATGGTGATGACGAGCAGCGTCCAGTACGTCCTGCCGAAAGTCTCCGGATGTTGGACCGCCAACAAGGCAATGGAAACGAGCTGCAGGCCCAGGATATAGGGTTGCACGATCGCTCTGGACTCACTCTTGGGCAAGCGTCGCAGTCCGCTCCAAACGACGACGGCGGCGCCGGGAAATGCGGTAAAACCCCCAATGACGCCGCCCACCATCCCGACGAGCGACGCGGCGAACCAACTGCCCTTGAACGGCACGTGCATTGTCTGCGGCTTCAGTATCGAATAGGCCGCATAGATGATGAGGAAGCTTCCGAAGATCGCCATCAATGTGGAAGTCGGTAACGAATGCAGGATTGCCAAGCCGATAGGAACGCCGACCAAGCCGCCCAGCAGATACGGGGCCGGGCCATCGGGCCACCACTCCCCGATCGACCCCATATCAGCCTTCAGCTGTCCAAGGGACATCAATTGGTTGGCCGCCGACAGGGTCATCAACAACGGAACGCCTAACTTCGGCGGCAGCAAGCACAGGCACAGCGCGCCGATGGCCGAAAATCCGAAGCCGGAAAGTCCGCTCATGATGGCGGATGCGCCAAGGATGGACATGAGTACCAGCAAGATGCCGGGTGAAAACCCGGCCGGTACGAAGGACAACGCGTTCAATACGATCGTCGTCCACAATAACGCCTACCGATTTTCACGCCGCTCAGACCGCGGGTCGGCACCGGCGCAACCGGAAAAAGGTCAGGTCCATACCTTATCCAGCGCCGCGCAGAATCCCGTCATGTCTTCCATCGAGCCCACCGTCACGCGGGACACGGTTGGCCAGATCGGCCAGGAACGGCCGATCTCGACGCTTTGGGTGCGAAATATGCTCTGAACCTCCTTAGCCGGCTTGGTCCGCCAATCGATCATGAACATGTTGGCGTCGGTTCTGACCACTTTCATGTTGCGCTTCTTGAGGTGATCGAGAGTCATGGCGCGCGCCTCGCGCATTTCATTCCTGCGCGCAACGATCAGATCGGTGGCGGTCAGGCTGGCCGTGGCGCAGGCGAGAGACGGCAACGGCAGCGCGCCCGATTGCATGCCGCCGTCATAGCGCATCAACTTCCCGATGATGTCGGGCCGAGTCATTATGTAGCCCATACGCATGCCGGCCATCCCGAAGATCTTCGAGAAGGTGCGCATGACGATCACGTCCTTTCCCGCCGCCGCCATGTACGAGGCGGTGGGAACGCCGGCGAAGTGCGTATAGGCCTCGTCGATCAGCACCACGGAGCCCGTCGGCTTGTTGGCGATCAACCACTCGATGTCGGCGAGCGGCGTCACCGTGCCAGTGGGGTTGTTGGGCGTGCAGATATAATACAGGCCGGCATTCGGATCAGCGGCCAGCATCGCCTTGACGTCATGGGTGTAATCGGGCTTGAGGGGTACTCGCTTAACCGGCGCCCCCAGCCATTCGGCGGTGCGGCCGGCCAACTCGAAGGTCGGGTCGGCCGTGACCAGTCCCTTGGTCGGCGAACAGAATGTAACCACCGAGCGTGACAAGGGATCGCTTGAGCCGGGCCACGGCGCGACATGGTCGTAAGGCACATGCTCGACCTGCATCACCGCCTTGATGAAGTCCCCGCGTTGATCCTGAGGGGAATAGCGGTTGCTGGATGAAATGATCGCCGCCGCCGCCGACTGCCCCGGCCCTAACGGGCCGGTCCAGCACTCGTTGGCGCCGATGCGCACCTTCGCTTCGGGTGCTGGATCGGGAACACCACCCGACGCCCACGCGGGTCGACCCATGTTCGCTGCGACCGCGCCCATGCTGAACACCGTGGCAATGCGCAGCAGCTGGCGGCGCGAATAGCCGCGATCCAGCAAATCGTCCTTGGCTTCATCAGTCAGCAATTGAGCCATCGTGAAACTCTCCATGGAATAGATGGCGTCAGTCGTTGCAATAATTCGGCCAACTCAGCCCGCACGGCAGATTCGTTCAGCGGTCGAGCCCATGATGTTGATTCTTGGAGGTTTGATTGAATCGCGTCGCTGGTGGACAATCAATCTGAGTCGCGCTTATACCGTCGCTCGGCACCAATCCGGGTCGCTGCCCATCCTCTGGGTATCCATCCTGGTGCGCGGATATGACTAGGACGTTTCCGCGGGAACGCGCATTTGTGCGCATGGCGCGAGCTCAAAGATAGCCCAGCAAATGCAGCGAGAATTTCGCCGCCTCTCTTGCAGCGATCGGCCCCAGCCGTAAATAGTCGTCATTTGGCGCTTCCTGGGCCACATTGCTGCCGGCGCGCACGATGAGATAGGGCACGCCGAGGGTTTCGCAGACATGTCCCAACGGCGCGGATTCCATTTCCATGATGTCCGTGTGAAACAGGCTGCGCAACTGGTCGATGCGCTGCTGCGTCACGCCGAACAGGTCCGATGACGACACCACGCCGCGGCGCGCCTTGACGGTATAGGTAGCGCCGTTCGCCGTCACTTCAAGTCCATGGTAGCTCGATATGGCGGCATCCGCCTTGGACAGTAGGGTCGCAGGAGGCGAAAAGGCATTCTCGACTTCTTTGCCGTTATCCGGGCTATTCATCGGCCGGTACACCATGCCCGCGGCGGTCAGGCTGCCGTAGTCATGCTCGTAAGTCGTGGTCGCGACGATGACATCACCGGTGCGCAGCTCCGGGTTGATGCGCGCGCCGGTGCCGCTCATCAGCACCAATCGGGGCTTGAACTGCGTGATGAACAGCGTCGTCGTCATGCCGGTATAGGTTTTACCGATGCCGGTGATCGCCACCACGACGTTCTTGCCCTCGAGCTTGCCGCGATAGTACGGGATACCCCACAGCAACTGCTTCGACGGGTTGCCCATCGCCGCGGTGAATACGGTGATCTCCTGCGGCACAGCGCCCAAGATCACGATGAGATCGTTCGGCTTGTAATGGATAGGCGTCGGCGGCGCCTCCTTCGCGGAGACGGCACAGGCCAGAAACAGGCAGGTGAACACCAACAAAACTAGATCTTTCATTTGATACCCTTGTGAGTTGCGGCAATTTTTTGGGCGGATGTGTTCGCCGGCGGTGATTCTGGGATAGCGCGCCGCTCGACGCTGACGCAACTTGACCGGCAGCTGCGCCGCTGCGTTCACGCCTGCACCATGTGGGCGGCCAGTCTATTCACCGTCTCGACCAGGCGCGGAAGTTCCGCGGTGGTCAGCTGGCCCTGGTCGACCAAGCGGCGCCCATTGATGAAACTGTAATTCACGCTGCCGACATCGCAGAGCACGAGCGCCGCTACGGGATCGTGGCACGCACCTGCGAACTCGGGTCGATCCAGGTCAATGCAGATGAAGTCGGCCGCCATGCCCGGCGCAAGGCAGCCAATGTCGTCTCTCCCCAGCACGCGCGCGCCGCCGAGAGTCGCGATTTCCAAGGCCTCGCGCGCCGTCATCGCCGCGGCGTCCAGGTCCCGCACCCGAGCCGATAAAAAAGCCTGGCGCGTTTCCCGGAAGAGATTCGTCGCATCGTTGGACGCGGCACCATCGGTGCCGAGTCCCACCGGCACGCCGGCGTGCCGCAGCTTGCGCACCGGGGCAAAACCGCTCGCCAAACGCATGTTGCTGCATGGACAATGAGCCACACCCGTGGCGGTGCGCGCAAAAGCCGCGATACCGCTGTCGTCCAGCCACACGCAGTGCGCATGCCAGACATCTAAGCCAAGCCAGCCGACGGACTCGGCATAACACCCCGGCGTCATGCCGAAGGTCGCGACACTGTAGTCGACGTCGGACTTGCTCTCAGCCAAATGAGTATGCAACCGCACGCCGGCATAGCTTCGGGCCAACGCCGCCGACTCGCGCATCAATGCCGGCGATACCGAAAACGGCGAACACGGCGCGAGCGTCATGCGGGTCATCGAGTAGCGCCGATTATCATGCCACTCATCGATCAAGCGTTGGCTGTCGCGCAGAATTTCCGACTCATTCTCCACCACCGAATCCGGCGGCAGACCGCCCTGGCTGGCACCAACGCTCATGCTGCCGCGGCTCGCGTGGAATCGCAGACCGATGTCCTGGACGGCGCGAATCTCATCGTCGAGCGTCGCATCGTTGGGAAAAATGTAAAGATGATCGCTTGCCGTGGTGCAGCCGGAGAGAATCAATTCCGCCGCGCACATTTGCGCACTGGCGCGCACGCCTTCGGCCGTCAAGCGCGCCCAGATCGGATACAGACTCTTGAGCCAGCCGAACAGGTCCGCATTCTGCGCGGCCGGTATTGCGCGGGTAAGCGTTTGGTAAAAGTGATGATGAGTGTTCACGAGACCGGGCATCACCAGATGACGCCCCTTGAGGTCCAGCACCTCGTCCGCCGTCGTCGGCAGATCAGCGCCGCGGCCAACCTCCTCGATCACGCCGTCTCGCACCAACATCGCGGCGCCCTTGATCTCTTCGCGCACGGCATTCATCGTGACCAGCGTGTGGATATTGCGCACCAGCAGCGTGCTCATTGCCGCTGGCCCGGCAGTACGATATTTAGCAGCAGCGCGACCATGCCGAATAGTATCAGCGTGGCGCCGCCGGATTCAGCGGCGGCGTGTGTTCGCGATATGCCGCCCACTTGCCCACGATTTCGTCGACCACCACGGAACCCACCCGGTAGGCCGCCTCTACCGAGGCGTTGAGGCCGGCATACCCATCATTCTCCTTGAGCAAATGCTCTGCCGCCGTCATGCCCGGCGGCGGCATCGTATAGTTGCTGGCGGTACGCAGCACCATGACTCGGTCCTTGTTCACCTTGCCGGTGGAATGCAAATAGGTCAGGGACTGAAACGTTCCGGTGTCCTCCATCGCGGAGGTCACGAATTGGCCCTTGCCGTCGGTCCAATATTCGACCCAGCGATTGGCCCATTCGTTGAGAATCTTGCCGTGCCAGAACGTCATGCCGGCGAGGTTGTCGCCCTTGAGGACAAACGGCGGCTTTTGCGCATTCGGGTAGCCGGTGAAGTGCGAGCGGGTCTCTTGCAGTTGCTTACTGTCATCGAGCGTGACGCCGCGCGTCAGTTCGAATGCCCATTCCGTGAGCTGCGGATTGAGCTGGAACATCTCGCCGGTAGGCTTGGGCTTATTGGGGTCATAGGGCTTGCGCGTGTTGCGTGCAAAGTAGCCGGTGGGCCAGTCCGCCGGAATTTCGCGCGCATCGATTTCATGTGCGAGATCGCCGTCGACGAGGTATTCCGCCCAGGCGGCCGACCCGATCGATGCGTCCTCCGGGTCGACGCCCGCGATGCCGGCAACCAGCCAGTACGCATGCGACAGATCGAAGCGCGGGTCCAGCCCCAACTCCATCACGGCGCTGGCCGAGTTGATGCTGCCCATCCCTGTGACCATGCCGAGCACGCCGCTCTTCGGATTCAAAAATAGGTCGTGGTGGTGTGCGAATGGAAACCGCAGATCGAGCTTCTGCCGTTCGTGCCAGAGCTGAAATTCACCCGCCGCATCGCCGCTGTCCGCGCCGATCTCGAACATGGTGATCACCACGACTTTGACTTCGATGGGCTTGGGCGACCGCGGGCCCGATACGCAAGCTGTCAGTAGAACCGTGAAAACCAATGTGGCAACGCTCGCGCGCTTCATCTTCGACCTCGATACGCGAATTGGAAGGGGAGTCGCGAGAGCCATCCCTGGCTCCCGCCCCAACCTGCTAACTCCCTTAAAACTTGTACTGCAATGTGGCGCTGTAGTTGCGCGGCAACTCCGGCAACACCACACTCGTCCCGAATAGGTCGGGGAAGTTGGAGCGGAAGTAGCGCTGATCGGTGGCGTTCTTGCAGGCCAGGTTCATCGCCCATTTGCCACGCTCGTACCGCATACCCAAGTTCACCAGCGTGTACTTGGGTAGTGTGACTGCACCCGAGAAACCCGACGGCACCGAGCTGACGTGCTGAAGGGCCACGGTCCCGCTCAATCCGGCCACCCACGGGTCGGCGCTGCCCAAGAAGTTCAAGCCATAGACCTGCTGCGGGATACCGGCCTTGCGCGGCTCATTGCCCGTGAACGGGATGACCTCAGCGATCGAGGTACCGTAGGCGAGGGCCGGATTGATGCCCATGTTGATTAGTTCCTGGCCGCCCATGAAGCTAAATTGTGAGCCGCCGTCGGTGGGCGACAGATTCACGATTTTCATGTTGGTGTACGCGCCGGTGATGGTCAGTTCGGGATTGACGACCCAACGCGTTTCGAACTCGATACCGGTCGCCTTGGTGGCCTTGTTGGTCACGGTGTCCTGCGCACTGAAGTCGATACGGCGCTGATTGAAGTAGTCGACCGCGAGATACAGGTGTCCATCGAGCTCCGTCGCCTTGATGCCGACCTCCTTCAAGCTCGAATCGCCCACGGCCTGGTGGCCCTGAACGTTGGCGGGGTCAATCTGGCCGCCTTGGCCCAAGATCAATGTCGACTGTTTGGCGTAAGTCGCATAGGGGTGCATGCCGAACGGCAACTCGTACGAGAGACTGGCCGAGTACGAGAAGCCACTATGGCGCCAAGTCGTATCGATCGGCACTGTCCCATTCACCCCGGTGACGTCGACGCCGATCACGTCCGGCAGCTGCCGCGAAGCCATCGTGATGTAGTCGTAGCGAACGCCGACCAGCGCATCGAGCTTTTTGACCACCGTCATGTCGCTCAAGACGGCAAAGCCATAGTCGGTGTACTTGCCTCGCGTGTGATCGGAAAACAAGTCCTGCCCGAGCACCGACAGAGTGCGGTGGTCAACCGGCGTGCTCGGTCCCGTGATGTCACGTCGGTCGAAGTACTCGTCACTGAAATCGTCGCCGTGCTCGAATCCCGAATAGCGGATCGAAGGGCTTACCTGGAACGCCGCGTCGAAGTAGTCGCCGAACGACCACTTGTTCGAGACGATGAATTGGTCCTCGATCGCATAGGTGTCGGCGTACTGTGAGAATCCGTAGGCATTCAGGTTGTTGTTCTTCAAGTACTCGTAGAACGACTTGTTCTGCAGCTTGAAGCCGCCCGCCAAATCGGCATACAGATCGAAGTACAGCGTGATCACATCGTCGGAGAGTTCATCCAGAGGGCTCACGAGCACCTGATTGCCGTTGATGTGCGTGGTACCCGGATTGACCAGCCCGAGGTTCGGATTCGCAGCGAGCAGCGACGCCAGCAAACCCGCCGTCTCGCCGGGAAAATGGAACGGAGCGGCGTCGAGGCCGCCCGCGTGCGCCTCGGACTGCGACAGTAGGCCATCGCCATTGGTGTCGAGATTGGTCGGGCTGCCGGTGATGTAGGTGCCGTTGTCGATGAGCGCCTGCGTCACCCGGTTCCAGCCGGCCACTTGATTGCCCTTGTAATGCTGGTACATCCCGCCGAACTCGGTCCGGAAATTCGGCGTGAAGTCCATGTTGAACGCCGTTTGCAAGATGCTCTGCCGGGTGTGGGTGTTCTCGTAGTAGCTGTTCGAATCCTCCGACTGCCCGTAGATGTAGTAACCCAAGTCCTTGCCGAACAGGTTGGCAGGACCGCCGACTTCGGCGGACAGGACCTTCTTGCCCCAGCTGCCGCCGGTGTATTCGATCTTGCCGATCTCATCGCTCAGCATCGAGCCGTCGGACTTGCGCGCCGAACGCGGCACGAAGTTGAGGTAGCCGCCGATCTGCGACGGACCGTAGATGGGCGAGGCGGGACCGCGCACGATGTCGATACTGTCGCTCGCACCGATGGCGGTCGGATAGTTGCCTGGATTGGAAATACGGCGCATGCCGCGGAAGTAGTTCTCGCCGGGCGAACCGCGCACGTCGAGCGACCCCGCGACCCCGAAAAACGATTGAGTGAAGGCCCCGGGGGACAACGCCACCAAGTCGTTGATGCCCGTGATGATCGTCTTCTGGAGCAGGTCGCTGCTGATGGTGGTGAGAGAACGCGGCGTTTCCAGCACGGTCTTGCCGAAGCCGAACACCGAGTCGACGGGCTTGGTCTGCATCACATCCAGCCGGTCGCCGCTGACGACGATCTCTTCCAGCTCATTCCCTGAACTCTCGGCGGCTATCTGCGCAAATGCGTCCATTGTGCCGAACAACAACGGCGCGGCCAATGTTGCGCCGGCAATTGTACGGATCATCTTCAAACGCCGGCTCTGCAGAGTTTCAGACCGCTCTGAGCGTTGCTTCATGTTTCATCCCTCGTGTGTGATCCAGTTATTTATTTCTTGCACGCGCGCGGTAGCCGCACGTCATGAAAGATCACTGCTGCAAGAATCGTGCACAGTTGCGTTCACGCGTCAGAAAGCCCTTTTGCGGTCGCGGCCGGAACTGGCCGAGGCACCTTTCGGCGGTGAGAAACGGGGGTTAAGTCGCTAATTATCTTATGAAAATGCACATGAACGACGGCGAGCCCACCAGCGGGACCGGCTATGCCTCCGTGGACGCGTACGCGCGACACGCCGCACCAACTTTGTACACAACATGCTCCATTGTTGTACACAGAATGGGGAAACCCGGCTCGGCCGGCAGGCCGGTTACGCCGTCAGACGTGATGCCAGTAGGCGTTGAATACGCAGGGGTCCTGACCGACCTTCAAGGCGATGAGTGAGAGTCGGCACTCGGACAATCCGACGATATCGACTTCAATGTACAGTTTGTCTGCGCTGCTCGACTCCGCGATCACCCGCCGCGGCGTCACATTGAGGTTCTGCAGCCGCTCCAGAACACGTACCAACGCCCCCGGATCAGATTCGGCAACCACGCGCAAACGCAGCAGCGCCATCGTTTCCGACGCTGCTTTCTCCTCGCTGAATTCCTCGACACACATGAGACTTCTTCCTCGCACTGACTTCCATCACAACGAACGCGCAAACGTCCCGGCTTTCCGCGAAAGCCGGGCCACTAATGCGCTCGATGTGGTGTACGAGGTATTTCATGGGATCGCCGCGATTATAGCGCGCGGGCGGGTGAGTAAACGCGCGGCACGCCGCCTAGGTGAAAAATGGCCGGCGGCTCAATCGGCAAGCGGTGACGGGCGAACCTGAAATTGGACGACCAGGGGTTTGGTGCCCTTGCCCCCTTCCTTGTGCCAGGGCGTCCGGTCGCCGCTCGTGATCCAAATGCCGCGTCCCTTCCAGCCCGCGGCGGCATCATCGATGCGGCCTTCGAGGCCCTTGGCGTAAAAACCGAGCGGATAGGGGATGCGCAGCGTCACGAACTTTCCCGCCACCAGCGCGTGTACGCCGTCAAATAGATTGCCCGTGGCGATTGGCACGTTGGCGCCCAGCCCCAACGTGTCGCGTTGATCCACCCAGGTGTAGTAGCTCGATTCGACGCTCATCTGCGGCACGTTCACGAAACCAGGACCCGGCAAGCGATGGAAGCTCCAGCCTTCGGGGCAGTGGTCGCCGGTCGCGGTCGGCCCGCTGAGCTTACCCTTGCATTTGCGCCGATCGAACTCCCCCAAATGCCCGCTCGCCAACGACACCCACACCACGCCGCTGCGATCGATATCGGCGCCGCGCACGCCGAAGCCGGGCGCGGGCACATTGTAGATCTCGCTGAGCCGTGTGCGCGGGTCGAACCGAACGAGGGCGCCGGGATAACGAAAAGCGACCGAGCCCCAGATGCTGCCGTCGGCAGTATTCGGCATGACCGCGTAAAAGCTGACCGCCAGACGTCGGTCGCGCTGGGGATTCACGGGTTCACCGGGCTCCGCCCACGGGTCCAGCTTGCCGTTGCCATTGATGTCGAGCACCAACGGCGCCCATCCTTGAGACGCAGCAGCGTCGCCGGTCGAATCGAATTTCTTGGTGTCGAGCCAGCCGATCACCTCACGGCCGCCGCTGGTCCATAAAGTGTCGCTCGCATCCTCGGCAAATTGCAGATGATGGGTACTGAAGCAGGTATCGACGAACGTATAGTTGCCGCTCTTCGGGTCATACACCGCCAGTTGGCGGTCCGATGCGTCGAGGGGAAATGCCTGCGCGGACGGGTGCGACGAGTTTTTCTTGCAGAAGAGTGGATTGTCGGCCGCCCGGATTCTCGCGGTGTACCAAACACGGCCGGATCGATCGAGCATCGGATTGTGCGCTACCGCCCGGCTGTCCCAGATTCGCTCCTCCCCCCAGTACGGCGAGGCACCGAGTACCGGATCATCGTGGGTGCTCGGCGTATCCGAGTCGCGGACGGATGCTTTGAATGTGGTGGCGACGTTATGCAGCGGATCGAGTACGGGGAGATTGTCGGTGCTCAGTTCCGGAGCACCGTAAAGGAAACCATTGGCGTTGACCGTCGGATCGCGGCGATCGGTGCCCGACAGGTCGTGTAGATACGCTTTGCCGTCCGACCAGTCCCTCACGGTCGCGACGACGTTGCGCTCGATGCCGCTCGGACGCGCGGGGCCCAATGCCGGTACTTCGCCAGCGGCGATGCGGTCGGTCCAATCCGCAAGGTAATGAATCGGAATGCCCTTGAGCGCGCCTTGCACGATATTGATCATTTGGCTGCCGGCCTGCCCCGACTGTAGCCGCCGCAACCAGGCCTGATGGGAGGACTTGAACGTACCCAGGGACTTCGGGATGGTTCGCGTCGCCAAATTCCCTAGCTGATGGCAACCGACGCAACCCATGTTCTTCATCCACATGAGATACGCATTACGGCCGCCCGGGAGCGTTGCCGCTTGGGCCTCCTCGGGAATTTTCATCATCGCGTACCAATAGGCGGCGGGATAGATCTTGGCCGCGGTGGCGGCGTCGGGAGCGATATGGGCTGTAAGATTGAGCGCGCGTCCAGGGGTAGCCCCTACTTTGGGCGAGTCGGCGAGGCCGTAGCCGCGCACCCAGAGGCTGTACTTCGCCTTGGGAAGATCCGGAATGAGATAGCGGCCGGCCCCGTCGGTCACCACGATTTTGGCGAATCGAGTCTGAAAATCAGATGTTTCGGCGATCACCCAAACGCCGGCCTCCGCACCGTGAGCGCTGGTGACGGTACCGGCGATGTCATCGGCCGCGAACGGCACCTCGCTGTGGGCCGGTTGCGACCCGGCCATGCAACCCAGCAGCAGCGCGGCCCCGGCAAATGCTCCGAGGATGCGTGTACCTCGCGTCGATATATTCATCCGCTATCGGTTCCGGAGACGTCCTCGGGTATTCTACGTATTCGAAGGAGGATCGACCATGTGCCGAAACATCAAGACATTGTTCAATTTTGAACCCCCAGCGACCGAGGACGAGATCAAGGCATCCTCGCTGCAGTTCGTCCGCAAGCTCAGTGGGTTCACCCATCCCTCCAAGACCAACCAGGCCGCCTTCAATCGAGCGGTTGAGGACGTCGCGGCCGCCGCGCGCCTATTGATCGATTCTCTGGTGACCGCAGCCGATCCGCGTGATCGGGAAATCGAAGCGGCGCGGGCGAAAGCGAAGTCCGCTGCGCGTTTTGGCTGACGCGGGTGGTGCCGCAAGCATCATGCTTCAGCAGCATCTTCCAGCCAGCGGCGCTTGTCGCGTAACGGCGGCGCACCAAAAAAGCGGCTGTATTCGCGGCTGAATTGCGACGGGCTCTCATAGCCGACGCGATGCGCCGCTATCGCTACATCGATATCATCGAGAAGCATGAGGCGCCGCGCTTCCTGAAGACGCAGCTGCTTCTGATATTGCAGCGGGCTCACCGCGGTAACGGCCTTGAAGTGATGGTGCAGCGACGACACGCTCATATGGACGTCGCGGGCGATCGATTCCATGCGCAGCGATTGCGCGAAGTTTTCCCGCAACAATCGGATCGCCTTGGCAACGCGCTGCGTCTGGCTGTCCTGCAGTGCGATTTGGCGCAGCCGCGCACCCTGACCATTGCGTAGCAGCCGGTACAGAATCTCCCGCTTGATCATCGGTGCCAGAATGGGAATGTCATCGGGCGCCTCGAGCAGGCGCAGGAGGCGCAACACGGCGTCGAGCATCGTGGCGCTGAGTCGATTCACATACAGCCCGCGGGACGCGTCCGCGTGCGCCGCCGGCGGCAGGTTTTCATCCTGGATCAGTTCGCCGATAGCTTCGATATCGAGGTCGAGACGCACGCCAAGATAGGGCTGCGTTGCGCTCGCGACCCGCACTTTCCCGACCGCCGGCAAATCCACCGAGGTCACCATGTAATGCAGAGGATCGTATTCATATTGCTCATCGCCGATGAACACACGCTTGGAGCCTTGCGCGATCAGAGCGAGGGCAGGTGTGTGGATCGAGGGCTTCGGACCGCCCGGACACATGATGCGGTACAGGGTCAACCCCATTACCGCAGTTTCTACCGCCCCCTCAACATCGCCCGTCAACCGCTCCAGCACGCGCACGAGTTCCTGCCGCGCGCGATCCAACGCGGGCTCCAGCAACGCGGGGTCGGGCACGGTATGCGTATCACGCGGGAACGCGATGGTATCCGCAAGGGGAGCGATGATGCTGTCGGTCTCGTTCAGAGTCATTGGGTCAAACCAACAATAAGATGAATGATCCCAAGCTTATACGGAGCCCGGAACTTGCTCACTACCGCGAACGGCGTTTTGCAGAATTAGGCAGAAAATCGACAGGACCAGGCTACAAGATTCTCCGTCTGGCGGGGTCACAATTGAGCCAGCCATCCGGGGCTCGGTCGGGTCGAGCGTCTAAAACCGGATGCGGCGCCGCCCCGTCGCGGCGGAGCAACGCCGACGACGCTTAGTTTCGTTCGATCCTTGCAGCATTAGGCACAAAGTCGACAGGACCAGGCTCTTAGAAAACCACCCCCGAGGGCCATACTTTGCCCACGTCGTGCTGGCTGCCGCAGGTCGGGTCTCCAATCAGTCGCGCCCGCAGCTTGTCCGACGACCCTTCCGATTCACTCTGGCGAATGGTCCGCGACCGAATGGATCGCAGCTTGCGCCCCGCGGCCCTCAAACTTGGAGAACAGGACATGTTGAGAAAACGAAAACTTGGCAGGCAAGGACTGGAAGTCTCAGCCATCGGTCTCGGCTGTATGGGCATGAGCCACGCTTACGGTACACCAAACGACGCGGAATCGGCCGCCACGATCGATCGCGCGATCGAGCTTGGATGTACGTTCTTCGACACCGCCGAAGCCTATGGCCCCTACACCAACGAGGAACTGCTTGGCCGCTGCCTGAAGGGCAGGCGCAATCAAGCGGTGATTGCCACCAAGTTCGGTTTTGTGTTCGACGGAAAATCGCCATCGGGTGCCGATAGCCGCCCGGCGCATATTCGGGAAGTCGTGGAGGCCTCGCTGCGGCGTCTACAGACCGACCGGATCGATCTCCTCTACCAGCACCGCGCCGATCCGAAGGTTCCGATCGAGGACGTCGCGGGCACGGTCAAGGACCTGATCCGCGAAGGCAAGGTGCTTTATTTCGGGTTGTCCGAAGCCAGCGAGACTACGATCCGCAGGGCCCACGCGGTGCAGCCGGTCTCTGCGTTGCAGAGTGAATATTCGCTGTGGGAACGGTCCCTTGAAGATCGCATCATGCCGGTACTCTATGACCTTGGCATTGGTCTCGTGCCGTTCAGCCCGCTTGGCCGCGGCTTTCTAACGGGACACGGGAAGCGCGCGGAAGACTACTCGCCCGAGGATTTCCGTTCCTGGGGTGATTCGCGTTTCCAAGGTGCCAATTTCGATGCGAACATGCATATTGCCGATGTGGTGCGTGAGATAGCGGTCGCGCACGATGCGATGCCCGCGCAGGTTGCACTGGCCTGGGTGCTCGGCGTCAATCGCGGTTGGGTTCCAATCCCCGGCACCAAACGGCGGTCATACCTCGAAGAGAATCTCGCGGCGGCATCGCTGGAACTGACTCCAGAGGAAATCGAGATTCTCGATGACATAACCGACTCGCACGCGGTGTCCGGCGCCCGGTACAATGATTGGTTTCTCGCGCTGGTGGACCACTGAGGCCGACCCCCATACGCTTTGGTGGCCGCCGCTGCGACGCGCAATGCCTTGCCCACGATTGATTGAAGGACAGCGTGCCTTGCTAAAGCTATATACCTATTTTCGCAGCTCGGCCGCCTTCCGCGTTCGGATAGCGCTCAATCTCAAAGGCCTAAGCTTCGAAGCGATTCCGGTGCACCTGCTGCGCAACGGCGGCGAGCAGCACAGTCCGGCCTATGCGGAGATCAACGCCGCTCGATTGGTCCCGGCCCTGCAGGACGGTGCTTTGAAACTAACGCAGTCGCTTGCGATCGTGGAATATCTGGAAGAGACTCATCCCGAGCCGGCGCTGTTGCCGAGGACACCCGAAGCGCGCGCCCAGGTGCGCGCGCTGTCCCTCAGCATTGCCTGCGACATTCACCCGCTCAATAATTTGCGCGTACTGCGCCATCTGGAGACATCTCTAAAGATCGACGAGCAGGTCCGCACCGGCTGGTCGCGTCATTGGATCGATGTCGGCTTTGGGGCGATCGAGCGCATGCTGGCCGAAGCGCGCACAACGGGAACATGCTGCTACGGCGATGCTCCGACCATGGCCGACTGTTGCCTGATTCCGCAGGTGTTCAATGCACTGCGGCTCAAGTGTCCGCTCGATGGCTTTCCGACCATCATGCGTCTGTACGAGCATTGCATGCAGCTCGAGCCGTTCCAGCGCGCTGCGCCGGGAGCACAAATCGATGCCGAATGAGCGCAATTAAGAAGCCTGCGATGCCGAGGCAATTTCAGCCGATAGTTTAAGTGGCGCGCGCTCGCCCAAATGCGATCATGGACATCTAGGGCCCCTGGAAGATCGGATCTTGCTGAATCAGCTCGCTCACCCAGTCGACGAAGATGCGCACCTTTGCCGAGAGGTGACGGCTTTTCGGGTACATCACCGTTATGGGGAATTGCTCCGCCGTCCAGTCCGCGAGCACCGCCATGAGCTGGCCCGACTCCAGATACGGTCGCGCCATGTAGTTAGCCACCTTCACGATTCCAAAACTCATGAGACCCGCGACGACATAAGCGTCCTGATCGTTGACAGCCAGTACGCCATCGAGCGTGAGCTGGACCTTCTGCCCGTCGCGCGCGAATTCCCAGTCGAGAACTCGTCCGGTGCGATTGGAAACATAGTTGACGCATCGGTGGGCGGACAGATCCTCGGGCCTGAGCGGGATTCCATGCTCCCGCAAGTACGCAGGACTCGCACAACAGACGGAAGACATCGTACCGACCCGTCGTGCGACCAGGCTCGAGTCCGGCTGCACCCCGATACGCACGACACAATCGATGCCCTCTTCCACTAGCTCCACCGGCCGAAGCCCCATTCCCAACTCCAATCGCAGATCGGGATAGCGAGCGAGAAATGGCGGCAGCCGAGGAATGATGAACAGCTTCGCGAGCCCCCCGGGCATATCGACGCGCAGTCTCCCCTTCGCAGTGACACGAGCTTGCATGACTGACGCCTCGGCCTCGTCGAGATCCGCAAGGATGTGCGCGCAGCGCTCGTAGAACGCGGCACCGTCCGGAGTGACGGTCACACGCCGCGTGGTGCGCTGGAGCAATCGCACACCCAGGTGCTTCTCGAGGCTCTGCACCAGGTCGCTCACGGTCGTCTTCGACAACTGCAGGGAATCTCCTGCTTTGGTGAATCCGCCCAGTTCGACGACGCGAGCAAAAGCCTGCAGTGCCATTAGTCGGTCCATTGTCCACCCTCCCGGACAGTGATTCCGCTTCCCGCCGGTTTATCCCTGTCCTGCGGTCAATGATACTGCAACCGCCGATCAATGAACGCTTCAAGGAGTCATGCAATGAACGCCAAAATCTTAACCTCGCTGGCCGCCGCTTTAGTGGTCACTTCGCTAGCGCACCCCGCCATAGCGGGACCCCAGGGTGAGCATCCGGCCGTGCTTGTCGCGCGCACGTGGAGTAGCCGCGGTATCGATCCCAATACATTCATCGTCCAGCATCCCGCGGGTCATGTCTGGGTCAATGCATCCCCGACGGCAAAGGAGGACAAGGCCACACCCGATCCAGCCCCGGTCAAGACGGCGAGTGCGTCGAGAAAGTGACGGTGCGCAGCGGCGCGGGCGAGTGCTCGCGCCGGACCGTCAGGGAGGCACCCGATCGACGTGAGCGGGCTTGCCCGCGCAATAGGAGATGACCTCGCCCGCCTCCCGCATGTGCTCGACCCACAGCCCGTTGCGGGAATGGCTACCTGTCACTGTCGTTCTCCCTTTATTCGAGCGAGCGTGTAAAAATTGGTTGACAGTAACCACATCGTCGGGATGTTGCTGCGTTTCATCTCGACGCATTTTGACTTCAGTTTGACACCTTGCTGGAGGCCGGCCAGCGGTCCGCTGACGAAGCCGTCTTGTCGTTGAAGCGAGCGTAACCCACGGTGATTGCCGATCCGAATGTACTGGTGGGCTCGGCCGCAATGTGGTCGATGCTATACTATTACGATAGTATACTATCGTGTAGGTATAGTAATATGATACTATAAAATATCATTCGAGCTCACGGCGGCCTAGCCCATGAACCCGATCATCAATAGAGAGAAGGAACAACAGGAACTGCGAGAACTCCTGCGGTGCCAGGCACCGCAGCTCGCTCTTCTCTATGGCCGTCGCCGTGTCGGCAAGACTCATTTATTAACGCACGTCTGGCCGGCTGAGCAAACATTCTATTGGACGGCGTCGGCGACGACATCGCTACAAAATCGCGAGCAGCTGGTTCGTGATATTTCGCTATGGTCCAGGGAGCCATTAGAACCGAAGGATTATCCAACGTGGCGGACGGCCTTTAGGCTGCTGCTCGAACTACACGCTCCGGAATCGGTGGCCATCGTGCTGGACGAGTTTCAGTATCTCGGAGACGATCAACGAGAACTTGCCGCTGTCTGCTCGGAACTTAATGCGGTGTGGGAGCAACGCCGGCCATCGCGTGCCTTGGTGCTGGTTCTCGCAGGTTCCGCGGTCCGTGTGCTGGCAGCCCTCGACGAAGGCGCCGCACCCTTGCATGGGCGATTTGCGTGGAGGGCAGAGCTTCGCCCGTTCAATTATTGGTATAGCGCCCGAATGGCAAGCTTTCGCTCTCCTCGCGACCGTATTCGCGCCTACGGCATTTTCGGCGGCACGCCCCGCTACCTCGCGGCCGTCAAGCCGGCTCGGTCTCTCGCCGACAATGCCTCTCGCCTGATGCTGGCGCCGCGCGGAGAAGTTCGTGGTCTGGTTGAGACTGCGATTTTGCAGGAGCAAGGGCTGCGGGAAGTGTCCAAATATCAGGCCATCATGCGAGCCATCGGGGGCGGCTGCACCGAGCTCAATGACATTGGTCAGAGGGCCGGTCTGCCGACGGATACGCCGCTGCGCGATAAAGTCGAACGTCTGGTGAATCTGGGGTATGTGTGGCAGTCGCGCAATCTCGGCGCGCGGAGCACGGTACCGTTTCGGTATCGGATCTTCGATCCGGCATTGGCGTTCTATTATGAATTCGTGAGCCCAAACGAAGCGACGCTAGAGCGTACGGATCCGAAGTATTTCTGGAAGCACGTCGTCGAACCGCGCTTCGATACCTATTTGGGTCGCGTGTTTGAGCGCATCGCGGAACAAGCCTACCAGCGGCTGCAATCGAGATTGCGACTGCCGGTGGTGCTGGAATGGAGCCGCTGGGAAGGCAAGGATCGCCACGGCGGCTCGCTCGAAATGGATGTCGCGGCGACGCTGGCCGACGGGCGGGTGCTGACCGGCGCCCTTAAATGGAATGCACAACCCTTGCCGGTACGCTGGCACTTGCATCATCTGCAATCTCTGGAGCGGCTAGCGGCCTCGGGCGTCAAATGGGCCCATCGCGCCCAAGAACCGGATGCACCGCTGCTTTACTTGGCCGCAGGCGGCTTCACGGAGGAATTCGTGACGGTGGCGCGCGCAAGTCGACAGCACGTCTATCTTTGGAGCCTCGCTGACCTCTTCAAGCCATTCTTAGGCAAGCGCGGCACAGGCAAGGGCTGACGGCGGCCCTGCGTGATACGCTGATGCCTTCGTAGCGAGGCGTGGGAGTAGCGATTGAGAGTCTTCGTACTAATGACATTGGCTTGCTTATCGGCCTGCAGTTGGTTCACTTCGAGAAAAGTGCCGTTGCCGGATCCAACTGAGATCATCGTGACCGGCGCCCCGGCGGGTTCGATCGTATTCCTAGATGGTTTGCAAACCGGACAGGCAACGGCGATCAATGACCATCCGCAGGTTCTGAACGTCGCAGCCGGCGCCCATAAAGTGGAAATACACGTGGGTGACACGGTCGTTTATCGAGAGGATACCTACGTGGGACTCGGCGAACACCACATGGTCCGCGTCCTGTCGGGATTGAATCGATAACGCGAGGATTGCGGGGTCGCGTACCTTCGTGCAGACGATAACGGTATCTCTGCTGCATCGCATAACGCGTGCGTATGCCCCGGTACTGCCGCTGGCCGCGCGTCGACCGCCTTCACGCCCGCCCACTCAGGCGTTCAGCGGTGACCATGGCGAGAAATCCGCCGGCGCAATAGTTGACCAATCGAAGGCGTACCGCGTCAAGATCCTTCGCGCGGCACAGCCCTTCGGACAACCGATCGACGCGTTCGGTGCCGGACAGTGCCAGCATCATCGAGCCGGCGAGAAAGTTATACGCCCAGTACAGCTCTCTCTTGGGACTGCCGGGTAGCGCCCTCTGCAGGATGTCGACGAGTTCGTGCACGCTGTCGTCGAAGAAGCGGTGGATGATTTCGCCGCCCCAGGGGGTGTTGTCGATTTGCGCCACCAACGCGAAATAACTCTGCCAGCCGGAATCTCCGCGCTGCGACAAATCGATCATCGGATTGATGAATGCGGCGACCGCGCCGTCGACCGTGATCGTGTCAGTGCCCTCGACGTAGGAGCGCAGCGAATCGTGACGCGCCGTGATCAACACCCGGGCGCGGCGCTCGAATACCGCATCGAATAGGCCGGATTTGTTCGTGAAGTGATAGTAAATGAGTGCGACGTCGACGCCGGCGGTCATCGCGACTTGCCGCGTCGTCACCCCGTAGAATCCGCGCTCCGCGAATAGTCGCTCGGCCGCATCCAGCAGCCGGCCGCGCGCCTTGATCCCGCCGTCGGATCGACTGGGACGGCCTCGCCGCGCCGGTCTTGTTTTCTTGATCTTGGACGGTGTTTTTCGTTCGACGTTGGTCACGGCAAGCTCTGCTTTAAATCAATTTAGCGATCGCTGAATAACTGCCAAGCGCGGGCTCGACAAATGGCGCCATCACATCAGGATAATGACATATTCCGCGACTCGAATGGTGCGTCGTAACTCGTCGCGCAGCGCCTCAAAAGTGGCTACGGGCCGGGATTTTTCGATACCAAGGGATCGCCGTCCGATCGGACACCCATTGGGGGGCGACCGCGAAGGGGCCGGCGCCACGATGCACGGCCCTGTTCGGGTGTTCTTGACAAGCCGCTAGCCTTGGCATAATTTCAGCGGGCGTTGAATTGAAAAAGAGAATCGACTGGTACAGCACGATTCCTTGAATAACGGGGGTTGGAATGGCTTCATCACGCTTTACGTACGCACTCCTCGGTGGAGTCGCGATGTCACTTTGCACCTTGATAGTGGCACAAACCGCCGCTCAGACTGTCAACGGAACCACCAGTCAGCAATTCGGTACCGCGGCGCCCGACACTGAGCTGGCAGAGGTCATCGTCACGGCGACCCGGCGGTCGGAATCGTTACAGAATGTGGCCGGACAGGTCACTGCCTTGACGTCGGGCGCCTTGGCTCAAATCAATGCTCGCGATTTCAACGATTTTGCGGGGTTCGTGCCCGGCTTGAGCTACTCATCCACCGGCCCTAGCACCAATCTATTGGTGATTCGTGGCATCACGACGGGCTCGCAGCTCAGCAGCGCGACCGGTGTATATTTGGATGACATACCACTCGGTGCCAGCACCTCGAATGGAATTGGATATCAGAGCCTGAACGTGAACGTCTTTGACTTGAACCGGGTGGAAGTGCTGAATGGTCCGCAAGGAACCTTGTACGGCGCCACTTCGCTCGGCGGCACGGTGAAGTACATTTCCAACCTGCCCGATCTGAAAACCTTCAGCGTTGAGGCGGGAGCGCAGGTTTCTTCCACCGAGCACGGCGGCATCAACCACGCCTACACAGGCATGGTGAACCTGCCGTTTGCCAATGGCATCGGCGCAGTGCGTATCGATGGCTATCAGCTGTATGACTCTGGATACGCGAAGGATCCGGTTTACCACCGCGACAACCAGGGCTGGGACCGATCCGAAGGCGGCCGAGTGTCGCTGTTGCTGCAACCCACTGACGCACTCGATATTCGACTGACTGCCTCGACCCAGCACATTCCCAGCGAAAGCGCCAATGTCGCTTTTCGTGATCCGGTCACCCGCCAGCCGACGTATGGCACCTATGACCAGGCGTACCCGACGTTCCAGCCGTCGAACTACAGTTTGACACTCTATTCGGCGACCATAGGCTATGACATGCCATGGGCCAAACTCACCTCGATCAGCGGCTACCAAATCAATAACGGCACGAGCAGCACTGACAACAGCTTGATCTACGACGCCGCCCTCGCGGTATTGGGCGCCGGCGCGGATCCATGGAGCCTCTACGTCAACACGACCACGAAGAAATTCACCGAGGAGTTGCGGCTTGCATCTCATGAAAACAATCGCTTTCAATGGCTGGTGGGCGGCTATCTCAACAACGAAAGGACCGACGAAATCGTCGACTTGTTCGATTTCGCGAATCCGGGCGGCACTTTCTTCGGCTTGTCGCCCTTCACGAGCTATTTGCCGAGCACCTACCGGGAATACGCTGCTTATGCCGATGGTACGGTATTCATCACCAAGCAATTCGAACTTGGCCTTGGGGTTCGCTACAGCAAGCAGCGCCAAGCGTACGAGGAAACCGTCAGCGGCCTGCTCGCGACAGGATCGGCAGCTGTCCTTACGCCGCCCGTGGCCACATCGGACCAGAGCGTGGTGACCTATTTGATCAACCCGAAATACCACATCACCGACGAGGTGATGGTGTACGCGCGAGCGGCCAGCGGCTTCCGGCCCGGCGGTCCCAACTTCGTGTTGTCTCCCGGTCTCGGCAATCCCACCTTCGCCCCTGACAGACTTTGGAATTATGAGATCGGCGAGAAATCGACCTTCCTCGACAAAAGGGCGACGCTGGATTTCGATATCTATGACATCCTATGGAAGGACATTCAGGTCACCGTTAACAATGGCGGAGTAAACCAACTCGAAAACGCAGGCATCGCTCGGGTGACGGGCGCAGAGCTGGCGTTCAACTACCGAGTTTTCTCGGCGCTCACTCTAGGAGGCTCCGCCGCTTATACCGATGCGCGGCTTACCTCCACTGCGCCGGTGATTGGCGTCAAGAGCGTGGGCGCTCGCCTGCCGCTATCGCCTCGTTATAATTTTGCTCTGGTGGGGACCTACAACTTCAACATCGTCGAGAATTACTCGGGAGCGCTGAACGTCACCGACCGTTGGGTGGGCGAACGTCTCGCGGGCTTTGGCACCCCGATCAGTCCGCAATACAGACTCGCTTCTTACAACATTACAGACCTCAACCTGTCGGTTTATGCGCCGCACGGGTTGGAGTACGGGTTGTTCGTCAGAAATATCTTCGACAAAGCCGGCGAGGTGTCAGCCTCCGTCCTCGCTGACGAATACAACCCCGCGTCGCCGGTCCCTGTAGTGCTGGCGCAACCGCGAACGGTCGGGATCTCGGTGAAATACAAGCTCAATTGATCGCATGGACTTCTGTACCGTTGAAACGACGAGCGGAAAAGTACGAGGTTTAGTCAACTCAGGCGTTCGCCAGTTCAAGGGTGTGCCCTACGGCGCCTCGACCGCGGGTGCGAAGCGATTCAAGCGGCCGGAGCGCCCTCGGCCGTGGGCCGGCGTGCGCGATTGCTTCGGTTACGGACCGGTGTCGCCGCAAGTTCCTTCGGATATGGGCAATGACTATGCGCGGCTCATACAGTTCGACCTCAACGTTGCTGTCGGAGGAATGAGCGAGGACTGCCTGCATCTGAACATCTGGACGCCGGGCACCGGCCGCGATGAAAAACGTGCGGTGCTGGTTTCCATTCACGGCGGCGGCTTTGCCATCGGCTCGGGCAATAACCCGATGTACGACGGCGCCAAACTCGCAAACTTCGGCGATGTGGTCGTGGTTACCGTCACCCACCGATTGGCGAGCTTCGGCTATCTCAATCTGGCCGACCTGGACCCGTCGGGCCCCTGGGCCGACGCCGGTGCCGCAGGCATGTTGGATCTCGTTGCCGCGCTCGAGTGGGTGCGCGACAACATCGAACGTTTCGGCGGTGATCCCGGTCGCGTCATGATCTTCGGGCAGTCCGGCGGCGGCTGGAAAGTGAGCGCTCTCCTCGGCATGCAGGCCGCGCGCGGGTTGTTTCACCGCGCCGCGGTGCAAAGCGGTTCGCTGCTGACTCATCTCCCGCGAGCTACCAGCACCCAAACGGCCGATGTATTCATCAAGAAGCTCGGGCTGTCGGCGACGACCCTGGGCGATATTCAACACTTGCCGTGGAGTCGGTTATTGGCGGCACAAACGGAAGTCGGCGCGCATGCGTTTTCACCCGTGCTCGACGGCCACAACCTCATTTCTGACCCGTTTCATCCCCACGCGCTGTTGGAATCCAACGACGTGCCGCTGATTGTCTCCACCACCCTCGATGACGCCGGCCTGTTCTTCGATAGCTTTGCCATGACCGAACACGAGCTAAAAACCATACTCGTGGCCGGCTACGGGGCGAAGGCCGACGCCTTGCTGGCACTCTATCGGGAGCTGTTTCCATCCAAGTCGCCCTACTTGCTCTATTCACAGATCGTCACCGACTCAGGGTTCCGTCGTTTCGCGCATGCTCAATCTGAGCGCAAGGCCGATCAACTCGGCGCGCCGGTCTACGCCTATCTCTGGGAGTGGGTGAGTCCCGCGTTTGAGGGGAAGTTCGGCGCCGTACACGCCATGGATGTCACCGCGTCGCTTCACAACGAGCGCGATGCCATCGTCGGCGGCGGCTCGCGCGACGCGCAGCGGATGTGCGACGCGCTGGCCAGCACCTGGGTGAAATTCGCCAAGACCGGCGACCCCAACAACGAATTCATCCCGCACTGGCCGCGCTTCGATAGGGCACAGCGTGCGACCCTGGTGTTCGACCGCGAAACGCGCGTCGTGGGCGATCCTTACGGCGCGCTCCGTGTATTCTGGCTGGACATGCCCGCGCCCAATAGCGTGTTTGGGTGAAAGGCGTGGGCGCGAAACAGACCGACGTTGATTTTCGCAGCGCCGACGGCAGCTTGCGGCTGCATGCTGAAGTACGGGGACCGGAGGACGCTTCGCTCACCGTGCTCTGTCTGCATGGACTTACGCGCAACGGCGCAGATTTCGGATTTCTCGCCCAGCATCTAAGTGCACGCCATCGAGTCATCACGGCCGACCAACGGGGCCGCGGCAAATCTCAATGGGATCCCGATCCGGCCAACTACCATCCCGGCACCTACATGGCCGACATGTTCGCCCTGCTCGATCGACTCGCGCTCGATCGTGTGGTGCTGATCGGCACGTCCATGGGCGGCCTAATGGCCATAATCATGGGGGCATCCCAGCCGGCACGGCTGCGGGGCATCGTATTGAACGATATCGGCCCCGAGGTTCCCGTAGCGGGGTTGAAGCGATTGCGCCGCTCATTGAGCGACCGAGCGCCGGCCACCACCTGGGCTGAGGCCGCCCAACAAGCGAGGCGCATCAATGAGATTGCTTTTCCCGATTACGTCGACACCGACTGGGAGGCTTTTGCGCGCCGCACGTATGTGGAAGATGCCTCTGCCCGTCCCGCCGCCGCCTTCGACCCCGTCATATTAAAGGGTCTGAATGAGACGGATCTCACTGCCCTTCCGCCGAACCTGTGGTCGCTCTGGCAACAGCTCGGTTCCATCCCGATACTCGCGATTCGAGGCGCGCTGTCGGACATCATCAGCCCAGAGATCCTGGATGCGATGGCCGCGCAGCATCCGAACCTCACGGCAGTCACCATCGCGAATCGGGGTCATGCGCCCATGCTCGACGAGCCGGCTGCGGTGACCGCGATCGATGCATTCTTGCAAGGCCTGGAGACGACGTGACGGCAACCCTCGCCAACAAGTCGGTCTTCATCACCGGTTCCGACCGCGGTATCGGCAAGGCCATCGCACTCGCCTTCGCCAACGCCGGAGCGCGCGTTGCTGTGCACGGGCTCGCGACGATTGATGAAGCCAAGGCCGTGGTTCAGGAAATGCACGACGCGGGCAGCTCGGATGCCCAGTACTTCAGCGGCGATTTGCGCAACCCCGATGAAATCGACGCGTTGATGGAACACGTCTTGGCCTGGGCCGGTGTGGACGTTCTCGTCAACAACGCAGGCATCCAGCGCACCGGTCCGATCGCGGACATCACCACGGAGATGTGGAACGACGTCATCGCCGTCAATCTCTCTGCGCCGTTTCAAACCATGCGTCACGCCTTGCCGTGGATGGTGCAGACAGGCTACGGACGAGTGATCAACATTGCCTCCGTGCATGGCCTGGTCGCCTCCATCAACAAGTCGCCCTATGTCGCCGCCAAATTCGGGTTGGTCGGGCTGTCGCGCGTGGCTGCACTCGAATACGCAGCGCTCGGCAGTGCCGAGAGCGGCGGCATCACCGTCAATTGCATCTGCCCGGGCTGGGTGGATACCGCCATCATCGCGCCGCAGGTCGCCGAGCGCGGCAAGCTGCTCGGCGTATCGAGTCAGGAGGCGCTGGAAGGCTTGGTCGCGGAAAAGCAGCCTTCCCGACGACTGTCGTCACCCGAGGAGATTGCGCGTCTGGCATGCTGGCTCTGCGCGCCCGAGGCACACAACATCACCGGCACCGCGATTCCAATCGACGGCGGATGGACGGCGCAGTAATTCTGTGACTGGCGGCCGGCAATTGAACCTATAGCGCAGCCGTCGCCATGGTGCGACGGAAGAGGAGATTGCAGAGGCGCTGGGCGTCGCCGTTGCAATCAACGCCGGTGCTGCGCTCGTTTACTCAACGCGCGTGCTTGATGCTGTCCGGGACTATCCGAGCGCTCCGTCGCCAGGCACATGATGCGGCCGCGACAATCGTGAGGCTCGAGCCGAGCAACAAGGGCTTGTGTGCTTTCGGGCGCATAGATTACAGCTTATCAGCGTCGCTAGAAATTCGGCGTGAACACGGCCAACCGCGGTGGGATGGCGAGACTGGCGTAACCGACAAAGAGTCTGTGCGTCACTGGATCGATCGCCAGGGTGTGAGCGTTGAAGTGCAGGTAAATGGAGTCGACCACGTGATAAGTATCAGTCGTATCCTGGTTCACAACCGATAGCCGGCCGAAAAGTCCAGTTACGTAGATACGGTGTAATTCTCGATCGTAAGCGACTGAATCCGCCCCAAAGCCAACCGGAACGCTGGCTATGATGCGGTGCAGATTCAGGTCGAAAATCGCGAGCTTCGCGCTCTTGCCACAAGCTATGAAAAGTCTGCGATCCGCGTCATCAATTGCCATACCTGTCGGAATCTCACAGCCCTCGAGGGGCCAGCGCTGCACGACCGATCGCTTGATCAAGTCCACGGCGACTACGGTATTGGTATCCCCTAGATTCTGATACAGCAGCTTAGTCTCGGGATCGAATGCGGCGAATTCGGGCTTTCCACCCAGAGAGATGCTGCCGATCGAATTCTGGCTCGCCGGATCTATTAGGGTCGCCAACATTGCGTCGGAACTTGCAACGTATACCAGTTGGTTGGACGGAACATAGAATATACCGTCCGGGTCGGCAGCTACCGGGATTCGCTTGACCAGCCGCATATTCTTTGGATCGAATACATCGACCGTGTTCGCGTCACTACGCGTTACGAAAGCAAGATGGCTTGTCGGATCGACGACGACGTCATGGGCTGCGGGCTCCAATCCAAAGACGGACACCTCAGCAGAGTCGGGCATCGCACGTGTATGCAAACCAACCTTGTAGACGGCGCCGGTGCTTACGCTCGTGACGAATAAATCATCGCCGGACACGGTCAGATAGTCGAGCACAGTGAGAGCACCGGCGTTTATCACCTTCGGAAGGACAATATAACCATCGAATCGAAGGCTACGGGTATCAACAGGTCGGCTGGGAAAGATAAGCAGGACCGTCAAGACACAAAGGACCAAAATCAATGTGGCGGCGGACCACAGAGCCACTCTGGCCGATTTAGTCATTTGAGATGTACCTTCAGTTGTGTCCCAACGTTAAAATTCATTTGGTTGTGCGTTTCTAACAACTTATGACATGCACAGCTACTATGCCGACGGTCAGCTAATCGGTAAGCTATTGGCAACGGCCAGCGTGGACTATGTTCGATGTCGGGCCGACACGACTCACCCGAACGGACTATTCCGCAGGCAAGCGGTCATGCGGGCAAGCTAGGAGGAAATCTTGCTGATCATCCATCACCTTGGTGTGTCTCAGTCGGAGCGTGTCGTTTGGCTGATGGAAGAGTTAGGCCTTCCATACCAAATCGTCTGGCACAGGCGCGGCGCCGATGGCTTGGCGCCCGCGTCTTACCTTGCCTTACATCCCGCGGCGACCGCTCCCGTGGTTCAGGACGGCGATCGGACGCTTTGCGAGTCCGCGGCCATCCTCGAATATGTGTGCCACAAATACGCGGGCGGCAGGCTCACCGTCAGTCCCGACCAGCCGAATTTCTACGACTACCTGTACTGGATGCATTTCAACAACAACATCCTCGGGCTCTTCTTCGCCAGGTTGGCACTCGCAGACCGGACCGAAGGGCGCATCGCCGGGTTCGTTCATCGACGCGAAGAGGGCTACGCCCGCATGCTCGAGCAGGCGCTCGCCGCGTCGCCCTATCTTGCCGGTCCCGAACTCACGTGCGCTGACCTCATGGTGAACTACTGTCTCACATCGCTGCGGATGTTCGGCGGCCGCGACGACCTCCCCAATGTGCGATCCTATGTCGAGCGCGTCGGCAAGCGGCCCGCCTACATCAAAGCGATGCAGATTGCCGGACCCACGGCCGTACCGCCTGACGGTACCTAAGCGCCATTGAGAACCCGATTCACCACGCCGAGACGCCCTAACAATATTCTGGGGAGACATCCGTATCGTGCTGAGCAGTTTCGTGTTCTCTGGCGGTGATGCGGAATGCGCGCAGAGTTGAGGTCAGGGTAAGGGCCGCGAGGATGCAGACGGTACCCCCGACGAGACCGAACGATACATGAAGCTTGGCCCTATCGTGAAATACGAAATCCGTCAGAACGGCGACCGCGGTGGCCGCCAAGCCGCCGCCAACGAGATTAGTTACGCCCACATAGATAGCTGTCGCCTGGCCCCGCATTGCGTTGGGCATGATTTCCTGTAGCGCTCCAGGCGCGAGAGGCAGAGTGAAGTTGCCGAAAAACATAAAAACGCCGAGCGCTACAACGATCAGCCCCGGCGTCGGATTCAGCGCGATCATTGCGCTGGCGAGAGCACACATGCCGGCGGCGCCTATGCTGACGAGCAGCTTGCCGTCGGTTCGGCCGCGTCTTGCGAGCGCGTCGGCTAAAATTCCCGCGGTCGCGGTTGAGATCGGCCCGAGAACCAGGGTCATCACGCCGACCGTCGTGCCAGCCCTTGCGATGCTCCAGCCATCGGTGCGCACCAGCAGTGTCGGTAACCACGCGGCGCCGGCGTGCAGCGCGAAATTTTGAAGGCAGAAGCCGACGTTATGACCGATCAGCGTTCGGGCATGTGTCTTGTAGTATTGAACCACAGTGGCCAGCGGAAAGTTTCCCGCCCTGGCGCGCCGCCCGCCGTCGAGCCGCTCCGGCTCGCGGATCATCATGGTGAGCGGCGCGACGAGCAGCCCCAACGCGCCGACCAAGATCAGTACGACCTGCCAGGAGTGGAGCAGCCCTACGAGCGGGAGCACTATTTGGCGATCACCGAGGCTACGCCAGAGCAATCCTCCGAGGATCAGCGCGCATCCGCCGCCTACAAAAATCCCAGCGTAGAACACACCCATCGCCGCACCGCGGCGACTGCGCGGGAAGAAATCCGCCAATAGAGACACGCCGGCGGGCGTGACTGAGGCCTCCCCCGCTCCGACGCCGACCCTAGCGAAGAACAGTTGCCAGAAATTCGCGGCTAGGCCGCAGCACGATGCGGCGACGCTCCAGACTGCGATTCCAATTGCGGCGATAGTCCGGCGTCGCCCGCCGTCGATCCACCTCGCCACCGGCAGGCCGAACAGTGCATTGAAAGCCCCGAATGCAAAGCCAACCAGCAGGCTAATCTGCGTATCGGATAGGTGAAGATCTCTCTGGATCGGAATGACAAACAGGCTGATGACCGCCCGATCCATAAAGGCCAGCGTACACCCCAAGAAGAGAATCGTGCACGCAGCCCACGCCACTTTGGGAGATGGATAGAGTGGTTTTTCATTCACATCAGCGCTAGAAGCGCGCATTCACGTTCACTAACCATTGACGCGGTCGATTGATCCCGGCGACGTTGTATGGAGAGCCTATTTCCGACGCCGCGGCATAGAACGTGTTGTACTTCACATCGAAGACATTCATCAAATGCGCGCCGACGCTCCAGTGTTTCCCAATATCAAGCGAGACGCCGGCGTTAACGACCTGGTAGGCCGTTTGCCTGGCGCGAAAGCCTTCATATGGACATCCTGGGGCAAGCGCCGAACAGCCTGCCGAATCCCAATAGGAGCGACCAATAAACCGCGAATCAACCCTCGCGCCCAACACCATGTCATCGCTCAGATTGTGGCGCCAATCGACCGCTAATGTTGCTTGATACGCCGGCGTGTTGGGCGCCTGATTGCCGCCTGCGCTCACAGGGTTACCGAACCCGTCAAAAAAAGTGACGGGGCCGAAAATTGCCTCAGTTACTCCCAGCCCCCCTGACACGGTAAAATCCAACGGCAGACGCGCTGACGCATCCAGTTCAAATCCATAGTTACGTGACGAACCCACATTGGTTTCGAACGTAAAAATACCGGTCCCGATATATTTACCGACCTCGAATATGCGATTGGTATAATCAATATAGAACGCCGCAACGTTCAGGTTGAGACGGCGGTCAAATAGCGATGACTTCACGCCCGCTTCGTAACTCAGCGCAAATTCGGTTTTGAAGGGTAGCACCTCGTTCACCGTAAGCGGGTTGTCGGACAGATCACCCTCCTCGTCTCCTCGCGCCACGGTGACATACGCCATTACGTCCTTCGAGAAATGGTAGGCGATCGAGGCTGTCGGCAGCACGTCGGCATTACCTTTAACCCTCCCGAAGCACGGGCCGCACGACGTCGTCGTATCCGTCATCGTGTTGTCGAAGCGCGCAATTCGCACACCCGCCCCAAGGGTCCAATTGCCCCAGTCATAACTCGCATTGCCAAAAATCGCATAGTCACGATTGACATGCCGATATTCGACGTCAGAGACCGGTCCTGGTATGAGCAGTCCCGGTGCCAGCATTATCGCGCCCACCGGGCTACCCATGGTTGGAGCGATCCCGAGATTTTGGATTTGAAGCGCGTTGCTGTTAATTCGCTGTACGAACGCGCCGGCCAACCATTTGAATGATGAGGATCCGCTGGACGACAGCCGAAGCTCCTGGCTCCAGACACTTTTCCCAAAGTCCTGGGAATAGTTTACGAAAGGTTTATAGCTTGACAGAGGAGGCGGAAGGAAGTCGAAAGGAGCGAGCGCTCCCTTGTCGAAATTGGCCACCGATGTGATTGAGGAATGGAAGTAGGACGAGATGGAGTCGAACGTAATGTCCCCAAAATCGTGAGTGATTGCCAGAGTCGGAGCATAGAGGTTCCGCCTGTAGGAAGGCACCGTTCCATCTACGCCGCCATTGTAGATACGAAGGTAGGTGTGGTCATCCGGCGGCGTGTAGTACAGGTTCATGTTCTCGCTGCCCATGTGATCTCCTGCTAGATAAAATCTTATCTTGGTCTGATCACCGAGGTATTCGAGAGTCAATCGACCGCCCGTCTCGTTCGACTTTGGAAGCGTTTTCCCCAAGGTTGGGTCGGGAAGAAATCCGTCTGACCGGTCGTTGAAAACGCTCAGTCGCGCGAGCAACCGCTCCGGCACGATGGGACCGGATACAACGCCATCCACGGTCTGTTGATTGTAACGGCCGTATTCAATCGAGCCCTCGCCGGTCAGAGTGTCGGTGGGAAGTTTCGTTACATATTTTATCGCGCCGCCCACGTTGCTGCCGCCAAAGAGCGTGCCCTGAGGGCCTTTCAAAACCTCGATTCGCTCGATATCCATTGGGCGTACCGATTGCCCTTCGAATTGTTGGACGTCGTTGACGTAGAAACCAACGCCCTGCACGACGCCGAAAGTACCCACGCCGCGCAGCACCACGTCCGGCGTGTTGTCCGCTCGCTGAGTGATATTCAGATTGGTGACCTGAGAATTGAGGTCATCCAACGTTGTTAGGTGCGCGGCGGCAAGCGTACGCGCATCTATCGCCGTGATCGACTCTGGTATTGCTTGGATACTTTCGCCCAGCTTTCTCGCGGTAACGATGATCGTCGTAATTTCTGGATTGTCGCTCGTCGAAGGGCTTGGCGTGGAAAGCACCTGAGAGACTGCGGAATGGCCGAGAAAAGTACTGCCCAATAGCAGTGCTAACGGCAGCGGTCGGATCGAATTCCCTTTGAACATCATTCACTCCCCTCGGCAAGCTCCGCACCACCCACGCGCTGTAACGACAATATTCCTCTACAGACAATTCATCGTTCGCACCGCTTTCGGCAGAAGCAGTCTCGGCCCCACGCGGCCGTAGAATGTTCCGCATTCTGGTTTTGGTTTACCCAATCATTGGTTTCACAATACTATGCAAAATGGTTTAAACGCAAGCGAAATGGTTTAGATGCGAGCGTAACCACCCTTCCGCCATTATCTTTCCTTGCCTCTTCAGCATAATTGGCTGAATAATGGCGCTAATGTAGTTTTCAGCCCCGCTCGATCGGAGCGCTGGAGGGACGGTCACACCGTCCTAATACCGTTGTCTGGTTGCAAATATAGGCCAATTGGCCAATAATGGTTGCACGACATTGGCATGTTGTCGTTTTCATGGGAGTTGTTAAGTGGGTGACACTTTGGTCGGAGAATTGAAGAACCCCCTTAAGATTGCGGCTCCGCTCGCAAAGCGGATGCTTGCATGGACGCTTGGAAAGCCGGGCGAGTTGAGCCTCGGCCAAAAGGAGATCCCGGTTCCCGACCGATCCGAAGTGCTTGTCCGCATCGATGCCGTGGCCATTTGTGCTACCGATCTGGATGTAATCGCCAATGGCCCGCCCGCGCTCATCAACGGCACACTGCCCTTCAACCAGGGGTTCACCCCTGGTCACGAATATATGGGCACCGTTGCCGCGCTCGGTCCGGGGGTGGACGAATATAAGTTGGGCGAGCGCATTGCGGTGGAGATCCACTCCGGTTGCGGCCAGTGCAAGCGGTGCCGTTCCGGCATGTACACTTCCTGCCTCAATTACGGCCACAACTATGGGGAATATGACAAGCGTCACCGCGCCAATGGCTTCACGACTGACGGTGGCTTCGCGCAGTACGCGATCAATCACGTAAATACGCTTGTGCGCGTGCCAGATGATATGTCCGACGAAGAAGCCGCGCTCGCAGTGACTGCCGGTACATCGATGTACGGCTTCATCGAACTCGGCGGGCTTCTCGCGGGCGAAAAGGTCGTGGTGATCGGGCCTGGGCCGATCGGGTTGCTCGCGGTGGGGGTGGCCAAGGCGCTTGGGGCCGCGCCCGTCATTCTGGTGGGCACGCGCGAGAATCGTCTGGCCCTGGGCAAACGCCTTGGTGCCGATCACGTCGTCAATGCGAAGTTATGCGATGCCGTTGAAGCGGTGCGATCGCTGACCGACGGCAAGGGCGTCGACTATGTGATGGATTGCGCGGGGACCGAGGAAACCATCAACCACGCAATCCTCATGTGCAGCCGCGGCGGCAAGATTTGCCTTGCGGCTTTTCCGCATGGACGAGTCGGAGTCAATCTCGGTCACGCAGTCATGAACAATATTTATCTCTACGGCATTCGCGGGGAAGGAAAGAGCGCGGTCGCGCGGGCAATGACACTGATGGCGGCAAAGCGCTTCGACGCAAAATTGATCCACACCCACACCTTCGGATTGGCCGATCTACCGAAAGCGATTCAATATGCTCGTGAACGCATCGATGGCGCGATAAAGGTGGTCGTGAAGCCGCAGTCGTGCTGATTGATCAACACATTCTGAGGTGCAACGCGAATCCCAAAGACTTGGAGTGTAAATTGAATGGAAACGACTGGCCTTGACTCTTCAACGCAATCGGCTCACGTGACGTTACGGCAATTTCTCGGGCGAAGGGCCGAAAGCGAAGATGCCATAGCGCGCCTTTCCGTGGAGTCGCAAGCGGCGCTCAGGCAATTCTCGCTCGAACGGTTGACGGGTTACGGCCTGGCCCATGCGGATGTGATCGAATTGCGCGCGCGCGTGCTCGAAGGAGAGGCGTGGGAAGCTGCCGCGACCGCTTTGGCTGAAATCGCGCTGAAGCAAGCGACTGCCGCTTCGACTGATCCAGCGCGACCGACCCGCACCCTATACCTTCGCCGCGCATCGGCCCTCCTGCGTATGAGCCAGATGATGATGTTGGTCGACACTCCGGAACGCCGCCAGATTTTTGCCCGCGCCGCCACTATTTACGGGGAGGCAGCCAAGCTCCGCTCTGACCGGCAACGGATCTTGGTCGAAACAGACTCACGTCCCTTGGTCGGGTGGCTGATTCCGGCACCGGGCGGTGGGATGGCCTCCGCGATCGTCATCGGCGGGGTCGAGGGTTGGGCAATGGATTTCGATTGCATGGGCGAAGCGCTCGCGGTCCGAGGCATCGACGCACTGATGCTGGACGGCCCTGGTCAGGGAGAGAGCCGCTTCGATCACAATCATTATCTAAGCGTGCGCTGGTTCGATGCCTACCGGAGCGCGATCGACTTTCTGGAACGCCGTACAGCCGGGCACCGCCGGATTGGCTTCATTGGCAATAGTATCGGCGGCAGTTTCGCAATGGCCACGGCGTCCATGGATAAGCGGGTGTCTGCTTGCGTGTGCAATGGCGGTGTGATCAAACCCACGCTAGCGCGGGGAAAGACGACTTTTTTCGCCAAGATGGTTGCCGCCTGTGGGACCGATGACGAAGAGGAAGCCCTGGCGGCGTGGGGAGCCGTCGATCCGGTAGCGCCAACCACAGGTCGGGGCTATCCGCTGCTCATCGTCCATGGTGGAAAGGATCCGATGATACCGACGGCCGCATCGGAGATGCTGCTCGCGGCCGCGCCGACAGACGACAAGGAAATGGTTGTCTTTTCAGACGGTGACCACTGCATCTACAACCATCGCGATGATCGTGACGCATTGATTGCCGACTGGGTGCGTTCGCGGCTTGCCGCTTGAGAGCCGGGACGAGGAGAAATGTCTGATGCAGATCGTTGATGCCCAAATTCATCTTTGGACGAACGATAAGGCGCCGCCGCATCACCGGCAGAGGCCCTTCCGAGTTGATGATGCGTTACGCGAAATGGACGCGGCCGGAGTGGATCGGGCCATCAACTGCCCGGCGATCTGGGATCCCGATGCGAACGCCTATGCCGTGGAGGCTGCACGTCTGCATCCAGATCGGTTCGCAACCTTGGGATGGTTCAATCTCCTGCGCGAACCCGATTCGCAGTTCCTGGATCAATTCGTCAAGCAGCCCGGAATGCTGGGGTTGCGGTTCGTCATTTGGACCAAGGAGCAACAGGAATCGTTCGCAGGCGGGAAACTGGATTGGATCTGGGAGAGCGCAGATCGGCTGGGGATTCCGGTGGGGTTCATGCTGCCCGTCAGCCTGTACGGACGGATCGCCTCGGTTGCGGCGCGCTATCCGCGCATGCGCGTGCTCATCGATCACCTCGGGGTGAGTCCCGCACTCAAGATCCCCGAAGCCGTTGCCCATCTCGATGACTTGTTGCGCCTCGCTGCGCACGCCAACATTGCGGTCAAAGCGACCGGCGTGCCCAGCATGGCGGCGGACGCGTATCCGTTCGCCAGCACTCACTCTGTTTTGCAGCGTGTATTCGATGCCTTCGGGCCGCGAAGAGTATTCTGGGGAACCGACATCACGCGCCTGGCACCCAGCTGGCGGGAATGCGTGACCCTTTTTAGCGAAGAGCTCCCCTGGCTCAAAGGTGACGATTTGGAACTCGTGATGGGTCGGGCGGTTTGCGATTGGGTAGGCTGGTCGTGAGGCGCCGCCTGTTTCAATGCGCTATCGGTCGTGCTGCACACATGCAACAGCTTTTTGGTATTCGTTGACGGCGTCCATCCAATTCCGGCTCGCGATCAGGCCGATATAGCCGTCCGGACGAAGCAGAAAAACGACGTTGTCTTTATCCGAGGTCCCGTAGGCGGCGTGCGCATTGCCATCGGCGTCGATAATTGTCCTGTCTTCTTCGGCGATCCCGGAGAGTCGAACGCAACACTTGCGCAGGATATCGGCCGGAGTCCATTCCAGATCACGTATGGCGGCGGCGGCCTGCGCGCCGAATGCCAACAGTGTGAAGTGCGGCCCGCGAAACAGGTCGAAAAGTCGAATCCGTCCTGACGAGTTCTGGCAAATGGCGTCTGGTGCACGGTCACCGGCCCGGAGTTTGCCCTGGGGCCATCCGATCTCCAGGGTCAGAGAGCTGCCGCGATAGTTGAGCAAGAGCTGACGCTCCGCGTCTCCGCGCTTGGGCACTCCTCTTGACTGATACAACTTCATCGACCTGCCGAGTACGCCTGCCGCAACCGGCAATCGTTCCTCCTGATAACTATCGAGCAAAGACGCAGGTGCACCCTTGAGTGCCATGGCCAGCTTCCACCCCAGGTTATAGGCATCCTGGACGCCGGTATTGAGCCCCTGGGCACCCGCAGGGGGATGCACATGCGCTGCGTCGCCTGCCAGGAACACACGCCCCACGCGGTATCTGTCCACCATGCGCACATTGGGCCTGAACAAGGAGAGCCACGTTGGATCATGCAGATGAATATTCTTCAAGCGGGTGCCGGCCAACCAACGGCTCTGGATGACCTGCTCCGAAAGCACGGGCTCGTCATCGGAAGGGCGCAACTGCATCATCAGCTGGAAAAGATCGGAGTTGGGTAATGGGCACAAGCCAATCCCCCCACCCTTTGCGGCTGGCCAAACGTGCCAGTAACTCCTGGAAAGGCCATCCGCGCGCAGGTCGCCAACGATCATCCCGCCCTGCTCGGTGCTCGAGCCCGTAAATTTTATTCCCAGAGATTTGCGAACAAAGCTGCGGCCTCCGTCGGCGGCAACGACATAACTTGCCGCTGCCGTGTCGACCTGTCCTTCACGCCGTAATTGAACGCTTGCACCCGCCTCATCTTGTTCAAGCGCGACGATCTCAACTCCCTGTTCCACTCGATACCCCAGACGCTCGAGTCGATCACGCAATATCTTTTCCGTCCGCCATTGAGGTACGAGCCATACGTTGGAATAAGGTACATCCGGCGTGGCCTGTACCTGCTTGTGCATATGCCATTTCAAATCGAGAAACCATACATGAGCGTTCATGCGCGGGTAAGGCGAGCCCGCGGACAAAAGCTCTTCCACAACACCCAGATCATCGAATACTTCCAGCGTTCTGGGTTGCACTCCCTTGCCCCGGGATCCGGTGAATGGCTCGGCGGCCTTGTCGACGATTCGAAAGGGCACCCCGCGACGGGCAAGGTCGCAGGCAAGCGTAAGACCCGTAGGCCCGGCGCCGACAATGATGACGTCCGTGTGATTCGGATCAGCGGGCGGCGCGGCCATTATTGGTTGTCATGCACAGATTTTGCCGGCGAAGTAGTTTGCAACCGACGCCCTATCGGGCGATTCATCGAACAGGCCGATATACTTGTCTGGCCTCACCAACACCGCCGTCGGACCGGTGACACCGTAGGTCGCCGCAGGTTCTCCCTCGGTCGATAGTCTTACTACCTTCAGGTCGCGGACATCGGCCGGAAGATCGATCTCGACGCCGTCGAAGAGCAGGAGCGTGAATTGCGGGCCACGTAGATCCTCGAACACGCGGCGCCGCCTCCCATCGCCAGCCTTGTAAATCGCATCCGGCGCCCGATCTCCGGCGACGAGAGACCGACCTGGGCGGCCGCGATCGACACTGAGGGGCGACTCGCGATAATTGATGTCAAGTTGTTGTGTTTGCCGCCCTCGCGTCTGCACCGTCCCATCGCCGCCACGGGTCAATCCTCCGGCGATGTCGAGCACTTGGGCGGCCACGGGTCGCCGCTCAGCCTCATAGGTTGCGAGCAACGTATCGGTCGCCTCGCCACGAAGCACACGCGCGAGCTTCCATCCTAAATTGTAGACGTCTTGGATGCTGGTATTGAGTCCCTGGGCACCGGTCGGCGGGTGTACGTGGGCAGCATCGCCAGAGATGAATACTCTCTCCTTTCGATAAGCGTCAGCGAGCCGCAAACTTGGGGTGAAGAGCGACAACCAGGTCGCGTCATGGATTCGCAGATCCGTCCTTCCTGTCCGGCTGTGAAAAAGTGCGATCACCGACGCCTCGGAAATGTCCGGCTCCTCGTGGTCGGCGAGCGGAATCATGAGCTGAAATGCATCGACGTGAGGCAAGGGACAAAGGCCGACGGGGCCATGCTCGGTTTGCCAAATCCACCATTTGTCCCGCGCGAGGTTATGAACGCAGATGTCGCCGAATATGATGCGGCGAGCGGCCATCGCCTCACCGGGGAAGTTGATTCCAAGCGCCGTGCGCACGAAGCTGCGTCCCCCGTCGGCACCAACCAGGTATTTCGCTCTGGCGCTGGACGATTGCCCCCCTGCCAGCAGCGTCGCGGTTACGCCGCCGTCATCCTGTTCAAAGCGTCGAAGTTCAACACCATGCTCCACTTCGCCGCCATGTGAGTGCAGAGTCGCCCGCAGCACGGCCTCCGTCCGCCACTGCGGCGCCATGAGCATGTTCGGATAGGGAATGTCAGGCGTCGGGTCGATCTGGACGTTGAAGGGCCGCTCCCCGATGACCGTGTCACCCTTTAGCATGCACAAGGGTGGATACGGGCCGCTGATCTCAATATATTCAGGCAAAGCGCCAATATCTTCATATATCTCCAGCGTCCGCGGCTGAGATCCCTTTCCGCGAGACGCTTGCAGCGGTTCGGTCCGCTGCTCGATCAGCCGGAAAACGATGCCCCTCCGTGCCAGCTCTATGCCCAGGACGAGACCCGCTGGTCCTGCGCCCGCGATCAGCACATCCGTGTCATAAGTCTCTGACATGATTATTTTTTACACCATTCAGCGTCTATTGGTCAACCATTCACACCAATTTATCATTCAAGCGCTAGTTTCTCGGGTGGCTCAGATGAGCAGTCGTCGATCCTGACTCCGGGGATTGCCCGTATTTCCAGGGATTTTTAGGAATAAATTCACATTGATCAAGACTCATGCGCGCAAATCTGGAGCCGTAACCAATTAGCTACCGTTTATAACCAGGCTGTGTTACCGTCGAGTCCTGACCAGTTCGCTCCTACCGATGTCCGAAACTTCCGCATCCGGCCGACCGGTCACCATCCTTGCGCCTCGATTGACCCCACCGGCTCCTCCGGTGGAACTGATTGAGCGCGCCGAGATCGATACGCAGCTCCAGGCCGCGCAGCATGTCAGTCTCGTGCTGTTCTGCGCTCCGGCCGGCTTCGGCAAGACGACGGTCATGGCCCGGTACTTCGACAAGCAGAGGTCAAATGGGATTGCCACCGTCTGGATCCTGCTGGACGATTCCGACAACGACGTCGAGCGATTCCTTTTCAAGGTGCAGGCAGCCCTCGACGGAAGCGGCCTCTTCGGTGACGGGATGCCGGCTGCAGCCTCGGGGGCTGCGGCGCCCGGCGCGCGGTTCGACGTAGCGGCCCGCCTGGCGTCGGCGCAGCGGCCGTTCGCGATCTTCTTCGACGATTTCGAGCTCTTGCGTAACCCTGTCGTGCTGGATCTTTTCAGGGAGGCCCTGGAAAGCCTGCCGGCCCACGGGCAGGCCGTGCTGGGCGCGCGCGAACATTCGAGATTGAATGTCGGGCGCTGGCGTGCAACGGGCCGCATGGTAGGGATCGGCCCCGCGAGCCTGCGATTCTCCGCCACCGAGGCGCGGGATCTGTTGGCCCGAAAGAGCGGGGTATCGTTACCCCAGCGAGCCCTGGACCAGCTCTATGAGCGCACCGAAGGATGGGTCGCCGCGCTGCAACTGGCTGCGCTGTCCCTGGTGCGTCATCCCGATCCCATCGCGTTCGCCTGGGCATTTTCCGGCAGCAATGCGGCGGTTGCCGACTATCTGCTCGAGACCGTGATTTCCGGCCTGCCGCCATCGTCGCGAGACTTCTTGTTGGCCACTGGCATCCTTGACGAACTCAATGCCGACCTGTGCAACGCGGTGACCGGGCGCAGCGACAGCCCACGTTTGCTCGATGAGCTGGAGCGTTCGAACGTGTTCCTGGCGCCGATCGACGACGACCGCCGGCGCTACCGGTATCACGTCCTATTCGCGGACTTCCTTCGCAATCAGCTGGCGCACAGCCATCCCGGAAAAGCGCGCGAGCTGCATCTGGCGGCGAGCGCCTGGTTCGCCGCCGAGGGACGCCCTGTGCCGGCTATCAACCACGCGCTGGCGTCAGGCGATTTCCAGCACACCATCGGGCTCCTGGAGGTGCATGCCGAGCACATGCTGCTCGAGGGCCGGTTCCGACTGCTCAGCCGCTGGTTCGATGGCCTGCCTGCCGAGCTCGTTGAGGCGCGACCCATGCTCGCACTCGTGCACGCCTGTGCATTGGTTCTGACGCGCAGACAACAACTAGCCATACGCCTGCTCGACAGCGTCGAATCCGGCGCCGCGCTGTCGACGACGGATGCCGAAGGTGCGACTCTTCGCAACCGGGTGGGCGCGCTGCGCGGCCTGGCGTTGGCCATGATGGACAGGTCCGAAGAGTGTCTTGAGGTCTGCCAGCGCTATTGCGGAACCCCGGACCAATCGGTCGAGCTTCCGGTTGCGATGCTGACCAACGCCCTGGCATTGGCGTTGATCAACGCAACGCGCTTCGACGAGGCGATGGTCGTCCTGACCGCGGCCAAACGCCGACATGCGGCCGCCGGCAGCGCCTTCAACATGGCCATTGCCGAATGCGTGCACGCCAATCTCGAGGTGATGCAGGGTCACCTGCCCGACGCGCTCGCTCGTCTGCGCGGCGCGATGAGCAGCATCACCATGCATCGTTCTCGAGCGATCGGCGGCCGCGCCATGCTGGGCGTCGGTCTCGCCGCCGCGCTATACCACAACGATCAACTGGCCGAGGCCAACCAGCTGTTGACCGAATGCCTGCCGCTCGCGAAGGAGACGGGGCCGCCCGACAGCTTGATCGTCAACCATCTACTGCTGGCGCGGTGTGCCCGGGCCATGGGCGAGACCGAGCTGTCCCTCCGGCGTCTGGCCGACCTGGAACTGTTCGGCCATACGTCCTCGTTGCCGCGTCTAGTCGCAACGGTGTGGCTGGAGCGCTCCAAGTGGGCGCTAATCGACGGCGCCATCGCCGCAGCCCATGAGTACCTTGGGCAGGCTGCCTCGTTCACCGATGTGTGGGAACAAGCCAAACGGTTCCCGGCGAATGCCAACGACATCGACGATCTCGCGATGGCGACGATCCGTCTGCAGGTGCGCGCCGGATGCGGCGCTGAGGCGCTGTCCGCCCTCAAGGCCGAGATCGCAACCGCCGAGGCTACACGCCGCAGGACACGGACCGCACTCCTCCGGTTGCTGCAAGTCGAGGCCATGATGGCCGAAGGGCAGTCTCGACCGGCGTTGCGCCGGATGACCGATCTGATCGAGTGGGCCGCCGCCGGCGGCTACGTGCGCTTGTTCGTCGATGAGGGCACCGCCATTGCGAAGTTGCTGGCCGACGCCCGCCCGGTCGGCGCGACCGACGCCCCTGGGTTGTCCAAACAAACGGCCTTCGTGGATCAGGTGCTGAAGAGCATGAACTGGTCCGGTCCTGCCGTCGTCGGCGACACGGCGGACGCCGGCGTACAGTCGCTCATCGAGCCCCTGTCCAACCGCGAGCTTGAGGTCTTGCGCATGCTCGATCTGGGTTGCAGCAACAAGGGCATCAGCGAGCGCTTGTTCATATCGGAGAACACCGTCAAGGTTCACCTGCGCAACGTCAACGCCAAGCTGGCCGTTGGCAGCAGAACGCAGGCGGTTTCCGCCGCAAGGCGGCTCGGGATCATCGCCTGATGGCTTAGCGTCCCTCGAAGACCGGCGGACGCTTCTGGAAAAAGGCTTGCACCGCTTCGCGCGAATCACGGCTGGTGATAGTGATGTTCTGCAGCGCGGCTTCATCAAGGATGCAGGTTTCCAGCGTCGCGCACATGGCACTGCGGGCCAATTGCTTCGAATAGCGCAGCGCCAGTGGCGCTCGCTCAGCCAAACCCTTCGCATATGCGAGCACGGTCGCCAGGAAGCCTTCAGACTTGATGACCTGGTTGGCTAGGCCCAGAGCGAGGCACTCTGCAGCGGGAATCTTGCTGCCTTCGATGATGGTCTGATAGGCCCGCTTGTAACCCATGGCACGCACGAGGTGCCACGTGGCACCGCCGTCAGGCACAAGCCCGATCGGCGCGAACGCCGCATACAGATAAGCTTCTTCCGCCATCAGCATCAGGTCGCAGTTCATCGCGAGCGACATGCCGATGCCGGCTGCCGGCCCCTGGACGGCCGCCACGTAGGGTTTGCTCGAGCCGGCGATGGCGTCGAGTATCGGCTTGTATTCCTCGATGATCAGCCCTTCCACCGTCTCGTGTGGAGGGTTGTACGGCTCCTTCAGATCGGCGCCCACGCTGAAGGCCTTGGCGCCGCCGGTGAGCACGACCACGCGCACGTCCCCGTCCTCTTCGGCGCGCCGGATTTGCGCCAACAACTCGTTGCGCAGCGCGGCGTTGAAGGCGTTCATCGCTTCAGGCCTTTGCAGCGTAATGGTCGCCACACCGGCGTCGACCTGGTAACGGACACGGGTACAGTCTTCGTTCATCGAAATGTTCTCGCAGAAAGTTGCTTCGAGCAAGACGCCGCGTCTCGCTTACGCGAGTCGTTCCCAGTGCCCGTAGGTCACTCTAGCGAAGGTGGCCAGCTGCACAGTCACCCGAACGGGTTATTCGGTCGCGCTACTGGCCGGGCGCGACCGCCGCGTCAATCGAACCGTGCCGCAGGGCAGCGCGCAACAGGCGATTGTTCAGCAGGCGCCGTCGATCACCTCGACCGCATGGCGCGCGAAGGCCGAGCTGAGCCCACCGACGTCCGCGGCGTCGGCGGAGCTCGCCGATCCGCTCTTCGCGCGTGCCGCAATGCCCTCGAAGATCACCGCCAACCGGAACAGCGACATGGCGGTGTGAAACGGGAGCAGCGGGCCGATTGCAGTCGCGTGCGCCTGATAGCGTGCGAGGTACTCAGCTTCGGTCGGGATGCCCAGTGAGGCAAGGTCGAGGTCACGCATACCCATGTGTTCGCTGGTGGGCAGCCGCCAACCGAGAGCACTGTAGGCCAGGTCGGCCAGTGGATGACCGAGTGTGCTGAGCTCCCAGTCGAGCACCGCGACGACGCGCGGTTCGATCGGGTGAAACATCAGGTTGCCGATGCGAAAGTCGCCGTGGCTGATCGTGGTGACCGTCTCGTCCGGTACGTTTTTGCCCAGCCAAACGATCAGACGGTCGACGTCGGGGATGTCGCGGGTCTTCGACAGCGTCCACTGTTTCGACCAGCGCGCGATCTGTCGCGTGTAGTAGCCGCCGACGCGGCCGAAGTCGGCCAGGCCAACCGCTTGCCAGTCGACGCGATGCAGCTGCGCCAGGGTCTCGGCCACCGCAAAGTACATGGGGCGTCGTTCTGCACGGTCGACGCCCGGCAGCGAACAGTCGTTGAATACCCGGCCCTCGACCCGGGCCATCACGTAGAACGGGCGGCCGATCACGCCCGGGTCGGTGCACAGCACCAACATCTGCGGCACCGGCACGCTGGTGTCTTGCAGCGCAAGCATGATGCGGTGTTCGCGGTCCACCGCATGTGCCGACGGCAAGAGGGGACCCTTCGGCGGCATCCGCAGCACGGTGCGGTGGGTCGGGTAGCTGAGGAAATAGGTCGGGTTCGATTGCCCGCCGGAGATCCTCTCGAGCACCGGCTCGCCGTCCAGCTCCGGTATGACTCGACGGAGGTACGCGTCGAGCGCGATGAGATCAAAATCCGGGGAGGCGAAGCTAGGCATATCGCGAGTGTCGCAGCCTCCTGCTGGCCGAACATCATCCTTTCGGGTGAGCTCTGTCGGCCCGACATCGAACAGAGTCCGCGCTTGCCGTTGCTAAGCCCGGATCAGCTGCTCGTCGGCAGAGCAACAGCGCATGTTCCAACCAGCCAGTGCACAAACCGTTACGCTCCTTCCCAGCGCGCAACACATCGTCCGCGTCTGACGCCGAATAGCCTGTTTGGGTGAGGCGCACTCGATGGCCTCCGTACAGATTGCTCCACGGCGCTGCCGGACTTCAATTTCAGGAGAGATCCGTGACTCGACCCGTTCCCGTTTATATTTTCGACGCTATCCGCACGCCACGCTCCAAGGGCAAGGCGGACGGCAGTCTGCATGAGATCAAGCCCGTGAACTTGGTGACGGGCCTGCTCGTCGAGATGCAGCGACGCCACGATCTGGACACATCGCGCGTCGACGACGTGATAATGGGCTGCGTGGGCCCGGTCATGGAGCAAGGTGCGGTGCTGCCCAAGATCGCGCTGCAGAAGGCAGGGTGGAACGAGGGTGTGCCTGGCGCGCAGCTGAATCGCTTCTGCGCGTCGGGTCTGGATGCCTTCAACACTGCCGCAGCCAAGGTGGCTTCAGGCTGGGAGGATCTGGTCTGCGCGGGCGGCTACGAGAGCATGAGCCGCGTGCCGATGGGCGCCGACGGCGGTCCCTTCAGCGAAGATCCCGAGACCGCGATCAAGACCCACTTCGTGCCGCAAGGCATCGGTGCCGACTTGATCGCTACCATCGAGGGTTGGACCCGCGAAGACGTCGACCGCTTTGCCGTGCGCAGCCAGAAGCTGGCCGCGCAGGCGCGCGACAGCGGGTGGTTCGATCGTTCCGTGGTGCCGGTGAAGGACGACAATGGCATCGTCGTGCTCCGGCGCGACGACTTCCTCAAACCCGACACCGACATGGCCACCTTGGCCAAGCTCAAACCCAGCTTCGATTCGATCGGGAAGATGGGCTTCGATACCATCGCGCTGGCCAAGTACACCGAGGTCGAATCCATCAATCACGTCCACACGCCAGGCAACTCCAGCGGCATCGTCGACGGCGCCTCTTTGGTGATGGTCGGTTCGGAGTCGGTCGGCAAGGACTTAGGGCTAACCCCGCGCGGCCGCGTGATCTCGACCGCGCTGGTCGCCACCGATCCCATCATCATGCTGCTCGGCCCCGCGCCGGCCGCGCGCAAGGCGCTCGCCAAGGCCGGGCTGACGATCGACGACATCGACCTCGTCGAAATCAACGAGGCCTTCGCGTCGGTGGCCCTGCGCCTGCAGCGCGACCTCGACGTGCCTGACGAGAAGCTCAACGTCGTCGGCGGTGCCATCGCGATGGGCCACCCGTTGGGGGCCACCGGCGGAGCGCTGGTCTCGACGATGCTCGATGAACTGGAGCGCCGCAAGCTCAAGCGCGCACTGATCTGCATGTGCGTTGGCGGCGGCATGGGCATCGCCTCGATCATCGAACGCGTCTGAGGGAGTCATGATGATGAGCGATTTCAAGTACGAGAAGGACACGGACGGCATCGTGACGATCTCGATGGACATGCAGGGCCAGAGAGCCAACACGATGAGCGCCGCCTATCTGCCCGCGATGAGCGCCGTGATCGAGACGCTGCATGCTGAACAGGACCTCAAGGGTGTGGTGTTCGCCTCGGCAAAGAAGACCTTCTTCGCCGGCGGCGACCTGAATGACCTGCTCAAGGTTGAGCGGGCCGACGCGGCGACCTTCGCGATGGTGGAGCGGAACAAGGCACCGTACCGCGCGATGGAAAAACTGCAGGTGCCGGTCGTCGCCGCCATCAATGGCGCTGCCCTGGGCGGCGGCTTCGAGCTTTGCCTGGCCTGCAACCGCCGAATTGTGGTCGATGCCCCGCATGCCGTGGTCGGCCTGCCCGAAGTTACACTCGGGCTGCTGCCGGGTGCCGGCGGCGTGGTGCGCCTGACAGCGCTGATCGGCCTCGAGAAGGCGCTGCCGCTGCTGCTGGAAGGCAAGCAGCTGCGCCCGGCCGAAGCCCTGAAACAGGGCCTGGTGGACGAGATCGTGCCCACCCTGGCAGAACTGGTGCCGGCCGCCAAGGCCTGGATCAAGGCCAACCCGGGAGCGCACACGCAGCCGTGGGACCAGAAGGGCTTCAAGTACCCCGGAGGCGGCCCGGTGGCGCCCAACATCCGCCAGATTGCCTCGCTCGCACCGATGATGCTGGTGAACAAGACCCGCGGGTTGATGCCCGCGCCGGAAAAGATCCTGGACATCGCGGTCAATTCGATGCGCATGGGCTTCGACGCCGCGCTGCGAGCCGAAAGCCGCGGGCTGACCTGGCTGATGCCGACCAAGGAAGCAAAGGCGGCCATCACCACTTTCTTCTTCGGTATGCAGGCCACCAGGTCGGGCAAGGTGCGGCCGGCGGGCGAGCATTGGCAGGCCAGGACGTCGGCCGTGCTCGGTGCGGGCATGATGGGCGCCGGCATTGCCTGGGCGCAAGCCAGCAAGGGCCTGTCCACGGTGTTGAAGGACATGACATTAGAGCAGGCCGAGAAGGGCAAGTCCTACTCCGTGCAACTGGCCGACAAGGCCATCAAGCGCGGCAGCGGCAGCATGACACAGGAAAAAAAGACTACGCTGCTGGGGCTCATCACGCCTGCGACCACCGATGAGACCTTCCGGGACTGCGACCTCATCATCGAGGCGGTGTTCGAGGACATCGAGCTGAAAGAACAGGTCATCCAGGCCAGTTTCAAGATGCTTAAGTCCGACGGTATCTACGGCTCGAACACCTCGACGCTGCCGATCTCGATCCTGGCCGAGAGCTGCCCGGACCCCACGCGCTTCATCGGACTGCACTTTTTCTCGCCGGTCGACAAAATGAAGATCGTCGAGATCATCCTGGGCAGGAAGACCGGCAAGGAAACGCTGCGCAAGGCCTACGACTACGTGCAGCAGATCGGCTACATGCCGATCGTCGTCAACGACTCGCGCGGTTTCTTCACCTCGCGCGTCTTCGGCACCTTCATGGACGAGGGGCTGCAACTGCTGCAGGACGGCATGAACCCCGTGGCCATCGAGCGTGCGGCCTGGAAGGTGGGGATGCCGGTAGGTCCGCTGGCGGTGCACGACGAGGTATCGATGGAGCTGTCGCGCAAGGCCATTCTCACTCATAGAAAGCTCGACGAACGGCTGGGCGTGAAGAGCGGCATCGGCGCACATAACAGCGCGACGCAGGTGATCAGCACGGCGATGTGCGAGCTCAAGCGCGGTGGGCGCCACTACGGCGGTGGCTTCTACGAGTACACCGCCGACGGCGGCAAGAAGCTTTGGAGCGGCCTGGCGCAGTTCAAGCTGCGCGATGCTCAGGTGTCGATGGCCGACGCCGAGGACCGGCTGCTGTACCGTCAGGCAGTCGAAACATTACGCTGCCTGGACGAGGGTGTGCTGCGCTCCGAGACCGAAGCCAACTTAGGCTCGATCGTCGCGATCGGCTTCCCAGCCCACACCGGGGGTGTGCTGCAATTCATCCGCGGTATCGGCATCGCGCACTTCGCCGACCGTGCGGCCGAGCTGGCGCAGCGCTACGGCGAGCGCTTCGCCATCAAGGAGAGCGCGTTGGAAAAGCTGCGTCAATCAGAATCGTGGGAGGCCTGAACCGTGATCAACCGTCGCAACTTCAACCATGAACATGCCGTGTTCCGCGACTCGGTCCGCAAGTGGGCCGCTGCGGAGCTGGCGCCCAACAGCGAGCAGTGGCGTGCCGAGGGCATGGTGCCCAAGTCGGCCTGGAAGAAGGCCGGCGAACAGGGCTATCTGTGCATGTGGGCCGGCGAGGCTTACGGCGGCGCCGGCATGGAAGACTACCGCTACGACCAGATCCTCATCGAGGAACTGTTGCACGTCGAATCAGGATTCTTCTTGGCCTTGCACAACCGCGTCGTCGGTCCGTATCTGAACAACCTGGCCACCGACGAGCAGAAGGCGCGCTGGCTGCCAGGTTGCGTCTCGGGCGACACCATCCTGTCGATCGCGATGACCGAGCCGGGCACCGGCTCGGACCTCGCCGGCATGAAGACGCGCGCCGAGGACAAGGGCGATCATTGGCTGCTCAACGGCTCGAAGACCTACATCTCCAATGGCCTGATCTCGAATCTGTGCGTGGTGGCGGCTCGCACCAACCCGGACTCGACGCATGCGGTAGGCCTGTTCGTGGTCGAGGAAGGCATGCCCGGTTTCAAGCGCGGGCGCAAGCTCAAGAAGCTCGGCCTGCACAGCCAGGACACGGCCGAGCTGTTCTTCCAGGACGTGAAGGTGCCCAAAGCCAACGTGCTGGGCGAGCCGACACAGGGCTTTCGCAACCTGATGCTCAATCTCGCCGAGGAACGCCTGACCAGTGCGGTTGGGAACGTCACGCGTGCCGAGCGGGCGTTCGAGATAACCCTGGCGTACATCACCGATCGGAAGGCCTTCGGGCGCCCCGTCGGCACCTTCCAGAACTCACGCTTCAAGATGGCCGACATGCGTGCCCGCATCGACGCCTGCTGGGCCCTGGTCGACCATTGCGTCATGGAGCACGTGGAGCACAAGCTGGGGGGCGAGACCGCTGCCGCGGCCAAGCTCTATACCTCCGAGATCGAAGGCTGGGTGGTCGACGAATGCCTGCAACTGCACGGCGGTGCCGGCTACATGGACGAGTACGAAATCTGCCGCCTCTATGCCGACGCGCGCATCAGCCGCATCTACGCCGGCACGTCCGAGATCATGAAGGAGATCATCGGTCGCGGTCTGGGACTGGATGAGCGCAAGAGGGGTTGAGATCATCGGCCCCTTGACATCTTGGTCTGGACGAGCGCAAGAGAGGCTGACATGAGCGGCCCGTTGACATCGCTGCGTGTCGTCGAGTTCAGCGGCCTCGGGCCCGCGCCGCTGGCCGGCCAGCTGCTGGCCGACCTGGGCGCCGACGTCGTGACGGTGGATCGGAGCTCGGCGAAGGCCGACCCTGCCGACGTGAACCGGCGCAACAAGCGCTCGGTCGCGCTGAACCTGCGCAAGGGCGAAGGTCTCGCGGCCGTGCGTTGCATGCTGGCCGGTGCCGACGTGCTGATCGAAGGGTTCCGGCCCGGGGTGATGGAGCGGCTGGGTCTGGGTCCGGACCACTGCCTGAGCTCGAATCCCCGCCTGGTGTACGGCCGCATGACCGGCTGGGGGCAGACCGGGCCCCTGGCGCACACGGCCGGCCACGACATCAACTACCTCGGCATCACGGGTGCGCTGCACGCCATCGGTCGGCCCGACGAGCCGCCGGTGCCGCCACTGAACCTGGTGGCCGATTTCGGCGGCGGGTCGATGTTCGTGGTATTCGGCATTCTGGCAGCCCTGTTCGAGCGCTCGAAGTCGGGCCACGGACAGGTCGTGGATGCGGCCATGGTCGATGGCGTGCCGGCGATGATGGGCCTATTGCACGGAATGCTGGCCCGCGGCCTGTGGTCCGAGCAGCGGGGCCGCAATCTGCTGGATGGCGGCGCACCCTTCTATCGCACGTACCGGACCGCCGACGGCAAGTACATCTCGGTCGGCGCCCTCGAGCCGGAGTTCTTCGCGGAACTCGTTCGCCGCGCGGGCCTCCCCGAGACGCAGATCGAGATCCAGAACGATAGAGACCAATGGCCGGAAATGCACGCGCGCTATGCCGAAGTGTTCTGCAGGCGTACTCGCGACGAATGGACGGCCCTGTTCGAAGGCAGCGATGCCTGCGCGGGTCCAGTCCTCAGCTTCACCGAGGCGGCCGAGCATCCGCACAATGCCGCGCGAGGCACGTTCTTCAGGCAGGATGGCGTTTTGCAGGCAGCACCCGCTCCTCGTTTCGGCCGGACCCCGGCTGCGAGGCCACGCCCACCCGGTGCGCCGGGCGCCGACACCCACGCCGTCCTTAAGGAAAGCGGCGCGACAGACGAGGAAGTCATGCAGTGGCAGGCTGCGGGCGCTCTGACCTGAGTGCGATGCGAAGTCTCGTCTAACTAAACTGCCGCATGGGACTCCCGATGGGACTGAAAGTCGATGAGCTGAGACTGAGTTCCGCCAAGATGCGACAGCATGGCTCGCATGGCTCGGTCGCTGTCGCGGGATTGGATCGCATCGACAATTTCCTCGTGCTCGCCAAAGGAGTGATAATCCGAAGGTGGGCCCTCCGCGCGTTTGACCAAATTTCCCCACACCACGAATCGTCGCACGCCGTTGAGTAGCCGTTGAATTTCCACCAGCAATACATTTCCCGTGGCCTCGGCGATCAGGTTGTGAAACCGCCAGTCCAGTTCCGCATAGGCGTCCCAGGTCGGTGCGCGCCGCATCTCGGAACAGAGCTTACGCATCTCGATGAACTGGGCCGATGTAGCGCTCAATGCGGCAAGGCGCGCTAACTCCGGCTCCACGACCCTGCGCGCCTGCATTGCGGCAAGCGGGCTCGTTCGTGCTGCGATGTCTTCACCGTCGGGCCTGGAATCCGACGGTGGATGGACGACGAATGTCCCCTTGCCGACATGCCGCTGGATTTGCCCTTCCGCTTCGAGGACGGCGAGAACCTTGCGCAATTCGGCGCGGCTCACGCGAAACTTCTTGGCCAGTTCGCGTTCGGGCGGCAATCGCGCATCTGCACTGAGGCGAACGGCACTGAGCCAGTGCCGAACTGTTGAAGTAAGGTGCGCGGCTTCCATCGTTTCCATCGTCCCCAATAGCTGCAGCTTCGCAACCATAATGGTTGCGAAGGCCAAGCACAAGTATGAAAAGACGCCGGTCACTTACGCACCGCGGAACGGGGCTTGCCCAATTAATATTGGTACTGATTGGTTGAATTGGTACAATTGGTTTTTGCGTGGCCGGGAAGGACATCCTGTATGGATCATAAGATTGTCGAGATTGTCCCGCCGGGCCCTGTCGAAAGCCCCCGCGCGCATTGGCCCGAGAAGCTGCGACGGGAGTTCGATGAAAACCAATTCAGCGGCGCCGTCGGCAATGTGCTCGTCTCGGAAACCAATGACGTGAGAGTATGGCACCTAAGTCTGCCCCCCGGCGGATGGCTCACCTTTCACCGACATGTCCTTGATTATTTTTGGACGACACCCTCCACCGGCATCGCGCGCGGCTACTATCAAGACGGGCGGATCGTCGATGTCCATCATTATCCTGGAGAGACGCGACATTTCCGCCACGGCAAAGATGAGTACTTCGTCCACGCGATCGAAAACGTCGGCGACACGCAACTCATTTTCGTGACCGTTGAATTCTTGCGGGGAGACAATCCACCGATACCGTTGGCGAACGCCGTCAAGCTCGAGCATCGTCGACCCCCGCTTACATCGAGTTGCGATTGATGAGTGAACGACTACGTGGCGTCATTGCCGCGATCGCGACGCCCGTTTCCGATCGAGGTCAGCCGGACCTCGGTCGATTCTTAAGCCGAGCGGAGCGTCTTCTAAGCTCCGGATGCGACGGATTGAACGTGCTCGGCACAACCGGTGAGGCGACCTCCTTTTCGTTGGTGCAGCGACGCGCCGTGATGACCGCGGTTGCCGGCTCGAGGCTATCTCTTTCCCGAATGATGGTCGGCACCGGAGCCGCAGCGGTGGAGGATGCGGTGGAACTTACTCTCGAAGCCGCCGCACTCGGCTTTGCGGGCGCCCTGGTCTTGCCGCCGTTTTATTACAAGCCGGTATCCGACGCCGGAATCCTGCGATATTTCGAACGTATCGTTGAGGCGACAGCAAGACAACCGATCGGTTTGTATCTCTACAATTTCCCGGCTCTCTCGGGAGTCGCCTACACGCCTTCGTTGGTTGCTCTTCTGCGCGAACGTTTTGGCGAGCGTATTGTTGGACTCAAGGACTCCTCGGGCGATGTTGCTTATGCCCGCGAGATCGCCGCGCTCTCACCGACGCTCGATGTGTTTCCGTCCAACGAGGCGAACCTGCTGCTGGCCCGCGGCGAGGGGCCTTTTGCCGGATGCATCTCGGCCACAGCCAATATCAATTCGGCCGATTGCGCCTGTGCCTACAAAGACGGCGACGCGACTGCGTTGGCGCGCGCAGTGGCGATCCGCTCAATCTGCGAGGGTCTCCCTCTCGTGCCCGCCGTGAAGAGCATGGTCGCTTACTTTGAAGATGATGAGGGGTATGCTCGCGTGATGCCTCCCTTTTCGCCGCTCGCCGAAACCGCTCGCTCGCTCTTGATTCAGCGCTACCACGCGGTCGAGGACGCCGTGTCCGGCGCGACGCGTATGGTTCATTGATCGTGGCCTTTGTAATTCCAGAGCCGCCGCGCGCGACGATCCCGGTTGAGGGATCGCGCGAGCTCTTCCCGGTGCGTCGAATCTTCTGCGTGGGTCGCAACTACGCCGAGCATGTCCGCGAAATGGGCGGCGATCCGAATCGAGAGCCGCCCTTTTTCTTCACCAAACCGGCCGACGCGTTGGTACCGACGGGCGGTAAGTTGAGTTTCCCGATCGCCACGAAGGATTTGCATTACGAGGTTGAACTCGCGGTGGCCCTCAAAGGAGGCGGCCGGCAACTTTCCGCCGATGCCGCACAAGCGCTGATCTTCGGCTATGCCGTGGCGTTGGACATGACGCGGCGGGATCTGCAGGCAGAAGCGAAGCGGCTCGCTCGTCCCTGGGACATGGCAAAGGGCTTTGACCAATCCTGTCCGATCAGTGCGCTTCGGCCCGCTGCATCTGCATCGACCGCTTTGCGCGGCGAACTGCTGCTTTCGTTGAACGGCGAGATGCGCCAGCGTGGTGACCTTTCGGACATGATCTGGTCGCCGAGCGAATGTCTCGCGGTTCTCTCGACCCTCGTGGAACTGCGTGCGGGGGACCTACTGTTGACGGGAACGCCGGCGGGCGTCGGACCTGTCGCGGCCGGTGATGCACTTGAGGCCAAGTGCGCCCTCACGCCCGCCTTGCAGGTTCAATATCTCGAACTCGAGGCTCGTTGAGCGAGCGCCATACCTATTTGAGTTCAAAATACTCCAGAGTGCCTCGGCCAGTAGCGGGAGATTGACCTGGTAGGCTCAAGATTATTGGACTTTCGAATCGTGTGTACCAAGGTTTTCTGGATATGGCCCACGCCGCCGCGCGTACGGCAAACGATTCATCCGCGACAAGGTCGGCAGATTTCAAAAGGTGGTCGGAGATCTTGAACTCGGGCCGCCTTCCGTCGGCGGTGATGAAGGAAATTCCAGATCCAATTGGGCCCAACGCGAATTCATCGTCACCACTCTCCGCGGATATTGGGTGCGGGTACAGTATTCGTTCATCGAGACGTTCTCGCAGGTTGTGTTGCTTCGAGCGCCTGTGGCTCGAGCGCTATGTCGGTCCCCGCGCTACGTGAGTCGTCTCCAATACCCGTAGTTCACAATAGCGAAGGCCGCCTGCGGCACAGTTACCCGAACGGGTTATTCGTGACGGCAGGGTCATCAGCGTGCTTGCATCGACGCGTGCGCGGTGCCCGATGGTCACGAATCCCATCGGGGTAACCCAACCGGTCGCGCTAACGAAGTGCTCGCAGCCTCCGCGCAGGCCGCCGCCCCTCACCCAGCCGCTGCGACCTTGTCCTGCGTCTTGGTGTCGAAGTCGCTCGCCTCGTGTCGCTCCCGCAGCTGGCTCGCCGGGTCGCCATGGATGCGGTTCACCATCCGCCCGCGCTTCACCGCCGGGCGCTCGGCAATCGCATCGGTCCAGCGCTGGACATTCCTGTAGTCGGCCACCTGCAGGAACTCGCCGGCCTCGTAGACCAGGCCCTTGGCGAGCGCGCCGTACCAGGGCCAAACCGCCATGTCGGCAATGGTGTACTGCGTCCCGCCCAGGTACTCGCTCTCCGCCAGACGCCGGTCTAGCACGTCCATCTGCCGCTTCACCTCCATGGTGAAGCGGTCGATGGCGTATTCGATCTTGATTGGGGCATAGGCATAGAAGTGGCCGAAGCCGCCGCCCAGGAAAGGCGCCGAGCCCATTTGCCACATCAGCCACGACAGGCACTGCGCCCGCGCCGCCGGCTCGATAGGCAGGAAGGCGCCGAACTTCTCAGCCAAGTGGATCAGTATCGCGCCGGACTCGAAGACGCGGATGGGGGTCGGCCCGCTGCGGTCCATCAGGGCCGGAATCTTCGAGTTCGGATTCACGCCCACGAAGCCCGAACCGAACTGATCGCCCTCGCGGATGTTGATCAGCCAGGCGTCGTACTCCGCGCCCGCGTGACCCCGCGCCAGCAGCTCCTCCAGCATCACCGTCACCTTCACGCCATTGGGCGTCGCCAGGGAATAGAGCTGCAATGGGTGGCGACCCACAGGCAGATCCTTCTCGTGCGTCGGCCCGGCCACCGGGCGGTTGATGTTGGCGAATTGGCCCCCGTTCTCTTTGTCCCAGGTCCAGATCTTGGGCGGGGTGTAGGCGGTCTTGTCACTCATGACTTTGGCTCCGGGTGTCGATTTGCTTTCAAATGGGATTCTTGATCTTTCATAAGAAATCCTACCCATCGGTATTTTCGCTGCCTACTCCGCCGGAGCGCCGCTACTCGTTTGGCGCCTGACCATTGCGTGGATGAATCTTCCTCTTTCCTACCTTAGAGTGCAGACGTTGTCGACGGGCAGCCCACTCGGCGTAAACGACGAGTGTTCACCGGAGTGACGATCAACGCCTGATTTTACTGGAGTGAGCAGCAACCATGCGCAAAGCTTCTATTTTCGGTCTCGTTGCACTCGTGTTGGCTCCGCTCTTCACCTACGCGGATGCCGCGACGTGCCCTGCCCGTACCACCGACAAGCTAGAGGTTCGGGGGTCGACGTTGTGTCTGTTTTTGGATGACACGACCTCGTCCCGACGGCAATTGCTGCATACCTGGGTCGAGCGCTCGGCGCACATTGTGGCGGATTATTACGGGCGATTTCCGGCGCCGCTCGTCGTGCTTAGGCTGTCGAGCATGGAAGGCCGCGGCGTCGGCGGCGGACGCACGACTAATGATTCAGGCCTTGTAATTCAGGTGAGTGTCGGTCGCGAGGCGACCTCGGCCGGGTTGTCGGATGACTGGGTGCTCGTACACGAAATGGTCCATCTCGCACTACCCGAAGTGGGTCGACGGCACAATTGGCTGGCGGAAGGATTGGCGACCTATGTCGAAGGCATCGCTCGGGCGCAGTTCGGAAATCGCGAAATCGCCGATGTGTGGGCGGAGTACCGGCATTCGATGCCTATGGGCCTACCCCGAGAAGGGGAAGGCGGTATGGACCAAACACCAACGTGGGGACGTACCTATTGGGGTGGGGCGCTGTATTGCCTGCAAGCAGAAGTCGCGATACGTGAACAAACGAGCAATCGACTGGGACTTCAAACGGCGCTGCGAGCGATTCTGGAGCAGACCGGCGGGTATGGCTCCGATCGTGATATCGATGAGGTAGTTCGCATCGGAGACGCTGCCACGGGCACGCGAGTACTCGAAGATCTCTACCGACAGATCAAGAACACGCCGCAAGTGCCGAATCTTGACTTGCTGTGGAGACAACTCGGCGTGCCCCAAGACCCAAAAACTCAGCCGTTCGACGATCACGCGCCGCTGGCCGCCGTCCGCATTGCGATAACCGCCGCTCGCGAATCTTAGGGGCGGAAGTCTGTTCCAGCGGTCAATCGCAAAACGCGCGGTGGCGCTCAACGATCTCAGGGCGGTGTTGGCCCAAATCGATCCGCGGTTTGCGCCCTGACGGCCGCCGAGTATCCTCCCTGCATGGCCCACTCGTTTGAATCCGCTGCAAGCGGCCGCTCCAAGTGCCGCGGCTGCGGCCAGCCCATTCAGCGCGGAGATCTGCGTTTCGGTGAGCGCGTCCCTAATCTCTTTGGGGAGGGCGACACAACCCTGTGGTTTCATCCCTTATGCGCTGCGTACAAGCGCCCGCAGCCGCTCCTTGAAGCGCTAGCGGGAACAGCTGAGAGCGTGCCCGATCGAGAGGGTCTCGAGCGCGCGGCACTCGGAAGCGCGGCGCGCGAACGTCTCCAGCGTATCGACGGTGCCGAACGATCTCCGAGTGGGCAAGCCAAGTGCCGCAGTTGCCAAGAGCCCATCGTGCGGGGGAGTTGGCGTATCCGCGTTGTATTCTATGAAGAAGGTCGTTTCGCTCCCGGCGGATACGTGCACCTCGCCTGCCGCAAGGCCTACTTCGAGACCGACGAGATCTTGGAACAGGTCCTCCACTTCAGTCCGGCCTTGAGCGATGCCGACCGGGAGGAATTGATTCGCGCATTCGACGCTGAGCAGACCAATTAGCGTCGCCTGCGGGCATTACATCAGTGGCGTCGTAACCCGCGAAGCATGCGCGGTGTTGCAAGCCACTTGAGGGCGCGAACCAGGGGACTGGTCAGAAGCCGATCGGGCTCTTTGCTAAACTCCTTCATTCCGGCCGCAGCCTTGCGAGACCGCCTTATCCCTACAGGCGACAGCGGCCTCGCAGCATCGTCGCGCCAACGCTGGCGATCGCGCTCAAATGCAATCGCATGCCGGACGATCAACAATTCCATCGTTTCAAGTCCCGGAGGCCGGAAGCTTCAGTTCGTCGTTTGCAGCCGAATGCTCGAGCTTCACCCGCAGTCTCTTCCATCTTCCTCGGACTTTTCGATAATCCTTTGCATACAACTTGCGTGCCCGCACAGCTGCGCCGGCGTAATGCTCCGCGAGCCGCCCCATCAAGAACAAAGTCTCGGGCGGAATGCCCTTGGGCGGCGCGCCGGCGAGAACCTTCAGACGACGGCTCGCTACTGCGGCATCCTGCTGCTCGCCCAGCTTCTCCTGCCACCGGCGCAATGATCGAAGCATCTCATCGGCAGGTTTCCCGTAGATGACTGCCACCGCCTCCAGCACGTAGCGAAGCTTCTTCACGTGGCCGCGAACCTTGTGATACGCCGCCATTGATGAATCAGGCCTCAGGAGGTCGGCCCCCTTGCGTAACTTCCGGTATCTTCGTCGGATCAATTCCGGCGCCGTGTTCAGCGCCAACTCCGCCGATGACTGCTGCGTCGGCGCCGAGGGGGCCGCCAGCAGTGACGTCAATTCCTCGAAATTCTTCTGCACCCTGATCGAATCGAGAACGCTCAGCATCCGGGCGCGAGCCCTGCCACGCTCCGTCGCCAGGTGTTGTTTCAAGGGTTCGACGCCTTCCCGATCCGAGTCCGGCAACTCGCGGCTGAAGGTTTCCAGGTCAATCAAGGCGACGTCCAGGTCGCGCGCGTGACCGAGAGCACGCAATACTGTTTTAAGCGTCGGCCGAAGCTTCAACAGCGGTGCGGGCAGAGATGACCCGAACTGGCGCAGGATGGCATCCAATCTACGACCGGCGACGCGCAAGTCGTGCAATTCTTCGGGATTGTCTCCCAAGCGGGCACCGGGTTCATGGATATGCCAGGCTGACAAGTAGCGACGGAGATTCGCTAGAGCAGCCTCGACGATAGTCATGGAATCGTCTACCACGGTCGGCGCGAAATTTGGTGCAGTACCAGGCGCCAAACCTACCGACTTGAGGCCCTGCGAATACTTCGTGTCAGAGGCCATCTCGAGTGCACAGTCCGTTCGGAGCGTCTTTACCAGCGATTGCAACGGCTCGCGGGCTTCCGTGAGGGCTTCCACCTCGACACGCTGCATGCTCATCCGGGGTTCGCCTCGCGGACGTGAGATGACCGTTTCATCGAGGGCGATTTCGCCCAGTTGCTGCGTCTCGTCTTCTCTGCAGATCGCGAATCTCTGCCTCGAGGTGCGCACCTCGAATAGCGGCAGCAGTGCTCGCGCACCGCTCACGGCGTGTACGCGCGTTCCAACCGGCCCATTCGATTGTCGCATCGACTCGCTCTCGGAGTTCTCGAGCGTTTCGTTCAACTCCTCGCGGTCAGCGACCTCCGTGCTGGCTGAATGAAGCGACTTGAGCGTTGCTTCCAATTTCCCCGACCCCGACCGGATGCGCAGCGCGAAGCCCGCGCGGTGAATTCGCCAGTCATTTGTGTCCAAGTACGTATCGAAGATCTGCAGGGTGGAGCGCGGTTCGAGCACGAGCCCGTCGATCGTGCCATGATCGGCCAACCAGCGGCGAACCGAGCCGAGATCGGTGCACGCAAGCTGCCATTCCACTTCGCGTCCATTCTTTTGACCGGGGTGCTGTTTTGCCGAGAGGTTGCTTGATGACATTTGCACGACAGTCTAGAGCATCGCAGAAGCTTTTTCACCGCGCTTCCGCTGCGGCAGCGCGGCTGGAGATACAATGAGGAGCGCCTTTGCTCTCGCCGAGAGCGTAAGGGCAGCATGCGAGACGTTCCATGACAGAGCATTCTGGTTACGTGCTGGAAACCCTGCGGGAAGGCCGGGAGTTCACCCTTTATCGCGGTCGGCAGCGCGGGGACCCATCGCCGGTCCTGGCAGTAGCACTCGCCGCCGAACGGCCGTCGCCCCAAAGCCTTAGGCGGCTCGAGCACGAATACTCGCTCGCCGCGGAACTTGATCCCAAGTGGGCAACCCGGCCGCTGGCGCTCACTCGCCACGACGGGCGGACGATGCTCATACTCGAGGATTTCGGCGGGGAGCCCCTGGATAGTGTCCTTGCTCGGGGACGTGGGCAACCGCTCGAGCTGACAAGCTTCTTGCGCCTCACCCCTAGCTTGGCGTCAGCACTCGGCCAAGTTCACCGGCACGGCATGATTCACAAGGACATCAAGCCTGCAAACGTGTTCGTCGATGCCGTCGGCAACGTCCGGCTCACCGGATTCGGGATCGCGTCCCGGCTGCCGCACGAGCGCCAGGCGCCCGCGCCGCCGGAGGTCACGGCGGGCACGCTCGCCTACATGGCTCCCGAGCAGACCGGCCGGATGAACCGGTCGATCGATTCCCGAAGCGATCTCTACTCTCTCGGCATCACCTTCTACGAGATGCTAACGGGGACACTACCCTTCAGCGCCGCCGATCCGATGGAATGGATCCACTGCCACATCGCGCGACGGCCGGTCCCGCCCAGCGAACGGGTAATTGGGGTTCCGGCCCAGCTCTCGGCGATCGTGATGAAGCTTCTCGCCAAAGCTGCCGAGGAGCGTTACCAGACCGCCACGGGCCTCGAGGCAGACCTCCATCGCTGCCAGACGGAATGGGAGACGCGCGGTCGTATCGACCTGTTCCCGCTCGGCGTTCACGACGTGTCGGACCGTCTTCTGATCCCGGAGAAACTGTACGGCCGTGAGCGCGAGGTTGACGCGCTGCTCGCTTCGTTCGACCGTGTCGTCGCCAACGGCACGCCGGAACTCGTGCTCGTATCCGGTTATTCGGGCGTCGGTAAATCCTCGCTCGTCAACGAACTGCACAAGGTGCTCGTCTCGCCGCGCGGGCTCTTCGCGTCCGGCAAATTCGATCAGTACAAGCGGGACATCCCGTACACGACCCTGGCACAGGCATTCCAGATGCTCATCCGTCAGATTCTCGCCAAGAGCGAAGCGGAGGTGGCTCAGTGGCGGGAAGCCTTGAGGGAGGCGGTGGGCCAGAACGGCCAACTGATCGTCAATCTCATTCCCGAGGTCGAGTTCGTCATCGGGAAACAGCCGCCCGTTCCGGACCTTCCGCCGCAGGATGAGCAGAATCGCTTTCAGATGGTGTTCCGACAGTTCCTCGGTGCGTTCGCTCAGCCAGAGCACCCGCTCGCGTTATTTCTCGACGATTTGCAATGGCTGGACTCGGCAACCCTTGAACTGCTAGAGCACTTGATTTCCGATCCGAACGTGCGGCACTTGATGCTGGTCGGGGCGTACCGCGACAACGAGGTCAGTTGCTCTCACCCGCTCCTCCGGACGCTCGGGGCCATCCGCAAGGCCGGAGCAAACATGCAGGAAATCGTGCTGGCGCCCCTCCAGCTCGACGATGTCGGCCGGCTGGTCGCCGCGGCTCTGCACTGCGAGCGGGATGCCGCCCATCCTCTGGCGCAGCTGGTGCACGAAAAGACCGGCGGCAATCCGTTCTTCGCGATTCAGTTCCTCATGGCGCTGGCCGAAGAAGGGATGCTCGCGTTCGACCCGGAGGGGGCTGCCTGGATCTGGGACTTGGCGGGCATCCGCGCCAAGGGCTACACCGACAATGTCGTGGATCTCATGGTGAGAAAAATAAGGAGGTTGCCCGACAGTACACAGGAAGCACTCAAGCAACTCGCCTGTCTCGGGAACGTTGTCGAGATCGCCACCCTGGGTCTGGTTCACGGGGAATCAGAAGAAGAGATCCACACGGCCCTTTGGGAGGCCGCCCGCACGGGGCTGATCCTCCGCCAGGAGGGCTCCTACGCATTCCTCCACGACCGTGTTCAGGAGGCCGCCTATGCGCTCATCCCCGAAGGCGAGCGGGCGGCGGCACACCTTCGGATTGGCCGAGTACTCGCGTCGCTGACGGCGGCGACGGAGCTCGAAGAGCATATTTTCGAAATTGTGAACCAGCTCGACCGTGGCGCCGCGCTGATTGACTTGCGGGAAGAGCGCGAGCGGGTCGCCGAACTGAACCTCATTGCAGGCAAGCGCGCTAAGACTTCAACGGCCTATGCCTCGGCGATGAATTATCTCGCCGCCGGCCACGCGCTGCTGGGGGAGGACAGTTGGGAGCGACGATACGAGCTCACCTTTTTGCTCGAGTACCACCGGGCCGCCTGCGAGCTGTTGACCGCCGATCTGGTCGCGGCGGAAGAACGGCTCGCGATGCTTGCAAGCCGCGCCGAGAAACTCGTCGATATCGCCGCCGTCGCGTGCTTGCGGCTGACGCTTTACACGACCTTGGATCGGAGCGACCGCGGCGTGGAGGTATGCCTTGAATTCCTCCATAGGGGCGGCGTTCACTGGTCACCGCATCCGACAAAAGACGGCGTACGACGAGAATACGAGCGCATTTGGTCGCAGCTCGGGAGCCGTTCGATCGAGGAGCTCGTGGACTTGCCGTTGATGAGCGACCCGGAGTCCCGCGCGACTCTCGATGTTCTGACCGAGGTCGTGACGCCGGCATTGTTTACCGACGAGAACCTTCTCTCACTCGTGATTTGCCGGATGGCCAATCTCAGCCTCGAGCATGGTAACAGTGACGGATCGTGCTTCGCGTATGTTTGGCTTGGCATGATTCTCGGACCGCACTTCGGCGACTACCAGGCCGGATTCCGATTCGGCAGGCTCGGCTACGATCTGGTGGAGAAGCGCGGATTACATCGCTTCCAGGCTCGTGCCTACATGTCCTTCGGGAATCTTGTCATTCCCTGGACGAGGCACATCCAAAGCGGACGAGTTTTGGTGCGTCGCGCTTTCGACGCGGCAAACAAAATCGGCGACCTCACCTTTGCGGCTTATAGCTGCAACAACCTCAACACGAATCTTCTCGCGACCGGAGATCCGCTTGGCGACGTGCAGCGAGAAGCCGAGAACGGCCTCGAATTCGCGCGGAAGGCGCGTTTTGGTCTCGTTATCGACATCATCATCGGACAGCTCAGGCTCATTCGGACTCTCCGGGGCCTGACGCCGCAGTTCTCGTCCTTCAACGATCCGGAGTTCGACGAGAGCCGGTTCGAACATCACTTGCAAAGTGATCCGCGTTTGGCGCTCCCCGAATGCTGGTATTGGATCCGCAAGCTGCAAGCGCGCGTCTTCGCGGGCCAGTACGCTGCCGCAATTGAGGCAGCATCAAACGCGCGACGGCTTCTCTGGACGTCGCCGTCATTCTTCGAGGTGGCCGAATACCATTTCTATGATGCACTCGCGCGAGCGGGACAGTATGAAGCTGCATCGGCCGACGAGCGGCCGCAACATCTGGAGGCGCTGGCCGCCCATTACAAGCAGCTCGCGGTGTGGGCGGAGAACTGCCCGGACAATTTTCAGAACCGCGCCGCCTTGGTGGGCGCGGAGATCGCACGCATCGAAGGCGGCGATATTGAGGCGATGCGTCTGTACGAAGAGGCCATTCGATCGGCGCGCCAGCATGGGTTCGTGCAGAACGAGGCGCTGGCCCATGAGGTGGCCGCGCGGTTCTACCTGGCGCGCGGCTTCGAGACGATCGCCCACGCATATCTACGCAACGCGCGGAACTGCTACGACCGTTGGGGCGCGCTCGGCAAACTGAAACAGATCGATGAACGCTACCCGCACTTGCACGAGGAACGGGCCTCTACCTCTCCCACCACGACGATTGGCGCGCCCCTCGCGCAGCTGGACGTCGAAACGGTGGTCAAGGCGTCACAGGCACTCTCGAGCGAGATTGTTCTCCGCAAGCTGATCGAGAAGCTCATGCGAATCGCGATGGAGCATGCGGGGGCCGAGCGGGGGCTGCTCATCCTTTTCCGGGGCGACGAGCCGCAGATCGAGGCGGAGGCTACCACCGGCCACGGCCGCGTCGAGGTCAACCTTCGACGGGCGGCCGTTACGCCGGCGGATCTGTCCCAATCCGCGCTTCATTTCGTGATCCGGACGCGGGAACGCGTGGTCCTTGATGACGCGTCGACCAGTAGCTCGCATTTGGACGACGAGTATGTGCGACAGAAACGGCCCAGATCTGTCTTATGCGTGCCCATCGTTAAACAAACGAAGCTTGTCGGTGCACTCTATCTCGAGAACAATTTGACCCCGGGCGCCTTCACGCCCGGCCGCCTCGCGGTGTTGGAACTGCTGGCTTCGCAAGCCGCGATTTCACTGGAGAATGCACGGCTCTATTCTGATCTGCAGCGCAGCGAAGCTTTCCTGGCCGAAGGGCAGAGCATCAGCTCGACCGGAAGCTTCGGCTGGAATGTTCTGAGCGGAGAAATTTATTGGTCGGAGGAAACCTACAAGATCTTTGAACACGATCGGGCGGCCAAGCCTACGTTGGAATCGGTACTGCAGCGATTTCATCCCGACGACAGGGATCTCGTGCAGCAGACTCTCGACCGCGCATCTAGGGAAGGGACGAATTTTGATTTTGAGCATCGATTGCTGATGCCGGATGGCAGGGTCCAACATGTGCACTTCATAGCTCATGCCCTGCAGCAGTCATCAGGCAACCTCGAGTTTGTAGGGGCAGTGACGGACGTCACCGACCAGAAGGAAGCGAAGGAAGCGGTGCAGCAGAATGAGAAGCGCTTTCGGGCCATGATTGAGTACAGCTCAGACGGGATTGTATTGGACGCCCTCGCGAAGGGCTTAATCTACGTCAGTCCATCGACAGAACGGGTGCTCGGCTATCCGCCTGAAGAGTTCGCTCGGCTATCGCAATATGACTTGGTCCATCCGGATCATATTCAACTCAGACAAGCCACATGGGCCGAGGTTATTCAGGAGCCGGGGAAGGTGGTGACACACGAGACTCTGCTGCGGCACAAGGACGGGTCATGGCGCTGGATCGAGAGGACATGGAGCAATCTGCTCCATGAACCCAGCGTGCAGGCCGTGGTAGTGAATTTCCGCGACATCACCGTGCGGAAGAACGCGGAGGCCGAGAAAGAACGGCTCGAAATCCAGCTTCGCCAATCGCAGAAGATGGAAGCAATGGGCACTCTCGCCGGCGGGATCGCGCACGACTTCAACAACATCCTGGGCGCGATCCTTGGCTACGGCGAGCTCGCGCAACAGGACGCGTCCGAAGGCAGCGCTGTGCGGCGCTACCTCGACAACGTGATGCACGCCGGCGGCCGTGCCAAGTCGCTTGTCGATCGCATCCTCGCGTTCAGTCGTAGCGGCGTGGGCGAACGGGGTCCGGTCAACGTGCAGGCCGTGATCGAGGAAGCGCTCGAGCTGCTCGCCGCTTCACTTGCCGGCATACGTCTCGACAAACGTCTTGAGGCCGGCGACGCGGGGATCGTCGGTGACGCGACGCAGCTGCACCAGGTGGCGATGAATCTCTGCACAAATGCCTTGTACGCGATGGAGCCTGGTGGCGTGCTCGAGGTATCTCTGGATCGCGCGGAGGTGGCGCAAACTCGCAGGCTATCGCGCGGCGATCTTGCTCCGGGTGCGTACGTGCGGCTGTGCGTGAGCGACACCGGCAGTGGCATTCCGCCGCACGTGCTCGATCGGATGTTCGATCCCTTCTTTACCACCAAGGACGCCGGCGAGGGCACCGGTCTGGGTCTGTCGCTCGTGCATGGCATCGTGGCGGATCTCGGCGGTACGATCGACGTTGGCACGACCGTCGGCCGCGGCACGACCTTCACGATCTGGTTACCGCTTGCCGGCGAAACGACCGTCCCGGCTAACGTCGCTACCGCGCTGCCGCGGGGCCGTGGCCAAGCGGTGATGATCGTGGACGACGAGAAATCGCTGGTTGCGCTCACCGAAGAAATGCTGGCGCAGCTCGGTTACGAACCGGTCGGATTCAACACCAGCAGGGCGGCGCTGGATGCGTTCCGCGAAGCGCCGCAGCGCTTCGATACCGTCCTGACCGATGAGACGATGCCCGGCCTCATCGGCACCGATCTCGCCCGCGAGATTCGACTGCTGCGCCCCGACATCCCGATCGTATTGATGAGTGGCTACGGCGGCGCGCCGTTGGACGAGCGTGCGCGCGCAGTCGGAATCCGCGAAGTCCTGCGCAAGCCGTTGCGGCGCAAGGACATCGCGGAGTGTTTCGAGCGCGTATTGCGCTGACTCGAGCGGCAGGTACGTAGCGCCCAATCAGTAGTGACGAGGGTGAACATCGCCAGCGCCGTCGCACTCCCTCAGAGGCAGTGTTGAAGAACTATCTTCATCGTACTTCACGCGCTTGAGGAGGCTGTCTCAGGGGGATACGGCGCGCGTAGTTTCCTGCGCGCCTGTCTATCTCAGTACGCCTTCTACTTGGAGCCGGTGAACGTGGCGCTCGCATCCAGGTCGGTTCGCTGAAGCTGCGCCATCACCGGAGGCGGTAATCGGCCAAACCCGGCCAAATCAGCCTTCCCGAGCGAGCCATTCCCAGGATTATTGGACGGAGATGCCCACGGCCGGTGCGAGAGCACCGAAGTACATCTTATACTCGTCATTCAATGCGCGTACTGAATTGTCGCGCGCGAGGTCGTTAAGAAAAAGATTGACCGTGGATTTCGCCCAGACCACTCCATCCGGCCCGAGCCCATGGGTGGCATCAGCCGACTTGCCGTTCAGATGCTCATTGCGCGATAGTTTCGCAGTGTATTCATATCGCGATATTCGTTGCCCGTTGACATACAGGTCGTAGTGCATCGTGTAGTCACCGCTCATGATCACCGGGGAAAGTCCGAGGGTGCCCACCGCCAGCAACCCGCTGAAGAAATTCTTTGCATCGACGTTCGTGGGATGCACCGTATGATAAATGCGCAGTTGAATCGGGGAGCCGGGGGCTTCCTTGGACAGGTGCGCAAATACGTGAGCGGATTGCAGCGCATCGAAAAGATCATTCCCCGAAGCGTCGGCGCGAAACGCGATCGTGGGAAGCAGCGCGGCCGCCTGATCGAAGACCGGGTTTGCAGGCAACGAGGGGGCGACTGCCCCGGTGTTGTCGGCCGCGATCGGGCCTGACAGCAGACAAAGCATCAACATCACCGGAGGTGCGACAATGCCGACAAGTTTTCGCGTCATGGCGGTCTGCCTCACTGGTAGCATCGGACGCCCACCACCGCGGGGAGCACCGTTTCGATGGAGACGTCGGGGGAGACATGGAGATCGGCGGCCCCTTCGGTGAAGGCGACGGATTTGTTCTGCAGAAATTTCTGAACGTACTGTGCTTCGAGCGCGAAGTTGACGTTCTGCGGCAACACGCCTTGTTTGATCAGTTCCTCGGCATTCAGGGTGGCCACGGCTACTCCGACAACGTCTCCGCGCACGCCGATCACCGGGCCGCCGCTTGCGCCCGGTTGGATCGGTGCCGAGAATTGGAACTGGCCCAGGGAGCCGCTCAGGCCTGCGCGAGAGCTTAGAGTGCCGCGGGTGACCGTCGGTGCGTCGGTCATCAGTGATTGGAGCGGGAAGCCGATGTTGGCGACATTCTCACCCAATTCCAGGCGGCCGTCGCGACGCAGCGGGAGGAAATGTTCGCTGCCCAGGTTGGTGTCCAGGACGGCTACATCCAACAGGGCACTGCTCGCGGTGACGGTCGCCGGGGCGGAATTACCCCCATAGTGCACCTCGATGACCGCGCAATTATGCACGACATGCGCTGCCGTGAGCACCTGGCCCTTGCCGTTTATAAAGAAGCCCGTTCCGCTCATCGAGGCATGGTCCTTGTCGACCAGCAAATTCAGGTTGAAGGCGGCGTTCTCGCCCGTGGGGAATTTGTCCGCGGTCGGTCGCAATTGGGCGACGATGTCGGTCAGCGTCCGGTTGATCACCTGTTCCATCAGGCGACCCATGATGTCGGAATTATTTCCGCCAAATCCCGGCGCCCAACGCACCACGGTATCGCCTTTCAGCACTGAAGCGCCGGCGGCGTTGAACACCGTGTAGTGCGCGGTGGCGACCAATTGTCGATCTTCGGCCTTCACGTCCGGATGCATGGCGATCAGCAGCCCATACCCGGGAGTGGCGGAGAGTTCGTACATGAAACTCGCATTGAAGAAGTGGCGCGCAGATTCGAGCGTCGTCTCCTCGAACGTGTTTCCCAGTTGCACGGAGTCGGTGGTTTGAAAGCCGCTCGCGGAACGGAACGCACTGCGAAATTCCCGCACTGGCTTCGGCAGGTAAATGGCCGCCGTGACATTGGCCGGCAGCATCAGATCCTTCGGCAGGGTCAGACCATCGGCGGCCAGGCAGGTTGATGCTGTCAAGGTCAGTACAACTAGGCAAGCAAAGTAGTCATGGCGCAAACGCATCATCCCCCTCCCTAGGTACTCCGCCCGGACGGTAGTGGAATTCACTCCGCATTCCCTGAGCGCAATAGATCATTTACCACGCGATCGGTCAAACATCGGCAACCGGAAAACTGGCGAGGAAGCGTGACGAGTCGCTCGTATTGCGAATGAGGGAATTTAACACTGCTAGGTTTGGATGGACTCGCCAATCGACGTTCATGACCCAAAGTGGACCTGACCCGTCCGCGCAGTCCGTCGGGCGACGCGCGATTAAGCGGGAACGTACGTCAACCTAATCACGTCCTCGGCAATTCGATCGCTGGTCACAAGACGGAGCGGCGGCCGGGGACCGGCGAAGAATGTCTTGCCGCGACCAAGTACGATAGGGTGGAGGTAAAGTCGATACTCATCAATAAGACCAAGGCTGGTTAGGCTTCCTGCCAAGTCTGGTCCGGCAACTTCAATCTCCCCAACTGGCTGAGCCTTCAGCCCACGTATCACCGCCTCGATGTCATCCTCGACAAGCGTGGCGTTGGGTCCGACCGACTTCAACGAGCGCGACACAACCCACTTCGGCTGGCTCCGCCACGCCGCCGCGAACTCGTGTTCTTCCGCGACCCAGTCCGCACGGTCTTCGTCCCAATAACGCATTACCTCGTACATGCGGCGACCGTACACAATGCCCGTCAGGTCGCGCATATGCTCTATGAAGTGACGAAAGAGCGCCACGCTTGGCCTAAATTCCATATGGTCGACGTAGCCATCCAAGGACTGGTTCAATCCATAAACGAGCTTTGCCATGGTACAAAATCTCCACCCCAGGTTCTTCAGAATAGCTTGAGCCGACGTTCCGCAGAAGTGAGATTGGACACGATCTGCGCGCCGCATTGTCAGTGCACCCAATAACCCGAGGTCCGCTTTTGGCGGACTCTCGCCGGTGTAAAGCCGCTCTACTCCGGCGTGGTCTTCTTACGTATCTCCAGCATCGGCGGTTCGAAGCCTTTGCTGCACAGCCAATCGTGCAGCGCAAGGCCCGTTCCGCCTGACCAGGTCTTGCATTCACCTAGGGGCACGTGGCGGAAGTCGTCGAGTTCATGGTTTAGCGTAACGGTGCCAATAGCGGGGACGTGGTACGCGATGATTACCTGATTCATTTGCTCGAACGGATAGACACCAATGAGCGTCGCCCCTGTACCAATGAGATCGAGCTCTTCCTTCACCTCACGCATCGCGCATTGTTCCGGCGATTCCCCGCGCTCCAAAAACCCCGTGATCAGTCCGTAAAACGATCTGAGTGTTTGCGGCCATGCGCGATTGTGTGCGAGCACTACCATGCCGTTGTGCTCGACAACCGCCGCGACAACCGGCGTCGGGTTGTCATAGTGAACGAAGCCGCAGGTCGCAGAGCAGACGCTGCGTACTTCGCCTTGCACCGCGCGTTCGGCGAGTGGGGCGGCACAGCGGGGACAGAAATGGAATTCAGACATTACAGATTTACCCCCGCTCGCGATGGCAGCCTTGGAGGAGTTTACCCGAACCTGGCCACCGGCCGCTCGTGGTGGACTGTTCCGCCAATTTTGGTTCGGGTTAAACTCAAATAATTTCCGGTACTTGCACGATACGATCATACGATCACGTGCTTCGGCTTCTTCTTTGATCAGCCTGGCGACGGCTGCTTCAACGTAGGCAAGCGCGAGTTCGTCGATCAGTTTCTGGCCTTCCGGACTTGCCTAGCGCTCCCTCAGCTTTCGCGAACTTTCGATCTCTTGTTCGTCATCTTTGAGTCTCCATGTTGTGCTGGGTCAGTCATTATCGTACTTGGTCGGGAACTCGCAGCGATGCCGTCGGAGGTCTCGTCTGACCGGGCATTTGGAAGCTATGCCCCACGGGATGTTCAACGGTCTGCTGCTGGCTCCGCCCTACCCGGCACCGACGATCGGCAATGCCCATCATGCTGAGCTTGCTGCTTGTGACGATGATGGGCGTGGTCACCACCATCATCACCATCATCACCATCATGACGATCGGGTCCCGACATCCTCGATGACCACACCGCCTCCTCGCCTCGGCTGAATTCCGGGTGCGCTGGCCCGGTTGGGCTAGTCGAGCGGGCGGGCGTGGTCGGTGCGGCTTCGCGGTAGACTGGTACCGAGGCTGCGGCCGTTCTATGACTCGTTGCGAGCATCTCTCGCCACAATGTGCCCTTTAAAGGGCTTTATGGCGCTTAATGTTCTCTTAAGAGCACAAATCTTGATACTTATGCCATATCCTGTATGCTCTCAAGGGCACCTTAATGTGCTTAATATGCTCTTGAGGGAACATGGCCGCAAGGAACCAGCTACTGCAATCTCCGCCCTACCCCGTCGAACAGGCGCTCACCCGCCTCGGCGAAAACCTCCGTACGGCCCGAATCCGGCGACATTTCACGATTGATGAAGTCGCCCAAAAGATAGGGACAGGACGGCGCGCCGTCATGGATGCCGAAAAAGGTAAGGCTTCAACCGGCGTTGGGATCTACGTCGCTCTGCTGTGGGTCTATGACCTACTTCCACAACTGAACGACGTAGCGAACCCTGCCAAGGATGAGCAAGGGTTGACGCTGGTCGCCCCCAAAGAGAAAACCCGCGCCCGGAAGAGTGGGGAGCTCGACAGTGATTTCTAAGGCGTCCCCCTCCGAATGCTTCGTCTACATCACGCTGCCGGGACAGGTATCAGCAGTAACGGCGGGCCGATTCGTCCTGGAAAAAAACGCCAGAGGCGACGCCCTCGGGCGGTTTGTCTACGGCCGCTCCTATCTGGAGAACCAAGACGCCGTTGAGTTCGATCCGGTCGAGCTCAAACTCTCGACCCAGACCTACGCGACTGCGCAATTAAACGGCGTCTTCGGCGCCCTGCGCGATGCTGGACCCGACTACTGGGGCCGCCGCGTCATCGAGAAGCACGCAGGCCGTGCCCAACTCGGTGAACTGGATTACCTGCTGGAGTCACCCGACGACCGCGCGGGCGCTCTCGCGTTTGGGCGCAACAACGTCCCGCCCGCCCCGCAACGGAAATTCAACAAAACGATCGATCTCGAGAAACTCCAGGGTCTCGCCGACGCTCTGGTCAAGGATCAGATCCCAAACGATCCCCAAGCGCAGCAGGTCCAAGATCTAATGTTGCTCGGCACGTCGATGGGCGGCGCTCGCCCGAAGGCCGTAGTGCAGGACGATGATGGCCTTTGGGTAGCGAAATTCAATCGCGACGACGACCGCTGGAACAATACTCGGGTCGAGCACGCCATGCTGCGGCTGGCTCGCGAATGCGAAATTAAGACCGCAGAAAGCCGGATAGAGACGGTCGGCGGCAAGGATGTGCTGCTCGTCAAGCGCTTCGACCGGGAGAAAACTGCGAAAGGTTATACTCGCGCGCGCATGGTCAGCGGCCTGACGATCCTGCGCGCCGATGAAGCGCCTGAAGCGAGACAGAACTGGTCCTACGTGATCTTGGTCGAAGAACTGCGCCGGATTGTCGAAGACGCCAAGAAGGATGCCCGCGAACTGTTCCGCCGAATCTGCTTCAACTCGCTCATCTCGAATCTCGACGATCACCCGCGCAATCACGCGGTAATCGCGAAGGAAAAGAACTGGAACCTCTCGCCCGCCTATGACCTCACGCCATCAGTGCCCGTGAGCATAGAACGCCGCGACCTCGCCTTGGACTGCGGTGACATGGGCCGCTATGCCAATGCGAAGAACATACTCTCGCAGCATGCGCGCTTCCTGCTCGATAAGGACGAAGCGGAGAAGATCGTCAACAACACGAAGGCGCGGGTCGAGGCGACGTGGTACGAGACCTTGCGCGCCAGCGGTGTATCTGAAAAAGACGCCGAGACCATTCGCGGCGCCTTCGTCTATCCGGGGTTCTCGTTGTAGCATCAGCGAGTTCGCCCTCTCAAAAACCTGGTGGGATCTGACGATGTATACGCCCGGTCGAGGGTCAGCAATGCAATGCCAAGACCGCTTGCTCAACCCGCTGATACTGAACTCTCTCCTGCTCCAGGCGGACGCGGTCGCCGAGGCGGTCGTTGCGAAGGTCGTCGTAGAGTGATTGTTCGAATGGGTCCAGGGTTGGCAGGTCGCGTAGCACGCGGGTGCCACTGAGTTCTTCGGTCCAGAAGTCGCGGTGATTGACGAGCGTATCGCGATCCATGAGGAATGAGCGGGTGTGCGGAAAGTATTGGCGAAGGCGGCTCAGGATCGCGAAGCCGTGCGTGTCGAGGTCACCCCAATAGTGCAGGGGTTGCTTTGCAAGCCATGGGACTGGCGGCCGGCGGAACAGCGTGCACCGCGGGAGACCCCGTTTCCATTTACCGGATGGCTACACTGGGCTTGCGCGAAGCTTGGGACAGCACAGCGCAATGGCTCTACAGCGGTCCGGACAACAAGTAACGATCCACACCCTCACGCGCCCTTTTTATGGTCGCGCCGCGCCTGCGTTGTAGGCATCGGAGCTGGATCAGATTGCAAAAGGAGAGGACGTCGGCTAATTAGCAGGTCTTATTTTTTGCGGATTCGGTCATCCGTGAGACCGCCCAGGATTGAAGTGCTTTGAGTGCCGGGCGAAGGGCCGTCCCAACCTTTGTCAACCTGTATTCCACTCTCGGTGGAACCTCAGGATAAACTTTGCGCTCCACGATGCCGTCCTTCTCCAGGTCGCGCAGTTGCTGGATAAGCATCTTCTGCGAGACACCGGTGATCGCTCGGCGCAATTCAGAGAATCGCAGGACCGGTGCTCCGAAGAGATGAAACAAGATCAGTATCTTCCATCTACCTTCGATAGTTTTGATGGCCTCTTCGAGTTCCACCGTGGAGCACGTCCGTGGCAAGGACTGTTTGTTCATAGCTGGTCACCAAAAGGTGAGTATTGCACTTTTTAGTGTGTTCTTGCGATTTTTCCACTGGAGACCTAGGCTTAACAAAGTGGATTGACAACGAAGGAGTAGAACTTGATCGCAGTAGTGACCGGAGCAAGTCGAGGCGCAGGGAGAGGCATAGCAATCGCTTTAGGTGCGGCGGGGGCGACCGTCTATGTGACTGGGCGGAGTGCGGCGGATGGCGACTCGCCCTATGGTGGCACGATCCGCGAGACCGCCGATCTTGTCACATCGTCCGGAGGGAGAGGAGTTCCTGTCGCCGTGGATCATGAAAACGACGGAGCTGTGGCCGCATTTTTCGAGCGCGTGAAAGCACAGCACGGCCGCATGGATATCCTGGTGAACAATGCTGCGAAGCTGGTAAGTGCTCCCGCGCCAGGCGGCTTCTGGGAGAAGCCTGTCGAGGCTGCCGACGTGATTACCGTCGGCCTGCGCTCGCATTTTGTGGCCGCTTATCACGCCGCTCCTCTACTCATCACAAACGGTCATGGCCTGATCGTGAACACCGGCTACTATGGAGCTGTTTCCTATCACTACGGCCCAGCCTACGGCGCGCAGAAAGCCGGTGCCGACAAGATGGCTGCCGATATGGCGAAGGACCTAAGACCCTTCAATGTCGCAGCAATTTCTATCTGGATGGGGCCTCTTGATACAGAGCGCGCGCGTGCTTATCTTGCACAGTTGCCGGAGGAGGCAAGACCAAAGCTGCGAAGAGAATCACCACAGTTTACAGGCAGGGTGATCGCCGCCCTCTATGGATCCGACGAAAGGATGAAGCTTTCGGGGCGCGCTTTGATCGGCGCGGAATTAGGAGCCAGACTCGGCGTTACAGATATCGACGGCAGTGTTCCTCTATCCTATCGTTACGAAATGGGCGGACCTCCAGAGTTGCATATGAGTCTCGTTTCCTGATTGATTTCGACGGACGAGAAGACGGCGCAACGAACTGAACATGGCGATCGCGTGCCTGATCAGCTACTCGATCATGACGCATGCTCTGTCGGGGCTTGTCGGCAGCGTTACCGACTACCTGGGAGGGATGTGGGCGACGGCAGCGACGGTCTTCGTCTTCAGGGACACCCGCGAGGCAAGTCTGTCAGCGGGCGCGCACCGTTTCATGGCGACCTGTGTCAGCTTCGCGTTGTGCCTGCTCTACCTTTGTATCTTTCCATTTAAGGCTGTGGGCATGGCCGCCCTGCTCGGTATCGGCACCTTGATCATGATGATATTGGGCCAGCGTGAAGACATTGTCACGACGGGTATAACCACCGCCGTCGTGATGGTGGTTGTGGCCATGGATACTCGGAATGCCTGGCTGCAACCGTTGCTGCGCCTTGTCGATACCGTCGTCGGAATCGCAGTAGGCATCGCGGTCAAGTGGGTCGGGTCACTTTTGTTTTACCGTTATGCCGGACGGCGATACGATGATCGCCCACTGTCGTGAGCCTGGCACTGCTCGCTGTGATGATGAGAAGGCTTAGCGCCAGAAGCCGCGGCCGCGTCGCTTCGAGCTCGTGGCGAGCGGCGCCGCTCGTGGTCGATTGACTTCCGATCAATTCACTGAAGGACCCGACGCCGTGCATCACCCAATAGCACGTCGACGCATTCGCACGAAATGTTCATTATTTCGCCGATCTCACGCCGCGAGTGCCCACGTGCATAGACAAGGTGAAGCAGTGCCCTCTCCTCGCTAGGGAGATTCAGAAACCAGTCTTGTTTGTTCGAGGCGGTATCCAAAGATAATGAACCGTCATGATCCGTATTCTGTATAGCATGTCGGAGATGTGGCCGCGTTTCGCTGGCTTCGATGACACGCTTGCGTCCAAACGAATAGGCCAATCGCATGATCGCAACGGAGACGGAGGTACTTGCGTCAAGTGACGCCCCTCTTTGCCATACCTCGACCATCGTGTCATCGATCAGTTCGTCAACGAGATCACGCTGAGTAGTCAGGTGTAGAAAAAACTCCACGAGTCTCGCAAAGTACAAAACGTACAGTTCTTCCATTGCAGCGCGATCGCCAGCGGAAACAAGCGCGAGAAGTGCGCACTCTTCTTCTTCCGTGGACTGCCGTCTTGCGGCGCAGCAGCCAACCGATTGTCCTCGTGTTCCATAGGCCGGGACACGTCCGCGCTGTTTTTGCTCGATCTCTGGGTCACGTATCGCTCTCCTGAGATAGGGCGAAGAATGTTATTCCTAGTCGCAAGATAGACTCAAGTCGCGACGCATCAGACTTTCTTCGCTTCTCCGGCGTTTATCATTTCAGAAGGGCGGCGCGTTGGCCCGTTATACGTTGCTAGTTTCTGTTAGAAGAGGCCCCCGCTTGAGATCGCGCTGCCGCATCCTCGCGACACACGCCTCCCGATACACGAACACCCATCATGATCGTGGCCCGGGCTGCCATCGCGTTGATGCGCGCGTACGTGAATGACGCGCGATAACGTGAACGATTACGTTAGGTTCGGCTGAACTCGGCCCGTCTCCCGGAGCATCGATCCCACCACCAGTGCCGCAATCAGAATACCGATCCAGAAAAGACCGGCGTGCCTGAAATGCGAGGCCGCGTCGACGGTTTGTGCACCCAATGTTTTGCCGAACCGCCCCGCAAAAACCGGCCCGATCGCCGCGGTGACGCCGAACGTCAAGAAATTGATCGCACCGGTTGCACTCCCCTTGACCTCGTCGGGATTCACCTCTTTGATAATGGTGTACGGGATCATGGCGGCGCCGGAGGCCACACCGAGGATGAAC
>DASXYI010000147.1:0-6651 GCA_036502605.1 Steroidobacteraceae bacterium
AGGCGTGCGCCTGGCTGCCAATGATCTGGACCTGGACTCGGCGCAGCAACTGCTGACCTTCCTCGAGAGTCAACCCGATCTCCTCTGAAGACAAGTCGGCGATTGGCCGAGTAATCGTGCCAATGTCGTACGTGATTGGCGTCGTACGTGATTGGCGGGTTGCCATCCGGCGTCAACTCAAGGCGGATCGTCCATTTCATTGGGGCGGTCCTGCAATGCCAATAGGCCGACTATCTTACCCTTGCGCCCCCACTTACGTTCCACTCCCAGCAATTGGTGAAACTCACAGCGAATTTTCGATTTAGGACACCATTAGCTGCCAATAGGACACGATCTGCTGATATCCACATCCGGCAAGGTAATTGGACATCAGATAACTGCCCAATCCCAAGACACGCTGTAATCCGAGTGCGCTAAGGCATTACCTCTAGTTCGTCAGACACCACGCCGCCGCCAGCCATACACCCAATGGCGTGCGCGTCTTCTCAAAGATCGTGCCCGCGGTCCCATCGGAGAAATGTCAGCTCAGCCCAAGCGGTAGCGTTGATCAAGCCGTATCGATTGGCCTTGCCTTCCTGGGTTTCCCGTGGTATTGAAATCGCCATGCGGAGTGGGTCCATTGGTTGAGCATGCCGGTAGAAAGCAGCCCTCTTTCACAGGGGCTCTGGCCTCTCCGCCATAAAGGGATTGATGTTGCGGGCCGTTCTAGCACGAAAGGCCGACGCGGCATGCGCGACCATCAGGTTATTTTTCCTCTCAAGGTTCCAAATATACAGGTTCACTCGTCATAGCTTCTGAGAGTAGGCCAAAGACTCATGAAGCAAGGCGTAAGCGGTGAACCCCGACGACTCTATTCAAAATCCCCAATGGGTGCCCGCCTCGCCGGAAGGCGAAGACCGAGCGGCGCAGATTGCCCGCATCTTTCGCGAGCACAACCGCATCCTGGTAGGTCTTTTGGTCAGTCGCGTGCATGACATCCAGGATGCTAAAGAAATAGCTCAGGAAGCCTACGTCAAGGTGCTTCAATTGGAGCCCAAGAACGGCGCCATTGGATATCTGCGATCGTATCTCTTTCGCACGGCCGAGAATTTAGCAGTGGACCGGCTGCGTCAACGGCGCAGCAGAAACCGCATCGATCAGCTCGAGTCCACCGAACTGCTATTCGTAGAGGGGCGGGAGATGCAAACCGCGCTCGCCAAGCAGGAACTGGCACTCCTGAAGTGCGCAGTTACCGAACTCCCCGGGCGCTGCCGCGAAGCTTTTCGTCTGCACAAACTCGAGGACCGGCCGCTCGACGTTGTCGCCAAGATGATGAATGTCAGCGAGCGCATGGTGCGCAAGTTTATTGGTCGGGCGCTCGTGTACTTGCGCCTTCGCCGTGAAGGATATTCCGCCGTGGAAGCTAAAAAGCGGATCACGTCATGAACACCGGCATGAAACTAGAAGAAACACAGCGGCTCAAGCGGCTCAATGAAGCGAGCCAGTGGCTACTGCGTCTGCAATCGGGTGAACTAAGCGATGAACAGCTGAACGCGTGGCTGCAATGGATCGACGAGAACCCGGACAACTTTGCCGAGTACGAACGCCTTCAGCGCGATTGGAAAGAACTAGACGCCCTCAAGGGCGAATCCTTCGACGAAAACCCCCTTCCCGTTCCAACACGGGCCGGAACGCCGCACCGCCGGGAGGTCGAGCATGCGAGATCCGATCATTTTGCGATTTCGAGCACCACTCGGCTAGTTTTGGGCGCTGCCGCAGGCGCCGCCGCCATCATTCTGGGGCTTTCGGCGACTACTTTATGGCCTTGGCGAGGATATATTTCGCACGAGCCTCAGCTCGTATCGACTACGGCCACCAACCGGGCGGCCACCCTCCCGGACGGCTCGAGGATGGTTCTTGGCGTCAGAAGCCGCGTGAACATGGACTTCAACGGCGCGACACGCGAGCTCATTTTGTCCAAAGGGGAAGCGTATTTTAAAGTTAAGCACGACAAGTTGCACCCTTTCGTGGTGCAAGCGGGCGGGGTGAGCGTGACGGCGGTGGGCACGGCGTTTGACGTGAGGCGCGACCAAGACCGCGTGACCATCACCGTCGAAGAGGGCACCGTGGAGGTCAGCAGCCACGGAGCCGGACAGAAGTCCGCGACATGGCGCGCCGAAGCCGGTTATCAGCTCACTTATTCGACACAAGATCGCATCGCATCGATTGCAAGTGTCAACCCAGCCGACGCGCTCGCGTGGCGCAACGGCGAACTCGCCTACATCCGCGAGCCGCTGGCGTCAGTGGTGGAAGATATCAACCGCTACGCTGCACATCGCTTCATCATCAAGGACCCGGCAATTGCCCGATTGCCCTTTACCGGCACCGCGTTTGCCTCGTCCCTCGACGATTGGCTGATAGGAATCGAACAGGCGTATTCGATTTCCGTTACGCGCACAGAAAGCGGCGATATCATCCTATCCAAGGAAAAATAAGAATGCATCTTTAGAAGGCGCGACGCGGCATCCCCACCTCCCAAGGTGGCAACTCTGACGCGCACGCGTTCTCACCCGGATCGGCCCTCGTAGCGCGCCAAAAACGATGAGCCAAAAACAATTTCAATTCAAGGTTCACAATTGTGACGCTCACTCGTTATGGCTTGCACAAATCAAATACGGGGATATAGACGATGAAGATGAGCGCAACCGCTTGCCGACTTAGCCTGTCGGCCGTGCCTTCGGCGATAGCCTTATTCCTCGCCGTCCCTCTCACCGCTCTGGGCATGGATCTCGATAAAACGCTGGCGTTTCAAATCCCGGCCGAGGATTTGTCCAGCGCGCTGATTCAATTCAGCGAGCAAGCTCGATTGCAAGTTATCGTGTCTGATGATCTAACCGGCGAAACCACTCAGGGCGTCATCGGCCAGAAGACAATAAAACAAGCCCTGAACCAGCTTCTCGAGCCGGCCGGCCTACGCTACCGGGTGGCGGGCGAGACCTCCATCACCATCGTCAAAATGAGCACATCGGAAACTCGCACTTCCCGCGCCGGCCAGGGAGCTGCCATCATCCGTGTGGCTCAAAACGATGAAAATGGGCAAAGGCCAGAGGCTCCCAATCCTGATGGATCCATGGAAAGCGAAACCACAAAAAAATCACCGTCCGCCGACGGGGGACAAGACAGCGCCAATGGTCTGCGAGAGATCGTCGTCACCGCGAACAAGCGCGAAGAACGAATTCTAGACGTGCCCGTCTCGGTCAGCGCGTTGTCGGGCGAAATGCTCGCCGATACCCAGTCGGTGAGGCTTGAGGACTATCAAAGTCGCGTTCCTGGACTGCGGGTTACAAACCTCAACTTCGAGAATTCGGGAAACAGCTTGTCGATTCGCGGTATCGGCGTCGTTGGCATTTATGTCGACGATATTGCTTATGGCTCGACAACCGCACTGGGAAGCGGTTTTGTGCCGGATCTGGACCCACTCGATCTGGAACGAGTCGAAGTCCTGAGAGGCCCGCAAGGTACTCTATATGGTGCAGGCGCCATGGGCGGCCTCTTCAAGTATGTCACAGCTGCGCCCAACCCGGCTCGAACATTTGGTCGAGTGGAGGTCGATGGCTCGCTAACCAACGGAGGCGGGGACGGCTACGGATTACGCGCGGCCGGCAATGTACCGCTCACGAGCGACCTCGCGCTACGCGTGAGCGTTTTCGACCGGCAAGATCCAGGCTTCATTAATGACCCGACCCACAATCAACACAATGTGGCGGTCAGCCACACCGTGGGCGGGCGCCTGTCCCTGGGCTGGACTCCGTCGAGTGATTGGCGCGTCCGCCTCACCGGGCTTGTACAAGATCAGAAAACGGGAGGCAGCCCCAGCGTCGATTTCGATCCGACGACACAACAACCTGTCACGGGCCCCCTCGACCAGTTGCGCGTTCCGAATGCCGATTCACACAAAGCCTTTTCGAGCAACGAGTCGGTCGAGATCGAAGGCGATTTGCATGGGCTTACATTCACGTCCTCAACAGGCTTCAATAACACGGATGCGACCATGTATCTCGGGTTTCCCGTGTCGGCCGGCGTGTCGCAAGATGAAATCGATACAAAGAAATTCGTTCAGGAGGTGCGTTTGGCCTCTGCGAAGTCTGACGGCCTCACCTGGATGGTTGGCGTATTCTTCACTACCGAGCACACGTCGCTGTATTACACCTCCTTGGGGGTAAACGTGGACACGGGCGAGCGCGATGACGGTCCTCTGCAATTCCTCATCACGGAAGACGCGAAGTATCGCGGAGAGGCCGTCTTCGCCAATGCTACTTACCGCTTCACATCAAAGTTTGATCTGGATTTCGGTGGCCGCTACAGCCACGAGTCCCAAACTTTCAATGAATTCGTGGGCGGCTCATTTGTCGATCCACCCGAAATCACCCAGGGCACTGAGAATGATCATGCGTTCACGTGCCTCATATCGCCCAAGTTTCATCCGACCAGCAATTCGATGGTCTATCTGCGCTTCGCGTCGGGATTTCACCCGGGCGGGCCTAATCCCTACGCGGGCAATGACGCTCTTCCCAGTTACAAGCCTGACAAAGTGGCAACGACGGAGCTCGGCTACAAAGCGGATCTCCTCGACCGAAAAGTCTCTTTAGACGCCTCCATCTATTACATTAACTGGACCGACCAGCAGATCCCGGGTATCGGTGTGAATGATCTCTCGTACATCCAGAATGCCGGTGGCTCGAGAAGCAAAGGCGCGGAAATCGCCGCATCGTGGCGACCTTTCCACGGCCTCGAACTCAGCGGCAACGTGAGCAACAACGACGCGCGGCTCACGCGCGACCTGCCACTCGGCGGCGGCAAGCGCGGCGACTCTCTTCCCAGCACGCCGAAATGGACTGGGCAGTTGGACGCCAACTATGAATTTCCCCTTGACGTGAATTGGCATGGTTTCGTAGGCGCGAGCTTCGAACACGTCGGGCAGCAGCATGAGGATTTTGCGGGCGGTTTTGTGCACCCTGCGTATAACCGTACAGACCTGCGGCTGGGCGTCAGAGACGATAGCCTGACATTCATGCTGTACGGCAAGAATCTCGGCAACAGCCATGGGCAACTATCCGGCGCTCCAATTGACAATCTCGAATGGGTCTCCGTTATCCAGCCCAGAACCCTGGGTTTCTCTGTCGCCGCCCGCTTCTAGGTTATTCTCATGACGCGAAGTTGTTGGTCTCGGGCACTCTTCGGGGCAATCATGGAAGTCGCAATGCTCACGGCTTCCGCAGCGGCTACGCCGACCGATGTTTCGATTTCGAACACCCGGCGCTTTGAGTTTGCTTCAACAATAAACGCTCACCGATACGTAATTAGCATCGGATTGCCGGACGAGCGATGTCCGGAGCGCGGATGCGGAGTCCTGTATGTCCTGGACGGCGATTTTTATTTCGCGAGCGCCGCAGGTGCTGCACGCCTGGGAAACGCGCCCGGCATTGTCGTCGTGGGCATCGGATATCCGAACCGCCCGGCCTTCGTTAAATCCGTTCTCTCGGAGCACCAACCATTGCCGGCGTACTTCAATTCCATGCCACCATCCCAGGCTGCCATTGAACTTGAGCGCACCTATGATTTGACCTTGCCGGCCACTGATCGAGAGCTGGTCGCCCAACGCGATATCACGGTCAGTGACATGACATCCAAGAGCGTCGGCGGGCTGGACGACTTCTTGAAGACCATCGAGAGCGACGTCAAGCCGCGCGTAGCAAAGCTCGTATCGATCGACCCAACCAACCAGGCCATTTTCGGTCACTCGCTGGGCGGCTTGGCGGTACTCCACGCCCTGTTCGTGAATCCCGGCGGGTTTCGTACGTTCATCACCGCAAGCCCTTCAATCTGGTGGAACATGAGTTCGGTGCTGCTCGATGAGCCCCGCTTTTCAGCGGCGGTGCAGGCAGGAACCGTGAAGCCCCGGGTCCTGTTGACAATAGGCAGTAACGAAAGCACTGCACCGACCATCATACCGCCCGGCTGGGGAATGAGCGCCGCGGAGCTCGACACCGCGCTTCAGCGCGCCCGCATGGTGCAAAATGTCGCCGAGCTCGCAGCACGGCTCAAAGCCCTCCGGGGAAACGAAGGATACGTAGTCGATTACGCCGTATTCGATCAGCAGGATCACGGCATTTCGCCTTGGCCGGCAATAGGGAGGGGGATCCCATTCGCCTTTAAGCGGGGTTTATGACCCGGTGCCTCCAATGCCATTGAAGGCATGTGTCGATCTGCGACCGCGGCATGCCTTCGTCACTTATGTCGATGACGGCTTGAATACACTTCAATCGGTCGAGATCGCGCATCGCCAATGTCACTTTCATGTTTTGACGGATTACCAGGTTCCACACCCTAGAACAGGACCCAGAATCTACTCGTTAGCATCGAAGGCAGACATTTTAACTTAACCAGAAGCGGACATCTCAACTTGGCTGTTACAAGCGCGCTACGCCGAACGGGCAGTATGTTAAATTGGGTTTGTCTATCGTACCCAAGATTCGATTGAGGTGGTGAATCGCGCGCGCAGCACTTATTACCCGCCACGTTGCCGGCGCGACATTTCTGAGACCAGCGGAAACTTCAATCGCCTCTATACAATGGCATCACGGATACCCGCTTGTTAACAAGTAGCTGCAT
>DASXYI010000148.1:0-1507 GCA_036502605.1 Steroidobacteraceae bacterium
GGGCGCGGGGAGCGATGGACGCGGCAGCATTACAAGACGAATGATGCTGCCCGCGTACGGCGAAGTCGTGTGGTCCTGACGCCCCGTTGCTGGCGTCAAGTTGGCGATGATGCCTGGAGTATCTTTGGCATCACGCTGGCGACGGTGACAACAAAGCCGGTCACCGGCGAGAGCACGAAATAAGCCGTAAAGCCATTGCGCAGGGAAGGCCGGATTGCCTCCGCTGAACCTGTATGCTCGTGTGCGTGTTTTTGATGCACAGTTTGCACACGAGACCGCGGGTGCAGCGCGCACCCGGTCTTCCCTGCGCCTCTTCTTTTGGGGCGGAGTTATTTGCAAGCCTCGGGCAGAAAGCTGTCGAGAGAATGCGGACGTCTATTCCAACGTCATTGCGAGGAGCACTTGCGACGAAGCAATCCAGTGCTCCATGTGCGGCCCTGGATTGCTTCGTCGCGGAGCCTGTCATCGGGCGCGCATTCGCGCGACCCGTTGGCTCCTCGCAATGACGGTCTGGCTGTCTTGAACATTGAATCGGAAAATGAGGCGCGCTTACTTCCCAAACCGCTCCGCCGCCCACGCATAGAGACTGCCGGCAATCGGCGTCTCACCGCCGCGGCCTTTGGGCGAGATGTGGAATCCGACAATCCCGGGATCGGCCAGCAACGCGGAAAAATCCGATCGTTCAAAGAACAGCTTCGGTTCGGCATGCACTGCATAGAACGAATTCCTGGGCAGCGCGTGCTGCAATTCATCGGCGCGGCGCGCCAGCGCGGTAAGCGCGGCCGGGCCGAAAATCGCCACACGAATGTCGGAGAGCCGGTTCGATCCGCCGCGCAGCTTTCGCAGCGTGAAGGTGAGGCGATGCCGCAGCGACAGCCAGTCCGGCGTCAGTTCGTCCTGCTCCATCAAATCATCGAACGCGCGCACGATCGGATCGTCGGGCGGCAGATACAGCACCGAATTGCCGAGCTGACGCGGGCGCTCCCAGGCGAAATAGGGCTTTGCCGGATCGATCTTGACCGGCTTGAGCAGCAGCACGTCGGCGTCGAGCCACAAACGCGCAGAACCAGGACTCGCACGCCCCGCCATCAGCCGCATCCGGAAGAAGTCGGAAAATTGCAGAATGGTCCAGTCGCGCCACGAACCGTCGGGTTGCGGCGGTCTCAGTCGTTCGGAAAACGCGTGCGGCAGGATCGCTTCGGCCTCGGCGTTGCCGACGCCGTCGGGCAATCCCGGCAGTGGATCGAAACTGTAGACGGTGACCCGATGGCCGGCGGCAATTTGCGAGCTCAGGCAGAGTTGCCGCAGCCGGTCGAGCGGGCCGTGCCAGAAGGTGACGACGTCAGGACGCATGCGACGTCACCTCACCCATCCGGTCCGCGAATTTTCTGGTGACCCGCAGTTTATCGCCAACGCCGCGGGCCTCAAAGCGCTATTCGCCGCCTGCGTCAGGTTCGGCTTGGGCCTCGATCGCCTCCATGTCGGCATCGGACAACCCGAAATGATG
>DASXYI010000149.1:0-7529 GCA_036502605.1 Steroidobacteraceae bacterium
GAGGACGGAGCGTGCAGAAAAGTCGTGTCTGACGAGGATGGAGAAGTCATAAGGTAAATAGTGGAACAAATTGCCGGGAATGCCGCAAATAATCGCTTTCTCATCATCTACTACGAGAAACCGGAACCGAAGTTCCGAAAAAACTGCTCCGCACGTGAAATTTTCCGTCCCGGCGGTTCCTCGGCCCTGATTCCTGTAGAGGACCTTACAAGGCTAAACCCAGCCAGAGCGAGCGCTGCAACATCTGCCGAGGAGCATCGCCAAACATGCCGGCTGATCACCGCCGCTGGACCGGGACCTACTGACGGCCAACCACGCGCCGCGAATAGTTAGCCAGATCAAAGTCCACTTCCGGCTAAAACCCGCGCATTCGCATAAAAGCGCTTGGGAGAAGAACTTCCTTGGATTGTCAGCGCCGTGAAGGATGTACCCACCGTTTTCGCGGGGCGAACGGAGATGGCAAAATCTCCGTTAGCCAGTCGGCTTGTATCTACTCGAAAGAGCGGGCTCGATGAGGTAACCGTGAGGAATGACACGGGGCGAACCTTGTTCGGATGCACAACGATACTCTTGGGGCCCGCCGTTTCCCCTGTTTTCCAGTAGACAAACGTCGGCTTGATCTCAAGGAGCTCAGGCAACACAACTTTTAGGGTCAAGACGGTTTTTGGCTCGGACGTGTCGTCCGTTTCTACGGTAACTGTTTTGACTTGCAGCCCCACGCGATCGCCGGTTCGGAATGTCGCCGTGATTTCACCTTCCTGGCCCGGCTCTACCGCTTGCTGTTGAGATTGCGCGATCGTGCAGCCGCAGGACGGGTGAATGTTCCGGAAATGAACCGCCTCACTCCCGTCATTCTTATATTTGAAATGGCCGATCGCTACTCCCTCGACACCTTGAGGGTGCAGTATCAGAGATCTTTGCTCCCAGTGTAAACCGGAGCCGGCGGCAGAGGTGGCCAAGAGCAACGAAGCGAATAAAGAGAGCCAAATTCTCACCTGCGAAGTTTGTTTCGCCGTCGCCGCCATCAGTCGCAATCCGGGTCATCTCCATCGGGATCTCCGGCGTCCGTATCGTCACAAGTGCCAAACAAATCGGGTACGGCCACCGGTTGAGCCGTGTTCAAACCGGTCAGATCGACGGTCTCAGCACTAAGGATCGTGTTAGTGAGAGGATCATACGCTTCGACAGACATATTTGAATAGTCCGTCCCGGACACCCCGAGAGGCACAAAAACACTAAAGTTCCCACCTGGATCGGCGATACCCGCAATGTCAGTTCCCCCCAGGCAGCAAAGATCAATGCCGGACAAGGGCGCAGCTGTGCCAGTCGTATAAGAAATGTTCGCTACCCCTTCGATCATGGCAATACCCTGCGTGTCATCAGGAAACGGAGAAGGAAACTCGGCGTCAATCGGCTCGTACAGCTTTTCAGCTGTCTCCCAGGCGGCGTCTCCCAGTTCGTAAAAGCTGTTGGCGAACTCATATACCGTGGAAAGTTTTTGCAATGCGGCGACCGCTTCCGGACCGCCGAAAAGCGTGGCAGTGAGGTCCAGGGCGGCCTTTACGAGGGTAGCAGTCGGCACTGCATTCATGTCCTCGAGGGCCGTGTTCATCAAGTTCTGGTCGTTGGTGACAGCTCCATAAATGTAGAAGCCGTCGTCGAGCAAAGCTCCTGTCACAATGTCGGCATCACTGATCAGCGCCGCGCCAGCTCCCAACATCCATTGCGACGACTCAGTAATCACTCCCTTTGGAAGCAAAGCCGCCGTCCCGCTGATGCCGGAGGCGACAGCGCCGACGACATCACTCCAACCCTTGGCGTTTGTCAGATTGAGAGCGCTCGCTTGGATGGAATTCACCGCCGCCTGAGTCTCCATATATTCAAGGATCGCGGTAATAGTACTGGAAGCTAACGGCTGCGACTGTGCCAGCTCCGCCATCTTCAACGGTGCCTTTGTTCCCGGCGTAACGGGGCCAAGAGTCTGGAGCAGGAAGAGAGCATTCATGCGATCCATCATTTCCAGTGCGTTCTGATCAAATTGCACTGGCGTTCCATCCGGAAGCGATCCGGTATAGATCACCAGTGAGTTATCGGCCATCACGCGATCCACATCGCTGCGCGCGGCGATAACGGCGTCAAGGTGAGTCTTTAGCGTCGCCTGCGCCGCATAGGTGTCGACCGTATTGCCGGGGAGCACTTGGAACGCTTGCAGCTCGTTGAGTCTGCGCGCGAGGACCTGCGCTTCGTAAATGAGGACAGAGTGGCTGATTTGGCCCAATTGCGTGCCGTAGGTGGCGAGGCCGGGAACATCCTGAATATTGATTGTGACTGGCGGTGAGAGGTGGCTCCCTTGGCTGATCGTCATCGAGACAGTGCCCGATGTCTCCGTGTTGGAGTTCAGATCGAAATAAACGGGAACGCCCACGATAACAGTGCCACCTTCCACGCGGACCGCTTGGTTCGTTACGTCAAAGCCGCTGTCGTTATAGAAGCGGACGTTAACCGGCATGTTGGGATCAATTCCATTGGCCGAAACCGAGAGCGGAGTCAAAGCAACCGGCGCGGTTTCTGCCATCGAGGTTATCTGCAAGTCGAGGTCGTAGACTTCGACCAGCGCGACGCCAGTTGTGCTGTTCACCCCACTCACAACGGCCGTATAGTTACCGGGTGGAAGGGTGGCGACGATCGCAGACTCATTCGCCTGCGTAGGTGCCAGTTGGCTCGCTCCGATACTGTCGACTTGGTTGGAGGCGATAATGCCGCCAATCTGCGTCACTTGCCAGTTATCGTTCGAGGCGATTAACGCCCCTGTTCCATCGTGGATTTCCAATTTCGGATTCGCCAAGGCGTTTGCAACGCCAAATGCGGAGAGTGACGGCCCAATCGCGCGAACGACTACCTCTTTCGGCGCCGATCCCTGGACGATAAACCCTCCGATCATGACATTGTCACCAGTCTCCACCAAACAGCGGGTACTGAGGTTGCCGAGCAGCGAAGGCGATTGCCCAGTAGAGACATCATAGGCTTCGACCAGGGCGACGCCGGTGGTGTCGTTCGCGCCACTCACAATCGCCGTGTAGCTACCGGGCTGAAGCGTCGCGATGATCGCCGACTCTTTCGCCTGGGTGGGTGCCAGTTGACTCACTTCGATGCCGGCGACTTGGTCGGATGTGATGATCCCACCGATCTGTGTCATTTGCCAGTTGTCGTTCGAGGCGATCAACGCCCCTGTTCCATCGTGGATTTCTAGTTTCGGGTTCGCCAAGGCGTTTGCAACCCCAAACGCCGAAAGTGATGGACCAATCGCACGAATAACCACCTCTTTAGAGGCCGACCCCTGGACGATAAACCCTCCGATCATGACGTTGTCACCGGTCCCGACGAAACAGCGTGTGCTGATGTTGGCGAGGACCGGCAGGACGCCTGGAGGAGTGGGGCTGGGAAAGGGCGTTGGCGTCGGCGAAGGTGTCGGAGTGGGGGTTGGAGTCGGGGTGGGACTAGGGTTTCCGATGATTAGTTGCTGGGGGAAATTCAGGTAATCCCTCGTCACAAACCCATCGTCACTCCCCCCTCCTGTGTATTCGGTAAGCAGCATTGATACATACCAAGCGCCATCCGGTGGTGGAATGAAGGTGATCGTGCCCGAGCTCACATTCGTGAACGAGGAGCCCCCCGGCAGGGTCCCGGGGAGAGAATAAGTGGCCATTCTATATCCTGTTGTACTACCGCCAGTGAACGGCTGGGAGAAAGCCCACAACTCCATCCGAATCGTCCCGCTGCTGCCTCCGGTATCGAGATTTTCTATTGCCCCCGCGGTAAGCACAACGGTGGATAGCGTTCCATCGGTCTCATACGAGACCGTCCCACTCAGCTTGAGCGTCGTGGCGGCGACGTAATTGGTGCCAGCTGTAAGGAGAATCAGTAACGACAATAAGAGCGACTGCTTCAACGAAGAGCGGAGTATTTTCATACGATTAGTTGGTCGATCTGATCCAATTGGGAGAGCTCGTTAGCAGAGCGTCGGAACGACCATGCCACCCTGCGGTAAAGCCAGCGTTTTGAGGCCAAGGTGCAAGATGCTCTCGGGGATTTCCGTGCGGAAATTACCAACGTTCGCATAGTAATTTCTAAAAACTTTTCGAGCGAAGCAGTCGTTCGATGCTGGGGCGTAGAGGGAATCCGGTTGCCAAGGCCGCAAACGCTGATCGCCCCTAACGCTCGAACGAGGATTGAGCGCCCGTAAATGCAGAGTCAAGAATAAATTTCATGGCCTTTTCGCTTTTCTTGCCGAGCGGCGACCCGGCAATCATGAGCGCTGCAATGGGACATGAATAATCGTCCGCCGCCAAACGGTTTATCTGTCATTCCGAACAACTTGCGATTCCTATGATTCACAGATCGCTCTCCACTCCGAGTACGTTATCCAAGATTCAAGCGCTGACCCACTTCCCAAGTCCCGCTACCGCCTAAAGCTGACCCCGGCCGCGCCGGCCTTTTTTAGCGGCCTTATCCGCACGTAGTGCCAATTGCGGTTTCGAGCGTCTGGATGTTGATCGGCTTGGTGAGATGAGCGTCGAAGCCGGCCGCCTTACTTGCGGCGATGTCTTCCTCCGTGCCAAAGCCTGTGACTGCAATCGCTGCAATATCAGGGTCGCGCTCGCGAGCAGCACGAACCACGTCGAGTCCGCTCGCATCGGGCAAACCGATGTCGCAGATCAAGAGGTCGAAAACTTCGCTCTCGACGAGCCGCAGCGCAGCGGATGCCGACGATGCGGCGGTAACTCGGTGACCGCGCGCGGTAAGGATGCGCTGCAAAACCTCCGCAGTCACAGAATGATCTTCCACCAGCAAGATTCGTCGTGACACCGGCACGGTGGGCGGCTGATTAATGGCTGGCTTGTGCGGCTCTGCCGGCTGTTCGCTCGCCGGGAGTCTCAGTGTAAAGGTGGACCCTTTGCCAAGACCCTCACTCTTCGCCGTCAAATGGCCACCCATTAGCTCGGCAAGAGCAGACGAGATAGCCATCCCAAGACCTAATCCCCCATAGCGGCGACTTATTGTTTGCTCGCCTTGTTCAAAAGCCACAAACAATCTCGACAACATCTCGGGGCTCATCCCGACGCCGGTGTCGCTCACAGTAACAACAATTTCCCCGTCGGCGCTATCCGTCGCGGAAATCGCGATCTTTCCACCCGCCTCGGTAAACTTGATCGCGTTGCGAAGGACATTCCAAAAGATCTGCTGGAGTCGCGCCGCGTCGGTATGAACATACCGTCGCTTTGCCTCCAGCCGCAGGTCTAAGGCGAGTTGCTTGCCCCTCGCCTCGCTCTGGCACAACTCAGTGATCGAACCAATCAGCTCGCACGCATCCGTATCTTCTGCTTTCAAGGTGAGTATGCCTCTCTGGGTTCGGGTCAGGTCCAGCAGATCATCGATGATTCGCACTTCCAATTCCACGCTTTGACGCAACATTCGCAGGTCGCCTTGAAGGTGCTGCGGCAGATCGTCGCCCAGCTCCCAGAGGCTAATGGTAGCCAACACAGGCGTAAGCGGCGTCCGCAACTCGTGCGAGACCATGGCGATAAAGCGGTCCTTCGCGGCATTCGCGGCCTCGGCCTCTTCCTTCGCCTTCATCAAGGCTTGCTGCGCCTCCTTGTGCTCGGAAAAGTCCCGAAACACCAGGACGACACCCTGCAGTATCCCCTCTCTGTCGCGGATGGGCGCACCGCTGTCGTCGATTGGGATCTCATTGCCATCCCTTCGGATCAGAATGGTGTGATTAGCCAACCCAACGATGGCGCCACTCTGGATCACCTTCTCCGCCGGATTTTCGACGCGCGCCCGGGTTGATTCGTTAATCAGATTAAGAACTTCGCCGATCGTTTTACCTTCCGCTTCCTCCGCGGGCCAACCACTAAGATCAGCGGCGACTTTGTTCATGAAAGTGATCCGGCCGCGTGTGTCGGACACGATTACCCCGTCGCCGATGCTGGCCAGAGTTACGGTAACGAGTTCTCGTTGCGCATTGGCTTCCCGTTCCTTTTCCCGGCTAACGATCACAGCTCGATCCCGCTCGCCCAGAATAGCCGCGATCTTCTGGTAAGCCCAAAGGAGAAACAAGAGATCTATGACCGCCGTAGCAAAAAAGATGATATTCCGCGTAACGGTAGCGCGGCGCGCCTCCTCGGATTCGCCGCCGAGAAGCGAGCTCTGCTCTTGCTGTAACTCGGCCATTCGGCGGCGAAGCTCGTCCATCATGCGCTTGCCCTCGCCTTGCTTGACGGCCGCGATCGCCTGGCCGGGATTCCGATCGCGCAACTCGATCACCTTCTTCAACTCAGCTAGCTTCGCTTCAGCCAGATCGCGGATCATTCCAAATCGATGTGAGTCGAGCTCACTGATCTGTGCCAAGGCGGCAAGCTCCTGCGGCAGCCGACGAACGGCCTCCTCGTAAGGCTGCAGGAACGTCCGGTCACCCGTCAGTAGATAGCCGCGTTGCCCGGTTTCGGCGTCGGCCAGCGAAGCGAGAAGTTGCGTCGTTTCATCCAGGGCCTGCCGGCGATCGGCTGCGACGCCGTAAATCGTGAGAACTCTATGTCCAGCCCAGAGGGTCAGAACGGCTGAGGCCGCGACCACCAGGGCCATCATGACGAACACCAGCAATATGTTTATGCCGGCGGTAGCGCCATTTCTCAGACTCATTTCAATTGGTTTTGTTGCAACGGGCCCAGCCGACCAAGTTCGCATTTCGTTGTCAAGCGCCCATCCATCCAGCCAGCCGCTTGCCGAACATCAATCTGAAATGTCAAATGCATTAGCGACATGACCCGCCCATATGTTCCGACCCCGGCTCACACGTTATGAACTTATTATGCGCGATGGCGTGCTGCGCGTCGATAAACGTCGGCACACCTTCATGCGCGAGGAAATCGGCCGACGAATAGTTGGTCGTCTGATTGCTCCTATCGAGAATCGCTTCCACATCCACGCTCCGCTTTTCCGCCGCCACCAGCACCTTGGCGATCGGCGCCGGGGTAAACGAATAAACCTGCATGTGCACCGAGCGCCGGGCGGCGTTCAACTGCTCGGGCCTCCGCGCCCGCAGTGACATGGGACCTGACCGCATCCGCCGAAGGCGCGACACGCTGCAAGCCATAGATCAGGGTCCCGAGTCCAGCCAGGGCGAGCGCGAGCGTGAGGAAAGAGAAGCACCGCCGGCCAAACTGGCACCGCGGGGGGCGAAGCGATTTCGACCCGGCAATCATGAGTGCAGGTCAAATGGCACGACGCCACTGATTCTACCGGCCGACGCCGATTCCTACGCCCCTGCCGAATCCTACTGGGCTTTTGACCTATCCATCGGCTCGCCATTGGGCATCCAACCTCTTCGAGTCTACGCAGCGAATTTAGGCGTAATGAAAACTCATACACGATTCGTGGTTTGGATTGCCTGCCTCGCCCTCTTTTCTATGGCGCAAGTGACAGGCGTCGCTGCCGATGCCGCAGGCACTGGCGCAGTTTATGTCATG
>DASXYI010000150.1:0-40727 GCA_036502605.1 Steroidobacteraceae bacterium
CTGCCGTTTCGAACCATCGGCAGCTCGGCGCGATCCTGACGGTTCATCCAGCGGTAATTGAGGCGCCCATAATCACACATGAAGAACTTGTTCACTTCTTCATTGGGCCGTGGCTTGAGTCGCGCGACGTTGTTGTCTCGCACTTCGATCATCATGTTGCAGCCCTGCGTGCAGTTCGGGCAGATCGATGCAGCGCGGTCGAGCTCCCATGCGCGCGCCTTGTTGAGAAAGTCCTTCGAGAGGAGTGCGCCGACCGGACACAGGTCGATCACGTTTGCAGCCCACGGGTGCGTCAGGTCCTTTCCTTCGAACTTCCCGATGAGTGCCCTGTCTCCGCGCTCACTGACGTTGAGCACCACGTCGTGTGCGACATCGTCCATGAATCGAACACAGCGCGTGCAGAGAATGCACCGGTTCGGGACGTACATGACATCGCCGCCGAAATCTTCTACCGGATTGAACCGCTTGGGATCACGGTAGCGCGAATCAGCGCGACCTTCCTGATACGTGAAGTCCTGAAGCTCGCATTCGCCTGACTGGTCGCAGATCGGGCAATCGAGCGGATGATTGATGAGCAGGAACTCCATCGTCGCCCGCTGCGCAGCAACCGCTTTCGGCGATTTGGTGAATACCTTCATGCCTTCGGTCACCGGCGTGGCGCAGGCGGGCAGCGGCTTCGGCGCCTTCTCGACTTCGACCAAGCACATGCGGCAATTGGCAGCGATGCTCAGCTTGTCGTGATAACAGAATCGCGGAATATAAATATCGGCAGGATCCGTGACCTGCATGATCATCTGACCCTTGCGGGCCTTCAGCGGCACACCGTTGACTTCGATATTGACCAGATCCTCGCTCATGGGTGCACCCTATGCCGCCACTGCCGCAGCATCAGCCGCCGCGGCAGCGCCCGCCCCGTCGACGATCGAGCGTCCCTTGTGCTCGACCATGTACTGGAACTCGTGACGGTAATGCTTGACGAAACTTTGCACCGGCCACGCCGCCGCGTCGCCCAAGGCGCAGATCGTGTGACCTTCGATTCGATTGGCCACGTCCACCAGAAGCGTTAAATCCTCGCTGCGGCCCTGGCCGGCGATGATGCGTTTCAGCATGCGATTGAGCCAACCCGTGCCTTCACGGCAGGGCGTGCACTGGCCGCAGGATTCGGACATGTAAAAGCGCGATATGCGCTCCAGAGTGCGCACCATGCACGTGGTCTCGTCCATGACGATGACGGAACCGGTGCCGAGCGAAGACCCCGCTTTTTTGACCGAATCGTAGTCCATGGTCGCGCCCATGATGGCGTCGCCGGGCACCACCGGCACCGACACGCCGCCCGGAATCACCGCTTTGAGCTTGCGGCCCTTCCACACCCCGCCCGACAATTCGAGCAAGTCCTTGAAGGGTATCCCGAGGGGCAATTCGAAATTACCGGGCTTGCCCACGTGTCCGGACATGGAAAAGATCATGGTGCCGCCGGAGTTGGGCGGCCCCAGGCCCGCAAACCACGCCGCGCCCTTGCGCATGATGGTGGGCACGGATGCATAACTCTGCGTGTTGTTGATGGTGGTCGGTTTGCCGTACAAACCGAAATTGGCGGGGAACGGCGGCTTGAAGCGCGGCTTTCCCGGCTTACCCTCGAGCGACTCCAGCAAGGCGGTTTCCTCGCCGCAGATGTAAGCGCCCGCACCGATGAACATGTGAAGATCGAAATCGACTCCCGATCCCAAGATATTCTTGCCCAGCAGTCCCGCCGCGTAGGCTTCCGCCAACGCCGCTTCGAAGCGCGGAATGGGCTCGCCCAAGAATTCGCCGCGAATATAGTTGTAGCCCACGGTCGCCGTCATCGCGTAGCCGCCGATGGCCATGCCCTCGATCACCGAGTGCGGGTTGTAGCGCAATATGTCGCGATCGTGACACGTGCCCGGCTCGGACTCGTCCGAATTGCACACCGCGTATTTCTGCGCCGGCGATGTGCGCGGCATGAAACTCCACTTCAGGCCGGTCGGGAAGGCCGCACCGCCGCGGCCGCGCAGGCCCGAAGCCTTGACCTCATCGATGATTTTCTCGCGCGGCGTCCGCTCGCGCAGGATCTTCTCCCACGCCTGATAGCCGCCGAATTGCCGGTAACCGTCCAGCGTCCACGGCTTCTCGTATTTGAGTGCTTCGAACAATACTTGATTCTGCTCGTAGGCCATTCAATGTCCCCAGCCCAAATCGCTCAGGCTCATGTCAACTCGTCCAGAATTCGATCGATCGAATCAGGCGTCAAATTCTCGTGAAAAATATGATCCACCATCATCATCGGTGCACCCGTGCACGCGGCCAGGCATTCCTCCTCGCGCTTCAAGAATATGCGGCCATCCGGCGTGCTTTCGCCCGTCTTGATGCCCAATTTCTTCTCGACGTGGTCGACGACTTCCTGCGAACCGCGCAACATGCAGGAAATATTGGTGCATACCGACACATGGTGGCGTCCGACGGGCTTGGTCTCGAACATCGAATAGAAGGTCGCCACCTCATAAACGTGGATGTTCGGCAGCCCCAGGTACGCGGCAACCGCATCCATCAGGGCGGGGGTCAAGAAGCCGTTGTTCTCATGCTGCGCCGCATGCAGCGCAGAGATCACCGCGGACCGTTTGCGGTCCGGTGGAAACTTTGCGACCCAACGATCGATTTCCTCGCGCACATGCTCGGACAATTCCACGCTCATCGATCGATCTCGCCAAACACGATGTCTTGAGTGCCGATGACGGCCACGACGTCCGCCAGCATATGACCCTGCACCATTTCGTTCAACGATGCGAGATGAGCGAAGCCCGGCGCGCGTACCTTGAGGCGGTACGGCTTGTTGGCGCCATCAGAGACCAAGTACACGCCGAGTTCACCCTTCGGCGCTTCGACGGCGGCGTAGACCTCGCCTTCCGGCACGCAATAGCCTTCCGTCATGAGTTTGAAATGATGGATCAAGGACTCCATGTCGCCTTTCATCTCCTCGCGGCGCGGCGGCCGTACCTTGCGGTCATCGATCATGACCGAACCGGGATTCTCTTTCAGCCACTTGACGCACTGGTCGACGATGCGGGTCGACTGCCGCAGCTCTTCGATGCGTACCAGATAGCGGTCGTAGCAATCGCCGTTGACGCCCACCGGGATATCGAAGTCCATTTGATCGTAGACGTCGTAGGGCTGCTTCTTGCGCAGGTCCCATTCGATGCCCGAGCCCCGCAGCATGGGCCCGGAAAATCCCAGCTGCATGGCGCGCTCCGGCGTCACCACGCCGATATTCACGGTGCGCTGCTTCCAGATGCGATTGTCCGTGAGCAGCGTTTCATACTCATCGATGCAGGCCGGAAATCGCCGTACGAAATCCGCGATGAAATCCAATAGTCCGCCCGAGCGCCGCTCGTTGAGGCGATCGGCATCGCGCTTGGTGCGCCATTGCGATTGCTGATACTTCGGCATGACGTCCGGCAAGTCGCGATATACGCCTCCCGGCCGATAGTACGTCGCGTGCATGCGCGTGCCTGAAACCGCCTCATAGCAATCCATCAGATCTTCACGCTCGCGGAAGCAGTAGAGAAACACCGTCATCGCGCCGATGTCGAGGCCGTGCGCTCCCAGCCACATCAGGTGATTGAGAATGCGGGTGATCTCATCGAACATCACGCGGATGTATTGCGCGCGCAGCGGCGGCGCTATGCCCAACAGCTTTTCGATCGCCATGACGTAGGCATGCTCGTTGCACATCATGGAGACGTAGTCCAACCGATCCATGTAGCCGATCGATTGGTTGAAGGGCTTGCTCTCGGCCAGCTTCTCCGTCCCACGATGCAGCAGCCCGACATGCGGATCGGCCTTTTGAATGACCTCCCCGTCCATTTCCAGCACCAGACGCAGCACGCCGTGTGCGGCGGGATGCTGCGGGCCGAAGTTCATCGTGTAATTTCGAATCTCAGCCATTGGGGGTACCGGAGGGTTTACCGGACGGTGCTGCGGCAGTGCCAGGCGGCGCCGCGGCGGTCGCATTGGTGAGTGCCGGGTCATAACGATTGTCGTGACGAATCACCTTCGGCACGAGAGTTCGCGGCTCGATGGTCACGGGTTGGTAGACCACCCGGCCCTTCTCAGGGTCGTAGCGTACTTCGACATTGCCCGACAACGGAAAATCCTTGCGGAACGGATGGCCGATGAAACCGTAATCGGTGAGCAAGCGGCGCAGGTCAGGGTGACCCCGGAACAATATGCCGAACAGGTCGAAGGTTTCGCGCTCGAACCAGTCGGCCGCGGCCCAGATGCCGGTCACCGAATCCACCATCGGCTGCGTGTCGTCCGGGCAGAACACCCGCAGCCGCACGCGTTGATTGTGCGCGATCGACAACAAATGATAGACCACCGCAAAGCGAGGCCGGGCGCCGCCGGGGCCGGTCACGGGACGGTCGGCAATGAGGCCCCCCATCAAGGCATCCGTTTCGCTGGCGCCGGGCCGAATTGCAGCGCCGCGCACCACGCCGCGGCTGAAGCCCGATGAGGTCGCATTGTCCGTGTTCCACTCCGCGCGTCCGTGGTCGATGTAATCGACGCCGCACACATCCATGCACATTTCGAACTTGAGATCGGCACGGTCGCGAAATGCGGCCGCGATCTCCAACAGGCGATCGGCAGCCACTTCATAGGTCAGCTCGCCGGTGTGGCCGGCGACCGGGTTCACGCCGTCGGGGAACGCTTTCGCGATTGCCTGACCCAAGGCCTCGAGGCGGGTCGGCGTGGCGGCCGCCGCAGGGGAGCCGGCGGCGTCGATCATCGGATAATGGCCTTGTTGCGCTTGATCTTGTTCTGCAGCTGAATGATGCCGTAGAGCAACGCCTCGGCCGTCGGCGGGCACCCCGGTACGTATACGTCCACCGGAACGATGCGATCGCAGCCGCGGACAACGGCATAGGAGTAATGATAGTAGCCGCCGCCGTTTGCGCACGATCCCATGGAGATCACCCAGCGCGGCTCCGCCATCTGGTCGTAGACCTTGCGCAAGGCCGGCGCCATTTTGTTCACCAGCGTGCCTGCGACGATCATGACGTCGGATTGGCGCGGACTGGGGCGGAACACCACGCCGAAGCGGTCGAGGTCGTAGCGCGCGGCGCCGGCGTGCATCATTTCAACCGCACAACATGCGAGCCCAAAGGTCATCGGCCACAGCGATCCGGTTCGAGCCCAATTGATGAGCTTGTCGACGGTGGTGACCTCGAAGCCGCGAACGGTGGGAATGTCAGCTGAGACGGCCTCTAGTCCCATTCAAGCGCTCCTTTCTTGTAGTCGTACACCAGCGCGACGATGAGCACCAACGCGAATATCAGCATCGCGATCAGGCCGAAGGTACCGGTGACCCCCAGCGACACGGCCCACGGAAAAAAGAACGCGATCTCGAGGTCGAACACGATGAATATGATGGCAACCAGGTAATACCGCACGTCGAACCGCATGCGCGAATCTTCGAAAGCCTCGAACCCGCATTCGTAAGGCGAGAGCTTTTCCGCGTCCGGCCGGCGCGGGCCTGCAATCCAGCCGATCGTGAACAGCGCGAGACCCAACACCGTGGCCAGGCCCATAAAAATCAAGATCGGCAAATACTGTCGCAACATCATCGGGGGCGTCGGCTAACTATATGTAAAGCAAATCATCATATCAGGCGCAACCACGTCGCGTCGCGTTGCATCGCGTAGACCACATGAACGCTCGTGTTCATGTGGCAAAGATGGTGCCGACGGCCGGACTCGAACCGGCACAGGTTGCCCCACTAGCCCCTCAAACTAGCGCGTCTACCAATTTCGCCACGTCGGCTTGCCAATGGCCTAACGGCCAAACTCGTCATGGCCTTACGGCCAACTGTCATGGCCTAACGGCCAACTTCTACGGGGTTCGCCTGGCGAACCCCGAAAAACTAACGGCGCGCAGCGCCGAATAAGAAAACATTTTCACTGACCCATTACTTCGGCGGTGTCGCCGGTGCTGGTGCCGCCGGAGCCGGCGTCTCGGGTGCTGGAGTTGGCGCCGCCGCCGGAGCCGGCGTTGCAGGTGTCTTCGCAGGTGCGGCCAGGACTGACCGCTCCAGCACACTGGTCGGCTCGCCGGACGAGCGCGTCCCGAGATACGCCAGCGACAGACTGGTCACAAAAAACAGCGCTGCGAACACCGCAGTCAATTTCGAAAACAAGGTGCTGGTGCCCCGTGCGCCAAACACGGTGCCTGATGCCCCTGAACCGAAGCCGGCCCCCGCTTCCGCACCTTTGCCACGTTGCAGCAGCACGAGACCGATGATCATCAGTGCAAGCAACACGTGCACAGCCAAAATAAAACCACGCAACATAGAAATAAATCTCTCAGTGGCGAACGGCCGCAGCCGCGCAAATCTGCTGAAACTCGTCGGCGCTCAACGAAGCGCCCCCCACCAATCCGCCGTCGACATCAGGCATCAGGAAAAGTTCTGCCGCATTGCCGCCCTTGACGCTACCGCCATACAGGATCCGCAAAAGGCGCGCTATATTAGCATCTTGCGCGGCAATTCGACTGCGCAGGTATGCGTGCACGCCTTGCGCCTGCTCCGGCGTCGCCGTACGCCCCGTGCCGATGGCCCAAACCGGTTCGTAGGCAACCATGGCTCCCGCGAAACTCGCGATCCCGTTCATGGCAATGACCGCATCGAGTTGCCGGGCCACAACCGCCTCCGCCTGATGTGCCTCATGTTCTTCCAGCGTCTCGCCGACGCACAGCAGCGGCGTGAGGCCCGCCTGCAGCACCGTGCCGAACTTCCGCGCCACCAATGCATCGTCTTCGTGATAAATACGCCGTCGCTCCGAATGTCCGACGATGACGTATCGACAGCCCACATCCTTTAGCATGGACGCGCTCACCTGCCCGGTAAATGCCCCGCCGGCCTCAGCGCAAACATCCTGCGCCCCCACTCGAATCTGCCCCCCGTCCAGCATGCGCGCAGCGTCGGCCAAGTAAACGTATGGCGGAAACACCACAACGTCGATGGGCCATTCCACGCGCAGGCGTCGCTCGAGTTCGGTGAGCAATGCCTGGTTGGAAGCCCGCGATCCATGCATTTTCCAATTACCAGCGACCACTGGACGACGCATATGCACCACCTTCGGGCGTTGGCCCGGCAGGAAAGGCGGCGAAGATTAGCTGCGCGGACCTCTAACTGCAAGCGCGACCGGTGCGCTACGAGCTTTTGTCGACTTCCACGGCCGCCGCGGCGTCGGCTGCGGCCTCAACCGCTGCCGCGATATCGCGTGCCCCTTTCTTGACCAGGCCGGCATCCGCCCCCTCGACCATGACACGAATGACCGGTTCGGTGCCGGAGGCGCGCAGCACGATGCGCCCGCGTCCGTTGAATTGTCTTTCGACTGCGGCGGCGGCCGCGACCACGCTGGGCTCAGCCATGGGATCGAAGCGTCTGGCCACGCGCACATTCAAAAGAACCTGGGGATACTTACGCATCGGTGCCGTCAATTCAGCGAGTCCCGCTCCCGTCGTCTTCATGATGGCAAGCACCTGCAAGGCGCTCACCAGGCCATCGCCGGTCGTGGTTTTGTCCAAGCACAGAATATGTCCCGACGTTTCGCCCCCCAGCGTCCCACCCGTCTCGTTCAACATCGCCAGCACGTATCGATCGCCCACCTGGGCGCGCCGAAACTCGATGCCGCGCTCCGTCAGCGCATGCTCCAATCCTAAATTACTCATCACGGTACCGACCACGGGACCCTTGAGATCGCCGGAGGCCTTACGGGCGGTGGCCAATATGTAGAGCAGCTGATCGCCGTCCACGCACCGCCCCAGTTCGTCCACCATCACCACCCGGTCGCCGTCGCCGTCGAGTGCCACGCCAACCTGGGCGCGCACCCCGGGGACGGTGAGCTGCAAAAGTTCGGGTGCAGTCGAGCCGCAGCCGTCGTTGATGTTGCGGCCGTTCGGTGAACAACCGATGGGCACGATTTCTGCGCCGAGATCCGCGAGCACGCGCGGCCCGACCTTGTAGCCGGCCCCGTTGGCGCAATCGATGACGATTTTGAACCCGCGCAAATTCATGCCGGCGGGAATGGTCGAGGCGCAAAACTCCTGATACTGCGTTCTGCTGCGGTCGATGCGGATCGCCCGGCCGAGATGCTGCGACTCTTGGGTGATGACCGGCCCCTCGATGGAGCGCTCGATTAGGTGCTCGATGTCATCGGACAGCTTGCTGCCCGTGGCGTCGAAGAATTTGATGCCGTTGTCGGCATAGGCGTTGTGCGACGCGCTGATGACCACGCCAAAACTACAAGCCAACCGCTGCGTCATGTACGCGATGCCGGGCGTCGGTAGAGGACCGATCAGCATCACGTCGACGCCGGCCGCGACGAATCCCGCCTCCAGCGCCGACTCGAACATATAGCCCGACAGACGGGTGTCTTTGCCGATGAGCACGCGGCCGCCGTTCGGCGCCAGCACCCGTGCCGCGGCGCTCGCGAGCCGCAGCGCGAAATCCACGGTCATCGGCGCGTGGCCGACGCGGCCGCGCACGCCGTCAGTGCCGAAGTAACTCATCGTCAAGCGGAGGTTCCTTGCAAAACCGCGCTGACCATGCGGATCGCATCCCGCGTGGGAGCGACGTCATGGCTACGAATGATCCGTGCTCCCATACTCACGGCAAGCGCAGCCAGCCCAAGGCTTCCGGCCAAGCGTTCATCGATGGGCCGATCGAGAATGCGGCCGATGAAACTCTTTCGCGATACTCCCACCAGCAGCGGCGACCCGAGCGCGGCAATCCGAGGCAGCGCCCTGAGGAGACTCATATTGTGCTCCAACCCTTTGCCAAATCCGACTCCGGGATCCAGTGCAATGGCGTCGCGCGCGATGCCCGCCGCGACGCAGGCTTCGCGTTCGCGCACCAAGAATTCGCACACCTCGGCCACCACATCGTGGTACTCCGGATTGTGCTGCATCGTACGCGGCTCGCCCCGCATGTGCATCAAGCACACTCCCACACCGGCCTGGGCAGCCCAGTCGCGAGCGCCGGGCGCGCGCAGCGCATACACATCGTTGACGATACACGCGCCCGCGGCGGTCGCGGCCGCCATCACACCTGGCTTGCTGGTGTCGACCGAAATCGCCACGTCCAACGTGCGCGCGATGCGCTCGATCACCGGAATCACGCGCTCGCTTTCCATATATTCATCGACGGCCGCCGCGCCGGGCCGCGTCGACTCTCCACCGATGTCGATGATGCCGGCCCCCTCGGCGACCATGGTTGCAGCGCGATCAACGGCGGCTTCCGGACGTGCGTAGCGGCCACCGTCGGAGAAGGAATCGGGGGTCACATTGAGAATGCCCATGACCACGGGCTGCCCCAGGTCAATGACTCTATGTCGGCAGCGCCATTGCATTGGAGTGGGATCCGGCACCCCGGTACCGGCCGGCGTGCGCTTTTCGTGTCCGGGGGCCCGCTGAAAGCCCGAACCCGCCGGTTAGTGCTGACCTGCCGGATTGACCAGCGGCGGCGCAGGCTTCTCGGCGGTGGGGGGACGGGGGGTAGGCGTGGGCGTATCGTCCCAGTCACGCGGCGGACGCGGCACCCTGCCTTCCATGATGTCCTTGATCATTTCCTCATCGATGGTCTCGTACTTGATCAAGGCTTCGGACATCGTCTGCAGCTTATCCATGTTGGTCTGGATGATTTTGTAGGCTCGCTGGTAATTGCTGTCGATCACACGGCGCACTTCCTCGTCGATGACGTGCGCAGTGACGTCGGAGACCTGTTTGTGCTGCGTGACGCTGCGGCCGAGAAATACTTCCCCCGACTCCTCGCTGTAAGTCTGCGGACCCAAGCGGTCCGACAATCCCCAGCGCGTCACCATGTTGCGGGCCAGCTCAGTGGCGCGCTCGATATCATTGGAAGCGCCCGTGGTAACGGCGTCCGGACCAAACACCAGCTCTTCGGCAACGCGCCCGCCAAACAGGGTCGCGATGCGGCTCTCGAGCTGCCGCTTGCTGGTGCTGTAGCGGTCATTCTCGGGCAGAAACATCGTGACGCCGAGCGCGCGGCCGCGCGGAATGATGGTCACTTTGTATACCGGATCGTGTTCAGGCACGCTCAAGCCCACAATGGCGTGACCGGACTCATGGTAGGCGGTATTGCGCTTTTCCTCTTCGGTCATGACCATGGAGCGCCGCTCGGCGCCCATCATGATTTTATCCTTGGCGCGTTCGAACTCTTCCATGGTGACCGATCGCTTGTTGCCGCGGGCCGCGAACAGCGCCGCCTCGTTGACCAGATTTGCAAGGTCGGCGCCGGAAAAGCCCGGCGTGCCGCGCGCGATGACCGAGGGCTTGACGTTATCGCCGAGCGGTACCTTGCGCATGTGGACTTTGAGAATTTGTTCGCGGCCGCGCACGTCGGGCAAAGGCACAACCACCTGTCGGTCGAAGCGGCCGGGGCGCAGCAACGCCGGATCCAGTACATCGGGTCGATTGGTGGCTGCAATGACGATGATGCCCTCATTGCCTTCGAAGCCGTCCATCTCCACCAACAGCTGGTTCAGGGTCTGTTCACGCTCATCGTGCCCGCCTCCCAAACCCGCGCCGCGATGCCGGCCGACCGCGTCGATTTCGTCGATGAAAATGATGCAAGGGGCATGCTTTTTGGCCTGTTCGAACATGTCGCGGACGCGCGAGGCGCCCACACCGACGAACATTTCCACGAAATCAGAGCCGGATATGGTGAAGAACGGCACTTTCGCTTCGCCGGCAATCGCTCGCGCCAACAGCGTCTTGCCCGTGCCGGGCGACCCGACCATGAGAACACCCTTCGGAATCTTGCCGCCAAGTTTCTGGAACTTGCCGGGATCTTTCAGGAAGTCGACGATTTCGACCACTTCCTGCTTGGCCTCTTCGACACCCGCGACGTCGGCGAAGGTGATGTTGACCTGGTCCTCGCCGAGCAGCCGCGCCCGGCTCTTGCCGAAGGACATGGCTCCCCGCCCGCCCGACGCACCTTGCATCTGGCGCATGAAATAAGCCCAGAACCCGATCAGGATCAGGATTGGAAACGCCGATATCAGCAATTGCAGGAAAACCGACTGTTGTTTCGGCGGCTCGCCGCGGAACTTGACGCCCTGGGTCTGCAGCGTGCCGATGAGCGCGCTGTTGCTGGTCTCCGGGTTATAGGTGACGAATTGATTCCCGTCGCGTCGCTTGCCCTCGATGATCTCCCCTTTCAGGGTGACCGAATCGACGCTGTTGCTTTTGACTTCGGAGAGAAACTGGGAGTAATCGATGGTTGCCGGTTGGCCGGTACGCATGCCGAATTGGCTGAAAATCGCGAGCAGAATGACCGCTAATGCGACCCATAAGAGAATTTGTTTCGTCAGATCGTTCAAGTTTCACCTACAGCCGCAAACCCATTACGACACTCTATCCCGATGGGCGTTCCCCGTGTGGACGGGCACGTTCCGAACTTACACCATCCCAAACTGTCGCGCCAAGAGATAGATCTCAGGACTGCGCGTTCGTGACGCCTTCGGCTTTTTCGTCACGACCCGCCCGTAGCGGCCGCGGGCGTCCTTGATAATCTGTTCGAACCCCGCCCCTTGGAACAATTTCACCAAGAGGTCGCCCCCCGGCGCCAGGGCACGATCCGCAAACTCGAGCGCTAACTCCGCCAAATACATGGATCTCGGCTGATCCACTGCGTCTATGCCTGCCATATTGGGGGCCATATCCGACAAAACAAGGTCGACCTTGGTGGCGCCCACGGCGGCCAATACCTCGTTCAAGACGGCCTCCTCGCGAAAGTCGCCGAGGATGAAATCGACGCCGGGGATCGCGTCCATGGACAATATATCGGTGGCCACGATACGACTCGCACCGCCCACGATGCGCGCCGCGTACTGACTCCAACCCCCGGGCGCTGCGCCCAAGTCGACGCATCGGATGCCGGGCCGCAGCAACCGCTCGGTCGCCTGGATCTCGGCCAGCTTGAATACCGCGCGCGAACGCCAGCCTTCGCGTTGTGCGCGCTTGACGAACTCGTCGTTGGCATGTTCGGCCAGCCAACGAGCACTGCTCTTGGTACGCTTGGGCATATAGGCTCTCGAGGGTGCGACTATAATGCCGTCATGCAACTCTCGGAAAAACAAAAGAAGTACTTGCGCCGCCTGGCACATCCCTTGGGCCCGATCGTCATGCTCGGGAACGCCGGGCTCACGGACGCCGTCGTCAACGAGTTGGATCGTGCTCTCACCGACCACGAACTCGTCAAAGTCAGCGCCCGGGTCGGCGAACGGGATGCTCGCAACGCTGCGTTGGACGCTCTGGCCGCCCGCACCTCGAGCGCATTGGTGCAGCGTATCGGCCATGTCGGCGTATTCTACCGGCGCCGCAAGGAGCTAGCGAAAATTCTGCTCCCAGATCAATAGCGGCTCATGTGACTGCCGCAAGCATGCACATTGCGAATCAGCCTCTCATTGAGCGGTCCGTCTGCGTGTACTGCGCATCGAGCCGCACTTCTCATGCCGACTATCGCCAGGCCGCGTACCGGCTCGGGGTCGCCCTCGCCGAGCAGGGGTTCGGCATCGTTTACGGCGGCGGCGCGGTCGGGTCCATGGGGGCTCTCGCCGACGGCGCGCTGAGCCGGGACGGCCGGGTCGTCGGCATCCTGCCGCAGTTCATGGCGGACCTCGAGTGGGGGCACACGGGACTTACTGAGCTGCAGCTCGTCGAGGATATGCGTACGCGCAAGCACCTGATGCTCACCCGCAGCCAGGCGGTGGTCGCACTTCCAGGTGGCACCGGGACGCTGGAGGAGCTGTTCGAGGCGATTACCCTGAAGCGGCTCGGGCTATATCTGAACCCGATCGTGCTGGTCAACACGCGCGCGTTCTTCGACCCGCTGCTGGACCTCCTGTCGCGCGCCGTCGAAGAACACTTCATGGACCAGCGCCACCTGCTGATGTGGCAGGTCGTGGCGCAGCCTGAGGAGGTCCCGGGCGCACTCGCGAACGCCCCGGCCTGGACGGCGGCGGCCCGCAGCTTCGCTGCAATCTAGCTTCGCTGGAATCTAATTGGATCGCAGCGATCTTACGATGACATCGAGGAGTTCATCGTTACGGTCCTCGCTCAACTCCCAGAACATCATACCGCCGAGGTGATGCGCCTTGACGTACTGCGCCTTGATGCCGATCGATTGCGGATCATCGTAGCTGATGAAGGTTCTCGAGGTGCCGTTCCAAAGATACGGCGCCTTGGCGCGATCGTCCCAATGGCGGACGAAGCCCTGCTTGCCGATGAGCTTGTCCGCGAGCTCGGAGTAGTCATGGGCAGCCTCGAATCGCTCGTAGGGCTGGTTGAGCCCGCTGTCGACGGGCTTCACACCGGTGAAGCCCCGGCCGTAGAACGAGACTCCGAGGACGAGCTTTTCCGCAGGAATGCCGGCCGCCAAGTGCTGCTTGATCGAGGCATCGGCATCGCGATCGGTCGGCGATGCCGGCGCCGCCCTATACAATCCGGCGTGATGGCCGGTCGTGGGTGTCAGGCTATTGAAAAAGTCATATGCCATGACGTTGATCCAGTCGAGATAGACCTGGAGTTTGTCCATCTCGGTGTGATCAAAATATTCCCGATCCGCGGATGCGATGGAGAGCGTGTACCGGTCGCCGCCGGTGCGGCCCCGAGCGGCGCTCGCAGCGTCCAGCTTTTCGCGCAGCGCCTTGAGCAGCAGAGTGAAATTCTGTCGGTCCTCGGCGCGGTACTTGATACCGGCGACACCCTGTCCCGGATATTCCCAGTCGATATCGACCCCGTCCAGCGAGTATGTGCGAACGAGCTCGAGGGCACTATTCGCGAAGGCGGCGCGCGACGCGTCGGTGAGTGCCGCATCGGAGAAGCCGTCGGCCTCCCACCCTCCGATGGAGACTATGACCTTGAGCTGGGGATTTATCTTTCTGAGCGCGACGACGCGCACGAGACTCGCCTTGAGTTCGGCACTTTCCAGCGCCACCAGGCCGTCTCGAGTGATTCGCGCAAACGCAAAGCTGAGATGCGTGAGCTTCTCCGGATGGATCACCGCCGGCGTCGTCCAGCCCGCGACGTATCCTACGATTCGGTAGCGGTCGCCCTCCGCCTGCGCTGCGCGGGGTCCCAGCGTGCCAACGAGAACGCCAAGGACAAACGCGGCAACCCGACCCTGCGGGGATCTATTCATGAGGTATTCCGTGGTTTTGACTCTTCGCGTCCGATCAGCGGACAATGGACATTTCTGCGGGAACGCGTGCCGTCGCTATCAAGCCGCTGATTGAAGAATCTTTGCGTACGCTAATTCGCTCCCAACATCGGCCAAGGGGGGCGGAGCCGAATGTCTGATTTCATGCCAGGCGCACGCTTAAGGTAAATCCTCCCGCCAGATCAACACCAGCACGGCGAGACAGGCCAGTGCGTAGATCACGGCCGAGACGCCATGCCAGGCGCCGAAGCTCAAACCCGCCAGCGCACCTCGGGTGTGTGCCAGCGCCATCACGGGCTTGAGCGCCCATTGATTGATGGCCAGCAGCGCGACGGCGAGGTATCCCCAGACAAATTTGGCCCGGCCCGGGAGCAGAGCGGCAAGCACGACGACCGCCACGCCCACATAGGTCTCGATGGTGAACAGACGCGCCGCCAGCACGCCGGCAAGATGCCGATCGCTTTGCGCAGAGAACAAGGTGGGCGCCACCCAGATCGCCAACGACCAGAGGCTGCCGGCCCACAGCACCAGCAGCACGCGCTGAAAATTGCGAATCACCGGAACGCGTCGCCTGCTGAAGCGCCGCTACGCCCGCTACACATAGCGGACGGAGACGATTTCATAAGTGCGGGTGCCGCCCGGCGCCGTGACATCGACCACGTCGCCCTCGGATTTGCCGATCAGTGCACGCGCAATCGGCGAGGACACCGACAGCATACCGTGCTTGATATCGGCCTCGTCGTCGCCGACGAGCTGATATATGAGCTTCGCGCCGCCGTCTTGATCCTCCAGCTGCACCGTGGCGCCGAACACCACGCGACCGGTGGCGGTCAGTTTGGTGACGTCGATCACTTCGGAGTTCGACAGGCGGTTCTCGATGTCGTTGATGCGGCCTTCGATGAAGCTCTGCTGCTCGCGCGCCGCGTGGTACTCGGCATTCTCGGACAGATCGCCGTGCGCGCGCGCTTCGGCGATCGCCTTGATGACGTTCGGCCGCGCCTCGCTCTTCAATTGCTTCAGCTCTTGCCGCAGCCGTTCGGCGCCGCGAAGAGTCATGGGAGTGCGCTTCATGTCGGCAGCACTCTGTGAAGCGTCATGGGAGTGCGCTTCACGTCGGCAGCACTCTGTGAAGAGTCATGGGAGTTCGTTTCACGCCAACATACTCAAACAAGCTCCTTATGCAAGTCCTGCAGCCGATTGACTTCGATATCGCCCAGATGATCCAGCGCGTCGCAGGTGGCCCGCGCGCCGGCCACCGTCGTGTAGTAGGTTACCCTTCTGGCGACCGCCTCGCGACGAATCGATCGCGATTCGCGCACGGCTTGCTTGCCTTCGGTGGTATTCACGATCAGCGCCACCTCGTCATTTTTTATCATATCGACGACGTGAGGGCGACCCTCCCGCACCTTGTTGACCCGGCGGCAGCCGATGCCGGCCTCTTCCAGAACGGCTGCCGTGCCGCCGGTCGCCGCGATTTCGAAACCGCGAGCGATGAGCATCTGGGCCAGAAGCACGGCGCCGGGCTTGTCCCGGTCGCGCACGCTGACGAAGCACAGGCCTCGCGTCGGCAAAATCACTCCGGAGGCCGCTTGCGCTTTGGCGTACGCCTCGCCGAAAGTATGTCCCGTGCCCATGACCTCGCCCGTGGATTTCATTTCCGGGCCCAGAATGGGATCCGCTTCCGGAAATTTGATGAACGGGAACACTGATTCCTTCACCGAATAATACGGAGGAATCCGCTCCGTGGTTTGATTCTGGACGCTCAGCGATTTGCCCGTCATGACGCGCGCCGCCACTTTGGCGAGCGGGACCCCGGTCGCCTTCGAGACGAACGGCACGCTGCGCGAGGCGCGCGGGTTGACCTCCAGAATGTAGATCACGCCGCTTTGGATCGCGAACTGAATGTTCATCAGGCCCACGACATTGAGTGCTTTGGCAAGCTTGCGCGTTTGCGCACGCAGCTCGTCCTGAATTTCCTGCGACAGGCCATTGGGCGGCAATGAACAGCCGGAGTCGCCCGAATGGACGCCGGCTTGTTCAATGTGCTCCATGATGCCGCCGATCAGCACGTCTTGACCGTCGCTCACCGCATCCACGTCCACTTCGATGGCAAGGTCCAGAAACCGATCCAGCAGAACGGGGCTGTCGTTCGACACTTTCACCGCATCGATCATGTATTGCCGCAGGTCGTCTTCGTTGAACACCACTTCCATCGCGCGGCCGCCAAGCACATAGCTCGGCCGCACGACCAACGGGAAACCGACCTCGCGCGCCATGATGATGGCTTGATCTTCCGTGCGCGCCGAGGCATTGGCCGGCTGTTTGAGCTTGAGGGTCGTGACCAGCTTCTGGAATCGTTCGCGGTCCTCGGCCGCATCGATGCTGTCCGGCGTGGTTCCGATGATAGGGGCGCCCGCTAAGCTGAGCGCTCGCGACAATTTGAGCGGCGTCTGGCCGCCGTACTGCACGATCACCCCTTCCGGCTTCTCCTTCTCGATGATTTCCATGACGTCTTCGAACGTCAGCGGCTCGAAGTATAGGCGATCGGACGTGTCGTAATCCGTGGATACGGTCTCGGGATTACAGTTCACCATGATGGTCTCGAAACCATCCTCGCGCAGCGCCATCGAGGCATGTACGCAGCAGTAATCGAATTCGATGCCCTGACCGATGCGATTCGGTCCGCCGCCCAAGATCATGATCTTGCGGCGGGAACTCGGAGCGGCTTCGCACTCGTCCTCGTAGGTCGAATACAGGTAGGCCGTCGACGTCGCGAATTCCGCGGCGCAGGTGTCGACGCGCTTGTACACGGGATGCAAGCCCAGCTTTCGCCGGCGGCTGCGAACCGTCGGCTCGTCGCGCGCCACCAAGGTCGCAATGCGCGAGTCCGAAAAGCCCTTTCGCTTCAGACTCCGCAGCCGCGCATATTCCAGACTCTCGAAACCCTGCTCCTTGAGGAGCGCCTCCTCGCGCAACAAGTCCTCGATCTGGGACAGGAACCACGGGTCGATCTTGGTGGCATCCCAAACCTGTTGCAGGGTCCAGCCGGCGCGGAAGGCGTCGGCCACGTACAGGATCCGATCGGGCCCCGGCCAGCGCAGCTCGTACGACAGCTTGTCGGCGGCCGCATCGGTGAGCGGCAGCGTGAGCTGCTCGTCGAATCCGTCGTAGCCCAATTCCAAACTGCGCAGCGCCTTTTGCATCGACTCTTGAAAGGTGCGGCCGATGGCCATGGCTTCGCCGACGGACTTCATCTGCGTGGTCAGGCGGGTGTTCGCGCCCGGGAACTTCTCGAACGTGAAGCGCGGGATCTTGGTGACCACGTAGTCGATGGTCGGTTCGAAGGACGCCGGGGTGCCGCCGCCGGTGATCTCGTTCTTGAGTTCATCCAGCGTGTAGCCCACCGCCAATTTGGCGGCGATCTTGGCGATCGGAAAGCCGGTGGCTTTCGAAGCCAGGGCCGACGATCGCGACACTCGCGGATTCATTTCAATGACCAGGATGCGGCCGTCATCGGGGTTGACCGCGAACTGCACATTGGAGCCGCCGGTGTCCACGCCAATTTTTCGCAGTACCGCGATCGACGCATCGCGCAAACGCTGGTACTCACGGTCGGTCAGTGTCTGCGCAGGCGCCACGGTGATCGAATCCCCCGTGTGCACTCCCATCGGGTCTATATTCTCGATCGAGCACACGATGATGCAGTTATCGTTGCGGTCGCGAACCACCTCCATCTCGTATTCTTTCCAGCCGATCACGGACTCTTCGAGCAGGACTTCGTTGGTCGGGGACGCATCGAGACCCCGTGCGACGATGGCCTCGAACTCCTCGCGGTTGTACGCGATGCCGCCGCCGCTGCCGCCCAAGGTGAAGGATGGCCGTATGACGGTTGGAAAGCCGATCTCCGCCTGCACCGCCAAGGCCTCTTCCATGCTGTGGGCAATGCGCGCGCGTGCGGTTTCGAGTCCGATGTCGCCCATGGCGCGGCGGAACAATTCGCGGTCTTCGGCCATGTCGATGGCGCGCTGCGAGGCGCCGATCATTTCGACGTTGTATTTCTCGAGCACGCCCTCGCGCGCCAGATCGAGCGCCGTATTCAGCGCGGTCTGGCCACCCATCGTCGGCAACAGGGCGCTGGGCCGCTCTTTCTCGATGATGCGCTCGATGGTGCGCCAGTTGATCGGCTCGATGTACACGCTGTCCGCGGTTTCCGGGTCGGTCATGATCGTGGCCGGATTCGAGTTCACGAGAATGACTCGATAACCTTCTTCTTTCAGAGCCTTACACGCTTGAGCTCCAGAATAATCGAACTCGCAGGCCTGACCGATGATGATGGGCCCGGCACCGATGATGAGGATGCTCTGAAGGTCGGTTCTTTTCGGCATGGAGTTACCCTCCAGCCGATTTTTGTTTGACGGAACTGCGGTGGCGGGAATTCGTTTGGATGCGCTTGACCATCAGATACATGAAGTGCTCGAACAGAAGTTGCAGGTCATGCGGCCCTGGGCTCGCCTCGGGATGCCCCTGAAAACTGAATGCCGGCCGGTCGGTGCGCGCGACTCCTTGGAGAGAGCCGTCGAACAGCGATCGATGCGTGGCCCGCAAATTGGCCGGGAGGGTCGATTCGTCGACCGCAAAGCCGTGGTTTTGAGTCGATATCAAGATCCGGCCGGAGTCGATCTCCAGAACCGGATGATTGGCGCCGTGATGCCCGAACTTCATTTTGACGGTCTTCGCGCCGCTCGCCAGGCCCAATAGCTGGTGCCCCAGGCAAATCCCAAAAATGGGAATTTCCGTCTCGAGAAAGCGCGCGATGGCAGCGATCGCATAATCGCAAGGCTCAGGATCGCCGGGTCCATTTGCTAAGAAAATACCATCAGGATTCATCGCAAGTACTTGATCTGCCGAAGTCTGAGCAGGCACAACCGTCATGCGGCAACCGTGCTCGGAGAGAATGCGCAGGATATTGCGCTTGATCCCAAAGTCGTATGCCACCACATGCACGCGGCTCTGCGGACGCGGTGGCTTGCTCGCGGTTTTCCAGATGGCACCATCGTTCCACTGATAGATTTTCTTGGTGGATACCGCCTTGGCGAGATCCATCCCCTTCAGGCCCGGAAACTTCTTGGCCGCGCGTACCGCTGCGGTCTCGTCGATGTTCTCGCCGGTCATGATGCAGCCCGACTGGGCGCCCTTCTCGCGCAGCAACCGGGTCAATTTCCGGGTATCGATGTCGGCAATCGCGACCACCTTACAACGCAGCAGGAAGCCGTTCAGGGACTCGGTGGAGCGCCAATTCGACTGCAGTAGGGGCAGGTCCCGGATGACCAGTCCCGCCGCGTAGACCGCGCCGGATTCGAGATCTTCCGGCGTCGTCCCGGTGTTGCCGACGTGGGGATACGTGAGAGTGACAATTTGCCGGCAGTACGAGGGATCCGTGAGGATCTCCTGATAGCCCGTCATTGCCGTATTGAAAACTACTTCACCAGTCGTGTTGCCTTTCGCGCCTACTGAGACGCCTCGGAACACGGTGCCATCTTCGAGAGCTAGCACTGCAGGTGTCGACACTCCGGTTCCTCGCTTTGCGCCACGCGCTTTCCGCAGATGCGCAAAGCGGGAGGCGCTCCTTCAAGAACGTACTCCCGCTTTATGATTGATTGCGCCTCGTTACCGGGCGCGAATATTAACGAGACCTTCGATGACTGTCTACGCCTGTTCCGACCCAAGTACATCATCCATCGTATACAGACCGGGCGGCCTTCGGCTAAGCCAATTTGCAGCCCGCAACGCGCCGCGGGCAAATGTGATGCGGTCGGTGGCGCGATGGGTGATTTCCACCCGCTCGCCCGCCGCCGCGAAAGTCACAGTATGCTCGCCGACGATATCGCCCGCCCGCAGCGCGGTAAAACCGATATCACCCGCGTTGCGCGGCGCGGAGTTGCCATGCCGTTCGAACACCGCCACCTCCTTGAACTCGCGGCCGCGCGCCCGCGCCACGACCTCGCCAAGGCCCAGCGCGGTGCCCGAGGGCGCATCCCGCTTCATTCGGTGATGCGCTTCGCTGATTTCCACGTCGTATCCCGCGCCGAGCGCCAAGGTCGCCAGCTTGACCAACCTCGCCACCACGTTCACGCCCACGCTGGTGTTCGGCGCAATCAGAACCGGGATGACGGCGGCGGCCGCTTCGAGCGCCGCACGCGCCGCCAGATCGAATCCCGTCGTCCCAACCAACAAGGGGACCCTCGCTTCCATGCAAGCACGTGCGACGACGGCGACGCATTGCGGCAGACTGAAATCGACCGCAACCGCCGCGCCCACGAGCCCTAGCCGGGCGTCCGCGCTGACCATCACGCCGGTGGCGGCGCCCTCCGTCGCGGCATCTTTGCCCAGACGGCTGCTATGCGGCCCGGCCACAGCACCGATCAAACGCAGGGGAGCCGCGCAGCCGCCCGGAGCAGCAGCGCCCGCGATATACACCGCGTCCGTATACACGGTGTCCCCTTCCCGGAGCGCACGCAGCAGCGTTTGGCCCATTCGTCCCGTGATGCCGAAAATCGTGATTCCAGCCATTCCCGGAACCTAGTCCATTGCGCCGGTGAAGAATTTCTTGACGCCATCGAAGAAGGTCTGTTCACGCGGCTTGTGGCTGCCTTCTTGCAGCGAAGCCTCGAATTTCTTGAGCAGTTCCTTTTGTTCGCCGCTCAGGCTGACCGGCGTCTCAATCACCACCCGGCAGAACAGATCGCCGGCCGCCCCGCCGCGCACCGGCCGCACGCCCTTTTCGCGCACGCGAAAGACGCGGCCGGATTGGGTCTCGGGGGGTATTTTCAAAACCACTTCGCCGTCGAGCGTCGGCACTTCGACCGACCCGCCGAGTGCAGCGGCGCTGAAACTGATGGGCACCTCGCAGGACAAATGGCTGCCTTCGCGCTCGAAGATGGCATGCTCGCGGACGCGAATCTCGACATACAGATCGCCGGCGGGTCCCCCATTGCGGCCCGCTTCCCCCTCGCCGTTCAAGCGAATCCGATCGCCCGTATCGACGCCCGCGGGTACCGCCACCGGCAGGGTCTTCTCCTGACGCACGCGGCCCTGGCCGTAGCAGGTGTCGCAGGGGTTGCTGATGATCTTGCCGCGGCCCTTGCATCGTGGGCAGGGCTGCTGGATGGTAAAGATGGACTGTTGCACCCGCACCTGGCCCTGTCCATTGCAGGTGTCGCAGGTTTTCGGGGTAGAGCCTTTGGCCGCGCCCGTCCCCTTGCAGGTCTTGCACTCGGCAAGCGAGGGGATCTGAATTTCGGTTTCGGTGCCGAAGACCGCCTGCTCGAGGTCGAGCTCGAGCTCGAAGCGCAGATCTGCGCCGCGAAACACTTGCGACCGTCCGCGCTGCCCTCCCGAGAAGATATCGCCGAACATTTCCCCAAAAATGTCGCCGAAGGCTTCACCGGCGCTGAAGCCGCCGCCACGGCCCCCTTCGAGCCCGGCGTGCCCGAACTGGTCGTAAACCGCGCGCTTCTTGGCGTCGGTCAGAACCTCGTAGGCTTCCTTGCATTCCTTGAATTTGTGTTCGGAAGCCGGGTCATCCGGGTTGCGATCGGGATGAAACTTCATGGCCAGGCGGCGATACGCCTTTTTGATCTCAGCCTCCGTCGCGCTTTTCGGTAAGTCGAGGAGCTTGTAGTAATCCTGCTTCGCCATCTCACACCCTATGCATACCCATCCATAAAAACAAACCGCCGGTACTTTGCCGTACCGGCGGTTGTGTCACAATCCATGCCACCTGACTGTCGCCTTCAGGCCTTCTTTCGGTCGCTTTCCTTGACCTCTTCGAATTCCGCATCGAGCACGTCATCCTTCTTGGACTCGGCGCTGCCGCCGGAGCCGCCGCCGTCGGCGGGTGTGCTGCCTGCAGCCTGCTCGTACATTTTCTGCAGGATGGAGGTGGAGGCCTGCTCGAGCGCCTGGGTCTTGCGCTCGATCTCCTCGCGATCATCGCCGCTCATCGCCGCCTTGACTGCCTCGATCGACTCCGTGGCCGACTTCTTCTCGTCGTCGGATACCTTGTCGCCGACATCCTTGAGCGCCTTCTCGACGGTGTGCACGGTGGCATCCGCTTTGTTGCGCGCCCCGACGAGTTCGCGGAATTTCTTGTCTTCCTCCGCGTGAGCTTCGGCGTCGCCGACCATGCGCTTGATCTCAGCTTCCGACAAACCGCTCGAGGCCTTGATGACGATGCGCTGTTCCTTGCCGGTCTTCACGTCCTTGGCCGAGACATTCAAGATACCGTTGGCATCGATGTCGAACGCGACCTCGATCTGCGGCATGCCGCGCGGCGCCGGCGGAATGTCCGTCAGGTCGAACCGACCCAACGATTTATTGTCCGTCGAGCGGTCGCGCTCGCCCTGCAGCACGTGAATGGTCACGCCCGTCTGATTGTCGTCGGCGGTCGAGAACGTCTGCGCGGCCTTCGTCGGGATGGTCGTATTCTTCTCGATCACCTTGGTCATGATGCCGCCCAAGGTTTCGATACCCAACGACAGGGGTGTGACGTCGAGCAGCAACACGTCCTTCACGTCGCCCGACAACACCCCGCCTTGGATCGCGGCGCCGACGGCAACCGCCTCATCGGGGTTCACGTCCTTGCGCGGCTCTCGGCCGAACAGGTCCTTCACCGCTTTTTGCACCAGCGGCATGCGGGTCTGGCCTCCGACCAGGATGACTTCGCCCACGTCCTTCATGGATAGGCCGGCGTCCTTCAGTGCGACGCGGCAGGGTTCGATGGTCTTCTGGACCAAGTCCTCCACCAAAGACTCGAGTTTGGCTCGGGTCAGCTTCATGTTGAGGTGCTTCGGGCCGGCGGCATCCGCCGTGATGTACGGCAGATTGATCTCGGTCTGTTGGCTCGATGACAGCTCGATTTTCGCCTTTTCTGCCGCCTCTTTCAGGCGCTGCATGGCGAGCGGATCTTTACGCACGTCGATGCCGCTTTCCTTCTTGAACTCGTCCGCGAGATAGTTGATGACCCGCAGATCGAAGTCCTCGCCGCCCAAGAATGTGTCGCCATTGGTGGACAACACCTCGAATTGGCGCTCGCCGTCGACTTCGGCGATCTCGATGACCGACACGTCGAACGTGCCGCCGCCCAAGTCGTACACCGCGATCTTGCGATCGCCCCCGTCCTTATCGAGCCCGTAGGCCAACGCAGCCGCGGTCGGCTCGTTGATGATGCGCTTTACGTTCAGACCGGCGATGCGCCCGGCATCTTTGGTGGCCTGACGCTGCGAGTCGTTGAAGTATGCCGGAACGGTGATGACGGCTTCGGTCACCGGTTCGCCCAGATAATCCTCGGCGGTCTTCTTCATTTTCATGAGAACGCGCGCCGACACCTCAGGGGGGGCCATCTTCTTGCCCTGCACCTCCACCCAGGCGTCGCCGTTGTCGGCCTTGACGATCTTGTAGGAAACCATGCTGACGTCCTTTTTAACGACGTCATCGGTAAATTTACGGCCGATCAGGCGCTTCACCGCCGCGACGGTGTTCGCCGGATTGGTGACGGCCTGGCGCTTGGCGGACTGTCCCACCAATACCTCGCCGTCCTTGGTGAAGGCAACGATCGACGGCGTCGTGCGGTCACCTTCGCTGTTCTCGATAACCTTAGGCTTGCCGCCTTCCATGATGGCGACGCAGGAATTCGTCGTACCCAGATCGATGCCAATCATTTTACCCATAGTGAAAACCCTCTAAAAATTCAATCGCTGTACCGCTACGTGGGGGAAACCCCGGTGATTTCAATTGGCGTCCCCGGGCGATTTGCTGACAATCACCCGCGCGGGGCGCAACAACCGGCCGTTCAGGGAGTAACCCTTTTGGACTACCGACAAAACGGTGTTGGGCGGCTTATCCCGGCTCTCCTGCGCCACCATGGCCTCATGCCACTCCGGATCGAAGGGCTGTCCGGCCGGGTCGATGACCTTGATGCCCGCCTTCTCGAAGGCGCGCTGTAATTGCCGCAGAGTGGCCTGGGCGCCCTCGAGCAGTACCGGACCCGGATTTGCCGCGGCGGCCGGTGCCGCACCGGCCGTAATGCCGGCCTCCAGCGCATCGCCGACCGTGACGAGGTCTTGGGCAAAGCGCTCGATGGCGAACTTGCGCGTGTTGTCGATCTCGCGCTCGGTGCGCTTGCGGTAGTTCTCCAATTCGGCCACCGACCGCAGGTAGCTGTTCCAGTTCTCTTGTGCCTTGGCCTCCGCTGCGGCCACGGCCCCCTCCGGGGTCGGGCTAGTCGGCGCCGCGGCGTCCATACCTAAGGCTGTCTCGCCCTGGGGCTGGTTGGTTTCGTTCACGTTGCAAGGCCCTCAAAAGTATGGCGGCTGCAAATGCCGCTCGAAGCGGTCGAACTGGGGGCTATTTGCGGGCGTTCAAGGCCGAGCTGAGCAGTTTTGCGGTGACGTCGACGATGGCGATGACCCGCTCGTATTCCATTCGCGTCGGCCCGATGATGCCGAGTACCCCGACCACCTGGTTATCCAACATGTAGGGGGCGGTGACAACGCTGATATCGTCCAGTATCCGGTAGCCGGACTCCTGGCCGATGAAAATCTGGATCCCGTCGGCACGCAAACAGCTATCCAGCAGCTGCAAAATATCGCGTTTCTCGTTGAACGCTTCGAACAAGCGCCGCAGCCGATCGACGTTGGACAGCTCGGCGAACCCCATGAGATTGGTTTCGCCGGCGATGACGTACTCGACTTGGTCGTCGGTCTTGGTATCGAACACCTTTTGCGCGACTTGGATGGCGTCGAGCATGAGCTGATTCATGTGCTGCCGGGTTTCCTGCAGCTGGCGGACCAGCTGGGCCCTGACGTCCGGCAGCGAACGGCCGGCGAATGCCTCGTTCAGGTAATTCGCAGCTCTGCGCAGCTCCTCGGACGAATAATGGCGCTCGAGCTGCACCACCCGGTTCTGCACTTCGCGATTGTCCATGACCATGATCGCGAGCGCCCGATTTTCCGACAAGCCGACGAATTCGATGTGCGATAACGCGACATAGTTCGGGTTCGGCAGCGTCACGAGCCCCGCCATGTGCGTCACGCTCGACAGCATTTGCGATACGGTCTGAACTAACGACCGGCCGGTCGGCGCATGAGTGCCCAACCGCCGCTCGATTTCCTCGACTTCCTCATGATGCAGCGGCTTCAGCTTCAACAGAGAGTCGACGAAGAAGCGGTAGCCCTTGTCGGTGGGAATACGGCCCGCCGACGTGTGCGGAGATGCCACGAATCCCAGGTCTTCCAAATCGGCCATGACGTTGCGAATGGTCGCCGACGACAAACTCAGGCCTGAGTCGCGCGACAGCGTGCGCGAGCCGACGGGCTGCCCATCTCGAATATAATTCTCGATTAGCGCCTTCAGCAGCAGCTGTGCCCGCTCGTTGAGGCCGTCGTCAGTGCCTTCTGTCATAGTACTGCCATATAACATGTTTGAAGCTACCTAGCGCAACCGCAAAGTCAAGTCCACCGAATCGGCGCCAAAAGGCGCGTTTTGACCCTAACCTAAACCGCGGCGACCGTGCTACAAGGACCTCTGTTTTATGTCTCACTCCTTCAAGTCCATCGCGCTCGTCGGCAGGCCTACGGATTTGCGCGTCGCCGAATGCATGCTGAGCCTCGCCAGCCACTTCTATGCCCATGGTTTGAGCGCCTTGGTCGATCCCGGGGTCGGCTTGGCCTTTCCCCCCGACAGCGTGGTGTTCTGCCCCGAGCAGTCATTCGCGACGCGTGCCGACCTGATCGTTGCCATCGGCGGCGACGGCACCCTGCTGTACGCGGCGCGTTTGGTGGCGGGTCATGCGGTGCCTCTGCTCGGCGTCAATCGCGGCCGTTTGGGGTTCCTGACGGATGTGAGTCCGAACTGCATGCTCGAAGATATCGATACGGTACTCGCCGGACGGTACACCGAAGATAGACGCTCCTTGTTGGCAGCTCGGTTGGAGCGCCGCGACGCGGCCCCCATTCGCGCACTGGCCTTGAACGATGTGGTGGTGAATAAGTGGGAAACCGGCCGAACGATGGATTTCGAAACGTCGATCAACGGACGTTTCGTCAACTCACACAATGGGGATGGCATCGTCATTGCGACGGCGACCGGCTCGACCGCGTACGCGCTGTCGTGCGGCGGCCCGATCGTGGAACCGGACCTCGACGTCTGGGTGCTGGCGCCCATCTGCCCGCACACGTTGAGCGATAGACCGATCGTGGTGCGCGGCGGCAGCACGATTCAGCTCCGCATGGCGGATCGGCCCGGATCGCGCGCCCAGGTGACGTGCGATGGCACCACCATCGGCGATCTTGAACCCGGCGATGCGCTCGTGATTGACGGCGCCGACGCCCAGATCACCCTATTGCATCCGCCGGGGTACGACTATTACCGGCTGCTCCGCTCCAAACTGCATTGGGGCCGCGGCGGCTACGGCAACGGCGACGGCGAATAGGGGCGACATGCTCACGCATTTGAAGCTACGGGATCTCATCATCGTGGATACGGCCGAATTGGAGTTTGGCCCGGGCCTCACGGCGTTGACGGGCGAGACCGGCGCTGGAAAGTCCATCGTAGTGGATGCGTTGCTACTCATTGCCGGCGGCCGCGGCGGCGGCGACATCGTGCGTCAGGGCGCCGAACGCGCCGAGGTTGCGGCCAGTTTCGCCGCCCTTCCGGCAGCGGCGAAGGCTTGGCTCGAAGCCCAGGCGATCGAACACGATGAAGAGGTCGTCGTACGGCGCGTGATCGGCGTCGACGGCCGGTCGCGCGCTTTTGTGAATGGCCAGCTGGTGCCGATACAACAATTGCGCGAGTTTGCCGAGTTCCTCATCGAGATCCACGGCCAGCAAGAGTTTCAACACCTGGTCAAACGCGGTGCGCAGCGGGAAATGCTCGATGAGCGGCTCGACAAACCCGGCCTGACGCTCGAGGTGGCCGAGATTTCCGCTGCCGCGCGCGCATGCCGTCGCGACTACGATTCACTCAAGGTCGCCGCCGATAATCGCGAGTCGCGCCTCGATCTGTTGCGCTACCAACTGACGGAACTCAAGGCGGAGGTCACGACGGTGGCCGCTATCGAAGCGCTGTTCGTCGAGCAAAAGCGCATATCCGGGCGGGGCCGCTTGAGCGCCGCGGCGCGCGCGGCTCTGACCGCCGTCTACGATGCCGATGCCGATAGCGCTCACGACCTACTGGGGAAGGCGTCCGCCACCCTGCGGACGGCGGGCGACGTCGATCCTGAGCTCGCCCAGCCCGCGCAACTCCTCGCGGAAGCGACCATCCTCACCCACGAGGCGGCCGAGGCGCTGCGCCGTTACCTCGAGAAGCTGGACGTGGATCCGGAGCGGCAGGAAGAGATCGAGCGGCACGCCGCGGCGCTCGAAGCGTTGGCCCGCAAGCATCGCCAAAACGTGCTCGACCTGCCGGCACAGCGGGTTCGCGTCGAACAGGAACTCCAGGCCCTCGAAAATGCCGAGCACAGTCTGGCGAAACTCGAACGCCGCCTGGCGCTCCTGGAAGGCGACTACCGCGCCGCAGCGCAGCGCCTGACCACGGCCCGGCGGCAGGCGTCCGAGGGCTTAAGCGAACAAATCACCGGACTCATGCAAACCTTGGGAATGGCGGGCGGCGGCTTTGCCGTGAGCGTCCTGCCGAACGAGGGCGGATTCGGCCCATACGGCGTCGATGAAATCGAATTTCTGGTGAGCGCCAATCCCGGCCAGCCGCCGCGCAGCTTGGCGAAAGTGGCTTCCGGCGGCGAGCTGTCGCGCATCAGCCTCGCCGTGCAGGTGGCGGCGGCCGCCAAGGCGTCGCGTCTGTGCATGGTGTTCGACGAAGTCGACGCCGGCATAGGCGGCGGCATCGCGGAAATCGTCGGCCGGCAACTGCGGGAACTCGGGGAGCGATCGCAAGTGCTGTGCGTGACTCATCTGGCCCAGGTCGCCGCCCAAGCCCACTCCCAGTTCCAAGTCGTCAAGCATACCGACGGCAAAGACACGCGTACCGCGGTCAAGACCTTGAGTTCCGCCGACAGAGTCGACGAAATCGCACGCATGCTCGGCGGCATCGACATCACCGATCAGGCGCGCGCCCATGCGCGTGAAATGCTGTGGAGCGTCGCGGCAGCCGCGGCCGCAGGCGTAGCGGCGCCGGCGGTTAGAAAAAAACGCGCGAAAGCGGCGCCGAATTAGCGCCCGGCGTGTTGCGCCGAAAATCTATTTCGGACGTTTTTGGTAGGGGCAGTTGGGTTTGCGGCAATGGCCGTACAGTATGAGCGCATGGTCGCTGATCTCGAATCCTAAGCGCTTCGCCACGGCGTGCTGCCGTTCTTCGATGCCGCCATCCATGAATTCTTCCACGCGGCCGCAGTCGACACAGACGATGTGATCGTGGTGCGCGCCTTGATTGAGCTCGAACACGGCCATTCCGCCTTCGAAATGGTGGCGCGTGACGAGCCCGGCGGCCTCGAACTGAGTCAGAACCCGATATACCGTGGCGAGACCGATATCTTCATTGGACACCAGCAGCTTCTTGTAAATATCCTCCGCGCTCATGTGGCGGGCGGTGCCATCCGCGAGAATATCGAGGATCTTCAAACGCGGCAGCGTGACCTTGAGGCCCGCATTGCGCAGATCGTTGCTTTCCGTGGTGGGCGATGGTTTGAGGCGGTGCGGCATACTGTGCAACCCGGTATGATAGGTCCCGATTATCAATCATTTAACGGTAGCGCACCATCTTGATGAAAATATTCCGACGTTTGTTGCTGGGTTCGGCTGTGAGCTTGCTTGCCGCTGCTTGCGTGTACCGCATCAACATTCAACAGGGTAATTTCTTGGACCAGGCGGCGGTCGAACAGGTAAAGGCCGGCATGACGCGCAGCCAGGTTCGCTACTTGCTCGGAACGCCGATGGTGGCGGATAGTTTCAACAAAGAACGTTGGGACTACATTTATTACTTGAAAAAGGGACGCACGCGCCACGTCGATTCACGCCGGGTAACCGTGTATTTTGACGGCGAGAAAGTAGCGAAGCTCGACAAGCCGAGCGCGGCCGAAGCCGCGGCGCAAGACAAGTCCGCGGCGCAACTCAAAAAGGGCCGCACTTATTAGGCGCTGACGCGCGGATTTACGGGGTCGGGGCGACCCCGTCCGATAGCGCTCGCTACGCGAGCGTGGAATCAGCAGGCGCTGACGCGCGGATTTACGGGGTCGGGGCGACCCCGTCCGATAGCGCTCGCTACGCGAACGTGGAATCAGCAGGCGCTGACGCGCGGATTTACGGGGTCGGGGCGACCCCGTCCGATAGCGCTCGCTACGCGAGCGTGGAATCAGCAGGCGCTGCGCGCGGATTTACGGGGTCGGAACGACCCCGACCTTAAGAGCGGGGCCGCCGCGGCCCCGGAGGGGTTGCGCGAAGCGCATGATCTAGCGCACGCGCGCGGCGTGCGATCTTCGGGTCCGCCGCGAGCGGTCGATAGATCTCTACGCGGTCGCCGTCGTTGAGCGGCTGGCTCAAGGGAGCGACCCTGCCAAAAATGCCCACGGCGGCGTGTTCAATGTCGACTCCCGCAAAGTCGGGGTCGGCGGCCGCCAACCGCAGCACGTCCGCAATGCAGGCGGGATAACCCAAGCGAAAGGTCTTGACGACGGCGCGCTCGGGCTCTGCATAGCTTACTTCGACGCCGATGTCCGCCGGGATCGAGGCCATCGTTACACGTAAATCTCTTGCGCCCGCAGCGCGAAGGCTTCCACGATCGTACTGCACAGCGCTTCGAACGCCGCGCCGAGCGCGGCCGCGGTCAGGCGGTTCTTGAATTCGAATTCCGCGCGAAAATGTACGCGCGAGCCGCGTTCACCGATGGCATCGAAGCGCCAGTCGCCGCTAAGCTCGCGGAATGGTCCGTCGACAAGGCGCATGAGAATTTGTGCGTCCTTGGTCAGCGTGTTGCGCGTGGTGAATTCCGTGCGCAGCAATCCGCGCGCGACCTTGATGGACGCGAGCCGCTCCGTGTCCGACAGCTCCTCGACGCGGGCTCCGGCACACCACGGCAGGAATTCGGGATAGCGGGCGACGTCATTGACCAACGCGAACATTTGGGCGGGCGTAAAACTGACGATGGCGCTGCGTTCGACGACCTGCAATGAAGCTCCCGCGGCGAAACGCCCTTGGGAGCGGCATTCTCGCACAATAGGCAAAGCGTGGGCGCGCCCGCCTTCGAATCGGTAGACTTCTGCGCAAATGAAGACCCAAGACAAACCACCGCCGATCGCCGTCAACCGTAAGGCGCGCTTCGATTATTTCATCGAGGACCGCTACGAGGCCGGTATTTCTCTCATGGGATGGGAGGTCAAGAGCATGCGCGCCGGCAAGGCGCAAATCGCTGAGGCGTACGTTTACCTGAAGGGCGGGGAAGCCTTTCTGTTCGGCGCGCATATCAGCGCGCTCAATTCCGCCTCTACTCATGTCGATACCGACCCTACCCGCACCCGCAAGCTGTTGCTGAGTCGGCGCCAACTCGATCATATGGTGGGCGCCGTCGAACGGCGCGGCTACACCATCGTGCCGCTTGAACTCTATTGGAAGGAAGGCCGCGCCAAGCTCGAGATCGGTCTCGCGAAAGGCAAGAAACAACACGATAAGCGCCACACCGAGAAAGACCGCGACTGGCAGCGCGACAAGGGCCGCATCATGAAGGCGAGCCGCCGCTGAATCGCAAGCCTTGACCCCGGCTAAAGTGACGCCTTCTGCCTCCTCAGCTTCTTGACATATGGCAACACGGTCTCAAATTGACATCATGTTGTCAATAAAATAGCATGCAAGCAATGAACATTCGCGACAAGAGAACGCCTTCGGGCACGGCCGTGAGCGAGCTCATCGTGGCCATTTTCCGGCTCAATGCTCGTCTGCTGGTCGCCGGCGATCGGCTTGTGGCGGGGCTCGGTCTCACCAGCGCCCGCTGGCAAGTATTGAGGGCGATCACCTTGTCCTCCGCTCCAGAACCGGTAGCCCGGCTGGCCCGCAGCATGGGGCTGAACCGGCAGGGGGTGCAGCGTATCGTTGGAGAACTCGTCGCCGAAGGTTTCGTCGAGTTAAAGGACAACCCCCACCATCGCAGCGCGAAGCTCGTCGTGATGACGGCTAAAGGCGTGCAGGCCTATGACGCTGCCCTGCGCGTCCAGGCTCCGTGGGTCAACATGCTGTGCGAGGGCCTCGACCCAAAGGGAATCGCCGATGCCAACAGAATTCTCGATGAGTTGCGGTGGCGGCTCGGGCACTCGTCTCCCGATGCCGCCGACAAAGCGCCGGAACGACCCTGACTGAATGCGGGATCGGGCAGCTGGCGAACAAGCGCCAGTGACTATTGCGACGCGCCCTACAGTCTCGCCTGCATATCGTCTCCTTCAGCGGCGGCGTATACGTTGGATTGTCCATGACTGACCGTGCGAATCACTCGGTGCGCCGCACGAGGACATTCCAGCGAAGGCATGGCATGGTGCACGCCGTCCTCTGAGGGTGTCCACATGCGGCGCACCCAGTGGTTCGCTCGTTGCCGTCGCGCGGGGGAAACCCCTATATTTACAGGGGTATCCGCTCTCCATTAGTGGTGGAGCCGGGGGGAATCGAACCCCCGTCCATAAGTCCTACGTTTCAAGATCTACGTACGTAGCCGCGTCTATTGTTCTCGCCACGCACTAACCCGACGGGCAGGGAAAGCGTGCAGCCAGCCCGGTAGCGATTCGCAAGATACACCCCAGACACGTGTATCCCGCTAGCTGATGAGCGCTACCCCTGAACCGTTCGCATCAGCACAGGCCGGTCAGGGTTCAGCTGCGATTAGGCAGCTAGAGCGTAGTTGTCTTCGTTGGCAACTATAAGTTTGCAAGTCAGTTTTACGAGGTAACCTGCACCTCGGTACGCACCTGAAGTTTCGCAACCCATGTCGAAACCGGTCGGCCCCAAGTGAAGCCTCAGTTTACGCGCTTCACCTCGCATATCCTAATTTGCGGGCTCGATATCGCGAATCGCAAGGACTGCCGCAGACTCCCGCTTCGAATTGATGCGGCGCCGAATTACCTCTAAGCTCCACGCACATCGGCCAATCGTGGCAAGGCTGGGTATTATCCGTAATGACGCGCATTGAAGTTCCGAACCGCTCAGGAAGGCGTCGGTCGCCGGGCCGTGCCGGCCGCTGGCCGTTGCTGCTGCTGTTCGCAATCGTCATCGGCAGCGGATTATGGACCTGGCTCACCTTGTCATGGGCGTATTCCGACGGCGAGCGGGCCGGAGTTCTGCAAAAATTCTCGCGTAAGGGTTGGTTGTGCAAGACCCAGGAAGGCGAACTCGCACAATATGTCGTCGCCGGAATTTCTCCCCAGATCTGGCTATTCAGCGTGCGCGACAAAGCCGTTGCACAACAACTCGACAAAGCCGTCGGCCAACGCGTGCAGCTGCATTACACCGAACATGCGGGCGTACCGTCGTCCTGCTTCGCCGACACGCGCTTCTTCGTCGACCGCGTCATCGTCACCGACCTTCAACCAGGCAGTCAGCCCGTGCCGCCGGCGCCGGCGCACTAGGAAAATTTGCGCATCGAGTCCGCGACCTGTTCGGCGATGCTCACCGCAGTGCGCAGCGCGAGCAGGCCGTCTTCGCCCGTCACCGGCGGTGCGCATCCGGTCGCGGCGGCGTCGAGAAACGCTTCGATTTCCGCCTTGAGGGCATCGCCTTGTTCATAGGTATTTTCCTCGATGGCGACTTGGGGCATCCCGTCCGCGCCCACGCCGGCCTGTTTGCGAATCACGGTCAGTACTTTCTGATGCAGATCCATCGAGACATAAGCGTCATCCTGGAATAGACGAAGCCGCCGCTCCGTCTTCAGGCTGACGCGACTTGCCGTCGCGTTGGCGACGCAGCCATTCGCGAAACGCAGGCGTGCGTTCGCGATGTCGATCTCCTTGGAGAAAACGCTGCTGCCGATCGCATCGACCGCGACCACCGGCGAGCGCACGATGCTCAAAATGAGGTCGATGTCGTGAATCATCAAATCGAGCACGACATCGACGTCCGTGCCGCGATGTTTGAAGGGTGCGAGGCGGGCGGACTCGATGAAACGGGGAACCGTGAGTATGGGCTGCACTGCCTGGACGGCCGCATTGAAGCGCTCCAAATGTCCCACCTGCAGAATGCGTTTGGCGCGGCGCGCCGCCTCGATCAAACCGACGCCCTCTTCCACCGTCGTTGTCATCGGCTTTTCGACCAGAACATGCGCCCCCGCCTCGAGAAACTCTTTGGCGACGGAAAAGTGAGACGGCGTCGGTGTGACGATGCTGACGGCGTCGACACGGCCCAATAGGTCGCGGTAGTCGGCATAAGAGGCCACGCGCAACTCCGCGCTCACCGCGTCGCGCGCGCTGCCCGAAGGGTCTGCGATGCCTACGAACTCGGAATTCGGCAGGGTCGCGTATTTCTGAGCATGGAACCGGCCTAGATAGCCGACACCGACGACCGCCGTGCGCATTAAGGGCGCGTCTCGCGCCGCCACTTGCTCCGTGCACGGTAATCCTGGCGCAGCTGCAGGGTGACGCCGCCGACGATGGCGAGCGCCGCTCCCCCGAAACACAGCAGGCCCCGCCATACCGTCCAGAGGCCGGCGAACAACGACCAGACCATCGTGCCGATGGCCAGCACCACGCCAACGGTCACGAAGACCCAAGGTTTCGCGTCGTACAGCGCTTGAGGAGTCCAGGCTCGCATAGGCGGGATTCTACAGCTACCGGCGTGCGAAGCGGCATTTCGTTTACACTTGCGGCCCATGCGCTTCAAGACGATTCTCGAGCGGTTGGGTCTGGTGAGCTTATGGGCCCAAGAACTGGGCCTTGCTGCACTTGCTCTGACGGCGGGGTTCGGCATTATGCCCGTTCTCATTTTCTTCACCGGCTCCTGGGCTCTGGGGCGTTATGAGGGCGCCAGCGTTCCGCGCATTTACGAGAGTCTCTACCAGGGTCTTCGGTTCGGGTCTGTCGCCTCCTGGATCGTAGTTCTCGGCCCCTATGGCCTTTACCTGCTCTTTAAAGCCTTACGGCTATGGTGGCGGGCGAGCGGCCCCGCCACGACCTAATTCAAGTTCTGGGCAACGCGGACGCTAACGTTCAATAAGAGTATTGGGCCTGGTTTGCCGGTTGGAGCGTTACCCGTGAATCCCGAGGTTGAAGCACACCTTCGATCGCTAGTTAATTTTCCGTCCCCACCGGGCGTGGCGACGCACATCATTGAGCTTGCGAGAGATCCGGACATCGAGATGAGCAAGGTCGCCAAGGCCTTGAGCATGGACTCCGCGCTATCGATGAAGATCCTGCGCATCGCCAATTCGCCTTTATACGCACAGCGCCGCAGAAGCGAAAACCTCCGCCAGGCGCTGGTGGTGCTCGGATTGAACGCCACTTTGACGCTGGCGCTGAGCTTCTCTCTCGTCAAGTCTCTGCGCGCCTGCAAGGCGAACGGCATCAGCTATCCATTCTATTGGCGGCGTGCCCTGCTCGCTGCAACGGCGGCCCGCGCGCTCGCCGATGTCATGCATCAATCGATGGCCGAAGAAATTTTTCTTGCGGCGCTCCTGCAGGATGTCGGCATGCTGGCTCTTGACCAGGCGGTCCCCGATCTTTATCGCGGCGGCGAAGCGCTGCAGCGCGATCACACGGCGCTCGCCGAAATGGAAAAAAGGCGGCTGCAAACCGATCATGCGGAAATCGGCGGCTGGCTCATGCGGATGTGGAATCTGCCGGACCGCCTGCATCGGGCAATCGGCAATAGCCACCGCGTCGAACTGTCCTTCACGACGGATCCGAATCGGATATTCGAGCGCTGCGTCGCCCTGTCGGGGCCCGTGGCCGATCTGTTTCTTCTGGATCCGGAACAGCGCCAATTTGCCGAGACGGCGCTGACCGCGGAACGCAGTCTCGGCCTCGACAAGATGGCCTTCGGTCAGGTGCTCGGCACCGTGGGCGCGATGATTCCCGAGACGGAAACCATTTTCGAGTTTGACTTGCTCGCCAGGCAACATCCCGAGTTGATCCTCGAACAAGCGCGCGAAGTTCTGATGCTGCGCAGCCTGCACGCACTGCGGGAAATAAACACGCTGCGCGCCGCCGCCGAAAGTTCGAATTCGCGCGCCCTCGAACTTCAGGAGGAAACGCGCCGTGATGCGCTGACCGGCGTATATAACCGCGCCTATCTCGATCAAGTTCTAGGCCGCGAATTCGACAATTCAACGCGCCACAAATGGCCTCTTAGTGTTGCGTTCGCGGACCTCGACAACTTCAAAAGCATCAACGATAGATTCGGCCATCAGGCGGGCGACCGCATCCTGCAAGCGACCGCGCGCATCCTGCGCAGCAACACGCGCGAAACCGATTTGATCGCCCGCTACGGCGGCGAGGAATTCGTCGTGGTGTTGCCCGCCACCGACGCCGATACCGCACGCAGTGTTTGCGAACGCATCGTCACGGCCTTCCAGAACACCGGCCATACGATCGGGTCCGATCAAGCCAAGGTAACCATCTCGATCGGCTGCGCCACGCACTGCGGATCAACCTCATTTCCGAGCGTCGACGACTTCGTCAAGGCAGCCGACCAAGCGCTGTATACGGCCAAATCGCGCGGTCGCAATCGCACCGTGCCCTTCGATCGTCAAATTTCCGCGACGCTCGCGGCGCGCTTGGGATAGACCGCTTTAAGTCGCAACGGCTGCGCGTTAAGTCATGTCCGACTTGATTCGCGTCACAGATCCAACAGTGCGTCAATCATTGGCTGTCGCAATTTGGGAACATCTCGACCAGGGCCAAATTCATCTTGAAACGGGAAGACGACGATGACCAGCAACGACAAGATTTCCGATGCTCGAAGCAATCTCGCTTTGGACGCGCACGAGTTGCCGCAGGCACAAGGGAAACCGGAATTGTCCTTGCGGGAGGCGCGGCGTAAGAGCGCGAACGATCAGCCCGGCTCGGACCCGTACAATACCTCGGGCAGTTTTGACCGCACCAAGAACTGGGCGAGAGTCGGCAAGCGCTAGGCTTCCGCAGCCTTCGCGCTGGCAGATTATTCCGTTGCGATGCCGTGTCCCCGGCTGCGGCTCATACGAAATTCACTGTTGGGATACCAGCGCGGAAAGCGTCGGCTGCGCGCCACTCGATTGCCGACTTCGTAGTACAGCCGTAAATCGTCGAGCGCGCCGCGTACGTCCCAATCGGCCGAATATTTGTCGCCGCTCTGATGGTAGCGATGCGACATATAGTCGTCGAGCTGCGCCTGTCCCCAGGCGGGACCGCGTGCCGAGTCGTCCAGACCGGCTTTTGCGTATAGCGCCGGCACGCCGCTCCTGGCAAAACTGAGTTGATCCGATCGAAAGTAGAAGCCCTGTTCCGGATTCGGATCGGGACGAACCTCTCGTCCCTGCAGCAGAGCCGCCTCGCGCAAGTAATCTTCGAGCTCGGAATTTCCGTAGCCGAAGATCATCACATCGCGGGTCGGTCCGCCGATGTGCATAGCGTCCAGGTTCAGTACCGCCGCGGTTTGACGCAACGCAATGATCGGATTCTCCACGTAATAGGCCGAGCCGAGCAATCCGGCTTCCGCCGCGGTGAAGGCGATGAACGCGATCGAACGGTCCGCCGCCGGCTGAGTGCGGCTGAATGATTGCGCCAACATCAAGAGGCCGGCGACCCCGGACGCGTTGTCCACCGCACCGTTGAACACAGCGCCCCCTGCCTGGCGGCCCAAATGGTCCCAATGGGCCGTATAGATGACATATTCATGCTTGCGCGTTGTGCCTGGCAACAGCGCGATCACGTTGGCGGAAGTAAAACGCCGAATGGTGTTGTGGATCAGCGCGTCCGCCTCGAGACCCATCGCGATGGGTTTGAACCCCGGCCGCGCCGCAGCCGCGCTCAGCGCTTCAAAATCGAGTCCGGCCCGAACGAACATCGCACGGGCCGCGGCCGCCGAAATCCACCCCTCGACGGCCGCGCGCCGCGCGTTGCCATCGGGCGCTGCGGCCTCGAGCTGCGGCCCGGTCCTGTCGTTCACCACGATGTTCCAGGCACACCCCGCCGCACCGGTGTCGTGGATCAACAAAACGCCGGTTGCGCCTTGCCGAGCGGCCTCCTCCAGCTTATAGGTCCAGCGACCGTAGTAGGTCTCGGCATTGCCTTTGAACACCTTCGGGTCTTTGCTCCCATAGCCGGGATCGTTGACCATCACCACCACGGTCTTGCCGTGAACGTCGATCTGGGCATAGTCGTCCCACTGGTATTCGGGAGCCACGATGCCGTAGCCGACGAACACCAGCTCGCTATGCTGCAACGACGCCTCAGGCGCCTCGCGGCCGCTCCAGATGACCATATCTTTCGCGTATCCCAGAGGCTGCCTGGCGCCGCGGCCCGTTATTGCCAAGGTCGCGTCGCTGCCGGCGAGGATCTCGATCAGCGGAACCTGCTGCAGGTAGCTGTCCCCGTTGCCGGGTTTCAGACCCAGCTTGCGAAACTGATCGACCAGGTAGCCGACCGTTTTTTCTTCGCCCGGGGTTCCGGGCCTGCGGCCCTCGAAATCATCGGATGCCAGCACCCGAACGTCATCCCGGAAGCCGGTCTCGTCGATTTCCGTGGACGGCGGCGGGGCTTTGTGGCCGGCGCAGGCCCCGAGCAGCCCTATGACGCCGCAGATGCAGGCAGCGCGGACCCGCGAAATACGCATGCTGTCGGCCACTTCGTCCCCTTATTTAGCTGCGGCGCGGCCAGTACAGCATGACGATCGCACCCAGGCAGATGAGCGTCCCAGCATGCGCCCAGCCGCGCCACGACCGTCCCTTGGCTTGTCCAACGAAACTACCGGCGCTGGCTGCGGTCAGAATCCCGAACGCAATCAAACTCATGACGAGCTGCGGAAGTTCTCGCCACAGGTCGGGGTGTGTGCCCGCCAAGATGCCGAAGACGATCAAGACGGCGATCAGCCCAAACGTGATCGAAGCGGCAGATCCCATGACGATACCGATCAAAACAGTGAACGGACGCATATCCTCAGGCTCGTATACACTTGGGCAAACGGCATCGGCTTAAATTGCCTCGAACGATTCTAAAGGACCGAAGTTTACAGGAGAACGGCTACGGTGATGACTAATAGCCCTTGGGTCGGCAAACGCTCACGCTGGATAACCGGCGCCCTAGTCTGCGCAAGCGCCGTCGGTCTGGCGGCGTTGCTCGGGGCGGCGATGACGCCTCCGGCCGCGGTGCCGGCGACCACCGCTCTCGCGCCCACCGAGCAGGAAAACTATGTCGCCCGCCGCGTGAGCGACATCATTGCACGCGAGCACTATCGGCGCGCACCGCTCGATGATCGGCTCTCGAGCTTGATCTTGGATCGCTATCTTGATGCCATCGACGGCGGCCGAAGTTATTTCTATGCCAGCGACATCGCCGAATTCGAAAAGTACCGCTACGAGCTCGACGATGCCATCAAATCGGGAGACGTCGAGCCCGCCTTCGCCGTGTTCCGCCGTTACCAACAGCGCAGCCGCGAGCGGATGAATTACGCAATCGAACTGTTGGCGAAAAAGCCGGATTTCGACATCGACGAGACCTTCAACTTCGACCGCGAAAAAGAACCATGGCCCGCCAACGCAGCCGAAATGAATGAGCTGTGGCGCAAACGCGTGAAGAACGATGCCTTGTCGCTGGTAACGGCCGGCAAGCAATGGCCGGAAGCCGCGGAGGTCCTGCGCAAGCGCTACGAGCACGTCGCGAAGCGCATGGACCAGAGTAAACCGGACGACGTGTTCGAAGCGTTCATGAATGCCTTCGTGCTGTCGTTGGATCCGCACTCGAACTATTTCTCAGCGCGCAATTCCGAGGAATACAACATTCAAATGAGCCTGAGCTACGAAGGCATCGGCGCCTCGTTGCAGTTGACCGATGACTTGGTCACGGTCATCGACGTCATCGCCGGCGGTCCGGCTGCCGTCAGCGGCAAGTTGACGGCCAACGATCGCATTACCGCGGTCGGGGAAGGCAAGTCGGGCGAGCTCGTGGACGTGATCGGCTGGCGATTGGACGACGTCGTACAGAAGATACGCGGACCGGGCGGCACGCTGGTACGTCTGCAGCTGCTGCCGGCCGGCGCGGCGCCGGGCTCCGCGCAAAAGGTCGTGGAATTCACGCGTAACCGCGTGTCGCTCGAAGCTCAGGCAGCCCACAAGGCCGTGCGCACGCTGACACGCAACGGTCGCGACGTGAAAGTCGGCATCATTACGGTGCCGAGCTTCTACCAGGATTACGATGCCAGCCGGGCGGGTGCGAAGGACTTCCGCAGCACCACCCGGGATGTGCAGCGCCTGATCGGCGAATTGCGCAAGGACGGCGCTGAAGTGCTCATCATGGACCTGCGCGCCAACGGCGGCGGGTATCTGCCGGAGGCCGAGTCGTTGACCGGTTTGTTCATAGACCGTGGGCCGGTCGTTCAACTGCGCGATACCACGGGCCGTATCGAGGTCGACGACGATCCGGATCCGGCGGTGTTCTACAGCGGCCCCATGATCGTGCTGGTGGATCGATTCAGCGCCTCCGCGTCGGAGATCTTTGCCGGAGCCATCCAAGACTACGGCCGCGCACTCATCATCGGTCAGCAGACCTATGGAAAGGGCACGGTGCAGAATGCCCACCCGCTCAATTACACGATTTTTGGCCGCAAGCCCGAGCTGGGTCAGCTCAATGTGACCATCGGCAAGTACTACCGCATCACGGGCGAGAGCACTCAGGATCGCGGCGTGACCCCGGACATCGCCTTGCCCTCGCTCATCGACGCCGGTGAAGTGGGCGAGAGCACGCGCGATCGCGCACTGCCCTGGGACCACATTGAAGCGGCCGCGTTCAAGACCGAAGGCGACCTGAAGCCGATCGCCGCCGCGCTGCAAAAACTCCATGATGAGCGCACCGCGAACAGCGCCGATTTCCGCTATCTTCATGACGATATCGCGGCGCTGGAAACGATGCGCAATCAGAAGGTACTGTCCTTGAATCTCAAGACGCGCGAGGCTGACCGCAAGCGTCAAGAGACCGAACGCCTGGATCGCGAGAACGCCTGGCGGGCCGCGCACGACGTCAAGCCGGTCAAGGCGTTGGACGAAATCAAGGATGATGCGGCGGCGGGTATTCTTCTGGATGAAGCTGCGCAAATCGCCGCGGACCTCGCAGTCATGTCAGCGCATGCGCCCAAGCCGGTGCAGGCGCGCCGCACCGATAGTAGTCATTAGTTAGTTTTTCATCGCGCCGCGCGCGACCCCGATTGATGAAGCTTACAAGAGTATGGACAGGAGCAGGGTAATACGGCATACGCTAGCGTTGGCGTCGGGATCGAGGTCGGTTTCTCCTTGGTGCTGCGAGCCCGTT
>DASXYI010000151.1:0-208254 GCA_036502605.1 Steroidobacteraceae bacterium
GTGTCGTCCAGATCGAGCGCCTCGCGAAGGTCGACGCCCAGCCGCAGCGCGGCCGGCAATTCCATGATCCCATCGTGCTCGTCGCCCAAGCCCAACTCGCGCGCCGAGCACAGCATGCCGTTGGATTCCACCCCGCGTAGCTTCGCCCGTTTGATAGTGATGCCGCCGGGAAGCTGCGCCCCCTCCATGGCAACCGCCACCTTGAGGCCGTCGCGGACGTTAGGGGCGCCGCAGACGATCCGCAGGCGATTCGAGCCGTCCGTCGTCACCTCGCACACGATGAGCTTCTCAGCATTCGGATGACGGCTGACTTCGAGCACTTCGCCGACGACCACACCGGAGAACGGCGGCGCAACCGGCGTCAGCGCCTCCACTTCGAGACCGGCGAGCGTGAGATCTCGGGCGAGCTCCGCCGGCGTCACGGCGAGCGGCGTGAATTCCCGCATCCAGTGATGGGTGATTTTCACGGAAACTGCCTCAGGAACCGCAAATCGTTTTCGAAGAACAGCCGCAGATCGTCGACGCCATAACGCAGCATGGCGAGCCGCTCGATTCCCATGCCGAAGGCGTAGCCCTGCCAGTGCTCACTGTCGATGCCCGCGGCAGCCAGTACGTTTGGGTGGATCATTCCGCAACCCAAAATCTCGAGCCAGCCGGTTTGTTTGCAAACGCGGCATCCCTTGCTAAGACAAAACACGCACTCGATGTCCACTTCGGCCGACGGCTCCGTGAAGGGAAAATACGACGGCCGCAAACGCATCCCTAACGGCTGTTCGAAGAAATGCTCGACGAAGGTGTGCAGCATCGCTTTGAGATTCGCGAAGCTGACGCTCTCGCCGACCACAATGCCCTCGACCTGGTGGAACATGGGAGTGTGCGTCATATCCGAGTCGTTGCGGTACACACGCCCTGGCGCGATGACGGCGAGCGGCGGCTTTTGGGCGCGCATGGCGCGAATCTGCACCGGCGAGGTATGCGTGCGCAACAGCCTGCCGTCCGGGAAATAAAAGGTGTCGTGCATGGCACGCGCCGGATGATTCGGCGGAATGTTCAGCGCTTCGAAATTATGGAAGTCATCCTCGACCTCCGGGCCCGTCGCGACTTGAAAGCCTGCTTGACGGAAGATGAGTTCGATGCGCAGCCGAGTGCGGGTGACCGGATGCAGACTGCCCGGCTCTTGACCCCGGCCCGGCAGCGTGACATCGATCGCGCCCTTGGCGAGTTCGGCGCTCAAAACCGCCTCCTCGAGGCGTTCCCGACGGAGCTCCAAGGCCGCTTGAATGGACGCCTTCGCTTCGTTGATTTTTTGGCCGGCGGCGGGACGCTGCGCGGCGGGCAAGGCCCCGAGGCTCTTCAGCTGCTCCGTGAGCAAACCCTTCTTGCCGAGCAGGCGCACTCGCACCTCGTCGAGACCCTGCAAATCCGCGGACGCATTCACGTCAGCGAGGGCTTGCTCCACGAGGCTATACAGTGATTCTGCGGTGGCCATTGACGAGTCCAGAGAAGCGCGGGGCATCGGGCGGGTAGGCCCAACACCCCGCGCAACCCTAAGCGTTCAGGCCGCTTTGCTGGTCGCCGCAGCCGGGAGGCTGGCCTTGGCCTTCTCTGCGATCGCCGTAAAGGCCGGCATGTCATGCACCGCAAGGTCGGCAAGCACCTTGCGATCGATTGCCAATTCCGCCTTGTTCAGGCCGTCTATCAACGTGCTATAGGTCATCCCGCACAAGCGCGCCGCCGCGTTGATGCGAGTGATCCACAGGGCGCGGAACTCACGCTTTTTCTCGCGACGACCGCGGTAAGCGTACTGGCCTGCCTTGATGACGGCCTGCTTGGCCGTACGGAATACTTTGCGCCGGGCGTTGAAATAGCCCTTCGCTTTCTTGAGGATCTTCTTGTGACGTCGACCGGCGACGACACCGCGTTTAACTCGTGCCATATTCTTTTAACTCCAGTATTTCAAGCGAACGGCAGCATTGCTTTTACGCGGCCGATGTCCGTTTCATGCACGCCGGCTTCGCGGCGCAGTTGACGTTTACGCTTGCTGGGTTTCTTCGTCAGAATATGACGACGGTGGGACTGACCGCGCTTGAAGCCATTCGCTGTTTTGCGAAAACGCTTCGACGCGGCCTTCTTGGTTTTCATCTTAGGCACGTTCGACTCCTGATTTTTTGCCCTGTTCACAAACGCACAGCCTAAGGATCCCGCGATCCTCGTCAAGGCGCCGCTACAGGCGGGGTGACGGACTTTTTAAGGTCTGCCGCTCACTTCTTTTTGGGCCCGAACACCATGATCATCTGTTTGCCTTCCATCAACGGATTCTGCTCCACCACCGAATACGGGGCGAGATCCTCAGAAATCCGCGTCAAGAGACGCCTACCGATGTCTTGATGCACGAGCTCACGGCCGCGGTAACGCAAAGTCACCTTGGCCTTATCACCCTCGGTAAGGAAGCGGACGATGTTACGCAGTTTGACCTGGTAATCCGCCTCTTCCGTGCCGGGACGAAACTTTATTTCCTTAACCTGAATCTGCTTCTGCTTTCGCTTCGCCGCGTGCGCTTTCTTGTTCTGTTCGAACAAGAATTTGCCGAAATCCATCACTCTGACCACCGGCGGCTCCGCCATCGGCGAGACCTCTACTAGATCCAGAGTTTGCGAGGTGGCCAGTTGTAGCGCTTCTGCGCGTGTCATGACCCCTGCTTGGCTTCCATCCGCTGCGATCACGCGCACCGATGGCGCGGAGATCTCCTCATTGCGCCTTACGCGCTTCGACGTTGCGATAAGCGATCCTCCAAAACAAGACGGCCGCGGCTCGCGACTTCGTCGCAAAGCAAGGCGGTGAGTTCCTTGAACTCCAAATTGCCTAGGTCTTTGCCACTGCGCGTGCGTACGGCCAAGGTGTGCGCCTCGACTTCCCGGTCGCCAGCGACTAGGAGGAAAGGCACACGCTTAATTGTGTGCTCCCTGATTTTAAAGCCAACCTTCTCATACCTCAAGTCCGTTTCTACCCGAAGCCCCTGATTTCTCAGGTTTTCCGCAACTTCCATGCAATATTTGTCCTGGGCGTTGGTAATTCCCATGACCACGACCTGAACTGGTGCAAGCCAAGTCGGCAGTTTTCCCGCATGATGCTCGAGCAAAATACCGATAAACCGCTCCAGCGAGCCGAACATGGCTCGGTGCAGCATCACCGGCGTGTGCTTCTGGCCGTCGTCACCGACATAAGTCGCGCCCAAGCGCACGGGCATGTTGAAGTCCACCTGCAAGGTGCCGCATTGCCAATCGCGCCCGATTGCGTCGCGCAGCACGAATTCGAGCTTGGGCCCGTAAAAGGCCCCTTCGCCGCGATTCAAGCTGGTTTCGATGCCGGCGGCCTCCGAGGCCTGCCGCAGCGCCGCTTCGGCTTTGTCCCACACCTCGTCCGACCCCACCCGTTTCGGCGGCCGATCCGAAAACTTGATGCGTACGTCATTGAAGCCGAAGTCCCGATAAATACTCAGGATCAGCTCGGTCACCTTGACCGCTTCCTCGGTAATCTGGTCAGGCGTACAGAATATGTGCGCGTCGTCCTGGGTAAAGGCTCGCACGCGCATCAGGCCGTGCAACGCTCCCGACGGCTCGTAGCGATGCACCTTGCCAAACTCGGCCAGGCGCAGCGGCAGCTCCCGATAGCTGCGCAGTCCCTGCTTGAATACTTGCACGTGACCCGGACAGTTCATGGGCTTGATCGCGAAGGTGCGCTCATCCGGTGTCTGGGTCATGAACATATTCTCGCCGAACGACTCGATGTGGCCGGATCTCACCCACAGTTCGCGGTCCATGATCTCAGGCGTATTGATTTCCAGATACCCGGCGTCTGTCTGGCGTTCGCGCATGTACGCGATCAGCTGTTGAAACAGCGCCCAACCTTTCGGATGCCAGAAAACCGCACCGGGCGCCTCTTCCTGCAAGTGGAACAGGTCCAGCTCTTTGCCGATCCGCCGATGATCGCGCTTCTCGGCCTCCTCCAAACGGATGAGGTACTCCTTGAGCTGCTTTTCATTGGCCCAGGCTGTGCCGTAGATCCGCTGCAGCATTTCGTTGCGCGAATCGCCGCGCCAATACGCGCCCGCCACTTTCGTGAGTTTGAAGGCCTTGAGCTTGCCGGTGCTGGGTACATGCGGTCCGCGGCAAAGGTCCTCCCAGTCGCCCTGCCCGTACAGGCTGATCGACTGATCCGCCGGGATGGCGGCGATGATCTCGGCCTTGTAGTGCTCGCCGATTTGCTTGAAGTGCGCCACGGCCTCATCACGCGGCAGCACGCGCCGGTGCACGGGCAAATCCTTGGCGGAGATTTCGGCCATGCGCTTTTCGATCGCGGCCAAGTCCTCGGTCGAAAACGGCCGCTTGTACGCGAAATCGTAGTAAAAGCCGTCCTCGATGACGGGACCGATGGTCACCTGAGCGTCGGGGTACAGCTCCTGAACAGCATTCGCCAACAGGTGAGCGGTGGAATGCCGGATGATCTCCAGCCCTTCCGGATCCCGGTCGGTCACGATGCTCAATGTCGCGTCATGGTCGATCATGCGGGAGGTGTCGACCAAGACCCCGTCGATCTTGCCGGCAAGCGCCGCTTTGGCGAGACCCGGACCGATGCCGGCTGCGACCTCAGCCACCGAAATGGCGTGGTCGAAGTGTTTCTGGCTTCCGTCGGGAAGAGTGATTACAGGCATAAAACCATCTTACCAGGGGCGGTTGAGCACCCGCGTCGATATAGGGTCCGGCACCCCGCCAGGAGGTGGTGCGCGCTAGTGGGATCGAACCACTGACCCCCACCATGTCAAGGTGATGCTCTACCGCTGAGCTAAGCGCGCTCGGAGGGCGCGAAAGATACCGGATTCGACGGCAGCCGGCAATGCTCCGTGCCGGCTCAAGCGCCGGCGGGCGGCTCCGGCGGCGGCGCCTCCAACACCCGCGGCGCGAGCCTCAAGTTCATTCGGAACTGGGCATCGCCGATGGTCAACAGGTCTCCATCATTCAGCGGTTGCCGCGACACCTTGCGCCCGTTGACCAGCACCCCATTGGTGCTATTGAGGTCTTCGATTATCACATCGCGCGAACTCATGTGCAGCAGCGCGTGGTGACGGCTCACGGAAGACGACTCGACCTGGATTTCGCAGCCCGGCGCTCGCCCGATGCGGGTACGCCGCAACAAGGTATGGGTGGTCTTATGCTGGCCATCGACCCGGACCAATTCGGCGGTGCATTCCACCGGTACCCCCGTATTACCGGCCACGCCGCTGGGCGGCGCCCCCAGCCGTTCGATGCTGGTCTGAATTCGCCCCAGCACGTTCGCATTGTTGCTTTCGCTGCGCTCCAGGCGGCGAATCAGGAATTCGCGCTCTTCGAGGGCTCCGCGCGTGCGTTCCAAGGCCGCGCGCAAGGCACGGTTTTCCTCGTTGAGTTGCTCGAGTGTCAGCGTTTTCGCGGCCAACTCGTCCGACAGGCGCTTGACGTCTGCTTCGACCGAATCCATCGGACGGCGCGCCTCGCGCAGATGCGCCACCAACACCTCCATCTCCTCTTCCTGTGTTTGCGCTTCGGACCGCAGATGCGCTATTTGCGTGGCCAGATCCTGGCTGCGTTGGGCATCGCTCTGCCTCGCGGCAACCGCCTCGGCGGCCGCGCGGTCTCGTACCGCCAACTCGCCGTTCAATCGATCTCGCTCGCTTTCCAGAGCAGCGATCTGCTCAGCCAGGTCGGCACGCGCAAGTTCCACTTGCTGCAGATTGAGTTCGTGCTTTGCCCGTGCCGCTTCATCGGCCGTTACAGTTGCTTTGAGTTTCACGATCGTTTCATCCCGCGCCGCCAACTCGCTGTTCAATCGGTTTCGCTCGATCTTCAAATCAGCGATCTGCTGCACCAATCCGGTGCTCGCCGCGTCGACCTGATGAAGTTTCAGTTCGTGCTTGAGCCGCAGCGCTTCGCCATCGGCTGCAGCCGCCTTGAGCTTCGCGATAGCGTCTTCCCGCGCCGCCAGCTTCGCTTCGATCTCGGCCAGCCGCCGGCGTGACTGATCGCGCTCCGCCTGCAGCGAACCGCGATCTTCCTGCACGGCGTCGATCTTTGCGTCGAGTTCCCGAAACAGATTCTGATCGAAGCCACGGCGCCATTCGCGCGTCCGCAACTGTTCGAGATTGGAAGTTGCCTGCGTCGTCACGACACGCAATTCGCGCCGCGTGCCGTCGAGTTCCTCTGCGCCGACTTTGAGCTGCGCCGTGAGCGCCGCAACGGATTGCTGCGTTTTTTTTAGATCGACGGCCATCGACTCGGAGCGCGCTCGTGCGGCGCGCAGGTCGGCTTCGAGCTTGGTGGCTGCTTTGGAACGCTCCTCGAGTGCGGGAACGACCTTGGCATGCTCGCGCTGCAACGCGTTGAGCTGGGCGTCTCGCTCACCCAGCGAGTGCAGCACCTGAACGATGGTGGCATCGCGCGCAGCGAGCGTATCCCGAAGCGTATGCGACTCGCTTTGATAGCGCTCCGCGTCGCGAAGGATTTGCTCGATTCGCAGCCGCGCGGCCTCCGCCGCAGCGTTCTTCTCGGCCAATGTTTTAACGAATTCACGCGATCGGGTCCGTTCGGACTCCAGCACGTCGCGCACTTCCGCAAGGTCCGCGGCCAATGCATGAGAGCGGGACGAGGCTACGGCCTCCGCGTCGCGGGCCTTCTCATAGGATTGCTTGAGCGCTTCGTACTCGGCGTGCTGACGGGCGATGCGTTCCTCGACCGACCGCACGCTTTCGGCAAGCGACGGCAGATCAACCGCGGATGATCGGGGAAACTCCGACCTGACACTGGGCACCAGCGGGGAGTAATCCAGGCGCACCGCATCGTCCTCGACATCCTCATCGAACAGCGTGCCGTCCAAAATCGGCAGCCGGTCCGTTCGGTCGAGATCCACATCCTGTGGTTGACCTTTGTCTACCGCCATCCGCCTCTCCCGGTTACCCCGCTAGGGTGATTGGCACGCCCAATGCCGCCTGTCGCAATTTTTGAATCTCATCGCGCAACCGTGCCGCCTGCTCGAACTCCAGATTGCGCGCGAGCTTCATCATCTCGGCTTCCAGTTTCTTGATGCGCTTCAGCGCCTGTTCTGGCGGCAACAGCGCGTAGTCGACGCCGGAATCCTTGGCGCGGCTCTCTTGCACCGAGCGCGCTCCTTCCATGACATCTCCGACCGCTTTTACGATGGTGCGCGGCGTGATTCCGTGTTGCGCGTTGAACTCGATCTGCTTGCTGCGGCGCCGGTCGGTCTCCGCGATGGCGCGTTCGATCGATCCGGTACGTACATCCGCATAGAGAATCGCCTTACCCCGTATATTGCGCGCGGCCCGGCCGATGGTCTGGATCAGCGAACCTTCCGACCGCAGAAACCCTTCCTTGTCGGCGTCGAGAATCGCGACCAAGGACACCTCCGGCATGTCGAGTCCCTCGCGCAGCAAATTGATGCCGACGATGACGTCGAACTTGCCCAAGCGAAGATCCCGGATAATCTCCGAGCGTTCGACGGTTTCGATATCCGAATGCAGGTAGCGCACCTTCACGCCGTGCTCGTTGAGGTATTCGGTCAAATCCTCAGCCATGCGCTTGGTGAGCGTCGTCACCAACACGCGTTCGTTGGCCTGCGAGCGCAGCCGAATCTCCGAGAGCAGATCGTCCACCTGGGCCCGCACCGGGCGGATCTCCACCACCGGGTCGATCAAGCCCGTCGGCCGCACCACTTGCTCGATGACTTGACCCGAAACGCGCTTTTCGTAGACGGACGGCGTAGCCGAGACGTAAATGGCCTGCGGCGACAAGTGCTCGAACTCCTCGAACCGCAAAGGCCGGTTGTCGAGGGCCGACGGCAAGCGAAATCCATATTCGACCAGCGTCTCTTTGCGGGAACGATCGCCCTTGTACATGGCGCCCAATTGAGGAATCGTCTGGTGGCTCTCGTCGATCACCAAAAGCGCGTTCTTGGGCAGGTAGTCGAACAAGCAAGGCGGCGGCTCGCCGGGCGTCCGTCCCGACAAGTAGCGCGAATAGTTTTCGATGCCAGCGCAATAACCGACCTCGTTCATCATTTCGAGATCGAACAGCGTGCGCTGTTGTAAACGCTGCGCTTCCACCAATTTGCTGGCACCATGCAGTTCGAGCAGGCGTGAACGCAATTCGCCGCGAATCTCCTCGACCGCCGACTGCACCCGCTCTTTCGGCGTCACGTAATGCGTGGACGGATAGACCGTCAGGCGCGGCACCTTGCGCAGCACTTCGCCGGTGAGCGGATCGAACAGGCTCAATGCCTCGACTTGATCGTCGAACAGCTCGACCCGCACTGCCTCGCGCTCCGACTCGGCCGGGAAAATATCGATCACGTCGCCGCGCACGCGATAGGTTCCCTGCTGCAAATCGATTTCGTTGCGCGTGTACTGCATGTCGGCCAGCCGGCGCAGGAGCTTGCGTTGCTCGAGACGATCGCCGCGCGACATATGCAGCACCATGCTGAGGTATGCCTGCGGATCGCCCAAACCATAGATCGCCGACACCGTCGCGACAATGATGGAGTCAGGCCGCTCCAGCAGCGCCTTGGTCGCGGACAGGCGCATTTGTTCGATGTGCTCATTGATCGAGGCGTCCTTCTCGATGAAGGTATCGGACGCAGGTACGTACGCCTCGGGCTGGTAGTAGTCGTAGTACGAAACGAAGTACTCGACCGAGTTCTTCGGAAAGAACACCTTGAATTCGCCGTACAGCTGCGCCGCCAGAGTCTTGTTGTGCGCGAGCACCAGAGTGGGGCGCTGAACCTGCTGTATGACGTTGGCGATGGTAAAGGTCTTTCCCGACCCGGTCACGCCCAGCAGCGTCTGATGCGCCAGTCCGCTGGTGAGACCGTCCACGAGCTTTTCGATCGCCTGCGGTTGATCGCCCGCCGGATCATAGTCCGAATAGAGCTCAAAGTTCATTGAGGCATTCTCTCACGTTGGTAGAAATACGGCACCCGCGAACGGGAGCCTGTCTGAGTAATCCGCGTGGCCGCGAGCGCGGCAGATTTTCCCTCAGTCGAGGCGGAGCCGACGCGGTTGGGTCGAGACCCAATAAGGAGGCGACAACGACGAATGAGGGAAAATCTGCCCGCTCCCGAAGGGTTGGCAGGGAGAGGGGCGTCTGCGGCGTTGCGTGGCTTGTCCGTGGAACCCGCCACGGCCTGCGCCACGCGTCTTGCATCCGCTCCCTCGCCCTGCCAACGCGGCTCACGCGGATTACTCAGACAGGCTCCTGGCGCCGGCCGGCTATTTTTCGTACACTTTCCCGCCCGTTTTTTCATAGGTGGTTCCCGTTGTCCGTATCCCTCTCAAAGCGCGTACAAAAGGTCAAACCCTCCCCTACCTTGGCGGTCACCGCCCGAGCCGCAAAGCTCAAGGCGGAAGGCAAGGACATTATCGGCCTGGGGGCCGGCGAGCCGGATTTCGACACGCCACTACATATCGCGGATGCCGGCGTCGACGCAATTCGTAAGGGCATCACGCGCTACACGGCGGTTGACGGCACTGCCGAACTCAAAGACGCCATCATCGCCAAATTCAAGCGCGACAACGACCTCACGTACGAGCGCAGTCAAATCCTCGTCTCTTCGGGCGCCAAACAGACCTGCTTCAACCTCTGCGCCGCCCTCCTCGATCCGGGCGATGAATGCGTGATCCCGGCGCCGTACTGGGTCTCGTACCCGGACATGGCGATGCTCGCCGACGGCGTGCCCGTCTGTGTGTATGGCGGCGCCGATCAAGGTTACAAGATCACCCCGGCTCAATTGGCCGCGGCCATCACGCCGCGTACCAAAATGTTATTTCTCAACAGCCCGAGCAACCCCACGGGCGCCGCCTATGGCCGCGCGGAGCTCCAGGCACTGGGTGCCGTTCTCGAGAAATATCCCCAGATCATCATCGCCTCGGACGAAATGTACGAGCACATCTATTGGGCGCCCGAACCCTTCAGCAGCTTCGCGCAGGCGAATCCGCAGCTGTACGACCGCACCGTAACCATCAACGGCGTCTCCAAGGCATACGCGATGACAGGATGGCGCATCGGCTATTGCGGTGGGCCAAAGGAAATCGTGGCGGCGATGAGTATCATTCAAGGCCAGTCGACGTCGAACGCCTCGAGTATCTCGCAACGCGCCGCGACGGTGGGGCTCAATAGTGACCAGTCATGCGTCTCCGAGATGAACAAGGCGTTCAAACAGCGCCACGACTTCGTGGTCGCCGGGCTCAATGCGATTCCCGGAATTTCGTGCCGGGCCGGCGCCGGGACGTTCTACGCGTTCGCCGATGTCAGCGGCGCGATGCGTGCGCTGGGCGTCAAGGATGACAACGCGTTTGCCGAGTATCTCTTGATGGAGGCAGGCGTTGCCGTCGTGCCGGGATCGGGTTTCGGGGCCCCGGGGCATATGCGCATCTCCTTCGCCTGCAGCATGCCGACGCTCGAAGATGCGCTGCGACGTATCGAGCGCGCGTTGGCGGTAGCGGTGGCGAAGCGCGCCTGAAACCCTGCTTGGCCGACGTTTCCGCGGAAACGCCGCTTACAGTCACTTCTGAAGTTTATTCTGTAACCACATGAAATATGTCAACTTAGGCTCAACGGGCTTGCGGGTCTCCAAGCTCTGCCTGGGTTGCATGACGTTCGGAATACCCGAGCGGGGTGACCACCCTTGGACACTCCCCGAGGAGGAGAGTCGTTCCATCATCCGGCAGGCCGTCGATATCGGCATTAATTTCTTCGACACCGCGAACACCTATTCTGATGGCACCTCCGAAGAAATCGTGGGCCGTGCTTTGAAAGACTTCGCGCGCCGCGACGAGGTCGTGATTGCGACCAAGGTGTTCTTCCCGATGACCAAAGACCCCAACGGCCGCGGGCTGTCGCGCAAGGCAATTTTCTCGGCCATCGACGCGAGCTTGCGGCGGCTCGGTACCGAGTATGTGGATCTCTATCAGATTCACCGCTGGGACTACCGCACGCCCATCGAGGAGACGCTCGAAGCATTGCACGATGTGGTCAAGGCCGGCAAAGCACGCTATCTGGGGGCCTCATCGATGCATGCGTGGCAGTTCGGAAAGGCGCTGCACCTCGCCAGAGAGCATGGCTGGACGCGATTCGTGTCCATGCAGGATCATTACAATTTGCTCTACCGGGAAGAGGAGCGGGAAATGATGCCGCTGTGCGCCGACGCCGGAATCGGCGTGCTGCCCTGGAGCCCGCTCGCCCGGGGGCGCCTGACTCGCGCCTGGGATGTCCAAACGGCGCGCACCCAGACGGACGTGTATGGAAACGCGCTATATACCACCGCAGTCGAGTCAGATCGACAAATAGTCGGTGCAGTCGCCTCGGTAGCTGCTGCGCGCGGCGTGCCGAAAGCCCAGGTTGCCCTCGCGTGGGTGGCGCAAAAGGCGGTCGTGACCGCCCCCATCGTCGGTGCCTCGAAGCCCCAACATATCGATGATGCCGTCGCCGCACTGGCCCTCAAGTTGACCGAGAGCGAGATTGCACAGCTGGAAGCCCCCTATGTGCCGCGCCTTGTCGCCGGCCACTCGTGACGGACGCGCGCGATTCCTTGACTTAAAGAGCCGGCTTCCCGACAATCCGCGCCTCCTTTGCATTCCCCGGTAGCTCAGTGGTAGAGCGACGGACTGTTAATCCGTTGGTCGGCAGTTCGAATCTGTCCCGGGGAGCCATCAAATCAAACACTTACACACACCTCCGAGCCCGGCCCAAGGGCCACGGCACTTATACGGCACATCGGTGCTAGAATGTCTGCCTGTGCTCTAAGTAGCGTGCAGAAGCGGCCCCGCGCAACGCGCTAACGTTGAGCGGAGCCTAACCAAGTCCAACAATTGAGGTGTTGAAATGGCTAACAGCGAGATTACCTGCCGCCGCCGCCGCGCGCAGCCAATTCACCGGGCAACGGCCGTTCCAAAAATCCGCATCGCGTCAGGCGCCGCCGCCCGCGCTCGGAGGGCCTGAACCATGGCCATGATCCGCAAACGCACGGCCAGCACCGGCACCGTGACCTATCAGGCCGTGGTGCGCGTCAAGGGCCAGGACGCACTCTCAAAGACCTTCCCGACCCACGAGCAGGCGAAGCGCTGGGCGCGCGACCGGGAAGTCGAGCAATACGAGGGCAAGCACTTCGCCTCGGATCAGGCGCGCAAGCACACGGTCGCCCAGGCCATCACGAAATACGTGGACGACGTCCTGCCGACGAAGCGACCGAGCAAGGGCGCGCTCAATCGGCTGGACTGGTGGAGCGAGAACATCGGCCACCTCACGCTCGCCGAAGTGACACCCCAAGTGCTGGCGGCCGCGCGCGATGAGATCGCGTCGACACCCTACATCCGAGCGAAGCCCGGCGGGCATCGCTCGAGCCTCAAGGAAGGCGAGCAACCCAAAGAATACAAACGCAGCGCCTCGACCGTGCTGAGCTACCTCAATTCGCTCGGCAGCGTCATGACCGCGTGCGTGCGCAAGTGGCATTGGCTCGAAGACTCGCCGCTGCGCAGGATCGAGAAGCCGAGCGCGGCCAACGAGCGCGTGCGGTTTCTCACGCTGGAGGATCGCGCGGCACTGCTGAAGGCCTGCAAGGCCGAGGGCCCCGACTTGACCGACCTGGTGACACTCGCGCTCGCGACCGGCGCGCGTGCCGGCGAGCTCCTTGGGTTGCGCTGGCCGCACATCGACCTGAAAGACAACCGCGCATGGATCGGCAAGACCAAGAACGGCCACCCGCGAACGCTGATGCTTGCCGGTCCCGCCGCGGCCGTGCTCAAGGCGCGCGCCAAGATTCGCCACATCGACGACGACCGCGTGTTCATTCGCCTCGATGGTCGGGCACCGAGCGACTACGGCGTGCCCTTCGGCGAGGCCTTGACCGCCGCCGGAATCGAGAACTTCCGCTTCCATGATTTGCGGCACACTGCTGCTTCGTACTTGGCCATGAGCGGCGCAAGCACGATCGAGATCGCCGAGGTGTTGGGCCATCGCACCTTGTCGGTGGTCAAGCGCTACGCGCATTTGAGCGACACGCACCGCGCCGGCGTCGTACAGCGCGGCGTCGACAAGCTGTTCGAACTGGATCCGGCCAAGGTCCCCGAATCGGGAACAAGGGCCTAATCGGGGCAAGCCCACGAAGTGGCCCAGTGAAACAAAGCACCGTCACCGGCCTCGAAACGCTCAAGCAGTTTGTCGAATCGAACGCGAGGGAGGGGCACTATCCCAATACGGAGTGGTCATTGCGCGGCCTGTATCGTCATCGCAAAGCGTTGGGTCTCGAGGACGCATTCGTGAAGATCGGTCGCCGTGTTCTGGTCAAGCGAGCGGTTTTTTATGATCGGCTAGCCAAGGGGAAAAAAGGCCCGAACAGGCGGTAAAATCGGTGTCGAAAAAAGAAGGGTCAGACTGAGCGCCCTACACCTTGACGTATGGACTACCATGTCAAGAGTTGTTAGGGCGCGCAATTCGCATAATTATCAAATGGGTTAGCGGCACTTCTCAGCAACTGCTCACACTCTAGTCGGTGTCCTTTGGACACACACCGCTCTACGGTAATCCACTCGTTACCACGTGGAGCGCAGACATGCAACGAACGCAAATTCCGGCCACGCGCGCGATCGCCGGACTCGAGACCATCAATCAATTTGCCGATACCAACGCGAAGGCCAACTTGTATCCGTCGACGCGCTGGGCCGTGCGCGGAATGCTTCGATATCGGGAGGCGCACGGCATCACGGAGGCATTCGTGCGTGTCGGGCGTCGCGTGCTCATTGATCGCCAGCGGTTCTATGAGCTGCTCACCAACGGCAAACCGCGGCGCCAGCACAAAGGCATTCGAGCATGAGCCCGGCGAAGCGCATCATGGCCCGGCATATCGAGCGCGCCCCGCCGCCGCTCCGCCAAGACGCCGGAATGCGCTGAAGAAGCATGGGCCACCGAGCGCTTCGAACGAAGAAGATCGACGGCATCGTGGCGACGACGGTCGAGCTCGCGCGCTGGCTCGGTAGGAGGTGCGACGCGTCGCTCATAAGGGAAGAGTTGGATACAAGAACCGAGCGCCGCGGACGACGCAGGCCTCGTACGATTATTACCTACAACGCACATCACAGGGCGACCAGACAGACCGTGCGACGCACGGTCAAGCCTCCATGACCGGCGGCTCGCGGCGCGTGGCGCGGTTGCCCTGGCTCGACCTGGACCTATCGGCGCGGCGGCGGTGACGTGGCGCGCTCGGTCCCGCCATGGCTTTGGGCGTTCCTGATCCGCGATCACGCTCCGCGCAATTCGAGCGTCCGCCACGTATTGCGCGCGCTGCGAGATTTCATGGATAAGGCCGGCTACACCTACATCGGGCAGGATGCGATCGTGACCAGCACTTGCCTGTCGCGACCCACGGTGACCCGGGCGCTTGCGGCGGCCTGGGCGCAGCAATGGATCGGCGTGTCGCTCCACCATCCCGGGGGACGACAGTGGCGCCACTACGCATACCGCGCGTGCATTCCCGACGAGCTCACCATCGCCGGCGATAGGCACGATGCAATGGTCGACGCGTGGAACAAAGAACACGGGCCGGTCGATACGATCACTCATCCAGATCTCAACAGGGTGGGTAGCAAAGTTGCCCACGTCGGCATCTCTAAATCGAGGTCGGAGGTGGGTTCTAAAGTTACCCACGTCGACTCCTCTGAGGTAGGCAAATCTACGTCGAAGGTGGCTAAAGATAGACCCCGAGGCGGGCAAATTGCCTCCCGTGAGGTGGCTAAAAATAGACCCCCTAACTCTGATTCTGAACTCCGGTCTGAACTCCGTTATAGAACTCCGGGCAGAGGCACGGTCCGTTCGGGAGCGACCGGACCGCCACCCGGACCGATAAATATCGGTTCGAAATCGAACGGAAAATCCAGAACACCCGGGACCGAACCCGCTGCACGCTGCGAGCCGGCGGCACGGATGCCCTCGCAGGCGGCCATCGAGACGGAGCTCGCCAGAAATCCCGCCGTGGGCCGCGCCGAGCTGCTGAGCAATTGGTTTGACTACGCGTGGCCGATCAAAAACATGGCGGACGTCGACGGGTCATTCGCCAAGTGGTGCGCGCGACACGAGCCGCGGCCGCGATCAATCTCGAAGCCGGTGCGATCATGAGACGCCGTTCGGTCCTGCGTACCTCGACACCCGGCATCGGCCCAGAATCGGGCCACAATGAGGTTTGAGACTGTGAAACAAGGGGTTTCCACGCTATCAGCCCGAAATCGCATCCCGCCACGGCGCGCAGCGGAGCGATCGAGCGCGCCGGATTTCACCGCCGGCAATTGCATTCACGCCCGCCGGCGGATCGCGGCGATGCTCGCGGCAGGCCTGCCGGTGTCGACCGTCACGGGGCTTTTCGGTCTGCAGGAAACTGAATTTCAATTTGCCGCAGACGACGAACTCGCCGGCGGCCAGGAATCGACGTGACCTATCACGAACCGGATACGATCGACGTAGCGGCAACCAGCAAGGCAATCGAGCAGATGCTCGGCAAGAAGGATTGAACATGGCAACACTCGGCAGTTTGATCGTCACGCTCGAAGCGAATATCGCGAAGTTTCAAAGCGATCTCGGCAAGGCCGCCACGATGGCCGAGGCGTCCATGAACAAGATCGCGAAGAGCATCGAGCAGGTCAACGGGTTGTTTGAAACGTTGGGCGTGGGCTTGAGCGTGCGCGAGCTCGTGAACTACACCTCCGAAGTCATCAAGGCCTCCGGCGAACTGGTCGGACTCAAGATGGCCACCGGCCTCGCGGTCGAAACGCTCTCGGCGATGAAAAACACCGGCGCCGAGGCGGGCCTCTCCATCGATGAGGTCACCGGGGCCTTCGAGCGGTTGGAGAAGCAGGCGGCGCTCGCGGTCGGCGGCAACAAGGCGTCCGTCGCTGCGTTCGATGCCATCCATATCTCGAGCAAGCTGTTGGCCGCGGATCTCAAAGACCCGCAGAAACTGCTGCTCGATGTGGCGGACGCGCTCGAGCACTTCGCCGACGATGGCAACAAGACCGCGATCATGATGGCGCTACTCGGACGGAGCGGCGCGCAGACGAATGAATTTCTGCACAACCTGGCCGAGACCGGCTACCAGAATGCCACCGTCACCGCGGACCAGGCGGCGAAGGCAAACGCGTTCAATGCCGAGCTCGCGAAGATGAAAACCTGGGTGGACGGCGTCACCTTGGATGTGGCCATGTGGTTCATCCCGGCGTGGAAGCTCGCGTTCACGACCATCGTGGTCGGCTTTTCGGATATGTGGATAGATATCGAGCTCGGCTACGATGCGTCGCTCAATCTGCTCGGCGACAAGGTGATGCGCTGGGCGAAGTGGATGGGTAGCTTGATCTCGCCGAAGGCCTGGCTCGGGGAAACGCTCGGCGGTCCCCTCGAAAATATGGCGAGTCGCGCGGCCGCCGCCGCCGCCGGCGGCATTAGCGGCGCGCTCGGCCTCACCGATACGGCGAAAGCGACGCGGGATGCGAAGGCCGCTCATGAGCAGAACCAACGGATCCTCGATGAAGCGTCGACGGATTACGTCAACGCCACCACCACGCCGGTGGTCGCCGCGGCCGCGGCCAAGCCCTCGATCATTCCGCCCGACACCACGGATCGCACCAAGGGTCTGCGCAAGGCCTTGGACGAACGGCTCAAAATGCTGAACGACGCGATCAAGTTAGAGGAAGAGGCGACGAAGCGCTACAACGTCGAGATCGATGCCGAGTACGCCGGCGGCGTGATCGCACTGTCGACCTATGCCTCCGAAAAGAACGCCGCGCTCGAGCAGAGTGCCACCGTCACGCAAGGGATCTATGCGCAGGAGGTCGCGGCGGCCCTCAAGCTCGCGAACTCGCTCAAGGATCAGCAGGATCGCGCCGCGGCCTTCGCCAAGGCCAGCGATTTGGTCGAGCAGATGAACCGCGCGGCGCTCGCCACCGATATCGAGCGCGTCGCCATGACCGAGAAAATCAAGACCGATCAGGACAAGCTCGCGAAGACCATCCTTGATGTGGCGATCGCCTACGAGACCTTGAACGGCAACACCGAGCACGCCGTCGCCCTGCAGATCCAGCAGCAGGATGGCATGACCAAGCAGATTCTCGCGACCAACGACCTCACCGAGCAAACCAAGCAACTCGCCGCCGTCGAGGCCGACCGGATGCTGCGCGCGAGTCAATCGGGCTTCGACGGAATGCGGCGCTCGATCATCGACTATGCCAAGGGCCTGCAGGACGTCGCGAAGCAAACCGAGTCTATAACCACGAAGATGCTGCAGGGGATCGAGGATGCCATGGTCAGCTTCGTGAAGACCGGCCAGATCAACTGGCGCTCGCTGATCGATTCGATGATCGCGGACTTGATCCGCCTGCAGATCCGGCAATCGGTGATGCCCGGGATCGCGGGATTTTTCGGCAGCCTGTTCGGCGGCTCCGGCATCGCGTCGACCGGCGCCGCGGCCGCCGGCACCGACACCGGCGCCGCGGCGAGCGCCATCATGCCCTTCGGCGCGAGCGGCGGCTACATCACGGTCGGCGAACGCGGGCCGGAAAAATTCCGGCCCGATGTGAACGGCACGCTGCTCCCGAACGGCGCCGGCGGCGGCGCCGCGATTCACTTCTCGCAGAACATCCAGGTCGATTCGCGCTCCGACCGGGCTCAGGTGCAGGCCGATACCGCCTCGGCGGTGCGCAAGGGTCAACAGGAGCTCGTGGCGGTGCTGCGCCGCTATAACCCGAACTTGAGGGTGTGATGACCAACCACACAGCAGCCGCCCCGACTTCGGCCCGCGCCACGATGATGGAAGCGATCGAAGAGGCGCGCCAGGTGCTCGCCCGATACCTGCCGCCGCACGTCTCCGAAGGGCGCTTCATGGCTCTCGCGAATCGTGCGGTGCTCGACAATCCGGATCTGTGGGACTGCTCGACGTCGAGCGTGTTGCGCTCCCTCGGCGCGGCCGCGGCGTCGGGTTTGCCGATCGACGGCAAAATGTCGTCGCTGATCGTGCGCCGGCCGAAGCAGGGCAAACCGATAGCGGTTTGGGATCCCAGCTACCGCGGCATGGTGTATCTCGCGCTCGAATCCGGTCACGTGCGTGCCGTCGAGGCCTTCGCGGTGCACGCGCGCGACGTGTTCGAGGCCGAGCTCGGCACGGATCCGAAAATCACCCATCGACCGTACCTCGCTGGGGACCGCGGCGCCGTCATTGCGAGTTACGCGGTGGCGGAATTGAAAACCGGCGGCAAGGTCACCGAAGTACTCGGCATGGCGGATCTCGAGCGCATCCGCGCGAGCTCGCCGGCGGCCGACAAAGGACCTTGGGGCAGCTGGCCAGATCGCATGGCGATGAAGTCGGCGCTGCGCCGCCTGCTCAAGCGTTTGCCCGCGGCCGATATCGGAACGCTCGGCCGCGCACACGAGTACGTGCGGGAAATCGATGACGGCGAAGGCCAGGTGTACCGGGCCGAGCTGCAGGCGCCCGAGCATCGAGCCGCACCGCCCGAGGATCTGACCGCACTCGAAGCGCGCGCACTCGCGGCCATCGGTGAAGCCGGCTCGCGAGAGCTGCTGGCCGAGACCTGGGCGGGCATTCGCTCCGAGTTTCGCGCCGCCGGCGCCGAGATCCCGCTCAAGATCGAAGCCGCGCAATTTGACCGCCGCGAAGCGTTGGGGCAATCCTCGTGATCCACCACACCACGAGGGAAGCAGCTATGCCGCGACGCCTGTTCGACCTGGAAAAGCTCCATCATCCGAACGACCGCGACGAATTCCGGCGCGAAGCCGCGCGCCTGAAAATGGCCGGTCTCAACCCAAGTCAAATTGCCTGGGCGCTGCGCATCACGCAGAACGTGGCACGCGAGCTCCTGTCCGAGCATGGGTCGCACTTAGAACTCAAAAGCCTCGGCCGCGGCCGCCGCGATCCCGACGCCGACCTCGACGAACCCCCGCCACGGCCAGGCCGGCCGCGCAAAGTGCAGCCAGCGCCCGGCGACGCGCAGGAATGAGCGGCACACCCCGCACCATGACACCCGAGCGGCTCGTGGAAATTCGCGAAGCAGACGCGCGGGTCCACATCGAGTTCGACCGCGACGGTGGCGCCTATGTACGGCAGAAGGACGCATCGATCTTCGGCGCTCGCGCAATCGTTCATCGCCGTGAATTGCTGGCCGCGCTCGAGGCCGGCTGGAAATCCCCAAACGACGCAAGCCTGGGAAAAGAGCCATGACTGAGAACACCGACAAATCCCTTCCCGCAGTCACGCCGGTGGCGCTCGCAGCATTCAGGGCGGCGCTGCAACCCATCGTGCATGCAGCCCTCGAGACGCAGCGGCTCACCGCTCCGGCCAACTACCAGCGCTTCATGGAACTTGCGCGCGCGGGCGAATTGCGTCTGCACGTCTCCACGATCCTGTCATCCGAGCCCGCTGTTGTCGCAGTCTCGGCCGTCGACGCGAACAGCGGCGAGGTCACCGTGCTCGTCACCGTGGGGCTGGTCGGCGGCGTGCTGTTGGTGAAGCCCGAAGGCGCGAGTTTCAACTGATCGGCTGTTGAGCGTATCCTCTGCGAGCGATCGGGTCACCGACTATTTGCCACAGCAGACCGGCGGCCAGATCGACGCGATCAAACCTCGACAGACGCTGCATATCCGCGTGACGTGGACGCACCGACCTTCAGGCGAGATCGCTGGACGAGGCAAAGCCCACCATCGGCGTGATACCGATGCCAAGCTCAACCAACGGCCGCCGCACGTCGCAATGAGCGACCCCACCACGCGCGCGCCGGGACTTCGGAGCGCGCACAGACGACCGGAGTAACTCCCCAATGGACGAAAACGAAAGGCTGCTCGCCGCCATCGAGAAATCGAACCAGGCGTTCGAGCAATTCAAGGCGCGCATGGATGCGAAGATCGCCCAGGATGCCGCACGGATCGAAACCCTCGAAGCCAAAATCTACAACCGGAAGGGCAACGCCACCGGCGAGCTCGGCGGCGCCGGCGCGCGCGACGCACGGTTCAACGATCCCGAGACCAAGAGCTTCACCAAGTGGATGCGCAGTGGCGAGGCGGATCGCGAAGTGAAGGCGCTGTCGATCGGGGACGGTCCCTCGGGCGGCTTTGCCGTACCGAAGCAAATCGCGTCCGCGATCGAGTCGCTCATGCTGCTGTATAGCCCCATGAGACAGGTCTCCACGGTCGAGCCAACCCAAACCGCCGACTACCACAAGCTGGTCGGGATACCCGGAACCACCGGCACCGCCTGGGTTGGCGAGACGGATGCGCGGCCCGCGACCACCAACCCCACCTTCGCCGATGTAGCGCCGCCGATGGGCGAGATCGATGCCAATCCTCAAGCTACACAAACGATGCTGGACGATGTGTTCTTCAACGCCGAGTCCTGGCTCGCCGAGCAGATCGCCAACAAGTTCAGTTCGGACGAGGGGCTAGCGTTCGTGTTGGGCAATGGCATCGTGAAGCCAAAAGGCCTCTTGACCTATCCCACCTCGGCCGCAGCGGACGACACCCGGCCGTTCGGCACCGTCCAGTACGTGCCAACGGGAGCCTCCGGAGGATTTCTCGCGACCTCGGCCACGGTGTCACCGTTCGATGTGCTTCAACAGGTTTTATTCAGCCTCAAACCGCAATACCGCCGGCAGTCGAACTGGTTGATGTCCTCGAACACGCTGGCGACCATGGCCCAGGTCAAAGATTCGACCGGCCGATTTGTGCTTACGCCGTCGCAACAGGCAGGATTTCCACCTCTTTTGCTTGGTCTACCTGTGCAGGAAGATCCGTTTTTCCCGGCCATTGCGGCGAACTCATTTCCGATCGCTCTGATGAATCCGCGTGCTTACTTGATCGTCGATCGAATGCCGATTCGCACGCTGCGCGATCCCTTCACCAACAAGCCGTTCGTCGGTTTCTACACGACCAAGCGAGTCGGCGGCGGGGTTCAGAACTCGGAGGCGGTGAAGTTCGTCAAGGTCGCGACGAGCTAGGTCTCTGTCTCTGGTCCCGCGCGTCTGCAGTTCAGCGCGCGGGCGCGGCCAGGCGCCGGTGCCGTGCATTGACAAAAAACAGCGCCAGTCGCCGGGACGCGCGCGCTCTCGATCGAGAGTATCTTCCGCGTCCCTGAAGCGACCGCGCCGGCGAGCGTATCGCCGGCCCCGCTGGTTGGTCGGCCAGCGGGGAGGATCGAGCATCTGCCCCTAGGCCGGGCCAAAAAAAACCGATTCAATTTCGCGACCGTGTGTAAAGACCCAACCCGACGCTTTTTGGATCGATGAGGCTAGGCATTTGAGCCCCCCTACCCCCACACACGCAGCTCGGCCGGATCACACGCGGCCCGGTCCCGCCGACCCAGGGCGGGGGTTCCGGCAAGCGCGCCCACCGCAACCAACGGATTGAGTGTGCCGCCACACCCCAGGCAACCGGCTGCCCTCACTGGATGCCCGCCTCTGGAGCCCGCTATACGGGCACCGCTGCCGCGCCCCTCGCTTTCCCCATCGCAACACACCCCACCGGGTCTGCGCCGCTCCTAGGCGTCCTCCGTGCGTTTCACGTGAATCCGCCACGGCACTTATACGGCACATCAAGCCCCACCATGTGCCGCGCCATCTGACATAGCCACGCACCTAACTGCCTATAATCATTAGCAATACGGTGTACGGCGGAGCCAGATTTAGTACGTTTATGACCCTGTTAATCCGTTGGTCGGCGGTTCGAATCCGTCCCGGGGAGCCATCGATTTTTTTGCCTAAAGACCGATTTTTGGCAAGGCCTGTTTTTCGGCCGCAATTCGAACCGCCGACATAAACAAGCCCGGTTCGACAACTTGGCCGCCGGGCCAAGTTGAACGCCCGAAGGGCGGCCCCGAAGGGGCGAGGCGCGCAGCGCCGAGTAATCCGTCCCGGGGAGCCAATAAATCAATATCTTACAGACGCTTCTTAGAATCTTCACGAAGCCATGCGGTTCGGGAGCTTTCGTCGCGAATACCCAACCGACAAACGTCAACGGTCAGAGCCAGGCCTTACGAGGTGCCGGCGACGACTGCGCCGTCATCCCAGCACCTCAAAAGTATAGTGCCGATGCCCGCAGCGAACGCGGTAAGTCGCAAAGTCGTTGCGGTCGATCGCAAAGATTTTGCGCGTCTCCAGCGCTTCGGCAGCCACCACTAGCAAGGCATCAGCAAGATCCATTGGACGGTCGGCATACGATTCCATGAGTTCGAACGCTCGCATCAATGAATCGTGTTCAAAAAACCATACCGACATCGCGCTCTTTGCGATGAATTCTCGAAGTCTGTCCGAGCCCATACTCTGCGGTTCGAGCATGTGAAACGCTTCAATGAGCACCGCGACGGTGGTGCACAGCGGCTCGCGTATCGCCTTGAGAATACCTGCGCAGCGCGCATGGCGATCATTCTTCCGATCGAACAGCGCCACCAGTGGCCCCGTATCGACCAGAATCATCGCCCGTGCTTTCTTCTAAGCGCCAAGCGGACACCGTCGCGCGTATCGGAAGAGGAAGCTATCGCATAACCCCCGGCTCCCAAATCCAGCTCACTGTAAATCTCGTATGGAGTACGTTCGGGCGTCTGCCGCACATGAGCCTGCAGAGCACGTAGCCCGCGCTTTAGCGCCTCGGAAATCGGCAACCCAGTCGCCGCCCGCACTTCGCTCAAAACGCGCAGTAGTCGGATGTAACTTAATAGATCGGCATCCGGACGAGCCGCATCTGCCGCACACCAACCTTCGGCGTCGGGTAGCACCCCGAAATGCACGACAACCTTACCGTCGCGAGGCGCTGCACGTATCAGCCCCGCGGTGCCCACGTGGAATCCGGCTGCCTCTCCGGCTTGGAGTGCTGCGCTAACCGTCACAAGCCGCACCGCCCCAGCCGCGCGAAGCCGACGGGCCTCCGTTCGACAGACATCATATTCATCCGGAGCCGAGGTCAGGGCAGCGAGTGGAAGTTTCGGCTCATGCATCTCAACATCGCCAATTCGGACTGCCCACAAACGAGTCGAGATTCCGGCTAGATCTGCGGAGTCTGTGATTTCCTCATGTCGCAGCAACTCTGCCCACGCGCCAGTGGGGGTATCGGCAAAATATTGCACGGGACCCTCCCCAACTTCGTGCCACCGCGCGGGTCGTTGCCTGGACGCTCCGCTCAGCGTCCAAAGAAACGGAAATCGCGAATCGCAGACCCGAAAAAGGATCACGACAATGAATATCCATGCCGAGATGCAAATGACATTTAAGTGGCGCCGAGGTCTTGCAGGGACTCGGCGGCTGCGAGGACAGAGCGTGCGGGCTCATCGCTCGGCGTCCAACGGCGAGACAGCAGTTGGCGGGCGGTTCGTCCGTTGAAAACTGACCGGGGCCGCTCAAACCAGCGGCGCACCCCGAAGTCGTTATAGGTCCCCTCCCTGAAGCTGAACTCGCCAAACTAGACGCGATCCTAGGCCACGAGCTCCTCATTGAGATGCTCGATATTTTGTCAGACGCCATCAATTGACGCTTAATTCAGAGCTTCCGATCGGTTGATCGATCACTCCGCTCTGGGAGCGGTCTATTGAGGTGGATATTTGTCCTGAATTTGTCCTGAATTTGTCCTGAATTAGTCCTGAATTAGTCCTGAATTTGTCCTTAATCTGGGCTGCCGGAGACGTGTCGCTGAGGTACAAACTTGTCCGGAATTTGTCCGATCGCACCAACCGCACAACAAGGATCTCAGAGCGTGCAGCCTCAGCGCAGCCAGCGGAGACTCAGCCGCCCAGCGTGTGCTTGCGCAACTGCGCCTTGAGCACCTTGCCGGTCGCGTTGCGGGGCAGCGCATCCACCAGCCGCAACTCTCGCGGCAACTTGTAGCGCGCCAGCCGGGTCTCCGCGAAGACCTGCAGCGACTCGAGCGTGATCGACATGCTGGGCTTCAGTACCACCACGGCGACCACGTGTTCACCCCAACGCTCGTCGGGAACACCGATCACAGCCACTTCGGCAATGTCCGGGTGGTCGTACAGCACGCTCTCGACCTCGGCGGGGTAAATGTTTTCGCCGCCACTAATCACCATGTCCTTAAGTCGGTCGCAAACGTAGAGAAAGCCTTCGGCATCGAGGTAACCGACATCTCCGCTTCGAAACCAGCCGTCGTGGGTGAAGCAGGCCTCATTCGCTTCGGGCCGATTCCAATAACCCTTCATCACGTTGGCACCTCGAACGCAGATTTCGCCAATAGCACCGGCCTCGGTAAGCGGGTTACCTAACCCATCAATCAGCCGGATTTCCGTGAGCAAAGGCGGCGTGCCGCTCGATCCCAGCTTCTCGACGGCGCGATCCGGGCTCAGAAAGGTGATCATCGACGCGGTTTCCGTCATGCCATAACCCTGATGGACCGGCACACCACGCGCATTGAAGAGCCGTAGCAAGGGATCCGGCATGGGCGCACCGCCCACAGCAACAAGACGCAGCGAACTCAGGTCGGCCCGCTCGAAATCAGGATGTTGGCTTATAAACAGCAACATCGACGGCACGCCGAAAGTCACCGTCACGCGGTACGCCTCGATCGCCTGCATCACCGCGGCCACGTCAAAACCGTGCTGCAGCACCAGATGCCCGCCTACCAGCAGCGTGCTCATGCTGCCGCATAGCAGGCCTCCAACATGGAACATCGGCGCAAAATTCAGCGTGACGTCGGTCGAAACCATGTCCCATAGCAGGATCTCGTTGAGGTTGTCGGCCCACATGTTGCCGTGCGTGAGCATCGCGCCCTTCGGCTGCCCCGTAGTACCCGAGGTGTACACGATCAACGCCACATCATGCGCACCAGCCGGCACCGCAGCGGGTATGGGCAGCAGCGCCTCCGCCATCAGCCGGTCGGCGGCCTCCCATCCGGGTGCGGCCCCCGCAAGGTGAATGAAGCGCCGGCAGGGAAGCGTTTTGCGTACGGTCTCGATGACCGCCACATGATCTTCGCCAACAACCAACGTATGAATGCCCGCGTCGCCGATGATAAACGCCAGCTCCGGACCGCTCAGGCGGAAGTTCAATGGTACAAAGATCGCACCTAGCCGTGCTGCGGCAAACAGCAGCACGACGAATATCGGGTCGTTGAACCCGAGATAACCGACACGCGTGCCTCCGGCAACGCCGCCTCCCGCCAGCACGGCGGACATGCGCTCAATGCGTTGCTGCATTTCGCCGTAGGTCCAGGTGGTAGCGTCGCAGGTCAGCGCCAGGCGGCGCGGACCGCGCGCCGCCTGGCGGGAAAACCATTCGGCCAGGCCAACCGCGTGGGCACCCCCGGCCACGGCAGCTTCACCACCGGCATTTAGCACCCTGACCATATCGGCCTCCGTTTCTCGTTGAATGAGGCCGGGCCTTTCACATCTTCGGTCATCAGCGTGTCAGCGTACTCGAAGTTGGGCGGCGACAAATCGCGCTCGTAGCTACGGACGCGTTCGAGCAAGGCCAGCATGTCACGGTTGACCTCGAAGGCCTTGTTGCCGATGGAAACGGTCGATTCGATGGCTGCGATGTGTTGCTTGCCCGCCTTTGCGGGTCCCAGGATGTGTGTGTTGGAGGGAGCTTAGTTACTGGGCCATTTGCGGTATTGTGCGAAGTGGCTGCACTGTTTCTGTGCCGAAGACGGAGAAGTGGGCGCTCCTATATCCGCCGGGGTCTCTAATCGCGCAGGCTAACCCGCAGCTTGGAAATCAGGGCAGCCGGCCTGTAGGACATCTTGCTGCGCCGGAAGCCAACGATGCCCATGTCCTGCTCGAAATTCAGCCAGGCGACGCGGCGGCCGAAGTTTCTGCAAAAGTGCTGAAACATGTACGGGTAGATGCCGATGTGTGAGTCGAGGCCCTTGGCAAAGCGCATCACGAAGACCCCAGGCTGGAGCTCCTGTGCAAGGACGAAACCCACCGGAACTCCCTCCGCGAAGTGCACGAAGCCTTCGAGTCCGAAGCGTGAGGCCAATGCCATCGCTTCAAGGCACGCCGCCTCATCGGCCTCGCCCTCGGCCTTGCCCTTCTGCACCATCCAGCCCCGGAGCACTTCCCGGGCCGAGCCTGCAAGCCGGTCACTAAAAGGCTCGCACGACAGTACGTGCGCGGCGAGGAGCAGGCGCGTCAGACTTCGCTTCTTGGCCAGCCGGCGCCCGGGATAATCAGCGAAGTGACTCGCCGCAAACAGATAGTCCGCATCATCTCGCGATTCGGAAATGCCAAACTGCTCTGGGCGAAGCGCAGCCGCATGACGGCTAGCTACCGGATAAAGGCAGTCGTGGCCCGCAAGCAGTGAGCGCAAAACGCTGATCGGCGCAGCTGTCGGCGCGAACAAGGGCATCAGATGACGCGTTCCGTCATAGGCCCGCCCGGAAACGCAGGGCCAATCGCCCGACACGAAGCGATAGTCGTGTATATCGCGAAATAAATAGAGATTGGAAAACGCATGGTCCGACAGGCAGTGCTCGCCGCTGCTTTCCCGCAGTCGCGCAAGCGCAGCGTCGATTGGCGCCTGCAGACCAAGATCGATTGGCAATCCAGTCATGGTGATGGCGCATCTTCAATCCAGGTCATACCCGGGATCTTGTTGGAACTGGCTGATCATGGACCGTCTTCCCAGGAAGATGGCGATCTCGCGCGGCGATCGGTGGCGTTGGTGGTACCATCTGGCGCGGCGATGCCAGCCACTGGGCGCAAGACCTGCGCATGACACACGACTAGTCTTGGCAAGATCCAAAACATGGGACATTCCCCGATCAACTCGCTGAAGCACAAGACGCTGTTAATCACCGGCGCAAGCCGAGGCATCGGCAGGGCGATTGCGCTGCGCGCCGCGCGCGACGGAGCCAACATCGTAGTCGCGGCGAAGACGGCGGTCCCCCATCCGCGGCTGCCCGGCACGATCCACACGACGGCTTCGGAGATCGAAGCCGCCGGTGGACAGGCCTTGCCCGTGGTCCTTGACGTGCGCGACGAGGAGCAAGTGCGTGCGGCAGTTGCCCACGCGGCCCGGCATTTCAGCGGCATCGACTGCCTGGTGAACAACGCCAGCGCGATTCACCCTCACGGCGTGCTGGAAACTACAGCGAAGCGCTATGATTTGATGATGGACATCAACGTGCGTGGCAGCTTTCTGTGCGCTCAGTCCTGCCTGCCGCACCTGCTGAAGGCGGACAACCCGCACATTCTTACACTGTCGCCGCCAATCGATCTCCAGCCCAAGTGGCTAAAACCGCACGTCGCCTACACGGTATCGAAGTATGGCATGAGCATGATCGCACTCGGCCTTGCAGAGGAGTTCCGCGAGCAGGGCGTGGCCTCCAATGCATTGTGGCCCCGCACGCTGATCGGCACTTCAGCGCTCGATGTAGCCGCCCCGGGGCTGGCCGAGCGCGCGCGGACGCCGGAGATCATGGCCGATGCCGCGTACTGGATCCTGACCCAGCCCAGCCGCATGGTGTCTGGACGCTGCTTCCTCGACGAGCAAGTACTGCGAGACATCGGCGTGACCGACTTCGATCGCTATCTAATCAAACCGGGGGTAGAACCGCAGCTCGATTATTTCGTCGAACCCTGAGCCGAGGCCTCGCCAGGGCCTCTCTCACCGGCATGGTTCAACGCACAGCCTTGCGCACACACGGTGGTGGACCATCGGCCGGCGGTCCGGCAAAGCACTGCGCCATTCGCAGCCATTGTTGTACCGGTCCTTCGCTGTAGCGCAACCCGGTGTCGTCAACGTGTCGCCGCTGCGTCACTATCAGGCAGAAATCCTCCGCGGTGCCACGCACGAAATCGGTCGCATCCGGATTGCCCCAAGACCAATTGCCGCCCATCGGAGCCGCCAACTCAACATACGGTGCCACAGAGGGCACCGGCAGGCCACGATTGACAAAAGTCCAGCCGAAGGTCGTGACACCAAGATGCGCGACGTGCTTCAGGCGAGCGCTCGCGGGCCGCTTGCGACGCACGACGTCCCACACGTCCTGGCCGTGCGCCCAGGTTTCCATGAGGCGTGCCGTGGCGAACGAGCGCACGCTCATCGCCGGACCGTACCAGGCCAGGCGCGCCTTGGGATCCGTCCCCCGAAGCGCGTCGACAAGCATCGCGTGACGTGCCCGCCAGTGGACAAGCAAGCCGGCAGCGTCCAGTCCCCGATAGGTTTCCCGGGCGAGCGCGCTGATTTCTTCACCCCGCGCCACGCGCTCGTTCAACAGCGCAGCATCCTCGGCGAAGCGCTCCGGGTCTCGCACCGACTGCAGCGCCGCTTCATCGAAGTAGCACAGATGAGCGATCTCGTCCCACGGAGTCCAGTCATAGAACTCGCTTCGGAAGCGCCATTGCGACGGCGTGAGCGTCGCGCACAGTTCGGCCAGCTCGAAGTACTCAGCCAGCAGGTCGTTGCAAGTGTCTTGCATCATCGTCGCCGTGGCTCAGATTCCCACCTGGCGTGCGGCCAGGTCTTTGAGGATTTCCTCGGAGCCCCCGCCAATCATCATCACCTTCACTTCCCGATAGATACGCTCGCTGCGGGTGCCACGCATGTAGCCCATGCCGCCCAAGATCTGCAGCGCCTGGTCGGCACAGAACTGCATCGCCTGTGTAGCCAGCACCTTGGCCATCCCGATGCGCGCCACCAGCTGCGCGGGGTCACCGAGCCGATGCTCGATCCGGTAGGCCAGTTCGTAGACCAGGCAACGTGCCGTATCGATGCGCAGCATCATGTCCATCAGTTTGTGACGGATGACCTGCCGTTCTACCAGCGGGCTGCCAAAGGTGCTTCGCTGGCGCGCCCAGTCCAGCGCTTCCTCATAGCAGACTTGGGCAAAGCCGTAGGCCAACGCGGACATGAACAGCCGCTCCGAATTGAAGTTGTTCATGAACGTCTTGAAGCCTCCGTTTTCCTCGCCCACGAGGTTGCGCACAGGCACCCGGCAGTCGTCGAATCGCAGATGAGCCGTGTCTGAGCACCACCAACCCATCTTCTTGAGTTCTGTACGCGTGAGGCCTGGGGTATCGCCGTCAACGACCAGCGCCGAAATACCTCCTGCGCCCGTGTTATCCGGGTCGGTGCGTACCGCGGTAGTAATGAAGTCCGCCCTCATCCCCGACGTGATGAACGTCTTCTCGCCGTTGACGATGTAGTAGTCGCGATCGCGCACCGCTCTCGTCTTCAGTGCGGCAACATCCGATCCGCCGCCAGGCTCGGTGACCGCCAATGCGGCAATCATGTCGCCGCGCAGCACCGGCGGAATGACGCGCCGTTTCAATTCCTCGCTCCCGGCTTTCAGAATGGGCGGCAACGCGATGGTGTGCGAGTTGATCGACGCCTGCACGCCCCCGCTACCGCTGCGCGCGTATTCCTCCGCGAGTACCAGCTTGAAGAAGATGTCGACGGGCGTGCCCCCGTATTCCTCCGGGTAGCCCAGTCCGGTGGCACCGAACTCGGCAGCCCTGCGGTACAGGTGCCTCGGAAAGGTGCCCGCCTCGTCCCATTCGTTGACGAAGGGGGTAATTTCCCGGGACACAAAACTTCGAAGCGCCGAACGGAACTGCTCATGGTCGGGGGAAAAGTAGTGCGCCAACGGTGGTAGTTCGAGCATGATGAAGTGCGGAGCTGCGGGGCATCTAGATTACCTGCACCGTACTATGGGGTCTTGTGCGAACTGGCTGTCAGCGACGTTGACGGAAGATTCTTGAATCGCAGGGTTTCGCGTGGAGCGACAGCCGCTTGGATCCAGCGAACATTTCCTTGGGCTGCAAGCCGAACACCTGGCGAATGGAATGGCTGAAATGAGCGGCGTCGGGGTAACCGGTGTGTTGCGCGATGTCCGCCAGGTTTGCATCCTGGGTCACATAGTTCAGCAGGCTGCGAGCTCGCTTCCAGGTCCGAAAGGTACGCAGGGGCACGCCGACCTCGTGCTTGAACAGGTGAATGAAGCGGGAGAACGATAGTTGCAGCACGTTTGCCAGTTCCTCCGCACTGACCTGTTCACCTATCCGTCGATCCAACTCCGCCAGAGCTCGGACAATTCGGTCATCGAGGCAACGTCGTGGCAACGGCGCCCCGAAGACGATTTCGTCGAACAGGTCATCGGCGGCGGGTAGCACACCATCATGCGCTTCGAGCCGGGCTTGAGCCTTCCGTAGCTGGCGCAGCACGGATCCAGCGTCGAGGATCGCGCCGGCGACGTTACGGAGGAACGGCGGCAGACTGGCAGGTTCGACCGTCTCCGCCTCGATGATCACGTCAACGATCAACCGCGCATTGCATGTGATGCGATGTGGCTGATACGGCGGTACCACCGCCAGCTCGCAGATCTGCCAGGCGTCGTCCGCCAGGCTGATCTGCAGCGGCGCTCCCTGCGCAAAATAGATGCTGTACCCGCCAATGCGGCGCAGCGATGGCTCGCCCAACAACCCGCAATAGAACACTCGACCCGGAGTGACCCACATCATTCGCTTGTGGGCTGCAACCAACCGCGCGTCGGTCGTGTCTGCAAACTCTCGGGGGGGCGTGCGCAAGATTGTCTCCTAGTGCGGCGCTAAAGCCGCTAGTGACGAACTATACTCCCCGGAGCTTGGCCTGCAGCCTGCCCGCGCTAGTTGTCCTTAAGCGTGCGGATTTCCCAAGGGATAATGACCTTTCGGAATATTACCGAATCCGTCCAACCACTCCGTTCGCGGCCAAGATGCCCGCCGTTGGGATTGATCCAGGCATCTTTTGGTACGTCACCGTTGTTGAGAAGCAGATCGATATCGGAGATCGGGACTTGAGTGTCCTTTACGCCGCCCATCACCAGCATCGATGTCGTCGGCTTGCCGAGCAACCCCAACGTCTTCAGAGATAGTTTAGGAAATTCGCGATTTAAGTCATCGACCGTCTCGACGTTGTCTATGACGGCTAGCAAGGCGGGGACGATATCGAACAAGTATTCCCGGTTTCCTAACACCGAAGTTCTAATAAACTCCGGCTGGAAGGCGCCGTGAACCGGCGGTGACTGAACCACTACGCCGCGCAACCGAGCACTCTCGACAATCGCAAGCTTGGCCGCCCAATAGCCCCCAAAGCTAACGCCGTGCAAAACGATGCGCTTAGAGTCGATATCCTTACGTGTGGCCAGATAGTCGATCACGCTACTCAGAACTCGATCCGCCGTGGGACTGGCCTTGACAGGCGACTGTCCGGTGCCGGGCCCATCCACTGTGAAAAAGCCGATACCGAGTTCGACCAATGCGCTGTAGCTCTCCGCCAGATTTTCCTTTCGACTATCAAGCCCGCTAACGGCGATAACCAGCGGGAACGGTCCGGTCGTCGAATTCGGCAGGCGCAAATATCCAACGATCTCCTTGCCTTCGAAGGGAATGCGGACAATCTCAAAAGGTGGACTGAGCGATTCTGTACTTCTAACGAACGCGTCCAACGCTTTGACATAGGCCGCTTTCTTTCCCTCGGAATTAGCCACGGGCCATTGCGCGAAATAGTATAGCCGCCAAGCGCGCAGAAAATTAGATCGCCTCTCTACCGGGGAGTTCAACGCTGTTGCGGTCTTGTAGTAGCGATCGGCTACGGCGCTCCAAGCCGCAGCCCACTCATCACGATCTCGCGTCTTGATGTTTGCCAGTGCTTCGCGCACATCACCCGGATCGAGTCCGATCAGCGGATAGGCTCCACGTTCGGCTCGAGCCTGTGCCTCAATCTTGATCTCATCGATCGTGCGCTCTTGCGCAATCTCGTTCTGTGTAACAGTTGTCACTAGATTCCTCCCATTCCCTTCGCCCACGTTTCTGTGAGTCGTGCATCCAACCGACAATGCCGCGGCTGACAGCAAGAATGACCTTCGAGTTACGTGAGCCATGCGTTTCTCCCCGATTGCGTCGTTCTGTCGGCCGATCTCGCGTCCTGCTCGCGCACGCCGACTGCCCCCGAGCTCCGAGCAGTCGTGCCAACGTCGGAATGTTCAGCAGTAAGGTGGCCGATCATCGCTGACTACAAGCCGCGCTAGAAGCGCGCGCTCACGTCCACAAACCATTGACGCGGACGATTGATCTCGGTGATGTTGTATGGAGCGCCACTCTCTGATGCCGCGACAAACCAGGTGTTATACCTTGTATCAAAGACATTCAGCACGTGCGCGCCGGTGCTCCAGTGTTTGCCGATATCCAGTGAGACGCCGGCGTTGACGATCTGGTAGGCCCTTTGCTGGTAACGAAAGCCATCATACGGACATGCCAGGTAAGCTCTATTCGGGGGCAAGACCCCCGCGGCGACGTTCACGTTCCCCGAACAGCCTGCCGAATCCCAATAGGAGCGACCCACGAACCGCGCACTGACGCTCGGGTCCAGCACCAAATCATCGGTCAGACGGCGGCGCCAATCGACCGCCAGGGTGGCTTGATACTCTGGCGTGTAGGCGGCCTGATTCCCGTTTGCGTTTACCAAGTTGCCGTACCCGTCTTTAAAAATGGCAGTCCCGAAGATTGCCTTGGTCATGCCCGCTCCCGCCGTCAAGCTCAGCTCCGACGTCGGACGCACGACTGCCTCCAATTCAAACCCGTAGTTCTTTGACGCACCCACATTGTTAGTGAAGGTAAATATGCCACCATTCACAACTTGGCCGACCTCGAAGAGGCGATCCTTGTAATCAATGTAGAATCCCGCCAGGTTTAGGGTGAGATGGCGGTCCCATAGCGTTGACTTCACGCCTGCCTCGTAACTGAGCGCAAATTCGGTCTTGAACGGTAGCACCTGGTTGGAGTTGTTCCCGAGCGCGTCGACAAAGGTGTTATCAGTCAAATTTGCTGCTTCATCTCCTCTCGCGATCGTGAAATACCCCATGACGTCCTTGGTGAAATGGTAGTCGATCGAGGCTTTCGGCAACACGTCGGTCTCGCTGACCCTGCCGAAGCATGGACTACACGCCGATGCAATGAAAGGTGGCGTCTGGGCAAACGTGTTGACGTAGGGAATATCCCTCATCGTGTTGATGAAGTGCGCAATGCGTAGACCTCCTTCAAACGTCCACTTGTTTAGCACGTAACTCGCATTGCCGAACAGCGCGTAGTCGCGCTTGATATTCCGACTTTGGACGGTACTGAGGTTGACTAACTCTATCACCCCGACCTGGCTGCCAAGAGTCGGAGCAAGCCCGGCATTTTGGAGTTGAAGGGCATCGGTTTTGAATTCCTGTGCCAACGCGCCGACCAACCATTTGAATGATGAGGCTCCGCCGGAGGTCAGGCGAAACTCCTGGCTCACGACACTTTTATCAAAGTTCTGCTTATAGTCGATGTATATTGTCCCGTCCGTCCCCGGAATAGGAGAGGGGATTCCTATGTACCCTCCTTTGTCCAAATTGCCTAGCGTTCTGACGGTGGAATGAAAGTAGGATGAGTTGGACGTGAATACCAAGTCGCCAAAATCATGGGTGATTGCTAATGTCGGAGCATACAGATCCCGCCTGTAGGAAGGCGGTACATCGACGCCGCCTCTGTAGATGTTCTGGTAGGTGTGGTCGTCCGGCGGTGTGTACAACAGATTCATGTTGTCGCTGAGCACGTGATCTGCCCATAGATAAAATAGTATCTTCGTTTGATCTCCGGGGTATTCGAGAGTCAACCGCCCCCCCGTCTCGTTCGAGTTTGGAAGCGTCTTTCCCAAGGTTGGGTCGGGGAGATATCCGCCTGACTGTTCGTGGAACACACTCAGTCGCGCGAGCAACTTCTCCGGCACGATGGGACCGGATACAGCGGCATCCACGATCCGGTCGTGGAACTGGCCATATTCAAGCGTAGCTTCGCCAGTCAGCGTGTCGCTGGGGCGTTTCGTCACATATTTGATCGCGCCGCCGACGTTGCTGCCACCGAAGATCGTGCCTTGAGGGCCCTTCAAAACCTCGATTCGCTCGATATCGTTCGGCCGTACCGTCTGCCCTTCGAATTGTTGAATGTCATTGACGTAGAAACCAACGCCCTGAACGATGCCGAAAGAGCCCACGCCGCGCAGCATTACGTCTGGCGTGTTGTCCGCTCGTTGAGTGATGTTCAGATTGGTGACCTGAGAATTGAGATCATCCAACGTTGTCAGGTGCGCGCGGCTGATCGTATTCGCATCGATCACCGTGATCGTCTCGGGTATCGATTGGACACTCTCGCTCGTCTTTCTCGCGGTAACGATGATTTCCGTAATTGCATCGTCCATTTTGCCGCTCGCCGAAGAAGAGCTTGGCGTGGCCTCCTCGGCAGCCAACGACGCTGTAGCGCCGAAGCCTGCCGCGCACAACGCCAGAGCCATTAAGCTCTCTCGTCCTGAGAATCTGCACGCAGCACGCGACAGGCCGAGATGATTTACCGACTCACACATATAGCTCCCCGTAATTGCCGATTGTGCCCACGTTTCTCGGCTGTCGCCGAGGCGGTCGTTATTCGAGTTATCTTTACGCAATCGATTGCATTCCGATACAAATTGTCAGAAACCGGCCGCTTCATGCGACGCCAAATCATTGGATCCTGAGTAGAAGCCTAAAAGCGGAGGTTTCCGAAGTCTTGCGTGAACTGGCTACCGGTGCTCTAGCGCGCTGAGGCGCTGGAGCAAGTCCGCGGTCATCGTGCGCGCCCCGAGTGAGCTGGCGTGTTCCCATGGATCTCGAGGCGGCGCGAACCGGCAAAGATGTCCTTCGGCTTCAGTCCGTACACCTGGCGAATCGAGTGGCTGAAATGCGTGGAGTCCGGATAGCCCGCGTCGAGCGCGACATGGGCCAGGTTCGAATCGCGGTTGACATAGTGCAACAGGCTGCGCGCGCGTTTCCAGGTGCGGAAGCTTCTGAACGGCACGCCCATTTCCTGCTTGAACAAGTGGAGAAAGCGGGAGAACGACAGGTGCACCATCTCGGCACACTCTTCCGCGCACGCACGGCCCGACGGATCGCGCTTGATGCGCTCGATTACCGCGCCGATGCGGCGATCGATCTGGCGCGCCGCGAGAGCCCGGCCGAAAAACAGCTGGTCGAAGTCGAGCGACATTAGATCCACGTCGCGCCCCTGCGCGCATAGCTCGCGCTGAGAGCGGCACACTCGCTCGACGAACCATGGCGCGTCGATCGCGCCGCAGCCGGACAAGGGATCGGGCAATGCATCGAGATCCACCGCCTCGGCCTCAACCTGGATCACGTTGATCAGCCGAGACTCCGCCAGCACGCGATGCGGCTCGAACGGCGGCACTACGGCCAGCTGCGTCGTCTGCCACTCGCCTCCATCGATGCTGATGCGGATGGCGCCCTCGACGGCCACGTAGGCGATCACCGATCCCATGGTTCTGACCGAAGGTGCCCCGAGCAGGCCGGCGTAGAACACGCGATCGGGTGTAATCCACATCAGGCGATTCGAAGGCCCGCGGGCGGGGATGAGCTGCACGATGTCTCCTGTCCTGCTCGACACGATCGACCGCTCGCTCTCGTTTTGTTCAGCGCGTCGTTGTGGCCAGATTAGCGGTCGTCCCCGCCAGAGTCTTGTGCCAGCTTGCTGCGACCCTCGTCGAGACGGCCGATGTTTTCCCTCGGGCGGCTGGCGTCGAACACCGCGCAGCCGGGTCGCCGGCGGCGGCTTAGCTTCCATGGCGGCTCTTGAGGGAGACCACCAAGATATTTGTTCGCGCCCTGCGCAATCTTGCGGGGATTGGCTGCCTCGCGACCAGCCAATTCCCGCAAGACGGATGATGCCGGCGCTGGCACCCTCACCGCTGCGATCGACTTTATTCAGGAGCGCGCACGCATGAACACTAATCCACGTTCGTCGCACGTGGTGCGCATCGGCGGCGCTTCAGGGTTTTGGGGCGACAGCATGGTGGGAGCGCCTCAACTGGTGAAGTCCGGGCTGATCGACTACTTGGTGTTCGACTACCTGGCCGAAACCACGATGGCCATCCTGGCCGCTGCGCGGGCCAAGAAGCCGGAGTTGGGCTATGCCACCGACTTCGTCGACGGCGCGATGAAGCAGGTGCTGCCCGAAGTAATGAAGCGCGGCATCAAGGTGATCGCCAATGCCGGCGGCGTCAATCCGCGCGGCTGCGCCGCCGCGCTGCAGGCGCTGGCCTCGACGATGAGGCTGTCGCCGCGCATCGCGGTCGTCGAAGGCGACGATGTCAGCGCACTGATGCCCGGGCTGCGCGAGAGCGGAACGCGGGGCATGTTCACCGACGAGCCGCTACCGGCCGAAGTGCTGAGCGCGAACGCCTACCTCGGCGCATTGCCGGTAGCGCGCGCGCTGGATTCGGCCGCCGACATCGTGATCACCGGCCGCTGCGTCGACAGCGCGGTAACGCTGGGTGCGCTGATCCACGAGTTCGGTTGGTCAGCGGTCGACTACGACCGCCTGGCAGGGGGCAGCCTGGCCGGGCACATCATCGAATGCGGCTGCCAGGCTACCGGCGGCCTCTTCACCGACTGGCAGCAGGTGCCCGACTGGGCGCACATCGGCTACCCGGTCATCGACTGCAGCGAGGACGGCAGCTTCGATCTGACCAAGCCGCCCGGCACCGGCGGCCTGATCCGGCGGGCCTGCGCGGCCGAGCAAATGCTGTACGAGATCGGTGACCCCGCCGCCTACTTGCTGCCCGATGTCACCTGCGATTTCCGCGACGTGCGGATCGACCAGCTGTCCGACGAGCGGGTGCGCATCAGCGGAGCGCGCGGGCGCGCACCGACCGGAAGCTACAAGGTATCGGCGACGCAACTCGACGGCTACCGCTGCGCGGGGATGATGGTGGTCGTCGGCATCGACGCAGCGGCCAAGGCGCAACGCACCGGCGAAGCCATCGTTGAGCGCACACGCGACATCCTTACCGAGGCGGGGCTGCCCGACTACACCGCTGCCCACATCGAACTGCTCGGCGCCGAAACACTCTATGGGGTGCAGGCCCGCACCGGGGCATCGCGCGAAGCGATGGTACGAGTCGTGGTCGACCACTCGATGAAGAAGGCGCTCGAGATCTTCGCCCGCGAGATCGCTCCTTCCGGCACCTCGTGGTCTCCCGGCACCACGATGCCTGCCGGGGGCCGGCCGTCGCCGTCCCCGTTGATCAAGCTTTTCTCGTTCCTGCTCGACAAGCGTCGCGTGCCGGTCGGCGTCGTCGTCGATGGGCAACGCAGCACGGTGGACATCACGGCCTCGACCGAGCCCGCGGCAGCGCCCGTTGGGCCTGGCACCACGCCGGTGCCGTGGACCGACCCGGCGGGCGAAGCCATGGTAGAGGTCTCGCTGGTGCGGCTGGCATGGGCGCGCAGCGGCGACAAGGGCAACCTCTCGAACATCGGTCTCATCGCGCGCCGCGCGGAATGGCTGCCGTTGATCTGGCAACGCGTCACGCCCGACGTGGTGCAGCGCTACTTCGCCCACCTGGTGAAGGGTCGCATCGAACGCTTTCATCTGCCCGGCATCGGCGCGATGAACCTGGTGCTGCACGACGCGCTGGCCGGCGGCGGGCCGGCATCGCCGCGCTTCGATCCGCTGGGCAAGGGCATGGCACAGATGCTGTTGGACTTGCCGGTGCAGGTGCCGGCCTCGACGGCGGCACAGCTCTGAACACGGCGATTCCCGGTTGTGTCGTCAGCGGCCGGTCCACACCGGCTTGCGCTTCTCGTTGAACGAGGCCAGGCCTTCCTTGGCGTCTTCTGTCATCGCCAGCAAGGCGATCTGGCTCTCGGTGTAGGCAATCGCCTGGTCGAAGGACATCGACTCGATCGCTCGCATCGCGTATTTGCCGCGGCGGATCGCGGTCGGCGACTTGTCAACGATGCGGGCGAGCAGCCAGTCCACCTTCGCGTCAAGTTCGGCCGCGGGCGCGATATGGCTCAGCAGCCCCGCCTGCAAGGCCTCGGCTGCGCCGAACGGGTCGCCGCTGAGCGCCCATTCGCGCACCTTGCGACGCGGCGCCAGGTTCTGTAGCAGACTCATCACCTGCATCGGGAACACGCCGACCTTCACCTCGGGAAGGCCGAACTGCACGTGATCGGCTGCCACCGCGAGATCGGTCATGCACAAGAGCCCCATGCCGCCTGCCATGCAGATGCCGTTGATGCGCGCGATCGCCGGCAGCGTCGCGTTCTGCGCCTCGCGGATCAGGTCGGCATAGTCGATGTTCGGCTTCGACAGGTCGAACGTGAATCCCTTGCCGGGCTGCAGATCGCCGCCGGCACAGAACGCCTTTTCACCCGCCGCGGTGAGCACAATCGCCCGCATCTCGGGATGGGCATGCGCAGCGCGGTAGCCGTCGCGAATGCCGGCAATCACGTCAGCGTTGATCGCATTACGCTTGTCGGGCCGGTTGATCGTGATCCAGAAGGCGTGGCCACGCTTGTCGTGAAGGACGGCAGCGGTGTCGCTCATGATGACTTCGCCGCTTCACGGTCAGGCTCGATTTCGGCCACGACGCGGCTCGCAAGAACCTGGTCGCCGATCGCCACGTTGAGAGCCTTGACCACACCCGCGAGCGGCGCCGCATGGAGGTGCTCCATCTTCATCGCCTCGAGCGTGACGATCGGCTGCCCGGCGACGACCCGGTCGCCGGCGGTGACCAGCACAGCGACGACCCGCCCGTTCATCGAGGCGCGCACCTTCCCGTCGCTGCCACCCGCTGCTTCCTGCCGTGCCGAAGCGGCACGTGTCTGGTCTTGGATTTCGAACGGCTGCCCGTGGTAACGCAGCAGCAGGCGTGCGCCGTCGCGGCTATACGCCGCGCTGTCCATCACGCCGCCGCAGGTAAAGCGCACCGAATGTGCGCCGATGTCGATCAGTTCCAGTTCGCAGCGCTGGCCTTCGACCTCGACGGCATAGCGGTGTTGACCCTCGTGGGTCAGCGACACCACCCGCTTCGCGCCGTTGATGTCGAACCGCAGGCTCACCGGCAAGGTGTTCGTCAGGCGGCGCCCGCTGCTTCGCGGTTTGGCGCCGGCCTCCGTTTCCAACAGGAGCGGTGCGGCCAGAGCGGCGGCCAGCGCCTGTGCCTCGATATCTGGCTGCAGCAGCTCGTCGACGTGCTGGCCGATGAAGGCCGTGGTCGCGCCGCCCTGGGCGAACACCGGGTGCGAGAGGCAACGCGCAAGGAAAACCTGGTTCGTCTTTACGCCGAGCGCGACCGCATCCTCGAGGCCGCGCAGCAGCTTGCGACGCGCTTCTTCACGCGTGCCGCCGTGGCTGATGATCTTGGCGACCATCGAGTCATAGAAGGGCGAGATCTCCGCACCCGACTTCAGCGAATGCTCCACCCGCAGCCGCTCGGGCATGTACCACATCGCCATCGTCCCGCTTTGCGGCATGAACGACTTGTCGGCATCCTCGGCGCACAACCGTACCTCGATCGCATGGCCGCGGAACGTCACGTCGGCTTGCTCGATTTGCAGCGGCTCCCCGGAAGCGATGCGCAACTGCAGGTCGACAAGGTCGAGTCCGGTGATCGCTTCCGTCACTGGGTGCTCGACCTGCAGCCGGGTGTTCATCTCCATGAAGAAGTAGTTACCGTCGCGGTCGAGCAGGAACTCGAGCGTGCCCGCGCCTTCGTAGCGGATCGCCTTCACCGCCGCGACCGCGGTCGCGCCCATACGCCTGCGCAGTTCCGGCGAAACAGCGGGAGATAGCGCTTCCTCTATCACCTTCTGATGCCGGCGCTGGACAGAGCAGTCTCGCTCGCCCAGGTGGATGGCGTTGCCGTGCCGATCGGCGAACACCTGGATCTCGATGTGACGCGGCTCAACGATCGCTCGCTCGAGGATCATCGTCGCGTCGCCGAACGCATTCTTCGCCTCCGACTGCGCGCTGCGCAGCAACTCGACGAAATCTTTGGGCGAATTCACTAGCCTCATGCCGCGGCCACCGCCCCCGGCCACGGCCTTGATCATCACCGGGTAGCCGATGCGTCCTGCTTCCTCGGCCAGCCGCGCCTCGCTTTGCTCCGCGCCCTGGTAGCCCGGAATGCACGGCACGCCCGCGTCGATCATCAAGCGCTTGGCGCCGGCCTTATTGCCCATCGCCAGAATCGCTTCAGGCGAGGGGCCGATGAATACCAATCCCGCATCGCGACAGGCTTGGGCAAAGTCTTCGTTTTCCGCCAAGAAGCCATAGCCCGGATGCACCGCATCGGCACCGCTCTTGCGCGCCGCCTCGATGATCGCCGGGATGCGCAGGTACGACTGCGCGGGCAATGGTTCGCCGATGCACACCGCCTGATCGGCTTCCTGCACGTGCCGTGCATCGGCATCAGCGGTGGAATACACGGCCACCGTGCGATAGCCGTGGGCCCGCGCGGTACGGATCACCCGCAGCGCGATCTCGCCGCGGTTGGCAATCAGAACCTTGTTGAATGGTGTCGCTGCTGGCATGGTGGTTCCGAAAGAAAGAGCGGCCGTTGCGGCCGTCACGGCCGTGCCACCGAGAATTGCATCGGTTGCGGCGTACGTGCGTCGCCCTCGCGGCACACCGCGAGCACCGTGCTGAGTACGGCGCGTGTGTCGCGCGGGTCGATGACTCCGTCGTCGAGCACATGAGCGCTGGTCACGAACACGCTCATCTGACGGTCAAAGCGGTCGATGATGCGCGCCTGCATGTCATCCAGCTTGGCCTGGTCGACCTCCCCCTTGCGCTTCATCGACGCCTCGGTGACGATGGCCATCGTTCTGGCCGCCTGCTCTCCGCCCATCACCGCGGTCTTGGCGTTGGGCCAGGAGAAGCAGAAGCGCGGATGGAAGCCGCGCCCGCACATGCCGTAGTTGCCGGCGCCGAACGATGCGCCGCAATAGATCGTGATCTGCGGCACTGTGGCATTGGTCACCGCCTGGATCATTTTCGAGCCGTGCTTGATGATGCCTGCCTCCTCGAAGGCGCGGCCGACCATGAAGCCGGTCGTGTTGTTCAGGTAGAGGAGCGGTGTCCGCGCCTGGCAGCAGGTCTGGATGAAGTGAGTGGCCTTGGTGGCCCCCGCCGGATCGATCGGGCCGTTGTTGGTGATGATTCCAATTGGCCAGCCTTCGATCCGAACGTGGCCGCAGACGGTGGCGCCGCCGTAGTTCTCGCCGGACTCGAGAAAGTCGGAGTCGTCGGCGATGCGCGCGATGACCTGCTTCATGTCGACCGGCCGCTTGTGATCCATCGGCATGATGCCGAGCAGTTCTTCGGCGTCGTAGCGGGGTGGCTTGAAGCTTCGCGGCGGCACGGCGGGCTCGCGCTGCCAGTCGATCTGGCCGAGGATCTCGCGGGCGATACGGATCGCGTCGCGATCGTCCTCGGCCAGGAAGTCGCCGAGACCGGAAATCGCGGTGTGCATCACGGCGCCGCCGAGTTCCTCTTCGGTCGCGACTTCGCCGGTTGCCGCCTTCAGGAGCGGCGGCCCGGCCAGGAAGGCCCGCGAGCGGCCACGCACCATGATGATGTAGTCCGACAGGCCGGTCTGGTACGCGCCACCCGCCGTCGACGAACCATGCGTGACAGTGACGACCGGCAGGCCGGCCGCCGACATGCGTGCGATGTTGCGGAACAGGTTCCCGCCGCGCACGAACTCCTCGACGCGGTAGGCCATCAAGTTGGCGCCGGCGCTTTCGACGAGCTGCACATAGGGCAGCTTGTTCTCCAGTGCGAGCTCCTGGATGCGCAGTTGTTTGTCCAGGCCCATCGGCTGCAGCGCGCCTGCGTCAACGCCCGAGTCCGACGCGTTGATCATGCAGCGGATGCCCGCGACAGTGCCGATGCCAGCGATCACGCCGCCCCCGGGCACGCTCTTGTCGAGGTCCGAATCGTCGAGCCCCAACCCCGCCAGCGTCGACAGTTCGAGGAACGGCGTGCCGGGGTCGAGCAGCAGCGAGAGGCGCTCGCGCGGCAGCAGCTGGCTGCGCTTTTCGAAGCGCGCGCGCGACTGCGCCGACTTGTCGACGCTGTGCTGTTCGTAGCCGCGCACCCGCTGGATCAGCGCGAGCATGCCGTTCCGGTTGGCATGGAACGCCTCGCTGCCAGCGGAGATGGAGGATTCTATGTGTGCCATGACTGAAGAATGGTTTCTGCCCCAGCGTAGAACCGAGCCTGCGCGCCGTCTTGCGCGAACTGGCTGAGCGCAGCTTCAGCGCAAGCGAGCCCGGAACTTGGGGATCAGTGCGTTCGGCTGGTACGACAGTTTGGTGCGCCGAAAATTGGCCAGCCCAGGTCCTGCTCGCAGTTGAGCCACTGCACCTCGGGCGGCCTTCGTTGCGCAGATCATAATGAGCCCAGCGCAAAGCTCTGATCGAACGCATTGGGAAACGGTATCACGGGATTTGAGACGCTTTCTGTACAATTTTGTATACGATCCACCCGCCGCCTGTCTGGCATCATCCTCGCAACTTCAAGGCCAGGAGAACCCTATGTTGATATGGCACAGACAAATAGCCGGCTTGATCGGCTGCGGCGCAATGCTGCTCGCGGCCGGCGCGGGCGCGGCGACGTCGTTGAAGGTCGTGCAGCGCTGGACTGTGGGCGGCGCAGGCGGCTGGGATTATCTTACTTTGGATTCGAGCGGCTCGCGCTTATTCATCAGCCGCGCCACGCGGGTCGACGTCCTCGACACTGCGACCGGCAAGGTCACCGGCAGCGTACCGAATACCAGTGGCGTGCATGGCATCGCCTTGGATGAGAAATCGAAGCGCGGCTATGCCAGCAATGGGCGCGCGGACAGCGTCACCGTATTCGATCTCGACAGCCTTGCGACGATCAAGGAGGCGCCGATTTCCGGCCACAACCCGGACGCCATTCTGTTCGAGCCCGTCGGCAAACATGTCTTCACGTTCAATGGCCGCAGCAAGGATGTCACTGTGCTCGACGCCGCCGGCTTGAAGGTGGTCGCCACGCTGCCGGTGCCCGACAAGCCGGAGTTCGCGGTCGATGACGGCCAGGGCCAGATTTTCGTCAATATCGAAAGCGAACACGGCCAAATGGTGGTGATCGACAGTCGCAAGCTCAGCATCAAGACGACTTGGCCGCTGCCCGGCTGCGCCAGTCCGAGCGGACTTGCCATCGACAAACTCCATCACCGCTTGTTCTCGGTATGCGACGGCAAGGTTATGGTTGTGACCGATGCAATTAGCGGCACGCAGGTGGCGATCGTCAAGATCGGCGAAGGGCCCGATGCTGTCGCGTACGATGCGAAGCGCGCATTGGTGTACAGCTCTAACGGCGACGGCACGCTCAGCGTGGTTCAGCAAGAATCCGCCGATCGGTACAGCATCGTACAATCGCTCGCAACGCAGCGCGGCGCCCGCACCATGGCGTTGAATCCAGTCAGCGGCAAGGTCTACTTGGTGAGCGCGGACTTCCAGTCGGCGCCGCCCGCGACGCCCGAACAATCGCATGCGCGCCCCGCGCCGGTGCCGGACTCATTCACGATACTGGTCGTCGGCCCCCGATAACTCGAACTTAGGCGGGCGAGGACGGCAGAGAGCGAGAGCGTGCCGCTTTGGATCGTGAGCGCGAATTGCATGAACAGATCATCGTGTTCACGGATCAGTGACGATTAGCCAGCAACGTCTGAATCTCCCGCTCCCAAACTCCGAATACACTGACCATTCGCGAAATCACCGTATTCTATGCCGTCCACGGATTAATGACGTCCGTGCCGCAATCATCGAAATCCTTGACGTTGCGCGTCGCGAGGCTTGCCCCTCGCGATCGAGCCATGGCGACAATCATGGCGTCGAACTGGTTGATAGGTTTACCGGCGATTCGTCGCGAGGCAGAGATCTCGGCGTACATGTCTGCCGCCTCACCGTCAAAACTCAGCACGTGACCGGCGAAATCTTCGTCAAAAATCTTTCTCGCAGCATCCCACAGTCCTCGCCGCCGCTTTCCGTCGGACAGCAATCGAATACCGTAGAGAATTTCGCCCCGAGTTACCGCGGTGGTAAACAAAGACGCGCGCGGCTGGTTCGCCAGCCAAGCCATGACGGAGGATTCAGGTACGGGACGCAGTGCCTCAGAAAGCACGTTGGTATCAAGAACGATCATGTATCGAAGTTCACCGGTTCACGCATCACCTCGCGAGGCGCAATTTCCAACTCCACGCCTCCCAACGGCTCGATACGAGCACGAATGGAATCCACCAGAGCTCCCCTCGGGGAACGCTCGGTTGACAGCGCCGTCCGCAGAATGTCGCGTGCTTCGTCCTCCATGCAGCGCCCGTGTTGGGCTGCCTGTACCCGCAATCGCGCCTTGAGTCGATCATCTATGCCCCGGATCGTCATACTCGCCATACGCTCTCCATTAATCATTGATTGCATATTAGTCATTGATTGCATTGGAGGCAAGACAAAGGGGCCTCACTCACGCCGTCCAACGACGCCGATCAAAAGAGTCGCGATGGTCTTGCAGCGCGGGGATACTGGCAAGCGTTCCAACTCGTGAAACGCTCCGTCGAAGAAATCATAGCCGGAGCAAACCCTGGCACGCTCGTCCGTTCCGCTCACCGGGAATGGTATCGAGAGATCTTCCAACCATCCGTCGCCGCAGGACTGATTCCAGCCACAGCTCTCGCCGGCTATCGAAACGATTTCGTGTTCCGGCGCACATCACGTTACGTGCCTCCCCGTTGGGAAACCGTGCGCGATGCGATGCCTGCACTCTTTGATCTTCTTGAATCGGAACCGGAGCCCGCCGTTCGAGCCGTCTTAGGTCACTGGTTGATTGGCTACATTCACCCCTACATGGATGGCAATGGCCGCATGGCTCGCTTTCTAATGAATGCCATGCTCGCGTCCGGTGGATATCCTTGGACTGTCGTAAGAGCGGATGACCGCGCTCGCTACCTTCGCACCCTGGACAGCGCGAGTATTGATCTCGACATTTGCCCCATTTACAGCCTTCCTCGCCGAGCGAGTCGGATGGTCCGTTTCACAGTTACCCGCAAAGAACGCGGGATGATGCGCCTCTAATGCATCGGAATTTCGTACGCTGGAACTTTCGTGATTCATTGGCGCACAGCTCGTCCGCGCGCTGGCAGGTCCGCGGGGCACCCGCGAAGTCTTCCATGCGGTCTGTGAAGCACGTTTGATCGCAACCCTTCGAATTAATCCTGTGTTCTCAGCATACGATCGACCGAGCGGCTCATTTGTTTCAAAATAAATCCAGGCGCCAAGCGACTCATCATTTTGAGCTGATTTGCCTGACCTGGACGAATTTCAAATCGATCGGTTTGCATTCCCTTTACGGCGACTTTAACCATGTCTTCGACTTTCATGATAGATACGCCTTTCATGTCTTCAAAATCAAAGTCACCTAAGAGTTTGGTTTGTGTCGCCGGCGGCGCAAGCTCAAATATCTTCACTTTGGTGTCTTTCAGTTGCACACGAAGAGACTCGGTGAACGAATGCAGACCGGCCTTGGTGGCGCAATAGACCGGTGAGATGGGCAATGGAACAAACGCCAATCCCGATGAAACATTCACGATTGCGGCCTTTGATTTTGTTTTCAAATGCGGCAAGAATTGTTTCACCATGCGAATCGGCCCGCTCAGATTGATTTCAATCTCTCGAGTGAGATCTTCCAGGCTTCCGGCTTTGTCGTGAACATTGATCTCACGCATGATGCCGGCGTTGTTGATCAGAATGTTGAGCTCAGGAAATTGTTTGGTGACCTCTTCGTAAAGAGTGGCGATCGCTTCCGGATCGGAAACGTCGCTTCGAAAGGTGTGAATTTTTGGAAAGGCCGCTTTCGCACGGTCCATCTTAGCTTGATCGCGGCCCGTGATAAGAATCGTGTTACCAAGTGCCGTGAGCTGTTCGGTGAGTTCGTAACCGATGCCGCTGGCGCCGCCGGTAATCAAAATCGTATTGCTCGTGAGCTTCATAATTTTCTCTTTTGTCAACCCGGGCGCTTGTGATGTTGCCAGACGGTCTTCGAATAAACGCTGGGCGAGCTCAATCAACTTTGTAGACGCGGCCGGTTTGCACCCCCAGAATCGCGCGTTTGTAGGCCTGTGCCACTCTCCAGCCTTCGACCGGAATTACGCCGGGAAAGAACGAACCCATATGAGCTTCGGATTCTTTTAGGATCGTAGGATTCACCATATTGATACGCAATCCCTTGGGAAGTTCGACTGCGGCAGCCCGAACAAAACCTTCCAATGCGCCCGAGACGGTTGCACCCACGACGCCGGCGAAGATCGGTTCTTCATTAAGAACGCCCGAAACCAAGGTGAAAGATCCCCTTTCGTTGATGAACGGGATCGCCTCCTGGACCAGACTGATCTGGCCCATGAGCTTGCTCCCCAGCGAAAAATGCCAATTTTCAGCGGTGAGCTGCGAAAGTGGAGCGAATACGACTTCGCCTGCCGCAACGGCCACGGCGTCAAACGAACCGACGACTTGATAGAGCTGCCGGATACTTTCTCGGCTCTCGATATCGACTCGGAAATCGCCTGACTTGCGTCCGACCTTGACGATCTCATGGCCGGCGCCGGCCATGGCCGTTTGTACCAGTTCCCCGATCTTTCCGTTTGCGCCAATTAAAACAATTTTCATAAACGCTCCGTTCTGCCTGCTTAGGGCTTGTTGTGTCATGTGATCACCTCATCATTCCGTGGCTGTGTCAGTTGCCTAACTAACTTCGATTCGCAGTTTACTCGGCCCGTTTCAGGCTTCGCCGTGTGGGCCGGCGGGTTCAGCCCGCCTGATGTCTCACAAGCTTTGTATCCAACTCTTGAGGCGCTTGGTCTCCGTCGCCACCAGACCGGAGTCATGAAAGGTATTAGCCAGGATCGAAACGCCTTGCATGGCGGAAAGCAAGTGCACGGCAAGGCCGTTGGAGTCTTTGCCCTTCCCGAGTGCCCGAAACTGGCTCTCGATCCAGGCCAGGTGTTGAGCGAAGATCTCGGTCGCTCTGGTGGCGATCGAACCGCCCGCCTTGTGGAGCTCGGAGCAAAACGTCCCGACCGCGCAGCCGCGCTGCGCCAAGAAATCCTTGTTCTCGAAGACGCCTTGGACGCAGGCGCAAAGCCGATCCTTGGGCGATCCAGCTTCGCTCCATCGCTGCCGCTGCGCGGACAGCTGGGCTAGCCTGAATTCGACGATCGCCCCACCAATCTCGTCCTTGGTCTTGAAGTAATAATAGACGTTGCCCAGAGGAACCTCAGCTTCGCGCGCGATGTCGGCAAGCGAGGTGGCGCCGAACCCGTTCTGGTACGCCAAGCCCACTGCCGCACTAACCAGCCGCGATCGTTTGTCGATATGTGTTCTCATGTTTGCGCCTAAGTCATCCAACTAACTTAGCGTAGCGGGGATAGGCAAATCTGTCAATGGTCCGCGTCAGGTAAGTCCCGTATTGGCACATGCGTCTTGGGTAGCTCAAAGCTGCTCGATATATTCGTCTGCACTAAGCTTCTTGGCCGACATTTCGGTCGCGCCAGATCGCCAAACTGTCTTCGAGTCGCATGACCGCTGCCAGTCGCAGCAGTCTCTTCAAGTCCAGCGCACCAAGATCAAGATCCAATGGCGGAGCCGACATGCGACTTCGCGGTGAGTCGGACAGATACAACCAGTGCAGCAGTGCCGCCTCCGGTGTGGCGCGCCGGTAATCGACTCCAGTGACTAGGCGATCACGCTCCGCTCCAGTTTCGAGGATGCGCTCGGATATCCCGCGGAACACGAACGTGCCTCCGCCAGTCTCGACTCGACCCAGCGAGGGCATCGTGTAGCGTGAAGACAGAGGAATGACCGCCGTCACCCAGGGAGTGTAGTTGTTCCAGACACCGGAATCACCGAGCACCGTCTGCAGGGAGATCACAGCACCCGGCCGTAGCCAAACTGCCGCCTCGCAAAGCTGGGCCGGCGGAGAGATCAACTCATTGAGGAACAACCCTCGCACGACGCGCTGCAGGCGGTTGGCGGCCACTGCTTCCCGGATCCAGCGCTCCACGCTAGGCTTCGAAATGTCTCCGCGCACATTTTTTGCCACTTGTATGATCGACGCGGTATCGAGCACGCGCAGTGCGCTCTGCTCCGCGAGCACAAGCTCCAGGCGCGTGGACCAGTGAAGAGTTTTCACGATGAGCTCGCACCGCCCATTTTTTTTAAACCCCGCTCGAGCGTCTCAAGGAGCCGCACTTTCATCGCGAGATACTCGTCCTCGTCAATGTGCGCGTGAATCTCGATCGGCAAGGTTGGCAGTACCTCATCCCGGAAAAGCGCCCAACTCATCAAATCCAACTTGTCGGCGACACGCTGCATCAGCGCCGCCTGGCCTCCCAGATTCTCAACCGCTGCGACACTCGGGACTACCCCGCGCGCCAGCAGCAGTTCCAAGTCGTAGACGTCGCGCGGAGCTGTCCGCCGATCATCGATCAGTGCTGCAAGCTTGTTATCGGCAAGCGCCTGCTCGTCATAGACGCTCACGTAGACACGCGGCAATGTGCGGTCGGCAATCTGAACCGGAACTTTGAGCACGTGGCTTGGGTCCGGCGCTCGGCGCCGTGATACCTCGACCGCGAGATGCAGATTCTCGCCGGTGCTCGTTCGACCGGAGATCTTCCAGCGTGCGACCGTGTCCGTCTGCCTGGATTCGGAAATCGAGGTGGCGGCCAAACCGCTGCCCTGAATAGCGCGATCGATCGCCACCCGCACGGTCTTTTGAAGACTCGCCAAGGAGCGATGTGGATCGTGATCGAAATCCAAATCCTGGGTAAAGCGTGCGCTTTCGGTAAGCACGCGCATGGCCGCACCGCCCTTCAACACGAGGCTCGAACTGGTGGAACCGCGATATAGGAATGTGAGCAGTCGCCGCTGAAATGCATCGCGCGCTTGGGAAAGAGTGGCCATTGGGATCACTTAAGATTGATACCATCATTATATGATGCTTACAGTCTTAATCAAGCTTCTTGAGCCCGTGTTGCCGCGCAAAATCGCGTATGCTGTAACTATCTGTTTCTATTGTATTTTACAATCCACTACTTCGTGACGTATAGGGGCCGGGATATTGGACCCGTAATCGCACGAGTACGGGTTTGAAAATGCAGGCCGTCTGGAAGCCCGCGCCCCGGTGGACGGCGGGTCTGAACGGCACTTTTATCAAATCCAAGATCGACGACTTCAACAACGACCGATCCCACGATGATTTCACTCGGGTCACGCCCCACCGACACATGTCGGGGGGCCACGTAGGGTCGCGCCAATTAACACAACGGGGGCCATATCAGAACTTCTCTCCCACGGAAAAATCAGTGCGGCCCGAAATGATATGATCCAGTAATCCCGAATGTGGCCGTCATTCCGGCATACCGGACAGTCGTATCGTATATCCGGCTCGCTTCAGTCCAGTAGTATTTATTCGTCACGTTGTTCCCAAATATCTGAACTTTCCATTTATGGTCCGCCGACTCCAGGCCTGTTCTGAGATCGAGCACGCCATAGGCGGGAGTATCGAGCGACGGGTATCCCAGCGCCAAGTCGCCTCTATCCTCGAACACACTATAAGTTTTCGTTTGATATCGAATGTCGCCGCCGACAAACATCACCAAGTCATTACCTACAGACCACTCGTATCGCGCCCCGCTGGTAATGTTCCATTTCGGAGTGGAGGGAAAGGTGTAGCCGTCGAAGTTGGTTACGTTACCGGTGTACACATCTACCGTATTGAAAGTTCCGGCGACGCGAGCATCCAGGTACGTGGCCGCAGCCCTCAACGTTAGCCCTTGGGACGGGCGCCAATTGAGAGACAGTTCGGCGCCATCCTCCAGCGATTTTGGAATGTTGGAAAGGGCGTCAATGTTGCCAAATACGCCTGTGGGATCGACGATTCGGCCTCTCAATTGCTTGTTCTTGTAGTCATAGTGAAAAATTGCGGCAGTCAACTCCAGCTGTGATGCGACATTGGTCTTAACACCCAATTCGTAGGCAAGGAGAGACTCCTGCGTTACCGGTGTAAACTGAATCGCCCCCGTGCCCGGCAGAGTCGGAAAGCCGCCTGCTTTGAAACCCTTACTCACGGTTGCGTAAACCAGCGTCTTGTCCACCGGGTGCCAGTCGGCCCCTACGCGCCACGAGACATTACTCTCATCTAGGGAGTGATGCTGCAACCCCGGATCAAACGCCGCGTTAAAGGTCACGCAATCTCCCGTTTTGATAGGGATTACACCGACACCGCCCTTGACGAACGTCTGAAGCACATTCAACCCACCGGCGAAATTGGGATCGATGCCGTATAGGCAGCCGAGCCAGACATTATCCGATTTCGTATAGCGGATGCCCGAATGGACGCTGAGTGTATCGACCACCTGATATTCGAGATTGGCAAACACCGCTTTGGTGGTCACGATGGGATCGGATGAGAAAGCGATATCGGAAAAAGGCGGCACCCCTAGAGGAGTCAGCGCAAAAGCCGGCGTCGTGTATGGCAGGTAGCCGTAAACGTACTCTTCGACTTTATCCTTGGAATAGTCGACTCCCGCCAACCAATTGAGCCTATTCGATAGAAGACTTCCGCTCGCCCGAAGCTCCTGAGAGAAAGAGTTTATGCTGCCCGTCTGACGTTCGCTGTTCGAATCAGTGCTCACACCGTCGTTGCCAATAACGTTGTTTTGAATGTAATGCTCGAAAGATGTAATCGAGGTGAATTTTAAGCTGTCGGAAACCGAGTAGTCCGCGCGCAAGGCCGCCTGGTAGAAATGTTCGTCGTTGGTATGCCGATAACCCGGGTTCCAATCGGCAGCGCGCGGTGTGAGAGGAGCTAGCGGATAGTTAATCAACTTGGGAACTTGGCTGGAAAACGGCGTATCGAGGACCGTGATAGCCAACAATTGCGTTACCGGCGTGTCGGATTGATCAACCCAACCATTGATATTCAGTTCTACCTTGAAATTGTCGGCCGGTGTCCAGTCTAACAAGATCCGTGCCTTTCCCTGGCGGGTTGCGCCTATCTTATCATGACGCGTATAGCTTTCCTGCCACGCCCCTCCGTTTATAACGTCGAACGCGAAGCGTGCTCGCACGTCCTTTGACAAAGGACCGCTCACAAAGGCATTGAGGTCTTTGTAATCGAATCGTGCGTAGGTCGCTTCCACTCCCGCCTCAAATGTATCGGTGGGCTTTGCCGCAATATAGTTGATGGCACCGCCCGTTGCGTTTTGCCCATAAAGAGTCCCCTGAGGTCCCTTCAAAACCTCAACGCGCGAAATGTCCAGTGTGGCGCCCTTTGTCAGCGCAGGATAAGCAAATGGCACTTCATCCACGTAAACGCTCACTGCCGGACTTGCGGCGAGCGATGCCTCGTTGTAGCCGACGCCGCGTACAGAATACACAGGGGTGCCGTATTGAGCTTGAGATAACGTAAAGCTCGGTTCGATTTTCACGAGGTCGCCGACATCCTTGATGCCCTGTTCCCGCAAAGCTTCATCGTTGACGGCGTTGATGGCCATACCCACATCGTTGATGGATTGAGCACGCTTCTGAGCCGTGACGATAATCTCATCTAGCGCAGCAGGCGCCACCGTAGATGTTGTCGCCGTCTGCGCGAATAACTGTGAGGAGAGGCTCAGAGACAGCAGCACAAATGACAGTACAGTGATGCGCGTCCCCACTTGATGTTCAATGCAAATGAAAGGAACGGTATTTGTCTTCAGCACGCCACTCTCCCTCTTGTTGCAATACCTTATTCGCTGCTTTTTATTGACGCAGCCCTTTCGGATACGCCCGTCGCATGAGCCTAGGCACACTGCCTAGGCGTATCTTTATGGTATTGTACCATACTATATGAGGTTACCAATAGTCTGGGCCGAACAAATATGTTCGGGGATCTAGAAGGCTGTCCGGCTAGCGATATGGTATGGAAGCATCGCAGTCTCGCCGATACGGAATGCTGCCACCAGGAAAGAGCATTCGATCGGAAAGAGGGTCCCTAAACCGTTGGAGACTCGTTTGCCAGTCCCAGAACCAGATTGGATTGACTCTCGCGGCCTCCCCTTCCTGTTCTATGGAGTGCAAAGAATTGTATTGGCGTGCATGGTATCCAGATACTCTTTGACGCTCGCGACCTTTCCGTCGCGTATGGTAAAGAGGAAGTGATACAGATTGTTGTACGTGCGGCCGGTTCGGGTCTGCGTATAAGATTCCGCTTCCACCGCAACATGGCCGCCTTCGGCGACAAAGCTCTTTGGGGTGATCCGTATCGGTCCGGTGCAGGTTTCCAAGACCCCCCATAGAAGCCGCGTGAAGGCCGGCTTGTCGTAGGTGCCTGAAATCGGCATAGTCCCGGCGACCCACCATGTGGCGTCCTCCGTCATCATGGCCATCGTAGTATCCACGGCTCCAGAAGAGAATTCCTCGAGAAAACGCGCAACGATGTTTTTGTTCATCTGTTCCGCGCTCATGGCCGGATACTCGCGTATCGGACTTGCGGCTCCCGTGCCATTCGCCTCCGGCAATTCGATTTCGATTTTTCCATGTTCATCCACCCTGATTTTGAAAGTTTGAAGGGCACCCTTGGCGAGAGGGCCAATGGGCGCACCCGAGCGCAAATCGAATTGCGCGCCGTGCTTGGGGCAGAACAAAGACACACCGCGCAGCTTGCCGCCCTCCAGGGCCGCCAGTTGATGCGTGCACCGGTTCTCGACGGCATATACCCCCATGGTCGAATGACAGATGAGTATCGACCGGCCGTCCAGCTTGAATGCCCGGTTCGTGCCGGGCGGCAGTTGCGACAGATTCGCAACGCTCGCCCAGCGTGTCATATGTGCTCCTGCGTAGGCGAGATCGCTATTTCTCCCCGTTGAGGTACCGGTCCAATTCACGGTGAAAGTGCCGTAGACGCGCTTCCTGTTCGCTCCACAGGGGGCCCTTGAAGCCGCGGGACTTCAGGCCACGCTGCACGTTCGGCACGAGTTCGAAATCCTGCAGCAGGACCGGCCCAATGCCGGGTTCCACGCCGGCGTCCCATCGTTCGATCTGCGGGCGGGTCTGTCCGGTCGTGTCTATGCCGTCCGGCATGGCCATCCATGCAGGGACGTTGTAATTCGGCTCCTCTACGTGACGGTACAGCAGCATGTTGTCGTAATAGAAACGATTGGGGTCCGTGGCATGCGGAACGAAGCGCATGATGAAGACCCCTTCGGCGTGCATGCCGATCTGCACGTTTGGAAATAGGCCCGTGATCCAGCCGTCGCTGAGCTGGCCGTCGGTCAGCTTTTCATAGTGGGTCAATCCCAACCGCTTGGCCCTGTCCCGCTTCGCCTTTTGAATGTCATTGCGGGTATCTGTCACCGTCCCCCGGTACGTTTCGACGTCGACGCCTGCATCCTTCAACATGATCTTGACGCCGAAGTCGAGATCACGTTCGTGCTCCACCGTATGACGGTGCGACTTGATCCCGAACCACATGATCATCCGGCTGAACCCATTCTTGTACAAATCGACCTGGCTGAATTCCTCGATCGAGCCCTGTGTCTGCGGATGAATATGCGGCAGGTGATACGATTCATAGAAGGTATCGACCCCCGTCTTCCAATTCGATTGCCATTCGCTTCGGGTATGGCGCACCACGCTCATTTTGTCCAGCTCGTAGCTCTCGAGATACCCCGCGGGCAGACCCATCCATTCCTGCAGCGGCGGGGCCGATCCATCCATATTGACGAAGATCACGCCCGCCAGGACCTCGCATCGGATTTCAGTCAGTCCCGGACGATGTGCGATCAATTTCGGGTTGAAGGTTTCTTGGTCGACTATTCTCTCCAGCTTGCCGTCGCAGCCGAACTGCCACCCATGGAACGGGCAAGTGAAGCTGCTCGTGCTGCCCCGGTCGACCTGGCATACCCGATTGCCTCGATGCGGGCACGCATTGAAGAAGGCCTTGATGGCGCCATCAGATTGGTGGACTACGAGGATTTCCTCATGGCCATGTTCGAACAGGCTGAAGTCCCCGGGTTCCGGAATGTCGGCCGTGACGCCGGCAAGCAGCCAGACGTGCGGCCATAGCTGAGCCCATTCCCGCTGCATGAATTCGGGCGAGTAATAGCGGGACGGGTCGAGAATGTCGAGACCGTTGTCGACTGGAGGCGCCTTTGCCTCAAGTGAACCGTCCGGTGCGCCGAGATCCAAAGGAAAGGTAAATTCTGCCGCCTTGACACTACTCATGAGTTTTCCTCCGTACAAAAGCCGGTCGATGTGTGGGTTCACGTGCTGGAAATGCGCACCACATGACCGTAGTCCACCGGCAGTATTACGCCGTTCAAATAGGATCCCGCATCGCTCGCCAGAAGCAAGAGCGGGCCGTCGAGTTCTTCCAGCAGGCCGACCCGCTTGGCCGGCAGGTTTTCCACTTCCACTTTCCCCGTGTCGCTGTCGAAATACCAATCCACCATGGCCGTGCGGAAGTATCCGGGGGCGATCGAATTGGCACGGATCCCATGCGGCAGCATGTCCATCGCCACTTGCTTGGTGAATTGGATCAATGCCGCCTTTGCCGTACCGTAAATCGACAGGTATGCCTTGGTCTGCTGTCCGGTGATGGATGTGATGTTGACGATGCTTCCCGGCTTGCCGGCGGCGATGAGACGCTTGCAGAATTCACGCGTCATGCGCATCGAGCCCGCAACGTTCACGTTCATCAAATTGTTCCATTGATCGTCCGTGATGTCGGGGAACGGCGCAAAGACGATCTGCCCCGCATTGTTGATCAGCAAATCGATGACACCGAATGCCTTGGTGGCTTCGTCGAACGTGCGGGTGACGCTCTCTGTGCTGCCGATGTCCAACTCGACAGCGATCGCCTGACCGCCTTTCCTACGGATCTCCTGCGCCACCTCTTCAATCGAATCCTTCCGGCGCGCAGCGCAAACGACCCTCGCTCCGGCATCCGCGAGCGTGCCGACGAAGTGCCGCCCCATCCCGCTGCTGGCCCCCGTTACGATGGCGGTGCGCCCGACCAGGGAAAATCGATCCAATGTCTTGCTCATGGTCACTTCACCTCGTTGTGCTGGTGCGGGCCGGAGAGCGGCGATTGCGAACTCTCCGGCCTTTCCAGTAATTTCTCTTGCAGGCGATTCCGGCGGCCCTCGGACAGTCCGAGGGCAGCGCGTAGGTAGGCGGCATCCGAGCCCCAGCCCTCATCGATGGCCTGAAATGCCGCGGCCAGGTAGTCGGGATGGGCATTGGTCAAGGTCGCCATGACCTCCGGCTGCACGCTGCCGCCGATCTGAAACGTCAGATCGCGGCGGTACTGATTGCTCAACAGGTAATCTTCGGCAATGGTTGGGCGCGGCACGCCCATGACCATCAATAGCACCGCCGACGCGAACCCTGTGCGGTCGCGTCCACTGGTGCAGTGGATCAGCATGGGCAGCGGTTGCGTGTCGATCAACTCAAGAAGTTTGGCGAAAGTTCCGCATTGGTCGGTGACGAACCGCCGATAGATCTCTCGGACTCGGTTCTCAATGTCGGGCACCAAGACTTTTCCCGCCTTCGTGTCGGCCAGCAACTCGTCGCCGCGGTGGGGCATGAAGCCAATGGCGTGCATTTTCACCACCGCTCCGGAGAGAGTCCGGTTGGGCTTGCTGAGACGCTCCGAATCGCTCCGCAGATCGCAGATGGTTCGGAGCCCGATGCCGCTCAAGACATCCAGGTCCGCGTCGGTCAGATCGGCGAGCAGATCGGACCGAAAGATCTGCCCCCAGCGCGTCAGGCGTCCATCCGCCGTGGCATAGCCGCCCAGGTCGCGAAAATTGACCACACCTTGCAGCGAGACCCGTCTGGCCCGGACCGGTAGCAAATGAGTTTCCGACAGCTGACTCACGGCTGCAAACTGGCTATTTCGAGGTCAACAGTTCGGCAATGCCGGGCACGCTCTTCGGATCGGGCTCCCAACCTTGCATAAGCAGCCACGAACGATCTCGCAGCAACTGCTGCTTGGACATTGACAATACGGTTTTTTCGACCGCCGCCTGCGCCGCTTCGTCGCCCGCTGCGTAGGCCGCGCTGACCGCGTTGGCGCTCGCCACTCGCAGGCGCCGCACCGCGTCGACGATCTCGCTCGGTTCCGCCCGAGCCCTGCTCAGCACATCGCTACCGACCTTGCCAGCCTCGATCAGTTCCGCGGCGACAGTTGCGCCGCCTTCCGGCTTCAACTGCGCGCCCAGCGATTTGGCGCACTCGATCAGGCGCCTCAGTTCGTCGCAATCGTATCGATACTCCAACGGCAGATGCTGGGCCATCAGCGCCAGCGTACCGATGGTCAGATGCGCGGATTGCACGGCCAATTGATTGGTCTGGTCCAAGGCCGGGATGATGTCTTCCGACATCGCCTTCATGATGGTTTGTATCTGAAGCAGCGGCCGCAATTGCATATCAGTCTCCCTGTTCGATGAGATCGCGCATTTCGTCGAGCAGCATGTAACCCACGCCCAACAGCCAGGCCAATAAAACGTCTTGGTGCGACTTGCCGTTGCGGGCGACCCGATAGCTTGTCGCCAATGTCATGGCGACCATCGAGTACGCGTTGAAGATCTGATAGTAGTGGAGCGATTTGCGGTCCACTTTCATTCCGGATGATTTCTCATAGGAGTCGATAAATTCGTTTTCCTGCATCAGTCCAGATACGAGAAAGGTCTTGCCATCGTCGGCGAAAGTGCCAAAAGCTCGGCTGGTGCTCCAGGCGAGATCCTGATGGCGATCGCCGATCCGGGACAACTCCCAATCCAGCCACGCGGTAATTCGATGATCTTGTTCGTTGAACAGATAGTTGCCGGTCCTGAAATCGCCGTGGACGATCGACAGTCGCTCGACCGCCGGTGCATTCTTGTGTAGCCATGCGGAGGCTAGCGCCACCAGGGGCACGTCCTCGTCGGCGTCCTCCTCCCAGACCCGGTCCCACCAGTTGACGGCCCACTCGGCGTTCTGCGTGCCCACTTTCGGCACGTCGAAGGCCGAGAGGTTTGCCTCCTTGAAATTGTACGTGTGCAGCCGGGCCAGGTGATCAACGAACTGCGGAGCCAGCTTCTTGCGGACGTCCTGCTCCATGTAGGTGCCCAATCCAGTGACGCCGCTCTTCGCGTTCGAGGGCTTGGTGACGCCGCTCATGAATCCATAGACGATGCCCGGATAAGGAAGGTGCTCGGCCGTGTTGTCGACCCAGAATACAGGGGGAACCGGAATGACCTTGTGAAGCGCAGAAACGATCTGGAACTCGCGCAGGCGGCTCGTCGCATGCAGTGCCTCCGCGAGATCATTGCGTAGCACCATCCGGGTCGTCTCGTTGCCTACACCGGGGCGATTCCAGGTGAGATTAAACGCCATTTGCAACTTTGAGGCGCCGCCGGCCAACCATTTTGCGTCGGTTATTTCGAATGGCTGCTTGAGATTGGCCCCAATCAGGGATTGCACGCCTTTGACAAGTGTCTCGAGCGGCAACTTGCTGTACGGGGGTGTGCTGCGCTGTTCGAGTTTGTACGTGAGCGCGCGGTCAATTTCCCGCTCAACCCGGTAACGACGCCGAATCGCCGCTATCCACTCGGGCGAAGGCCGGTCCTTGTTCTGCGCGTGCATTGCCAACTCCGTCATAACTGTCATGAACTGATGCGGGTCGAGGACTTCGTCCAGCGACGACCGTGGGCTCGGGTAAGGGCTTGCAACGAGGTGATTTCCGAGGCAAGACCATATCCCACGCGTCCGTCATCCAAAGTCCAGCGACACTGCGCCGCGAATACCAAAGAGGCGACGTAACAGATCCACGGCCCGCCGACTTCGGCCGTACCGACCGCGTGGAATTTCTTTCCCCGATTGTCTGTCGCGCTGAACTCAACGGAGTGAATCACCGCGCCGATGCGATGCGTAATGAGTCGCAGATCGGTCAAGCCGTAGACTTCACCGTTCTCCATCACATATCCGTGCGCCAGCCGCTGCTGCTGATCAACCGGTTTGGTCGGATCCCAGTGATTGATCCACTTGATTGCTAGATCCTTGCCGAAATGCGCGTGCGACCAGCCCATCGTCGGGACGAATATTTCCGCGCGGTTGCCCCAGCTATGATCCATCGTCTCGACGCAGTCGACTTCGTATTCAGTGCCGCGCAATTTCAACGTGCCCTGAAAATGGCCGGTCAGATCAAAGTGCCCACCGTAGCCGGAACCCATGCCCGCGCCGGCGTGCTGTTCCTCGGTCGTGTGCTTGGCCAGAGGGCTGTGATCCGGATCGTGAATGTCGAAGGGCTCCATGAGGCCCTTGAACTCGACGTGAATCTCCGTATCGTCGTATCCGACATAATCAACCTTGTAGTCGCGCGGCGGGTTCACGGCCTCGACCGACAGACCATTGGCCGTGGTGTACTTCGAGAGCCGAGGCGGGGCCGGCAACGCCATTTGGGAGTCCAAATAAAGTGTTTCGGCCCGACTGTCGACCAAGGCGCCGTACAAGGAGATGTCGCACGATTGAACACCCACCGCCTTTCGGGCGACGGTGTAGACGATCGCCATCAATCGCTCTTTTGGAATGTAGAAGCAAAACCAGTTGGTTTCGGCGTATCGGTGGTCCGCATCGTCGGGGGTGTGATAGTCGACGTCTCGAGCGGTAATCATTGTAAAGTTTTCCAGCGGTGAACCGGACGGCAAGCCGGTCGTTTCTCACTCAGACGTGCCTTGATCCAGCCAACTGCGCTAAGCTTACAAAGGGCGCCGGCGGCCCGTCTTTCGGAATCGGCGCCCGAGACTATAAGAAAAGTGCTTTCTTTGGCTGGTGCATGCGGAGCGCGTGCCGACCCGCATCGAGGAGTGAGTGGTGGGCAACTTGTCGAGACTGCGAGCCTCCGACGCCTTCAGCCAAGCGCTGCGGGCCGCTCCTGTCCTCGCCAACGACGAGTTGGCATGGGGCGGCATCGCGGTTTGCGACTGGGACCTTCCGTGGGTGAACGGTTTCGATCTAGAGGAAAACAACGACTTCATCGTCGCCTATCACAGCGCGGGCTCGCGTACCGTGCGCGCCGCATGCAATGGCCCTTGGACCGAAAGCGTCTCGGTCCCAGGTTTGATCAGCGTCATCCCGCCTGGCCGCCGCGTGAATTACCAGATAGATGGCCAGGTGTCGTTTTGTTCGATTCACGTACCCAGCACCCTGTTGGAGGGCTTGCTGACCTCCGCTTTTCCCGTTCAGCCGTATTTTCGTTTCGCGTTCGAGGATGTGTTCGCGCGCAGCTGCATCGAGATCCTGCTGAATCAAGCCCGCCGCGCCCACGCCGATAATTTTCCCTACGTGCACGCGGTCACCCGGGCGCTCGTCCTGCACCTCATGGAGGCGTTCCGCCAGGGCCGCCCCCGCGGCACCATCGACGCGGGCGAGAAATGGGACGATACCGGCGTCAAGTTGGATGCGATGCTCGACCTGATCGACTCGCGTCTCGGCGAACCGCTGACGCTCGATGGAATGGCCAAACACGTCGCTGTGAGCCGCGCCCACTTCGTTCGCCGATTTCGCGCCGTCACCGGCGTTTCGCCGCATCGATACCTCACCATGCGGCGCATTGAAAAGGCCAAGCAACTCTTGCGCGACACCTCCATGCCGCTCAGCCAGATCGGGCTGAATGTGGGGTTCGGTAGCCAGTCGCACTTCACCCAGGTTTTCCACGGCGAAACCGGCAGCACGCCCAGCCAATACCGCGCGCTTCGGGAAGCCGCGCCTGACGCGCCGAAACGGCTCTAGCACACCCTCGATGCCGGCGCCCGCCGCCGCCAAATTTCAGTCAACTCGTATGCCTCCATACCGGAGCCGGCCCACGTTTTTCTCGTATTTACGCCGATCGTCGGGTATTTCGAAAGCTCAATGCCGAACGTCGTCGTCATTAGTACTGTACAATACGGTCGCCAATAATACTATAATCTGAGCGGCTCGAAATGCGCCTTCCTTGCGGCGCACAATCCTTACTAAACAGGACCGGCCATGAACTTGCATGGTCCGTACAGCTAGAGTGCATGCAACATGGCAATCGGCATCAAGACATATGGCGCGTTCGTTCCTCAACTCCGAATGGCGAAGATCTGGGGCTATCCGAGCCCGGCGGCGCAGTCGCCGATGTCTTGAACGGTAAATTCGACGCTGATGGCGCCCTGCCCTGCCAGACCGACGGCGGACTCAAGTGCTTCGGGCACCCCGTCGGGGCTTCGGGCTTGAGAATGGTTTTCGAACATTACGTCCAGATGATGGGGCGCGCGGGGGGGCGCCAAATAAAAGCGCCGCGACTAGGCTTGAGCCACAATCTCGGTGGCGTGCCCTATAATGGGGTCGCTGCAATCAGCATTGTCGGTATCCTTTGACTTGCGCCGAGTATCGCGACGCCCGACAAAGAGACCCGCGACTGAAGCCGTTCTCCGACCATTTGTATTAGCGAGGGCCCCATGGTAGCCAAAGTTTCTTCCCTATCCATCGCAAAGGCGCCCACGACTCGCCGCGGCAATAGTGCAGCCAAACGTACCGCCCGGCCCGCTCGGACGGGGGCTGCGGAAGATGTGGGGCGGCAGGCCATTCGGCTCAGCTTTTTGATTCACGATGTGTCGCGGATGCGTCGCACCGCGTTTGATCAGCTGATGAAGCCTCTCGGTGTCACCCGAGCGCAGTGGTGGGTGCTGGCGCATCTATCGCGGAATGACGGGATGATGCAGACGAAGCTTGCGGACGCGCTGGATGTAGGCAAGGCCAGTCTAGGCACCTTCATCGAGCGCTTGGAGGCTGGGGGACTTGTGGAGCGGCGCGATGACCCGGTAGACAAGCGCGCCAAGCGCGTCTATATGGCGCGAGCCGGACAGCAGTTGCTCAAGCAAATGACGCTAGAGGAAAATCGCCTGAACGAACTGATTCTCAAGGATTTGTCGCCGACAGAGCGAGAATCGATGATTCGGCAACTGACCTACATTAAACAGGCGTTGTTGCGGCAAATTTCTCCAGGGACCGCCGGCGAAGAAGACTGACCTTACTTCCCCGGGGGCCTAGCCGCTCGGGAGTTTCTCGCTGCCATAGCTGTTTCACGAATAATAGTATGTTACAATACTATCTCGCAGCCAAACTATGCCGTATGCTTTTAAGGGGGAGCTTACATGCGTGGACTCAAAGGCCGGGTGGTAATCGTAACGGGCGCCGGCAGCGGCATAGGCCGCGCCATCGCATTGCGTCTTGCCGAAGAACAAATGAAAGTGGCCGTCCTCGATCTCAATGCGGATGCCGCCGCAGCGACCGTTGCCGCTATCTCGGAAGGGGGTGGCGTGGCGGCGGCGGAAACTTGCGATATCTGTGATTATTCCGCCGTGCAGCACGCAGTTGCCATCGTCGAGGAACGGTTAGGGCCGGTCCACACGCTCGTCAATAACGCCGGATGGGATACTCCGATGCCGTTTTTAAAGACCAGCCCGGATTTTTGGTCGAAGGTGGTCGCAATCAACTTCCTCGGTCCAATAAATGTCACCCATGCGGTCGTCGGTCGCATGGTCAAGCGCAACAGCGGGCGGGTGATTTTTATCGCCTCCGATGCCGGGCGAGTGGGCTCGTCAGGGGAAGTTGTTTACTCCGGGTGCAAGGGCGCAACGGTCGCCTTTTCCAAGGCGCTGGCACGAGAAGTGGCTCGAAACAATGTACTGTTGAATTGCTTGTGTCCTGGCCCGACTAATACGCCGGCGATGGATGCGTTCGTGGGTACCGGTGAGCAGGGTCAGAAGATTCGTGACGCGATGGTCCGTGGCGTGCCGCTCGGCCGTATCGGAGAATCGACCGACTATCCCGGACTCGTCGCGTTTCTCGCGAGTGACGACGCGGCTTTCATGACCGGCCAGACGATAAGCGTCTCCGGCGGCCTCACGATGCACGGCTGAAGCGCAGCCCTTTACCACTGGAGTCAATCATGGCCACGTACAAGGACATCACCTACGAGTTGGGCGAGAACGCGGTGCGTATCACGATCAATCGTCCCGACGTTTACAACGCCTTTCGCCTGCAAACGGTCGAGGAATTGATTCACGCGTTTCAAGCCGCCAACGAGGAGCACTCGGTCAACACCGTAGTTTTCACCGGCGCCGGCGAGAAAGCGTTCTGTACGGGCGGCGATCAGAAATCACATCTGACCGAAGACGGACTATACGGCGCGCGTGGCACGGTCGGAATGCCGATCGAGGAACTCCAAACGGCGATTCGGGACCTGCGCAAAGTGTCGATTGCCCGCGTGCAGGGCTTCGCAATCGGCGGCGGCAATGTGTTTGCAACTCTCTGCGACCTCACCATTGCCTCCGAGAAAGCCGTGTTCGGGCAGGTTGGACCCAAGGTCGGCTCCGTGGACCCGGGATGGGGAACCGCATTGCTTGCCCGGCATGTCGGCGAGAAGAGGGCTCGCGAAATTTGGTTTCTTTGCCGCCGATACACGGCCCAGCAGGCCTATGAAATGGGGCTTGTCAATAAAGTCGTGCCGCATGTGGAACTCGACGCGGAAGTGGAAGCCTGGTCCGCAGAGATCAACGTGCTCAGTCCGACCGCGATTGCAATCGCGAAGCGTTCGTTCAACGCGGATAGCGAAAACATCCGCGGCATCAGCTTCCTCGGGGTACAAGCCGTCAAGCACTTCTACATGAGCGAGGAATCGAAGGAGGGCGTGCGTGCATTCAACGAAAAGCGCAAACCGGATTTCAAGAAGTACGTCTAGAGCAGGCGTCCGGCGCCGGGTTCTGTCGGAATCGTCTTCGTGAACGACAACATCCGCACGGTACTCGGCGAGGATGGGATCCTCATCGCGACCATCGATATGCCCGGCAAGTCGATGAATGTCTTTTCGGACGACTTGATGGATGCTCTCGAACGTGTGCTCGAAGATGTGAACTCGAGGCCGCAAATTCGCGCCGTCGTCATCGTGTCCGGAAAGGCGGCCTTCTTGGCCGGCGCCGACCTTGCCATGGTTCGGCGTTACACCGAGACCGCGCAACGCGACTCCACCGAGGCACTGCACGCGATGTGCGGTCGACTGGGCCGCCTGTTTCGACGCCTTGAGACGATCGGCAAGCCGTCCGTTGCCGCCATCAATGGCCTGGCGCTAGGCGGTGGCCTCGAACTCGCCCTAGCCTGTCACCAGCGGATCGTTTCAGATGAGGACACCACCCGGCTCGGCCTTCCTGAAATCAAGCTCGGACTTCTGCCAGGCGCGGGGGGAACCCAGCGGTTGCCCCGGCTGGCGGGCACCAGGGCCGCGTTCGAACTTCTGCTGAGCGGCGAGCCCATTTCGGCCCACCGTGCGCTCGAGCTGGGCATTGTCGACCAGGTCGTCGCAAAGGATGAACTGCTGACCATCGCCCGACAACGCGCCCATCGCTTAGCGGAGGGATCGTTTCAGTCGCCTTGGGATCTGGCCGACTGGCATCCGCCCGCGAACTCTTACGACTTTGGTGCCACCGATGTAACGGCGGCCATAGCCGCGGCCGTCGGCATCGACGACGATCGCCTCACGCACTACCCGGCATATAAAGCGATCATTCAGTCCGTCATCGGGGGTTGGCTGAAGCCGATGGACGATGCTTGTCGATGGGAAATGGATTGCTTCGTGCGTCTGATTCAAGACCCCGTCGCGGGAAATTTGGTGCGGACGCTGTTTCTGAATCGGCAACGCGCAACAAAAGTGTTGGCCCGCGGCACGGCGAGAAGGCCCCGGCGACTCGCCGTGGCAGGGCCGATTGACAACTCTCTGCGCGAGACGTTCGAACGGGCCGAAGTCGCGCTCGTCGGCCCTGCGCGAGTGGGCGAGGACGAAATCATGATAGTGACTGACGCATCAATGTCCGGCACCGGCGCTTCGAGCGTTGCGTGGCTGCGCGGCACTCGATCGTCGTTGGAGACCTTTGGCACCGAGGCCGGTGTGTGGGTGTCGGACTCGACCGAATATGGCCGCTCGGTCGAAGTCTGCTTGTCCTCTGCGACCCTCCCCATAAACGATACCGCTCTCGAGATCGTGCGTTGGCTCAATGCCGTCCCGTTGATATCTCGCAAGGTTTCGTTTCTCCAATCGCTCGAGAGTATCCAGGCCGCGACGCTGCAATTCGTACCGGGGGATCGTCTCCTGGCGATCGCATTGCAAGCAGCGCGCGTTTGGCGCGGCGGGGGCATTGAGGACACGGACCTCGCGGATGTCGCGGCAGTCATAGCGGGCTTCGCGCCGGCGTATACCGGTGGACCGTTTGCCTATTTGCGTCAATGCAGCTGCGCAGATGTGCGGGCGCGCGCGCAGCGAGCCGCTCGGGAATACGGCGCCCTCTTTGACATCCCGAAAGGCTGCGAGGAACTATTACGTATGCACCGTTCCGTGAGCGCCTAGCGTGCCAATCGCCCTCGACACTGCTTCGATCGGCGCGCTGAGCCCCAGCAACACCGTGCTGATCGACGCCAGTGCGACTGTCGAGTCGATTGTCGCCGGGAATGAATGAACGTCTCTTTTCACCTGTCTGCACGGCCGCGGCACTCGACCAGGGGCGTCCGGGTATGGTGGTGTTCGTTTCCGGCATGTCCGGCGAGAGCCTGGCGTTTTTTGTCAATTGGGAGATCGATCGATGAATACTAAAGCGTCCGCTTATCTCCTCGCAGACAAAGTCGCCGTAGTCACAGGCGCCGGTCGCGGAGTTGGTCGCGGAATCGCACTTGATCTCGCACGCGCGGGCGCCGCCGTGGTTGTCAATGATTTGGGTTCATCGCTGTCGGGTGCGGCAACCGATGAGAGCCCGGCCGAATCGGTCGTCAGGGAAATCGAATCCATCGGTGGTCGCGCAGTCGTCGATCGCAACGATATTTCGAGCTTCGCCGCGGCCGACGCCGTCATCGAAGCGGCGCGACGCTCCTTTGGTCGGCTCGACATCGTTGTCAATAATGCCGGCAATTTGCGCGACGCCATTTTTCACCGGATGACCGAGGAGGAATTCGACGCGGTTATCTCGGTGCATTTGAAGGGAACCTTCAACGTCAGCCGCGCGGCCGCGCCGTACTTCAAGCAACAGGGTTCCGGCGCTTACGTCCACATGACGTCGACCTCGGGACTGGTGGGAAATTTCGGACAGGCGAACTATTGTGCCGCAAAACTCGGCATCGCGGGACTATCCAAAGCGATTGCCCTTGACATGAATAAATTCGGCATCCGCTCGAATGCTGTGGCGCCGTTCGCTTGGACGCGGATGGTCAGTTCGATCCCGGATGAGACCCCGGAGCAGAAGCGTCGGGTGGAAGGGTTGAAAAAACTGGTTCCAGAGAAAATCGCGCCGTTCGTCGTCGCGTTGTGCAGCGATGCCGCAAGCCACGTCACCGGCCAGCTTTTTGGTGTGCGCAACAATGAAATTTACCTATTCTCGCAGCCCCGGCCCCTGCGTACCGCCCACACCGCCGACGGATGGACTCCCGAAGCCATCCTTGACCGTGTACTACCCATGTTCGCGAATGATTTCTATCCCTTGCATCGCTCTGCCGACGTGTTTACATGGGATCCGGTGTAAACAGGAATGGACGACCCTCGACGCTCGGGATAATAGTATTGTATAATACCAGTCGGGGGAAATATCAAGGCAGGCATTAATGGCCGGGTTGTATGTCGAGCAATTCGAGGTCGGCGGGCTTTCCGAGCACGAGATTCGGCGTACCGTAACCGAGGGCACCACGATTGCCAATCTCGGGGTGAGCGAAGTGCCTTTCCCCAAACCGGTTTTCGCCGGCGACACCATCCGCTCCCGAACGACGATTCTGGAGAAACGCAACATGAGATCGTCTGCCGTTGCACGCGTCAGGCCCTGATCCTGCGCAAGCCCGCGGGCTAGTTCAACTGCGGTGTTCATGAAATCAAATACGGTCGGTACACATGGATTTCTCAACCAATAGCGATCATGAGGCGATAAGAAAAGGTGTAGCGGACGTCGTGCGCCGCTTCGGCGACGATTATTGGCTGCAGCGCGATGAAGACGGGCATTTCCCCACCGAGTTTCATCGTGCGATGGCCGACGGTGGTTGGCTGGGATTGACCATGCCCGAGGAATACGGGGACTTAAACCGCAGCCGCATCGATGTCCAACGAATTGCCAAGATGGGCCGTAAGGCGGTGGATTCGAATGCTATCTTTATTGACGATCTTTTTCATCCTTCGGCCGAACGCTGGATGCAGCTCGAAGCCGCTCAGCTCATCGTGTCCAAGGCTGCGTGGCTATACGACCACAGGCAGGCATGCGGTGCCGAGGCCAATGCGGGCAAGTTTCTCGGCGCGCGCGCGGGGTTCGATGCCTGCTTGCAGGCGGTGATGACATTTGGCGGCTTCGGCTATGCCAAGGAATATCACGTTGAACGGCTGCTTCGCGAAGTGACGGTCACGCGGATCGCCCCGATCACCGAGCAGCTGATTTTGTGCTTCATTGCGGAAAAAGTTCTCGACCAACCTAAGTCGTATTGATCGCATCGGAGAATGCACGATGTATTTCCGTTCACTTCACCCCGTCGTCAAGAGCGAAACCCAGCATGTTTGAGCGCCGATTGTTCAGAGAAGAGCACGAAATGTTTCGGGACACGGTGCGCAAATTCGTCGAGCGCGAGATTGCCCCCTATCACCAACAATGGGAGAAGGACGGCGTCGTTCCGCGCGATCTTTGGCTGAAGGCTGGCGAGGCCGGGCTCCTGTGCTGTACGGTGCCGGAGCAGTACGGCGGTCTCGGATTGGACTATCTCTTCGATGTCGTCGTTTTTGAAGAGATGGCCCGCAGCGGCTTCACCGGACCCGGTTTCATGATCCATTGCGATCTTGTCGCGACGTACGTACGTTCCTTCGGCACGGAGGAACAGAAGATCCAGTGGCTGCCCAAGATGGTGAAAGGCGAGGCAATCGGCTCACTGGGCATGACTGAACCGCATGCCGGGTCCGACCTCAAGAACATCCGCACGCGGGCGGTCCGCGACGGTGATCACTACGTGATAAACGGACAGAAAGTGTTCATCTCGAACGGACAGTCCTGTGACGTGCTGGTGTTGGCGACTCGCACGCCGGGAGATACACACGGCGGCATCACCTTGTTCCTGGTCGAGGCCGCCCTCCCCGGTTTCAAGCGCGGACGCAACCTCGAGAAACTCGGCTTGAAAGCGCAGGACACGTCGGAGCTGTTCTTCGAGAATCTGCGCGTCCCAGCAACCGCCATGCTGGGCGCCGAGGGTCACGGATTCCAACTGATGAGGCAGAAGCTCGCACAAGAGAGACTCGCGCAGGCAATACGATCCGCGACCGTCGCGGAGACCGTCATCGAATGGACGATCGAGTACACATCGCAGCGCAAAGCGTTCAACAAGACCATCGGCGACTTTCAGAACACTCAATTCAAATTGGCCGAGCTGAAGACAGAAGCCGTCATCGGCCGCGTATTCACGGACGAGTGCATCGAGCGCTTCATGACCGGCAAACTCGATGAGGTGGACGCGGCCATGGCCAAGATGTGGCTCTCGAATCTGCACTGTAAAGTCGTCGACGAGTGTCTCCAGCTATTCGGCGGTTGGGGCTATATGTGGGAGTATCCGATCGCGCGGGCTTACGCCGACGCACGCGTGATCAAGATCGCAGGGGGTTCGATCGAGATCATGAAGCACATCATCGGCCGCTCACTCTTTCGGCACGAACGTGCGAAGACGCGTTAAGTCAATTCAGGACGGGGAGAGCCCATGGCTGCCCGATGGTGAGCCGGCGCCCGGGAGGCTGGCGCGGGCGAGAATTCGTCATGCGGCCGACATCGAGCAGATCAACGCGGTTTCGCCGGACGACGTCTTGCCGGGCGCAACGATCTATGAATGCATCCGTGCAAGTGCAGGAGCGGATCCGGCAAAACCAGCCATCATTCATCTGCGTTCCGCGGACCCGCAAGCGGCGCCGCGAACTCTCTCGTACGCCGAGCTGATAAATGCGATCGAACGGGCGGCGAGCTTGTTCCACGAATCGAGCGGAAACGGCCGAACCTCGGTCGGAATCATCCTCCCGATGATACCGGAAGCGCTCATTGCGGCCTGGGCGGCAGCTACCGCGGGAATTGCGAGCCCGATCAATCCCTATCTCGAGCCCGAACACATCGTGTCGTTGTTGAACGCGTCGCGCGCCACCGTTCTCGTCACCGGGTGCGCAAAACACGGACGCGGCGCGTGGGACAGAATCGATCAAATCGTCGATCGTGTACCGACGCTGCAGCGAGTGCTGGTAGTCGATTCAGACGATCCCTCAATGGATTTCGCAGCCGCCCTCGCCGCCCGGTCGCCAAGCCTATCGTTCTCGCCGGAACGCCAGCCGCACAGCGAGTCGACTTATCTGCCGACCGGCGGCACGACCGCCGCGCCGAAGCTCGTGCGAATGACGCATCGCGGCCAGCTTCTCATGGCCTGGCTGATCGGCGCACATGCAGGCTCCGCGCCGGATGACGTCATTGGCCACGCCATGCCGAACTTTCACGTCGGCGGCGCGAATCTCTTGACACTGCGCTCGGTGCTCTACGGACAAACCGTTGTCACGCTCACGACCGGTGGGTTTCGCAATGCCGACATCGTGCGCGGGTTTTGGGACATCATGCGGCAATACCGAGTGACGTCGCTGATTGCAACGCCGGCCACGGCGGCCGCTATTCTCGCGCAAGCGGACGCAAACTCGACCGGTCACGAGATCCGGATTTTCAATTGCGGCGGCAGCACGATTCCGGTAGACGTACTGCGCGGATTCCACAGCCGATTCGGCGTGTGGCTGCGTGAGATCTGGGGTATGTCCGAATTTCACGGAATGGTCTCGATCCATCCCGATATTGCCATCGAGCCCGTAGTCGGTTCCGTGGGACAAGCGGCACCCTGGCATCAGATCAAAGTGATCGAAGTCGACGCCGAGAACCGCTTCATTCGCGAGTGCGCGCTTGGGGAGAGAGGCGCGCTGGTGGCGAGCGGCGCGGCGCTGGCGCCTGGATATGTGGACGATCGATTCAACGCGGGGTTCTTCGTCACCGGGATGCCGGACAATGCGCGCTGGGCGAATACCGGCGACCTCGGGGCAATGGATGTGCATGGCAACGTTTGGATATTCGGTCGCGCCAAGGACGTCATCATTCGCGGCGGCCACAACATTGACCCCAAGTTGATCGAGGATGTGTTGATACGCCACCCGGCCGTGCAGATCGCCGCGGCGATCGGGCAACCGGACGCCGCGAAGGGCGAGATGCCTATCGCGTACGTGCAACTCAAGCCTGGCGCGATGACGAGCGTCGAGGAACTGCTGGAGCTGTGTCGCGAGCAGGTCCAAGAGCGCGCTGCGGTGCCGGTGCAAATCCTGATTACTGAACAGATTCCGCTCACCGCCGTCGGAAAGGTCAACAAACCGGCATTGCGCGCCGATGCGATGCTACGAGTTGCCCGCGACCAAGCGGCAGCTGTTATCGGCAATGTCGGCACGTTCGACGCGGCAGTGGATGAATCCGGCGTGCGCCCGCGCGTAAGGATCGACATCCGCTCCGCGATCCGGGACGCTGCCGCACTTCGCGAACAGTTGGAGACGGCATTCGGCCGCTACGAATTCGAAACGATAATTTCGGTCATGGATCCTCACACAGGAGGTTGAGAACAGCCGTGGGCCCAATCACGAACCGATATACACGCCTCATCGGTATCGAGCATCCCATCGTTCAAGAGGGGCTCGGTCCTTTTCGAACGCCGAAGCTGGCGGCCGCCGTGTCACAGGCAGGCGGGCTCGGCACGGTCAGCATGCCGGGTATGCCGGCCGACCTGGCCGCGGGCGCACGCACGCTGCGCGAGCACATCGAGGAATGCGCCTCGCTGACCCAGAAACCCTTCGCGGTCAACATCCCTATCGGAACTTCACCCAACGGTGATGTACTGCCGTTTACCGATATTTACATCCGTGCGGTGCTTGAGGCGCGCGCAAGCGACAGTCAGCTGGAACGGCAGTTGACGGTTCTGACGACGTCAGCCGGTTTTCCGGGATCCTACATTGCGCCCATCAAGGATGCGGGCATGATTCATCAGCACAAAGTCGGCTCAACGCGGCAGGCAATCAAGGCCCAAGAACTCGGCGTCGACGTGGTAATCGCGGCGGGGTTCGAGATGGGTGGCCACACCTCTGGCAAGGCGATGCATACTTACGTGCTCGTGCCGAACGTGACCGAGGCCGTCGACTTACCGGTTCTACTCAGTGGCGGAGCACGCGACGGCCGTGGTCTGGCGGCGGCGCTGGCTATGGGTGCCGACGGTGTCGCGATGGGTACTCGATTTATTCTGAGCGAGGACAATTCGGATTGGCATCCCGCGTATCTGCGCGCCCTGCTCGATGCCAAGGAAGGCGACGATGTCGCCTTTCCGGGAGTTTACGGCCCATGCCGTGGCTTACGTAATGCAGCCTCGGAGGCGCTCTTGGCCGAAACTCGACATGCGGGTGATCCTGCGGAGCAAATCCGCTGGAAATTGGAATCGATGCAACGCGCGCAAATGCACGGTGACATTGAGAATGGACTGGTGATGACCGGTCAGGTGGCATCGGCAATCGATCAACTGATTCGAATTTCTGAATTCGTCCCCGCGATGGCCGATGAAGCTGCCCGTATTGTTCGCTCATTGGCCGCCTGAAGGCGGCTAATGAGGGCCGGGTCCGTGCTTGCGGCGATATTGTTGCGGCGTCAATCCAAGGCGAGTTCGGAACAAATGGGTCAAATGCGCTTGACTGCAAAAGCCGGCTTCGTGCGCGATTTCCTTTAGCGCAGCAGTGCTCCCCGTCAATAGATCTTTGGCATGCTCGATGCGGCGATTCATAACATAATGGTGCGGCGACTCGTTGACGACCTGCCGGAAGACTCGTGCAAAATGTGCTCGACTAAACCCTGCCTCCTCGGCAAGCGTCTCAAGCGACAGATCCCCGGCGAGGTTGGCATCAATTCGCGATTGAGTCTCGGCGACTCTGGTTTCGAGCGATTTTGCGTTGCCGGGATCCGGTTCCGAAGGCGTATGCCGCAAAAGCTGCAACAGCAGCGCCTCGGTCACGGCGCTGACGAATCGTGGACTCCATCGGTCCGGAACGCGCGCCTCTCGGAGCAATGAATCGACGCACGAAGCGACGAAGGGATCGCGAAAGGCGAACAGGTCGTGAGCCGGCAAATCGGCGCCACTGCGCAGGAATTCACCCAGCGCGGTGCGACTGATATGGAGGGTTGTAAAACTCACGTGCCCACCGGTGTGATAGGCCACCGAATGGCCCGGAGGAATGAGCGTAAGCAAACCCGGAATCGACCGGTTACGGCTCAATAGCGCGCCCTGCTGTCTACGGACGTCGTGTGAGCCCCTACTGTGGTAGGCCAACATGAGTTCGTCAGATTCAGGCAGCTCAAAGCCTTCCAGCCACGGCGTATCCCACGCACACACGCACACGCCCCCGAAGACCCGGCTCTCCCTAATGAGACTGGGCCCAACATGGACCGCTGAAGCCAGTGCCTCGATGGCGCGAAAGGGCTTGATTTCGGTGGACGTCCTCATCGTACGATTATTCCGCTATCCGCCGTCCTGTCAAGGCGCGGCAGCACAACCATGATACGGGCTTCGCACATCCACGAAATACTCGCCGGCGCGTCCGTGGGTAAATGATGCATAAGACGTAATGCTGCGATCGTGGAGGAGTAGGCAATCATGGACTACGTTAAATACTATGCAGGGCCCCTGATTTCGACGATCGGGCTCGCCGGGTTCTTGCTGGCCGGCAACTGGGTGTGGCTGGGATTCGCAACCTTCCCGGCGATCACGCTCTTGGACGCCTTGCTACCCCGCGACCTCAACATGCGACGCATCGCATCACCCTTCTGGGCCGCCATCCCGGTCTGGCTCGGCGCACTTGCTCCCATTGTCATATTCACCGCTTTTGCATGGCGGCTGTCGATGGAGCCGCTGAGCATTCAGCAAATTATCGGCGGCACGTTGAGCTGCGGATGGCTGGCACTGGTTCCGGGAATCGCGGCGCAACATGAGTTGTTCCACTCGCGCGGACGAATTGCTCGCACGATTGGACGTTATGCCCAGTTCACCTTGCTCGATGGCATGCGGGACGTGGAGCACGTCGTCTATCACCACATCGACGTATCGACACCGATCGACATCAGCACCGCACCGCGCGGCACGTCGATATATCGCTACACGCCGAAAACCGTCTACGAAGTCGTGCGCGTTTCGCTCAAGGCAGAAAGCGACGCCCTCCAGAAGCGCGGATTCAGCCGCTGGAACTACAAACATCGGGCCTGGAAGATCCTGTTGATACAGGTAATCTATCAGTCGATTGTATACGCCATCGGCGGTTGGCTCGCCGTGGCGTGCACGCTTGCCGCGATGACCATGGCCCGCGTTTGGGTGGAAATGTTCAGCTATTTCCAGCACTACGGTCAAACACGCATTCCGGGAACGCCGATCGGCCGGCGGCACGTATGGAACCACATGGGCGCGGTCACACGTCGGGTGGGTTTCGAGTTGACGAATCACGCCGACCATCATTTAGATCCCTACGCACCCTACTACAAGCTGCGTCCGCATCGCGAGGCCATACCGATGCCCAGCATTTTCGTGTGCTTTCTGGCTGCGTTGATTCCGCCGATTTGGGACGAGATGATCATCAAGCCGGCGCTCAAACGCTGGGATTTGGAATTCGCGACACCGGCCGAGCGGGTGGTGGCGCGGCGGCAAAATCTTGCCGCGGGCTGGGAAGACTGGTTCGACCAGCAGTCCACGGACTCGGCGCGTGTGCCGGCCACCCTTGCCTGCTGAGTGAATCCCCCCTTTAACGGATGTTGAACCATGATATCGGCGCCGTACGATCACTCGTTGAATCTCCTCACGCAGACCATTATGACGTTCGCGAGTTGGGTAATCGCAGTCGGTTTGCTGGCTGTGTCGGTGCGGCGGGGTTGGCAACAACGGACAGTATTTCCGGTGCTCCTCGTGCTGGCCGCCGGCCTCGCCGCCCTGGCCGAACCCCTCTATGACATCGCCTTCAGGCTGCTCTTCTTCATCCCAGGTCAATGGACATTATTTACTTATGGCGACATTCCACAGCCGGTTTGGACCATCAGCGGCTACATGATTCTGTATGCGGGCCCCGCAATATTCATCTGCGAGAACCTCGCCCGCGGCATCAGCCGCCGGACGTTTTTGACCTGGGCTGGCGTGACGCTGCTGGCATCCTCCGTATTTGAGATCTATGGCATTGCGGGCGGTGCCTATTCCTACTGGGGTCCGCACGCCTTTCGTGTTTTCGGATATCCGCTGGCGGTCGGTGTTCTCGAAACGACATTCGTCATGCTGTTCAGCGTGCTCGCCCACGAGTATCGCAATCGGATTCCCGGCGGATGGGGTCTGTTGGGGATATTCGTCCTCTTTCCGTGCACGTTCTTTGGCGTCAATCTTGGCATCGGTGCCCCCATGCTCGTAACCCTGGGTCTCGCGCCCCCGTCGCCGGCGCTCGCCACGTTGGGTGCTGCCGTGAGTATCGGTGTTGCCGTATGCGTCATCGCTGCACTCGCCCGCTACGCTGCCACCCCCTCCCCGATAACCGCAAGGAAGCCTGCGCATCGCACCCAATCGCGCGATGCGCACGCGCATTAGCCACGCGATGCGTGTACGCATTTGCAGGCCGCGTGGCACCTCATGAGTATCATCAGGTCGCTGTTCGGTACCAAGGCGCCGCGGATCGTCGAAATCGCACGGCTTGGACCTCGATTTGAGGTGCCCGCGGGCAAAACCATCCTGGAAGCCGCCCTCGCGGCGGGCATCAGTTTTCCGCACGACTGCACGGTCGGGACCTGTGGGACGTGCAAATCCAGGCTGACCGCGGGGCGTGTGAACGCGCTTAGCGAGTTTGCATACACGCTGTCGCAGCAGGAACTCGCGGCGAATTTCATCTTGCCGTGCCAGTCCATGCCGAAAGACGCGCTGGTCAGGATCGAGGTCGCAATCCCTCGGGAGCAGACCGAGAAGCATGAGCAGTATGAGGGGAGGATCGTGACCTCCGCTCGCCTGACACACGACATCCTACAGATCCACGTAGAACTCGACCGGCAGATCCGCTACATCGCCGGGCAATATGCGAATGTCGGGGCGCCGGGCGGCGGCCGCTTACGCAGCTATTCGTTCGCCGTGCCGCCGCAGCCGCAAGGCTCGAAACAGGTCACGTTCTGCGTGCGCAAGGTACCCGGAGGAGCGTTCACAGAGGCTCTATTCGCAGATCAGCTCGCCGGAGTCGCCTTGCAGATCGACGGACCTCATGGGACCTTTCATTTGCGCGACGGCAGCGGTCCCATCGTGTGTGTGGCGGGCGGCAGCGGCCTTCCTCCCATCCTGAGTATGCTCGAGGAGGCCGCGAGTCGCGGCGTCGCGCGGCCGGGCGTGTTGCTCTTTGGCGCGCGCACGGCGCAGGACCTGTATGCGATCGAGCGGATTGGCGCGATCAAATCGCGATGGGCGGCACCGTTCGTTTTTCTACCTGTACTCTCACATGAGCCTGCGGATAGCGCGTGGACCGGGGCGCGGGGACTTGTCACGGAATTCATCGCGGACACTTTGCCCGGTGTCGATTGGGCAACGGTTCAAGGCTACCTGTGTGGGCCGCCCGGAATGATCGACGTCGCCATCGCGGCGCTCACAGATCACGGCGTCGGACTGTGTTCGATCTTTTACGACAAGTTTACCGACGCAAGCCACGCCGCGCGGATGTCGTAACGCGAACTTTTCAACCGGCGGAGATTCCACCATTGACGCTGATGACCTGGCCGGTGATGCGGCGTGCCTGCGGACTCGCCAGGAATACGATCAGCGCGGCGAGGTCATCCGGCTCGGCAACGCCAAGATGCGCGAGACTAGCGGCCTTGGCGAATAACTTGGCACTGAAGCCCTCTTTCTGCACCCGTTCTGCGGTCGCAGTGCCGGCAATCAACGACGGCGTCAGCACATTGACCCGAATACCGTCCCGTTTGGCTTCGAGCGCCAGCGTACGGGAGAACATGACGATGGCGGCCATCGCTGCCCCAATGATCGTCTCCCCCGGGGTGGGTACTTTGGCCGCATCGGACGCCATGTTGAGGATCACCCCGCAGCGCTGTTCACGCATGAGAGGCAATACGGCCCTCGTCATGTACATGGGCGCCAGGGCCACTTGCGCCAACAGCGGCGCGAGGTCGGTTGCGGGGGTCCGATGAAGCAGGTCCGGTGTGTAGCCGGTTGTCGTGGAATTCACCAGCACATCGATGCGACCGAAGCGCTCCCGCGTCAGCGATATCACGCGCTCGGCCTCTTCGAGCTTCGTGGCGTCGCACGCGAAGAACTCGACTTGGATTGCGGCGTTCTTTGCAGCGACTGTCCGAGCTGCGGCCGTACCTCGCTCGGCGTCGCGCCCCAGCAACGCGATTCGCGGCACGCCGGCTGCCGCGAACTGTAAGGCCGCGGCGAGGCCGACGCCGGCCGTCCCGCCAGTGATGACCACAGAACTCTCTTCCAGTCGGCGAGGGGTGGGTACGTCGGGCAGTGGGCGGATGGACATTGGCGCCTTCGTGTCGTTTGCGCGTGAATCCTTCATTTTACGCCACCGGCATCCGCAGCACGGGCTTGATGGAGAGGCCTTTCGCGGCATCGTCGATCGCCCTGTTGATGTCGTCGAATTCATAGAACTTGATCAGGCGATCGAAAGGAAACCGTCCCTGCCGATACAATTCGATCAGCTGCGGGATGAACTCGGTTGCCACACTGTCGCCCTCGCAAATACCACGAATGCTCCGTCCCGGAATCATCAGACTGTTGATATCGAAGCTGACTTCAGTACCCAGCGGGGGTGCGCCAACCACGCCGCAAGTACCGCGAATCCCGAGCACATCGATCGCCTGGCGCAGTACACTGGGTTTGCCGCTGGTATCGAGCGAGTAGTCGACACCTCCACCGCCAATCCGCCGCACAGCCTCCACAGGGTTCTCCTTGCCGCTGTCCACTGCATGGGTGGCACCGAGTTCGAGTCCGAGTGTCAGCCGGCTTGGCGTTACATCGAGTGCGATGATAATCGCCGCACCCGCTGCGCGAGCTGCCATCACGGCGCTGAGGCCGACGCCGCCCACACCGAAGACGGCGAGCGAGTCCCCGACGCCGACCTGAAGCGCATTCAAAATGGCGCCGGCGCCCGTCTGGATGCCGCAGCCTAACGGCCCCAAAATCTCCAAGGGGACGTCCTTTGCCACCTTGATCACATTGCGACTGTACGCGAGCGCGTAAGTGCCAAAGGACGATTGCCCGAAAAAATGATCATGCAGCGAGTGCCCATGCGCATCGCAGGTGCCCGTGGTGCCGTCCTTGCGCGCGCCACCCACGTTCAGCACAAAGAAATCGCTGCAGTATGCCGGTTCGCCCCGTTCGCAGTAGCGGCACTGCCCGCAGGACATGTAGGTCAGCACGACGTGATCGCCCGGCACGACGTTGGTCACGTTGGCGCCGACTTCTTCGACGATTCCGGCGCCCTCGTGGCCGAGCACGCCCGGCAGCGGGAACGGGTAGTACTGGTCGCGCACAATCGCGTCGGTATGGCAGATGCCGACTGCAACGATGCGCACCAATACTTCATTGGCGGTCGGTGGGCCGATTTGAACATTTTCGACGGCGAACGGCGCTCCCTTGCCGCGAACGATCGCCGCTTTCGCCGCCCGCCCGGTCCCGTTCTGAATTTGAGTCGACATGATTTGACCCCTTTTTAGCCGGTGGACCCCGGTAGATAGAGCGACTTGAGTTGTTGATAGCCGGCCAGCGCCTCGGGACCGAACTCGCGGCCCAGCCCGCTTTGCTTGACGCCGCCAAACGGTGCGGCGAAATCGATGACGTAGCCATTGACGCCGATGGTGCCAGTTGCCACGCGCCTTGCTATTTGGGTCGCTCGTTCTTGATCCTTGGACCACACCGTGCCTCCGAGACCGTAGTCCGAATCGTTCGCGATCCCGACTGCTTCGTCCTCGTCGCCATACGGAATGAGAGCGAGCACCGGCCCAAAGATTTCCTCACGAGCGATCGTCGAGCGATTATCGACGTTCGCGAACACCGTAGGCGAGACGAACCAGCCTCGGTCCGAATGCTTGGGTCGGCCGCCGCCCGTCAGGAGCTGCGCGCCCTCCGCCTTGCCCTTCGCGATAAATGACTCGACCCACTCTCCGCCGATGAACAGATGCTTGCGATCGACCCACATCGCGGACTCCCCCGGAAGTGAATTGCGTGATCCCCGAGCCAGACTCAGCTAGTTGCCGGGTCACGGTTTCTAAGGATAATCGTATCGTACCATACGATATACCGGAGTGCGAACGCGCGCCTGTGGTCACGAGTCGTCCGGATTCGTGCGAAGCGGTTCTACCCAAGGCGCTGCGGACAGCAATGATTCGATCCGTTCGACTCGAGCTGCCATCACGTCTAGATCCGACGGCTCGCGCGAAGAGGCCGCCATACCTCGGTAGATGACGTCGGCGACACCGTCGGCCACTTTCTCGACTGAAAAATCCCCCTCCCCACGCAGAAATGCCCACGTCCGATGCTCGATGCACCCGAAAAACATATCGCGCAGCAAGGTCGGCGAGACGTCGGACCTGAATTCGCCGCGGTCAATCGCCTGCCGGCAGACCTCGACGATTTCGTGAGTAAAGCGTCGGTTCAATTCAAAGAACGGTGAGCTGCGGTAGCTTGGGTCCGGCCGCAATTCGATCAGGAGGAATCGGCTCAACACGGAATCGCTGCGAATGATGGACAAGGTCCGTACGGCGAGATGCCGCAGCTTATTGCGCGTACCCGGGATTGATGCAAGGTGCGGGTCCTCTGTCAGCTTCTCAGCGAACCAAATCTCAGCCACTTTGACCAATAGATCGCGCTTGTTCTTGAAGTAGCGATAAATCGTGCCTTCGACGATTCCGGCCTCTCTCGCGATATCCGAGATAACCGTCTTCTCGTAACCCTTATCGGCGAGCACGATCCGGGCGGCAGCCAAGATGGTCGTAAGGCGCTCATCGTAGGCTAGCCGCTCGCGCGGCTTGCCGAGTGTCCGTTCGGCGCTCGAATCAGTCACTTTATTCTCCTTAAATCCATCTGTAATGAATACAATTCATTAATATCGCGTTCTCATATAACATTGTTTTATATGTATAAAGACTATCATATAACTATAATGTGCACCATTGATATTGACATAGTGAATAACCTTCATTAAACTATTTTCGAGGTCTGATCCTTGAAACTCGAAACCCTAAGGCGGGAGCAATGATCGTTCTGAGAGGCCATAGCGCTTTCGATACGTTTCGGCAAGCAGCGGAGTGCCCCCTCGATAGCGCAAAGCGTTGGAAGGAGCAGCACGGAATGAAGGTCGTGGGGTCTTTCCCCATGCATTTCCCCGGCGAACTCGCACACGCCGCAGGGACTCTGCCCGTCATTCTTCAGGAGTCGCAAGCCCCGGTAACGGTCGGCCACGGCATGATTTTTCCGTTCTACTGCGGTTTCACCCGCAGCGTGGTCGACCAAGCGTGCAAGGGCGATTTCGATTTCCTCGACGCGATTATGTTTGGTGATCACTGCGTTCAGGTGTTGGGAGCTGCCGACATCGTCCGCAGTAAGCTCCCAAACACACGCGTGCATTTCTACCAACTGATTTCGGCGATGAGCGATCCGTGGACTCGCGCTCGCGCTCGGGCGACGTTCGCCGAGCTCAAATTAGGTCTCGAGGATCTCGTCGGACATTCGATCGATGACGCCTCCATTCGTAGCAGCATCCGACTATTCAATCGAAACCGCGCGCTGCTGCGAGAACTATACGATCTGCGGCGTGCCGGGACTGCTTTCATTACTGCGCACCAGATGCAGATGGCCGTGCAGTCGAGCATGGTCATGGACAAAGCCACGCACACCACGTTGCTCGAGAGTTTGGTGGCGGAACTGCGCACTCAAGTCGCACCCCCGCAGCGCGGTACCCGCGTCTACCTCTCCGGTCATTTTTGCCAGGCACCCAAGCCGGCGGTGCTCGCATTGATCGAAGAGTGCGGCGGCATCGTGGTCGATGACGACCTCTACCATGGTCAGCGCTACATTTCGACCGACGTGGCCGAAGACGGCGATCCGCTCGACGCGCTTGCTGAGTGGTATCTCGCGCGGAATCTGAAGGTCCCGTGTCCGACGCGGGTCGATCAGAATGCCGACTGGGAAGGCTATCTCGTCAACGCCATGGATCGTTCGAACGCGGAAGGCATGATCGTGTTGATGGCCAAGTTCTGCGAACCGCACATGTATTACTACCCCGAAATCAAGGAAGCATTCGAGGCTCGCGGAATTCCGCACCTGCTCATTGAAACCGAACACGAGATGAGCGCGCTCGAAGCGCTGCGCACGCGCGTCGAGACTTTTCTTGAAATTGTCCGACGACGGCGCTCAATTCCAAAGAGAGCAACAGCATGAACGCAGCAATGCAAATCGTAAAAAAAGCGAACCGTCTCGACACTGCTTCGCTCAATAATCGGATGGTCAATGATTATTGGACCAGCGTCTTCAACGCGAAGCAGGAAGGCCGCCTGGTCTGTTGGTACGAAGGAGTAGCGATCAATCCCTTGATGCAAGCCGCCGATGTTTCTTGGGTCCATGGCGAAGCCTGGTCGGCGCTGCTGGCGGCTCGAAACAATGAGGTCAAGCCCCAACAAGCGGCGGAGAATCGTGGGTATTTGAAGGAGTTGTGCTCTTACGCGCGCACCCACATCGGCTGCGGCGTCATGGCGCAGCGTCGGGAAGAGCAGGACTCCGGCACGTTCGCGGACGCTCTGGCGGGCGGTCAGCTCGCCGAACGCGTTCCCGTCCCCGACTTTTTCATCAGTGCCTATCCCTATTGCAGCACGGGTCAGCAGTGGGATGAAATGCTGTTCCGCCTGTTCGGGAAGAAGGTTCCCGTTTTCAATATCTCGATTCCCTGGGTGTGGGGCAACAAGCCCGACGCGCGTTATCTCAGTGGCGCGGAGTTCAAGGACGCAACGCAGTTCATCGTTCGGCAACTTCGTGAATGCATCAAGTTCATCGAAGCCCGAACCGGACGGCCCTACGACTTCGACAAGCTCTGCGAAATCATGGCCTACACCAAGGAAGCCGGCCGGCTGCGGATGGAGGCCATGGCGCTGTGCCGCGCGAAGCCCGCGCCCGCCAGCTTTTTCGACTGGACCACGAGCCTGGCGCCGGTCAATTTTGTTGCGGGTGGCCCGGCGATCGTCGATTACTTTCGCAAGGTGAAGGAGGAAATCGAGGTGCGTATCGCCGCGGGGGTCGGCACCATACCGCGCGAGCGATATCGGCTGTTCTGGGACGGCATCATGAACTGGAACAAGATCGGCTGGTTGGCGAACAAGTTCGCCGGAATGGATGCGGCGATGGTGGCGGGCCGCTACACGCACATGGGCTTTTGGCACGAACACGAGTGCATTGACGTGAAGGATCCGCTCGAAGGAATGGCGATCAATTATCTGGTTTGTCCCATCAATCTGTCTGCGCCGTTGATGGTCGAACAGATTGTCCGGCTGTGCCGGGAATATGAGATCGATGGGCTGGTACTGCATGCGGCGCGTACCTGCCGTGCCTTCTCCAATCCGCAATTTTTGATCGCGGAAGCCGTACAAAAGCAATTGGGGTTGCCGGTCGCGATGATCGAGGGCGACATGGTCGACGAATCTTTTTATAAAGATGAACTCATCAATAGCCGCGTGGAAGCGATGCTTGAAGCCGCCGACAGTCGGCTGCGGCGCGGCATTACGGCTTACGCCTGAAGAGGTTGTCATGGCCCTATTTGTCATGGGTGTCGATTTCGGGTCCACCACCGGCAAGGCAGTGATCCTCGATGGTGACGGCAAGGTCGTTGCCTCGAGCGTTGCGAGCAAGGGATCGGTCAGTGATGAGGGTGTGCAAATAGCGATTTCAGAGGCGCTCGAGCGCGCCGGAATCGGCATTCAGGACGTCGCGCGGACGGTGAGCACTGGATACGGGCGACGGATGCTGGAGGTCGCCGATGCCTCGTACACGGAGATCACCTGTCACGCCCGTGGCGCCGTCGCCATGGTTCCCGGCGTCCGCCTGGTCATCGATATTGGCGGACAAGACAGCAAGGTGATCGCCATTGATGACAATGGTCTCGTTGCCCAATTCGCGATGAACGACCGTTGTGCGGCGGGCACCGGAAAGTTTCTCGAAACGCTTGCGCGCGCGGTGCAAGTGCCGCTGAATGACATGGGTCCGATGGCAATGACGGCCAAAGAGACGCTCACGATCTCGAGCATGTGCGCCACCTTCGCCGAGACCGAGGTTATCTCGCTGCTGGCCGAGGGGCACGGTAAGCCCGAAATACTGGGCGCGGTCCATGCGGCCATCGCAAGCCGTACGGTCGGGCTGGTCGCACGCGTTGGATCGCGCACTCCGATGGTGATGACCGGCGGAGTGGCACAAAATGTGGCGGCGGTGCACTACATCGAGAAGGCTCTGGGTGTGTCTCTCGTGATCCCCCCAAACCCCCAAACGGCGGGCGCGTACGGCGCTGCGCTCATCGCTCTCGACGAAGTTTCAACCGCCCGAGTCGCGGAGGACACGCATCCCCAGCGCGAGGCGGCAATGACGCCGGTTCACTGCACCGCTCCACGCAGGGCAAGAGTGCGATCCGAAGAGCACCTGTTGCAGCGGCGCGAGAAGGTTCCCGCGCTGTAGCGTCGCTCGGCGAATCACCGCGGAGTTTATGAGGCTCGTTTTTCTCGCGACGGCCGTATGGATCGGCACAATCATGTCGCCTTTCGCCCACCCTACCGCGAATTGATGCGCATCCGGAGCCGCCAAGATCTCTTTTACGGTACGCGAGGATCCATTACGAATGGTATCGCATTGCCGATCCTTAGCTTCTGAAAGTCGGCATGCGCAGGATTGAGAAGGAAGTTCCATTCCGCCTCGCTGATAGCCGAGGGTACTTTCAATACCGCACTTTTCATCTCGGTCAGCCAGCGCATTCCCAGCGTTTGGGTCATTGAGGAATAAGGCGAAAAACGGCGCCAATTGCCGGATAGAACGGAGGTTTCAATACTCTCGATGGCAAGCGAATCCGGGATACCGGCCACGGCAAACACAAGCTCGGGCATCTGACGCCGATCGGAAATATGCACCAGGACTTCCAACTGTGCGAGCGATAAGGATTGCGCGGTGTAGACGATTCGCCGGCCCGGTAAGTGCCACCGGCCATCCACATATAATCCTCCCTCACCTGTCCACAACGTGTCTTTGAACTCCTTCCGCCCGAGGCGGAAAATTTCTATCACGCCCAATGTCCGTAACGAATGCGATTCAGCTCATCACGCACGATTTTTGCGCCCGGATCGCTGGTCATGAGGTCGATCGGTTGCTGGCCGTTCAATGCCAGGCTCGGTGTTTTGAACCAATCGATGGCCTTCTTCTCATCCCCAAAAATGTCGGCCGCCTCGGCAATCGTGCTTACGATGCGCACGATCCGATCGGACGCAGTCTCGCCCAGCCGCTTGCCCGGGGTTTGCATGAAGCGCTTGCGGGAGGTTTCGCTGACCGCGAGGAGTCGAGCGCTTTGCCGGGGCGACAGACTCAACATCTTTTCGAGTTTTCCTATCACCTTGGCGGGCAAGCCTTTTCCGATCAGCTGATGCAGATTCGCCAAAAGCCCGGCACCTTCCGGCTCTGTATAAGAAGAAGGTCCCAGAATCTCGCTGACGATATGGGCGTTGTGCATAGGCAATCTCCATCGGGAGAAACACAGTATACAACTATTTGGACTTTTATAAAGCCCAAAAAACTGCGACTGGTATCCGACTCTTTCGGGGACGACGCCGGTCCGGACGGCAGGCCAAGCGGCCATACCCCGCCCAGAGCCGACCCGCCGTAGATAGAGCCGGCCTCAACTGGCAAAGTACCGACTCCTTCGCGCAGTTTTCCCGCGTGGGAATTACTAAAGCGCAACGATCGCGGGGTTTAATGGACAAGGGCGCAGAGGGCCGCGACCCTCCATTTCCTGCATGCGCTCGCAGCATTAGTGAGTTTGGGAGTTGCCCCGACGAACCTCAACCCAGGCCACAGAAGCGTAGAGGACCACTATTAACAGCGTGAGCGAGGCAATCAGCGTAAGCCCATTCCAAAGCGCCGCGAGAAGCGATAACGCCCACACCTAAAATAGTCGTTGAAAATCCGATGACCCTGACATTCGCGAAGACACAATTAGATTCTATGGCAATTGGGGGCAGATGTGCAGTCTTGCAGGGTATTGGATGAGGAACGCTTGCGACGGCAGGATCTCTTGAATCACCAAACAAATGGTACTAGACGATATCGAACCCTCTGACAATACTCCGCGTAGCTGGGCAGGTTTTTGTGAAGAAACCGCTCCTCGTCGAGAGCTCGCCACGCGATGGCGAAGATCATCAGAACTGACATCAGGAGCCCCACCACGGCGCCGATCTGATGCCGCTCGATTCCGGCATCGATCAGCCATTCTCTGAAAGCCTCAAGCATGAGCTGATCGCTGCCGACGTCCCAGCGCTCGCCGAACCGCGAGCAGCCCATTCCAAGAATGACCACCTTGTCCTTTATCCCTGATGCCAAAAGTAACTCCGCATTGCACTACGTTTGGACCGGTCACCGGCCTATTGACGAAGATAGTATTATACAATACTGTTAGTCGATCGGACGGACCTCCATTGTTCCGCCTGTGCATCGTAGACCGGTCAATCCGGCGTCAAGAATGCTGTGAGCAGATTCCCGGGGGATGATTATGAAGTTTATTTTCTCGCGCGTTCGTCAAGCGGGCGCCTTGTTATTGTCGGCGCTGCTGTTCGCCCCACTCTTTGCCCATGCCGATGTGGAAGCGAGTTCCGCAACGGCGGCGCCAGCCGCCGCGCCGGAGGCGTTGGAGGAACTCGTCGTTACCGCGCAAAAGCGCGTGCAGAACGTCAACGACGTCGGCTTGAGCATCGCGGTACTGGGTGGCGACGCCTTGAGAGAGCGGCATATTTCCTCTCTCGCCGACCTCGCGTCCGCAGTTCCGGGCCTGTCTTATACGCAGAGCGGTGCCAACACGCCGGTGTACACGCTGCGAGGCGTCGGATTCTACGAAACTTCGCTGGGTGCATACCCGGACGTAAGCGTCTATGTTGACGAGGCCCCCCTTCCCTTTCCCGCCATGACGACGCTGACTGCATTCGATCTATCGCGGATAGAAGTTCTCAAGGGCCCGCAAGGCACACTCTTCGGACAAAACGCGACCGGCGGCGCCTTGAACTACATTGCAGCAAAACCGCTCGATCACTTTGCCGGCGGCATCGACGTCGGCTACGGCTCTTACAAAACTGCCACCGCCGAAGCCTTCGTCACCGGACCCATAACTGACACGATCAGTTTTCGCCTCGCGGCGAAATTCACCGACGGCGGCGACTGGCAAAGAAGCTATCGGACGGGCGACACCACCGGAGCAACACATCAGAAGGCCGCGCGATTGCTGCTCGATTGGAAACCCACGGACCGGCTGCGCGTCCAATTCAATTTGAACGGCTGGAAGGACACCAGCGACCCGCAGGCCATTCAATACATCGCCTATAGCCCGCAATTCAAGGTTCCCAACCCCATTGTCGGGTATCCGTTCCCTCCCAGCACGGATCGGGCGGCTGATTTTTCGACCGACCTCGACCACCATACCGCGCCGTATCCTTGCTTCGCACTCGGCCAGATCAAGACTTGTGGACCGAACACCTCGCCGCAGATCGACGATCACCTGCTGCAGGAAGTATTGCGGGCGGATTTCGACGTCACTCATGACATCGTATTGACGTCGCTGACCGCTTACTCCGATTACCATCACTTTCAGGCGTTCGATGGCGACGGTCTTACGCTTAACGGATTCGATGTACCGCGGGACGAAGGCTATATCAAGAGTTTCTCGGAGGAACTTCGCTTGGCGCAGTCGAGCGGCGGCTTCCGCTGGGTCGCGGGCGGCAACTTCACCCGGGATGTGGTGTTCCAGGATTTCCTATTGGACTTCGCTCAATCATCCGTCAACTCCGGGGCGGGAATTACGGACGGCGGCAATTATGCCAATCAACAAATGAAAAACTATGCCGGTTTCGCGAACGGCGAGTACGATATCGACAAGTTCACTGTCTCGACAGGCGTTCGATACACCGAATCCAAGCGTCATTACGTAGGGTGTACTTTCGTCACGCCCGGCTCCGGCGAACCGGAATTATTCACCTCTATTTCCGACCTAATTCGGTCGGGACATGGACTGCCGCCGATAACGCCATTGAAACCCTTCGATTGCGAGAATCTCAATGCGACGGGAACCCCAACATTAATAAACTCCGAGCTCGATCAGCATAACGTCTCGTATCGCATTGGGCTCAACTACAAGCCTGTAACCGATACGCTGTTGTACTTCAACGTCACCAAGGGCTACAAGGCGGGAAGTTTTCCGGCCGTCGCCGCATCAACCACGCTTCAAGTGCAGCCCGTCACCCAAGAATCGGTATTGTCATACGAGGGTGGCGTCAAGGCGGGTCTGTTCGACGGCAAGCTGCAAGCAAATGCCGCCGCATTTTACTATAACTACAAGGACAAGCAGCTGCGATCGAAGCTGATCGACCCGATCTTCGGGCTGCTAGATGATTTGGTGAACATTCCCAAATCCACTGTGAAGGGATTTGAGTTCGAACTCAACGGGCACCCGACAACCAGCTTGAGCGCCTACGTAAACTTCACCTATCTGGATGCCAAAATCGATCAATACACCGGCATCAACGCCGGCGGCGCGTCGGCGAACTTCTCCGGAGCCTCTGTGCCTTACACTCCGAAGGTTCAGGTTTCTGCGGGACCCGAGTATCGATGGTCCCTCAATAGCGGGATGACCTTGTTTGCCGCGGCTGACGTCACTTATCGAAGCGACACGACCGCCATTGTCGGCGGAGGCGCATCCCTCAAGCCGCTCGCAACGATCGCGAATCTCCCTGATCCCTACAAAATCGATAGTTATTCCTTGCTGGACCTTCGGGCCGGTATATCCTCGGCGGACGCACGCTGGCGAGCCGAGTTGTGGGGGAAGAACGTTACCAACAAGTACTATTGGACCAACGTTGTGGCGTTCTACGACACGATCGGCAGGTATACCGGGCGGCCGGCGACCTATGGCGTTTCGTTCAGTTACCATATCAAGTGACCACGTAGCCGGGACCCAACCGCCTCAAGGATAGCGCATGTCGATTACGGTAATACTCGAACTCAAATCAGCAGCTGGCGGGGTTGAGAGGCTTCTCAGTTACCTAGAAGAAGTGCTGCCCGACACGCGCAAGTACGCCGGTTACGAGGATCTTCGAGTGACGCGCGTTGTCAACGATGATGCGCTGGTGATCTGCATCGAGAAATGGCAAAGCGCGGCTGCTTACCGGCGGTACCTCGGTTGGCGCATGGAGACGGGGGTCATGGCCCGCCTGGCCTCGATGCTGGAGGGGACAGCTCGCCCGGTTCTACTGAGCGAAATATCCGATTGACGATCGACGACAAACTTGAAGTGTGCCGAAGGGGATTGCGGTGATAGACTCCAGACGTTCTCCGACACCTGAGTGGATTCAAGAAGTCCGAGCACGCTTCCCGACGGAGCGGACCGTGGATCGCGCACTCACGCGCAAATTGCAGCGGCGCGCTCTGCCGCCGTCTGCGCGACTCACCATCGGCGAACTGCAGGAGTTACTGAAGAATTTTTTGGCAACCAGGATTGACGGTCCGTTCACGATCTCAAACATGCGCCCTTTGGCCGGCGGAGCGTCAAAGGAGCAGTTCCGCTTCGATCTGGCATGGACTGAGAAGGGTGAGGCACTTCGCGAGTCCTTGGTGCTGCGGCGCGAGCCTGGAGAAGCAATCAGTGAAACCGACCGCGAACGCGAGTTCCAAGTCGTGAGTGCTGTGCAGGGCGCCATTCCCGTCGCGAAGCCCTACTGGGCCGACTTCGACGGCAGCGCGCTGGGGCGGCCGGCGATGATCAGCCGGTTCATGTCCGGTGTGACAAAACCGGCGGCGGGCGCCGGTAATGTCTCCGGCATCGGCAACCAATATCCCGGGAACTACCGTGAGGCGCTTGGCCCGCAGTTCGTGCGCATTCTCAGCCAGATACATCGCTTTGACGCCCGTGCTGAACAGTTCTCCGCGTTTGATGTCCCGCACGTCGGCAGCACTGCGGGAAATATCACGGCGCTCAACTGGTGGTCGAGAGTTTGGTACGAAGACCGGATTGAAAACACCCCCTTGATGGCGCTGGTTGAACGCTGGCTTTATCGCCATGTTCCGAAGATCGACCAGGTGTCTCTCGTACATGGGGATTATCGAACCGGCAATTTTCTATTCGATGACGCATCGAAGGAGATCACCGCGGTACTCGACTGGGAACTAGCATTTTTCGGCGATCGCCATGCTGATCTGGCCTGGACCATATTTGAGCCGTTTACCACCCGCGGCGAGAACGGGGAGACGTTGATCTGCGGATTGATGGAGAAGGAAGCTTTCCTGACGGCTTATGAGCAAGAATCCGGTTTGGCAATCGATCAGGAGCGGCTCGATTATTTCACGGTGTTCATGCTGTGGAAGGCGATCATCCTATTATTGGGTGCCGGGCTGCGCGCCGGCATCGGACTGCGGAGCCACCAGAATGTGTTGATGACGTGGGTCAGCGGCCTGGGTTATCCATTTTTGAGTTCGCTGCAGCGAATGATGCAGAGGTTGGCATAAAATGGTTCCGGATATTTCAGCCCGCATCACCAGCATCTTGGGCTCTTTGATCGATGTCGTGCAGCCGGCCATCGACAAAAACGACGCCGCGGCGCAGGAACAGGCGCATCTCGCCATCGCGTCGTTGCGCGTAGTACAAAACCAACTCGATTACGCTCACGCCTTCGAGGCCGTGGATTGCCAGTCGCTCATTGCGTTGATTCGAGGCATCAGCGAGATTCTGCAGAAGGAGTGTCCTCCAGAGGTCGGTCGATTTGCTTCCGAGCTGACTCGGCCGGTGGTCTTCACGGGCCAGATTCGCGATGCGAATCGCCGAATGCGCGACCTCGTTGCGTCGTTGGTCGAACAGGCGGCGGATGCCGCCGATCCGCAGAAATTTTCGCGGGTGACGCAATCGATTCTCGCCTTCGAGGGCTTGCAGATTCGACGCGATCGCGCTTTCGTGGCAGGCACGGGCTTCGACGTCGAGGCAGAGACGCTCGTTTCAATTGCTGACTCTTTTGGATTGGCTGGTGCGAATTCCGGGGGCAAAAAGTGATTACGGATGCCGATATCGATTTTCACCTGCCTGCCGACGCGGACTATCGCCACGCGGAGACGAATTTCTGGACAGTGATGATTCCGAGCGAACGGTTGATGGCGATCGTTTACACGGTTGCGCGCAAGGCATTGGGCGTCCAGTCGTGCGACGTTTCAATCTACGGCGCACTGACGCCATACCGCGTCGAAACACTGTATCTCGACTCGCAGCAGCATTTGCCATGCCCCGCAAGCCTTCGCGAATACCAAACCGCGAACGGCCTTTCGGTCAAGGCGCGCTCTGTGCGCGACTATCGGGTCGATTATGTGGGGTACGATGACACCGAGTTGCATTTCGATTTTCGCGGATTGATGGCGCCGTTCGATATTCACGATCCGAACGACAGTCCGCTCGCTAAACCAACCACGACCGAACAACATAAAAGTTCCGGTTTGGGTTCGGGCTATGGAGGGCACTTCGACACTACCGGACATCTCACCGGCACGCTGCGGCTACGTGGCACCGACTATCCCATCGACTGCTTTGAAACGATGGACCATAGTTGGGGGGTGCGCCCGGAGGTACATCTGCCCAGCATGGGGGTGCAGCAAGCTCAATTCGGCCCCGACTTGGGGTTCAAATGGATCAACCATTGGGATATGGCAGCGCCCGTCGATCGGGCGACGCGCTTGGCACACGGCTACGTCCTCGATAACGGCAAGTCCTATGGACTGGTCGACGCCAAGCTCGTGACCCAGCGGGTGGGCAATATGATCACCAGCATGCGGGCGACCGTGACCGATAAGCGGGGCAAGTCATACACGATGCACGGGCAGGCAGAAATCGGCGGGCCGTGGCATTGCTACACGGGGTCCACTCTATATATGGCGATGATGCGGTGGACGCTCGATGACGGCCGCATAGGACATGGGCTTGCTTCCGAAATATCCTCCTTGCAGGCGCTGACCCGTAAATACGGGCGGCGATGGACCGATCCCTCGCCCTATCTGACCAGTTGATTCTCGACCCCCGAAACTTATCAAGAACTGAACAGCGGCGGCGTTTTCTATGTTGCAGCCTGCAAATTTGCGAAGAACGTCGGTCGAGTCGGGGTGCACTTGATTTTGCTGCAATAACTCCCGGTAGAAACACCGCCTATTTCCCGATGATTTTTGAGTCCGCCGCCGCAAGGTATTGATTTTGTGGGTCGTTCAGGTACTCCGCGGAAGGCGTGTTTTTCAGCACCGCCAGCGCAGATTTATGGCTCCAAAAGTTGGATTTTCGGGCTAGCCCAGGACGGCAGTAATTGCTCGAGGTAGAGCTCGATCGGAAAGCGGAAAATGCCGCGCATATTCAGACCCTCGGTGCGCGTCGGGGCGCACCGTGCGATCAATTCCGGCGGTATCGCGCCGTTTCGGCGCCGCGCCCAGCGATCGAAGATCGCCTGCATTTTCGCGGTGTTCCACGCCATGACGATGTTGGCGAGCAGGCTCAGGGCATCCGCAACGGCCTGCATTTCATCCTCGCTCTTGGCTTGATGGCTAGGCCACGCCCCTGCCAGTCCCCTCCCAATAGCGCGCGCGCAGATCCTTTTTTGATACCTTGCCCGACGCGACGAGTGGAAATTGATCGACGAACTCGACCGACTTTGGAACCTTGTAGGCGGATAGGCGGCTCCGGCAAAAGCGAATCAGTTCGACTTCGTCCGCCTGCGCGCCGTCACGCCGAATGACCAGCGCCTTGACCGCTTCGCCCCAACGTTCATCCGGCACGCCGATGACCGCCACGCCGGCGACCGCGGGATGCAGGGACAGCGCACTTTCCACCTCAGCTGAATAGATATTTTCACCGCCGCTGACGATCATGTCCTTCACGCGATCGACGATGTAATAAAGCCCGTCGGCGTCCCTCCGCGCGACATCGCCGCTTCGATACCAGCCGTTTTGCAAAACGGCCGCAGTCGCCTCAGGCTGCCGCCAGTAACCTTTGGTGATGCTGGGAGCACGGATCAATAACTCTCCGGCCGTGCCATCCGCGACCGCGTCGCCCTTGGCGTCGACGATTTTGAATTCGATAAGCGGCAGCGGCCGACCGCAGCTCTGTAGACGAGATTCGTCGTTCAAATCATGCTCCTGCGGCCGCAATATCGAGGCCGCGCCACCAGATTCGGTCGACCCGTAGAACTGCATGAACTGGCATGGCATCACCGCAATTGCACGCTTGATGAGGCCCAGTGAAATCGGCGACCCGGCATATAGGGTCAGCCGTAGCGAAGAAAAATCAGTCGCGGCAGCGTTTGGGTGGTCGAGCAATATCTGCAACATGGTCGGCGTGAGCGTCAGCAGCGTCGGCCGCTCGATGGCGATGGCCGCGAGCACTGCGATCGGATCGAACTGCCGCACGACGGTAATCGACACGCCATTGTACAGGCACTGGAGCGTAATCCCGACGTGCAACAGATGAAAATTGGGGAGCGCATTGATGAAACTGTCGCCGTCGCGCCATTCGTAACTGGGCTCCCAATGTTCGCACAGGCGCATACGGTTGATGGCACCGTGACTCATCATCACGCCTTTCGGACGGCCCGTCGTACCGGAAGTATAGAGCTGAATTGCCGTATCGTCCTCGCCGATCGCCGTATTCGTCGTCGTCGCCGGTTGATCGGCGACTATTGTCTCCAGTCCATTATCGCCGTCGAGCCAAACGGCCTGCGGAACAGCCGCGCTGAATGACTTGCACGCATCCCGCCAAAGCGGCTCGAGTTCACGCTCGACGATGACCAGCCGCGTTTCGCTATCCTGAATCTGCGCCGCGAGTTCGGCCGCCGACAGACGCCAGTTCAAGACGACGAAACCCGCCTGCGTTTTTGCGCATCCGAACATCGCAAAATAGAAATCGAAGCTGTTTTTCCCGAGGAAACCGATCAACGCATGCGATCCCGCCTGGTGCGAAACGAGAAAATTCGCTACCTTGTTGGTGATGCGGTCGAAATCACCAAAATTGACGGCTTTGCCGCCGCTCTTCAGCGCCGTGCGCGCAGGATCGGTACGCGCATAATAGCTTGGGAAATCGCCCAACGTTCTGATTTCTGGATAGAGCCACATGCCGTCAGTCCTATATCAGCGACCGTTGAATACCGGCTTACGTTTCTCGGCAAAGGCCACCAGCGCATTCCTCGCGTCGCTCGTCGCGGCGATGCGAGCGAGCGCTTGCGCTTCCAGTTCGAGCTGCGCCTCCAGAGGCTGGTCTTCAGCCGAAATCAGTAGACGCCGTATCTCCCCAAACGCGTGCGTCGGTCCCGCCGCCAACCTTCGGGCCACCGCCTCCGCCTGCGCTGCCATTTGGTTGGCGGCCAAAACTTCATCGACCAAACCCACCGCGAGGGCCTCAGCCGCCGACAGCGTTTCATTGGTCAGCAGAAACCTTCGCGCCCGGGCAAGGCCCATGCGACGGGAATACATGATCGATGCCCCGGCATCGCAAGAAAAGCCGATGCCCGCATAGGCCGCAATGAAGCGCGCATCGTCAGCGGCGATCACCAAATCACTGCCGGCGACGAAGGCGGACATGCCGCCGGCACAAACTCCATGCACTGCCGCGACGACCGGCGCGTTCATACGCTGAAAACGCGAGATCGCGCTGTGCATGCCCGCAGTCCAGCGCTTGATATTCAACGGCAACCTATCAAGATCGGCCACGAATGCGCTGACATCGCCCCCATAACTAAAGGCATTACCCTCGGCGGCAATCAGCACGCAGCGGACATCGGGATTCTCCGAGATCTGAATTGCTACCTCGCACAATGCACTGCACAGCGGGCCATCTATTGGGTTGCCTCGCGCCGCTTCCGTAAAGGTCAATCGGGCTAACCCCGCCACCACCTCGAGCCGCAATCCTGAGAATGTCATTGCCAACTCCATTTGTTAGTGACGTAATTTACTGATCTCCGCGCCGACAGCCAATTGCGGTGCGCGAATTGTTGCACGTCCGCATTTTGGCATTCGACAGAGATCATAAGGTGCGAGAAATCAACTCGTGCATGATTTCCGAAGTTCCGCCGTAGATGCGCTGAACCCGCGCGTCTGCATACAGACGGCATATTTCGTATTCGCGTATGAATCCGTAGCCGCCGAAGAACTGCAGGCATTGATCGACGACGCGGCCGTGCATTTCACTGCACCATAGCTTCGCGATCGACGCGTCGCTCGACGTGAGCTGACTGCGTCGTGCCGCTCGACGCATTGATCGACATAGGCCCAGCCGACGCTCAGCTCCGCTTTCATATCGGCCAGCTTGTACCGTGTGTTCTGAAAGCGCCTGCCACTACGAGTTCAGGGCCGGATACCAGAAACATTGGAGCGATGATCACCGGGAGCTTAAGATCACGGCGGATTAGCGCAGTTAGCGTCGCGACCGAATTGTTCACAACCCCCCGAATACACTGCTCCTCGGATAGTGGTATGGTAACATACTTCTTGGCAAATCGCTTGGGTGGCTGATGGCCGTTCTTTTTTCGAGTGCCCGGCTTGGCAAACTGGAGCTGGTCAACCGGATCCTGGTTGCCCCAATGTGCCAATATTCTGCGGTCGATGGCGTCGCACAAGCTTGGCACGAAAGGCACTGGGGCCATCTGGCGAATTCCGGTGCGGCCGCCCTGACTATTGAAGCCACCGCCGTGGAACCTCGGGGGATGATCACTCACGGCTGCTTGGGTTTGTGGAACGATGCTGAATCTCTCCGTTCGCTACAACGTCGCGTATTGATTGCGCAAGGTGAGTCACTTGGCTCTATACGATAAAACTGCGCTCGTTGGAAAACGCATTTTGATTACCGGGGGCGGCACCGGTCTGGGTAAAGGGATCGCACACTCTCTGGCCGCGCACGGCGCAGAGGTGCATCTGTGGGGCCGGCGGATCGACGTGTTACGTCAGGCCGCCGCCGAGATCAACGCCCAACACGGCCAGCGTGCATACACGCAAGCCGTCGACGTCCGCAACGCCGAGTTGGTCGATACGGCGATCGCCGACATCTGGAATCGGCACGGGCCACTCACCGGCCTCGTCAACAATGCGGCGGCGAATTTCATCGCTCCCACCAAGGACATAAGTCCGCGAGGTTTCGAGGCGATTACCGCCACCGTGATGAACGGGGCTTTCTTCACTACCCAGGCCTGCGGACGTCGCTGGATTGACCAGGGGCTAAAGGGATCGGTAGTATCCACCCTCGTGACCTGGATCTGGACCGGTTCGGCGTTCGTAACATCCTCGGCCATGGCGAAAGCCGCAGTTCACGCCATGACCATGTCACTTGCCGTGGAATGGGCGCGCTATGGGATACGGCTCAATGCCGTCGCGCCCGGTCCGTTCCCTACCGAGTACGCGTGGCAGATGCTCAACCCGACCGACGACAGCGCCATCGGCGCCACCCAAGCGAGCGACGTGCCGCTCGGGCGGTACGGCGAAATTGAGGAACTTGCCAACCTGATGATACTTCTGCTCAGCGATGGTTGCGACTACCTCACTGGCGAAACGATCTGCATAGACGGTGGGCATCATCTCGCGGCACCATCGACGTTTGCGGGACTTTCCAAACTGAGCGAAGACGCGTGGCGGAAAATTCGCGAATCGAGCAAGACTGCCAGCGCTGCAAGCAAAGCCCAACGTACCGTGTAGCCGTTACCTCGCGTTATGCTGCGCTCAATTCTCCCGCCTAGGGCGCCTCGGATGACTCATACCGTGTGTCGGAACTTCGCCGCAGGCCAAGTTGAACGCCCGAAGGGCGCCGCGAAGCGGCGAGGCGTGCAGCGCCAGCACGGTCGCAACTTTCATAGGATTCGATCCCACAGATTTTCAGGTCCCTGCGCCGGCGAACGCGTGGGAACAAGTGGCGGTGCAGCAGAATTTGGCCAGGAAGCTACAGTTTGAGTGCCCGCAAATAGCCCTGCTTACCGTAGTATAGGAGACAGACCACTTCGCAACTTTTCAACGTGCGCCGCACTCCGATGAGGACGTGCGGCCATGATGCCTAGCCTAACCGCACCCAATCTATGGCTTCGAGCACATAGGGAGCGAACAAGAAATCTCGGATCTCGATGATCCGGCTTTCCGACCAGTCGATCAGGACAAAATGCGCAGGTCTTTCCATCGGGCCGGTGCTGTCGAAGACCAGCATGGCCGGGTACATCCTCGCCATTGACCGCCGATCCCGTCATGCGCGCGCAGTAGCGATGAAGGCGTGGCCGCAGCGCTTTCAGACGATCCTCGAATTGGTCCGTGTTCATGTTTCGAGACCTACGGCGCTTCAGCGCTCTGTTCCGCCAAGGATTGGACACCAATGTCCATGAGAATCTTCGACAGGGTGGCCGGTTGTGACAGGAATGGCGAGTGGCTGCTTTCCAATGTGTGAGTAGTTGTCTTGCCGCCGATGGCACCGTCAACCGTCGCAATCATGTGATCCTGACCGGTCAACGGAATCGCGCGATCCTGTGTGCAGCGGATGTAATGGCGCGGCACCGTGCCAAATCTTCCAGGCGTAATCTCCGATGGGGCTACGGCCCCGGCGTTCGATTCGTCGCAATGAAGTTGCGACACCGCATGCGCGAATTCGGACTCCGACACGTCGCCATAAAACGCAGCTTTGAGCAGCGATCTGTAGGCTTCGTCGGTTGATCCGACATTGATCCTTGTCGCGCCGATGGCGGCGGGGTCGCCCACGAACAGCCGAGGCGCCAGAGCCGAAGACAGGGTTTCATGCTGGAGCATCGCGAGCAACGGCATGCCGTTAGGCACCATGAACCCGGCAAGATATACGACCGCGAGAAGCAGGTTCGGAACCTGTTCGGCGACCGCCGAAATCGTCATCCCCCCGGCCGAGTGCCCGACCAGGATGACCTTGCCGTCGCTGAGTGACGCAGCTTCTTTTACCAACGCGACTACCGCTTGCGTCCGCTCCTCCTGCGTAACGCCGGCGATGGGTGACCGCTCGGCGGCGAACGCAGCGGGATCGAACGGGCTACACCTAAGCGACGTTGGTGCTATCGCATTTACCCCCGCGCCGGGAAGGTCGAGCGTCAAAGCCGCGAAGCCGTTGGCTTTAAGTATCGGCGTAACTCTGTCCCACGCCGAATGGTTGTGCCAACCGCCGTGGATCAGGACAAAAACTGCTTTGGTTGCTGACATCGATGAGCCCTCTTCGTCTGATTTTACGATTTTTACGACCTGTATAAGCGGCCTCCCGCCATTTCGCCGCCATTTTGCCCCCTCGCCCGTCGGGACGAACAAAGGGGGATGGGTTCAAACTTCTCTGTTGTCGAAAAGGAACATTTGAACGCCCGAGTCATCAGGCGCAAAATGGCCGCGATCCGCCACTACCATCCGAGCCATTGCGGTTCTCCTTTGTTACTTGTGTGACGCAAACTTACTTGTGTGTTCACCCTCACCGGGTTTCGCTCAACACCGCCGAGCCCATGATCGAGTCCAAACTCGCCAGCTCAGTGATCTTCGGGAAATAGGCTTTCATGCGCGGATCGCTGCGCATCGCCTCGACGGCTGCGGGGGTCTCCCACTCGGAGTAGATGACGACGCCGGCGCAGTCCTTTGCCGCGATCAGCCGGGTCGTCTTCCAGCCGACGAGCGTGCGGACCACCGTGTCGGTGTTCTGCTTCAAGAGCGCGATCAGCGCATCCTGCTTCCCGGGTTTGACCTTCAGCAGATTGATCAAAATAACGGACTCGTCGGACATGGCATATCTCCTTCTGTTTCGGACACACCAAGGACGACCCGAAGGGTGGAAACGGATCGCGACGTAGAAGATTTTTTGGAAAATCATCTCGAAGGAGCTCTAGTGCCTCGGGAGGGAGCCATTGGGGGTGGTCGGGAGCCGGTGTATCGGCTCTACAACTGTCAGCGTTGCGCTATTCAAGTGCGAATCTGTCACCGATGCGCGTGCCGCCGTATAATCACGTGGGGAAGCGTAGTGAATGGCAATACGATAGCCGAGCTGTCGACATCGTGGGGAGCAGAGCCGTTGGCTTTGCGGTCAGCTACCGATGCTGACCTTCTCCAAACGGCGAACCAGATCCATCGCTTTCTGCTTCGCCGTTTGCAACGTCTTCAGTTTCACACTTTCATATCCGCGTATGCCATCGGGCACCGCCAGGATGTCGGCGATGAGAGTCGCGGTTTCCGGACGCAGTCGCGTCCGAGCAAGGTCAATGAGACCCTCATACCAGTCAATAGCTGCGCGCTCGGCCTTACGTGTCATCGCTCGCGCAAACGGATCGGCAAAGGACCCGCGCACGAATTTGAGCCGTGCCAGAAGCTTCAGCGGCACGACAAATGCCGGGCCTAAGGCAACTTTTTTCTTAAGACCTGCGGCGCGCATTATCGGGGGTTGGAGATTGAATGCCATCTCGCGATAGCCCGGAAACAGTGCTCGCACGCGCTCGACGAAGAGGGAATCAGTCAGAAGCCGCGCGGTTTCGTATTCGTCCTTGTAGGCCATGAGTTTGTAGAGATGGCGAATGACGAGGCGTGTCAGTCGCCAGCCTTCATCAGGCAGCGCCGCATCAGGCAACGCCGCGCGTTCGGCTGCGGCAAAGGCCGCGACCATCGCTATGTATCGGCGTGCGTAGCGCATGTTTTGATAGTCGGCGAGGTCGACCGCGCGAATCTCCAGCAGCCGTCTCGTCTCGTCGTCGAGCACCGGCACGTTCGCCAACAGAAGCGCCGCTCGGCGGAACGCCGTCGGCCGCTGCATCACTGTCTGCGTATGATCGGCAAGCGTGATATAGGGACGCGCCAGTTTCTTCGCAAGGCCATCGGGATCGTGCTGGCTGATTCGGCCCGCCCGAAATGCCATGATGTTGGCGTGCTCTTGAGCACCATTGAGTCGGATCGCCTGTTCGATGCTCGCCGCAGAAATTGGCAGCAGCCCGGCTTGGAAGGCCGCGCCGATCGCAACCATATTCGCCATCATGAAGTCGCCGAATAGTCGCTCCGCGATGGCGCCCGCAGCCAGCACGATAACCCGAGCAGCGTAGGTCCGATCTCGGATCGCCTCGATGAGTGCTTCGGGCTGGATCTTGACGCTCATATCGCGAATCATTTCGCCGCTCGGCAACACGTCGCTGCTAATGACCGCGGAAGTCGTCGCAGCATCGCAGTACAGAAGATTTTGGCGGTCCGCGCCCGCCATCGCGTCGAGTGCCAAATACAGATCGGCTCCGCCTATCCTGATCTTATTGCTGATGACGGTCTCCCCTGCCCTCGCCACGATCAGGCTGGAAAGCACCGGACCCCATTTCTGCGCAGCGCCCGTCTGGTCGTAGCTCTTGACCTCGCTGCCGTCGAGCGTCGCGGCCTGCGCCAGGATTGCATTGGCGGTAATCACTCCGCTGCCGCCGACGCCGGGGATATAGATATGGTACGGCCGGCTGAGTGGCGGCAGCGCCGGTTCAGGCAAAGGTTCCTTGAACTCCACGAGAGGAGGTCGGCGTACGCCGCTTCCCGGAACGACCTTGACTGTGACAAACGAGGGACACTCCCCATCGAGACAGGCCTGATCCTGGTTGCACGAGGATTGATGTATCTGCGTCTTCGGACCGAACTCCGTATCGATCTTTTGAAGCGACATGCAATTGGCTTTGGCCCCGCAATCGCCGCAATTCTCGCACGCGTCTTCATTGACTATCGTGAAGTGCACTGGAGCCGGCAATTTGCCGCGCTTTTGGCGGCGTCGCCGTTCATTGGCGCACTCGCCGTCGTAAAGCAATACCGTGACTCCGTGCACCGCAGCGAGTTCGACCATCGAAGCTTCAACCTCGTTGCGGCATCGAACCACGGTATTCTCAGGCAGCGTGTGCGCCTGATAGGCGCCTGGATCACGCGCGATCAGCACTATCCGGACGACGCCGTCGAGCGCGAGCTCGGCGAGCAGAGTCGGCACGGTCGCATTGCTGACCGGCGACTGTCCGCCGGTATTGGCGACGACACCGTTATAGAGGATCCGAAACGTAATATTGACCTTGGCCGACACGGCAAAACGGATGTTTTGATAACTCGAATGAAATAACGAGCCGTCTCCGACATTTTGTACGATGTGTTTTTTACTGGTGTACGGCGACAAACCAATCCAGGGCATCCCCTCGCCGCCCAGTTGGGTCACCGCTTCGATCCGCCGCTCGGGCTGCTCCATCAATGCGGCGAAAACATGGCATCCGGGCGCGCCCCAAGCTGTTTGCCCCGGCGCCAGTTTCGTAGATACATTGTGAGGACAACCGGAGCAGTAATTCGGCGTCCGTCGCGGCAGCGAAGGTACGGCAAGTTCCCGGGCGGCGGCAATGACCTGAAGCCGCACTTCACCCGCGTCGGGCAGGCCTATCAAGGACCGTAATTCGCGCGCCAGGCCCACTGCCACCGTGTCGACATCCATACCGCCGGCGATGGAAAATAACGGGCGACCCGCGCGATCGAATTTCCCGCTGATTTCTATCGGCCCTAATCCGCACACGGCGCGTCCAACCTGGCGTTCCAAAAAGTCGCGCTTTTCCTCAACGACGATGATGCGCTCCAGGTCTCGCGCGAATCCTCGTAGAAAGTCGTTGTCTGCGGGCGCCAACAGGCCGATTTTTGCAATCCGCACACCGGCCGCCGACAGCCTCGCATCGTCGAAGCCAAGATCGATGAGTGCCTGGCGCATATCCGTGTAGCTCTTGCCGGCAGCCAGGATTCCGACTCGATCCCGTGGCGACGAGAGAGTAACCCGGTCCAAGGCGTTGGCGCGTGCATAGGCCGCGACAGCCAGATGCCTTTCCATATAGAGCCGTCGCTCGGTCTCAACGCTGAGCACGGGGAAGAAAGAGAAATCCGTCGCCTTTCGAAACGGGGCGCCATCGATCATCAGCGAAGGCGCGACGATTGATGGACGGGAAACATCCAGATCGACGATCTCGCCGCCGTCGCACAATGGGCCGACCAATTTGAGTGCGACCCAGCAGCCGCTATAGCGCGATAGTGCCGCCGCGTGCAAACCGAACGTCAAGAATTCGGAAATGCTGGCGGGGTAAAGAACTGGTATGCCGAAATGCTCGAAGGCAAACTCCTGTTGGTAAGGAACGGTGGAGGATTTGGCCTCGTGATCCTCACCGCTGAGGACGACGACCGCACCATGCGTGCTCGTTCCCGCGAAGTTGCCGTGCTTGAACGCATCGCCGGCGCGGTCGACCCCCGGACCCTTGCCATACCAATAACCGACCACGCCGTCGACGCCGGGGTGCGGATACGCATCGAGCATCTGCGTTCCCATGAGCGCGGTCGCCGCCAATTCCTCATTTTGTCCGGGTAAATGCGTGACTCCGTGCTGTGCGAGCAGTGCGTTCGCGCGGCCAAGAGCAACGTCGTAACCGCCGAGCGGTGAACCGGGATATCCGGTGATAAAGGCGCGCGTATTCAGGCCAACTCCGGCATCACTCCGCATTTGCTCCAGCGGGAGTCGGACCAATGCCTGAATGCCGCTCAAAAAAACCCTGGCATCAGCCACCCCATATCGAGCAGCGACGACGTCGGAGACCCGCGGTGCGCGAGCGTCATTCAAACACTTTTACTCGGGTCACGGCAGGTCTCAATGTTGCCGGCGCAATATGACATCCAGTACGCCTTGCAGCACCTTCGCCGGATCCTCGACAATCTCCGGGGATCGATAGGCTACATGGCCATCAGGGCGCACAAGTACGGCACCCGAACTACCCAGGCCATAGAGCGCGCAGAAGTCCGTTTCTGGGACCAGATCACCGTCCTCTGCAACTCGATGCGCCTGAATGTTCGGCACCAACCTTGCTTCTGGATCCCTTAGCGCCTCGATCCATGCCTGCCCCGCAGGGCCTGCCAGCAGAACGAAGGCGCCCTCGAACAATGCAATCGACGATATTCGCGTGGTGCCTCGCATCGCCCAAAAATGAGGCGCCCGGTAGCCGGGTTTGGCGTGCGGGATGTAGTCGATGACGGGATTTTTGACCGTCGGTGCGGGTATATCGTCGGGAACAAAGGCGCCCGGACCTTCGTAGTGCACGCCCAGATCGAGGCCCCACCAGTTGCCGTATTGGCTCGAGCCCTTGACGATTGCGCTCCTTTCCTCGGTGCTCCTGGCCTCGCGAACAGCGGTCATCATCTGCTCGATATAGGCGGCGTTGGTTCGTCCGAAGGCGCAAACGCGCCCGGCAACTTCGCGGCGCTCACTGTCATAGGTGTCGAGTAGAGCAAGTGGCGCTTCACCGCGTATCACCGCGCCGAGCTTCCACGCTAGGTTGTGAGCCGACTGGATGCCCGTATTCAAGCCGAATCCCCCGTAAGGTGGGACCTGATGCGCGGCATCGCCCGTAAGGATGAGTCGCCCCTTGCGCAGCCGATCGGATACCATCATTGAAAGCGTATACCGATAGGCTTTGAGGATCTCGATATTGACGTCGTCTGCTGCGGGATCGCCGATCATTGCCCGCAATTGTTTCACCGCTACTTCGTCCGTCCAGACATCATCGCCTGCAACTTTAGGATCGTACTGAACCTGAACGGCCCACTTCTGATCGCCGTCGAGCATCTGGAACAAGCCCTCCACACCTGGCGCCAGCGTCCAGATGAGCGTCCCCTCGCGCCCTGCGGTAAAACGGCTGAAATCGGCCCGAATATGGTTATTGATATATGAACGGAGGTTTGCGCGGCCAGTCTCGCCTATACCGGCCAGTTTGCGCAGCCCGCTGCGACCGCCATCGGCGGCGATGAGGTAACTCGAGCGGATCTGCGACGAGATGCCATTCGGGCTTCGCACGGTTGTCGTGATGCCCTCGCCGTCCTCACTGTAGTCCACTGCCTCGCTCGAAAATCGAACCTCCGCCTCAGCATATTGGCCCGCCGCGCGATAGAGCATCGGGTCGATCCGGTCTTGGGCCGCTACGATATAGCGGGCCGGCGAGCGGCCGGCCGCCTCGGCCGGCTGCATGGCGTCGGTGGGCATCATTCCTATGATTTGGCCTGCGAGCTTTTCCGTGTAAATGAAATAGCGGGTCCACAGCGGGGGTAACGCGATGGCCTCTAGCTCTTCGTGCAACCCCAGTTGATCCAAAATCTCGATCGTGCGCACCGTGAGGCCACGAGCGCGGGGCAGCGTATTGATTCGGTCGCGTTTTTCGATGACGAGATTGCGAATCCCCTGCCGCGAGAGAAGGATTGATAAAATGAGTCCCACCGGTCCGCTGCCGCAAATGAGCACGGGCACCTGCTCGCCGGTTGCGTTCCGAGCTTGTCCGTCCTCACCGTTAGCAATGGTCATGCCGCTCTCCGATGCCAATGGGCGCTCAGTATCTTTGTTTTCAAGCCAGGAAGCTCTTGAGCAGCGGAGCCCACAGTGCCGCATCGCTGGTGGCGGCAGAGTGACCTTTTTCGCTGTCCAGCTCGAAGTAACTGACATCGACATCCGCCTCGCGCAGACGCTTTAGCGCGTCCGCGGCGAGCGTCGGGGGAAAGAAGGGGTCGGTGCGGGATAGCACGTACAGAATGCGAGCTCGGATCTTTCGAAGCTCAGTGCTCACGTCGTGAGTCGCCATAATCTTCATTAGGAGCAGTAATGAATTGGCATCGAAACCCTGCGACCATGCCAACGCGCGACGCCGAATTGCCGCGGTCCGCTCGGACGGATCCGGTATGGTCAAGGCAAGTGCGTGCTCGACGCCAAAGTTTTTGAGCATCCCAACCCGCATCGGTACGAGTGTCTCGACAAGGCTTCCGTGCTCATAGTAGTCGCCCCCGTTCCAGTTTGGATCTCTAGCCAGACTGTCGCGGATACCGTCGACATTCACGGGCGGCGGTCCGAGCGAGGCCAGCACGGCCACGACGCTACGCATGAAACTCGGAAATGATGTGCTCCATTGAAGCGCCTGCAGACCGCCAAACGATGCACCGACGGCGGCAACCAGCTGCTTGATCCCCAACCGCTCGAGAAGAGCATATTGGCTGTTGACAACATCGCGCATGGTGATCGACGGAAACGACGCGCCGTAAGGCTTGCCGCTATCCGGACTGAGGCTCGCGGGGCCGGTCGACCCGTAGGTTGATCCGATGGCATTCGGACAGATGACGAAGTATCTATCGGTATCGATTGCCCTGCCGGGTCCAATCAGCTCGCACCAGGAACCTTCGATCGCCTCTCCCGTCGGGAGGATCATATCGGGTCCGCTCGTGTAGCCATGCAGTGCGAGCACTACATTCTCTTTATTCGGTGCAAGCTCGCCGACAGACTCGAAAGCAATTTGCACGGCCTTCAGCGTGCGGCCGGATTCGAGGGTGAGATCGCCAATCTTCTCGTAGCGCATGGTCATCGGCGTTCCTGGAGCAGATAAAATAACCCGGCGAATTTAAATAGTGACTTTGGCAGCCAGGAGTATAATATGCAAACTCATGTGAAAACGCAAATAATATGACGCAATCATCTCGAGGACGTTTACCTGTGGGATCGAGCCGAACCGCTGTGGAACCCAAGAAGGGCCGCTCGGACGCGAAGAGTCGAGCCGACCCGTTATCGCCCGAGTTTCGGCTGATGTATTGGCCTTTCTTCCATATGAATCGGGCGATTCGCAGCTACGACACGGAGATGAAGAAGCTGCTCAAGTCCGAGAAGCTCGACGTCGCACGCTGGAGGATCCTCATGGTCGCGCACGAACACGAGCCGGTAAGCGTTGGCGAAGTGGCGGAGGAGACCATCATGGAGCCCTCCACCGCTATGCGTGCCATGCAGAGTCTTCAAAGGGACGCTCTCGTTACCATCGTGACCAGGCAATCGGACCAGAGGGTGAGTGAAGCGCAACTGACCGCCAAGGGCCGCGTAACGACGGATCGCGTGCTCAAGGCAGCAAGCCGAGTCTACCGACAGGCCTTCGAATCGTTCGATGCCGCGCAGATCGAAACGCTGATTGGTCTACTGGCACAAGTCCATCGCGCGCTTCGTGATCCAATCTGACAGTCACCGGGAGCGAACACTCATGAGCATTGAAAGCGATTTATTCAGCGCCCTTCCCCGGGACGTGATCGTGCCCTCCGCGGAGATTGAGCCACGGTACCTCGGCGACTGGATTTACCACGGTCAGGTGCGTCCCGCAGCGCTCGCAAGGCCGCGCACGACGGCCGAAGTCTCGGCCGTGCTCAGTCGATGCCAGAGACTCGGAGTACCCGTGGTGGCGCAGGGCGGGCGAACCGGGCTGGCGGGCGGAGCGACGCCCGGTACCGGCTCCGTGATTCTTTCAATGGAGCGCATGCGTTCGATCGAGGCCGTCGATGTCGCCTCTTCGACGATCGTCGTCGAGGCCGGCGCCGTACTCGAAGCGGTTCAACGGGCGGCCGACTTGGCGGATCTGTTGTTTCCTCTCGATATCGGAGGTCGAGGCTCCTGCACCATTGGCGGCAACATCTCCACTAACGCGGGCGGCAATCGCGTGCTTCGCTACGGGATGATGCGCGATTTGGTCCTCGGTCTCGAAGCAGTGCTTGCCGACGGCACGGTACTGACATCCATGAACCGTATGCAGAAGAACAATGCCGGCTACGACCTGAAACAGCTCTTTATAGGCGCCGAAGGGACCCTCGGCGTGGTGACCCGTGCCGTATTGCGGCTGTTCCCCAAACCTTCGAACGCTCAAACCGCTCTCTGCGCCGTGGCGAATTACGAGGATGTCGTTCGATTGCTTGGGTCGGCCCGGAAATGCTTGGGAGCAGACCTTGCGGCCTTTGAAGTCATGTGGCCCGCATTCTACATGCTGGCAACGGAAGTTGCGGGGCTGCGTGCGCCGCTGCGCCGTGGCTACGAGGCCTACGTGCTGGTCGAGTCGATGGGGACCGACACGGACCGCGATCAGCTTCGCTTCGAGGAATTCGTCGAATCGGTATTGACCGATGGCACGATCGTGGACGGAGTTGTCGCGCGGTCGATCAAAGACAGTCAGGATATCTGGAAGATTCGCGATTCTTCAGGCGAGTTCCAAAAGACATTCTGGCCTTATGTCGGATTCGACGTCAGCATACCGGTCGGCGACATTGGCCGCTTTATAGAAGACTGCCGCACGCGTCTAGCAGCGCGATGGACGGAAGCGGAAACAGTCTGGTTCGGTCATGCAGCTGACAGCAACATCCACATTTGCGTTCGCCTTCCCGGCGTCGATCCTCTACCCGAGCACCAGATCGATATCATCGTGTATGACTGTGTCGCCGACTACTCGGGATCAATCTCAGCCGAACATGGTATCGGCCTGCTCAAAAGAGACTATCTTGGCAAGTCGCGGAGCGCCGATGAAATCGCCACCATGCGGATCATCAAGCGGGCACTCGATCCGGGCAACATTCTGAATCCCGGAAAGATTTTTGCTTGACATCTTCAAGGCAGCTCGAACACCCAAATCGATGAGCTGCGCGCTCCCGAAACCCACCTGCGGTGTTTTGCTTGCCGTGTGCAGCGAAGCTGATGGGTGCCGAACTCGGTGGGCGCACCGCGATCACAATCCTGTTATAACCAGCGCGTGTCGGTAGAGGGACTCAGCTCCGGTCCGTGTCGCTCCTTCGTGTAAAGGCGGATGCGCCGGCCATCCGGATCCTCGAATGCGAGCAGCCAACCGACCAAGGCGGTCAATATGGGAGAATGAACCACTTCTTCTTCATCCAAATGCTCCACCCACTTCTGCAGATCAGCGCGTCCTTCGACGGCCAGCGTTATTGGATCGAACCCCTTCTGCTTCGCGGCATGCACCGCATGAAGTCGCAGCTCCAAAACCGTTCCGAGGTTGGGCACCTCCAGGATAATGGCATAGAGCTGACCGCCGGCATTGATATGATCGAGCTTAGGCAGCCGGCTCGCACCTAGGATACGGCCGTAAAACGCCAGCGAGCGATCCAGGTCGGCTACGGCGAATTTGAGATGGTGGATGCTAACAAAGCCGGGACTTGGCACGACTTCTCCTTTTTGTTGATGCCTCTCGCTAAACAAAACCCCTCAATGCTTGACCGTGAGCGTGCCTTGCTCCAATCGTTGAAAGCCCTGAGCGATCTCGTCAGCCGTATTGCGCAGGTCACTCAGATGCTTTCTGGCTGCCTCATTCGGCGTCAGCGCCGCAACCGCGAATGTCATGTTGACGCACCCCAGCACGCGATCGCCCACCAGGATGGGCACTGCGATTGCGCCGGATTCCTTCGGCGGTTCACCATACCGGTAGCCGTAACCGATCCGACGCACTTCCCGAAAAAGCTCGTCGAGGCGCGGGCGGTCTTGAATGAATTCGGCATCCGACTCGGCTGAAAGAGCGAGATTACCCAATATCTGGGCGCGCTCATCGTCACGGCAAAAGGCGAGATAGGCGCGCCCCGTTGCAGAAGCCAGTATAGAAAATCGGGTACCAGCTACACCGCGGTCAATAGTCAAGGGGCTTAGCGGCCGGGTGGTTTCGCGAATCCACATCCAGTTATCCCTAAAAGTGCCCAAATCGGTCGGCCAAAGCACCTTCCGCTGCAGCTTTGCGAGTGCCGGACGCGCCACTTGCGTCACCCAGTCCTCGTCAGTAAATCCCTCCGCCAGGCTACGAACCATCATGGTGAGACAGTAGTGCTTTCGCGCGATGTCGACGGAGATATAGCCCGCTTCGCGTAGCGTCTCGAGAATACGATAAAGCGCGGGTCGGGAGATTCCTGTAGCCAAAGACAAGTCGCCGACCGTTGAACCGTTGTGCACATTGAGCGCTCGCAATACAGTCAATGTGCGCAATGCCGAGCGCATAGGATTCCAGTTTCCTGTTGCATCCTTTTGGCGCCGCTGTTGGCTTGGAGCTGGCTTTTCGCTGGAACCCATTAGCAGCATATTGACATACCCTGTTACGGTCGGGGGCGCTGTTCTACGAGAGCGCCGCGACAACCTCAACGTGTAGGATTCCCACCTGTTCAATTTCCGCGCGAATGCGATCACCGGGATGGAGATATTGCCCGATGGATGCACCCGAGCCCGCGGGGGAGCCCGTAAAAACGATATCACCCGGCTCCAATGTAATGTAGCGACTGATGGTACTCAGCTGCTCTGGTATTGAATACAACATGTCGGACGTCGTGCCGTCTTGCTTGATCTCATCATTTACGAAGAGACGAAGCCGCAAATTCTGGGGATCCTTGATGAATTCCGCAGGCCGCATGATGGGACCGACCGGAGCCATTCCGTCCTGCGCTTTCGCTCTAACCAGGTCCACTCCGGTTGGGGAATCGCGGTCGAGAAGGTCCCGGCAGGTCATGTCCAAGCCTACGGAATAACCTGCAATCGCCGTTTGTGCGGTGCCCACATCCGCATTTTTCAGTCGTCGTGCCACAACGACCGCCAACTCGATTTCCCAATCGAATTCCTTCGTCGTGGCAGGAATGATGAGCGTGCGGCCAGGGCCGACGATCGAAGTTGTCGGGGCACGAAGGAAAATCGGCATATTCTTCCAACGCTCAGCAGGCAGATTGAATTCAAGCAAATGATCGCGATACACGCCGCCGACGCAAACCAGTTTGTTTGGAAACTTGACAGGAGTGAGCAGTTGCGCATTTTCGTCATTTACAAAGGCTCGCGACTTGGAGCCCTCGAGGGCGCATTGTTCCGCAGCAGTAACAAGGTGCGGATACATATGCTGCCAGTCATCAAGGATCGCGCGGACACTCGTGTTCCATTCGGCGGAAAGGAGGTCGAGGCGAAAATAATTACCGTCAATCGCAAGCGCCGGGCGCTCGCCATTCGTTGTACTTAGATTGGCAATTGCAAAATTAACCACCGCTTCCCCCACAATGAAAGTGTTTCCGAATAGTTATGCTTTCTTTTGTATCGTCTGGGATAAGAGAAGCCATTGCAAGCTCGCCGGCCCACTTGTCCGTCAGGCGTATACGGTGCGTACCGCTGGCTCCTAAGCAGCCGGACCGAGAGGCGCCGCTTTCGGTCAAAAGCTCTTTGTAAGTTGGACACCATACGTTCGGGGCGCGGCGGCATTGCCGGCGGGAACTTGGCTATTGGCCGTGATAAAAATGAGGTAGTGAGTATCCGCCAAATTCTTGACGAAAAAACGCACGCCCCATTTCGAGTCACTGTCGAAGCCGGCGAACGCGTTTACCAAACTATACGCCTTCTGGCTCATTATCGGCGCATTCGACGGGTCATACTCGACCCGAGATTGCCAGTAGTATTCCGCGCGCAAGAATGGCGTGCCCCCCGGTATATTCCAGCCGTACTGCGCGCTGGCCGAGGCCGAATTACGAGGCGCTGCGCTCAAGCGATTGCCGGACGCATCGTACGTGCCATCGGGATTCAGGTTTGGTGAGCCGACTAGGTATGGTTTCAGTGCCCCCGGAACACTTGCGTTGTCGAACCGGCTATAGCGCGCATCGAGCAGCGAATAGTTCGCCGTCAACACCAATCCAGGGATGGGTTCGACGGTGGTTTCAAGCTCCGCACCCTTGATCTTCGCTGTTGCGGCATTCCCGATGGTCGTTACGCCGGGTCCGAGCAACGCCTGCACCTGAAGATTGCTGTAATCATAGAGAAAGCCGGTCAGATTTACGCGCAAGCGGTGATCCAGCCATTCAGTTTTCGCACCCGCTTCGTAGCTCCAAATGAATTCAGGAGCGAACGACAGGGCAGCAGCATTTGAGGCCGCATAGTTCGTTCCACCACTCTTGAAACCGCGCGTTGCGGTCGCGTACACGAGCATATCCGGAAGCGCCTGCCATTCAATACCGAACTTGGGCGTGGTGGCGTGGAAGTGGCGCACCGTGGTATCGATAAACGGAAAACCAGGCAACGGAACCCCGAGGGACAGGACATTGCGCGTATAGAACTGATCGAGCTGTTTGCGGTCCTGGGTGTAGCGGACCCCGGCGGTCAATCCCACGGTATCGAAAAGATGGTAGGTTCCTTGAGCAAACGCGGCATAGGAACGCGCGTGAGCATCGGGTTCGGTCAGATTTTGCAGATTTGGTCCGGGGGCAGGCAGCTTTGAATAAATCAAACTGGTCTCGTGTTCATTGAAGAAGTAAAGACCCGCAACGCCGTCGAAATGTTCGCGTTTGGCAACCAAGTTGAGTTCCTGGCTGAACTGCTTGGAGAAATCCGACTGATAGCCCAAGTTGATGGGTAATTCGGTTCCGTCTCCATCCAGAACCAGCCTGTACCAGCTATTTCGAAAGGCGGTGATCGATCTCAGCGACAGCCAGTCATTGAGTTGTGCATTGATGTCCTCGGATAAGCCCCAAATCTGTTGGTGATTGAGCTGCGGAGAACCGAGCGCGACATGCGTGTAGTCGCCCACTATGCTCGTTGCCAGAGGAGCCGGCGCATATGGGGCGAGAAGATGCGTTGAGGAATCGAAAGACTCGTCGAATTTGCTCCAATCAGCGCGCGTCGTCATCTCCACCTTGTCGGTAAGCCGTAACCGGATCTGGCCCCGAACGCCGCCGTGATTGGCATCAACCAGGCCAGACTGTCCCGCCACCAGGTTGTCTTCCCAGGGACTGTGAGTAACATAGTTCACGCTCAAACTTGCATCCAAGAGACCTTTGACCAAAGGCCCGCTCACATACCCTTGCGTCTGCAGAAGCGAGAAATTCCCTAACGTGGCTTGCGCTTTTGCCGCAAAATCATCGGTCGGCGCACGCGAAATGACATTGATCGTCCCGCCTACCGCGTTACGACCGTATAAGGTTCCTTGCGGGCCCCGGAGCACCTCGACTCGGCTGACGTCCAAGAAATCCGCGAATTGGCCAAAGGCCCGGGCTATGTATACACCGTCAGCTTGCATGGTCACGTCGGGATCCGACCCGTTATATACGTTGTTGCTGCCAATGCCGCGAATGAAGATTTCGGCGCTTGCCGTAGTCTGCGACACATTGAGACTTGGCGTCAGAGCCACGAGATCTTTGACGTTGTTCGCGACGGAGTTGCTGAGTTGATCCGTGGAATAGACGCTTAGCGCAATCGGCGTCCTCTGGGCTTGGGTCTCACCTGTCTTAGTTGCCGTAACGATGATTTCCTGCAAGCCCTCACCCGCATCGCTGGCTCTCGTCGTTGTCGTCTGCTGCGCGCCTGCGGTACTGGACAGAATTCCCATCGCCGACATACAACACAATAGGACTGCCTTTGAATGAACCATCCCCCGTCCCCCATATTTAGCCATGTCTGCAGCGGTTACGGAAAGTCGGCCTTTGCGTTAAGCTGCTATTCATTTAGATGTACGAGCGAACGTAGCACACGGACTTCGCGGTTGGGAGCGTTGGCGGGGACATGTACGCCTGGCGGAAACGGGATCGCTAGGCTTGACGCGGAGCAGCCTTCGCGGATGAGCGCGGCAGCGCAATGAAGAGCAACGCGGCGAGTACAAATAGAATCGCAGATACGGCGATTGCCGGCGAATAACCGCCGGTCCGATCGCGAATCGCTCCGTATAAAACGGCGCCCACGGCCATACCGGTGTAGAAAAACACCGATATGGCTCCGTAAACGGCGCCGAAGTCCTGCAAGCCGAAGTAACGGGCACAAAAAAAGGAAAGGAGGTCCAGCTCGGCGCCGATGCTGAAACCAATGAGGAATGTGGCCGAAAGCGCGTAGACAAGATTCCCGTGACTAAAAAACAATGCGACGGCGCCGACTGCCGCCAGTACCAGAGATGCGGCCGCAGTCCACTCCGCATTGAAGGAATCCAGTGACCAGCCGATGACTAGGCGGCTTACAAACACCGAAGCCGCGAGACTCGACAGAAGGGCAATTGCCCGACGCGGCGCGAGTCCAGTCTCGATCATGACCGACTGGAACTGGCTCACGAATCCGATGGCGGCAATGCTTATAAAAAATATCGCTGTGGACAGCAGCCAAAACGAACGGCTGCGGATCACCGCGGATGCGAGCTTTCTTCGACTTCGAGGGGCTCTCTCGATGCGGGGTTCGGGTCTCAACAATGCGATGGCCGCTAGGCCGCCCGCAAGACTGATGATCCCCAGCAGACGGTATGCGGCACGCCAGTCGGCAACCGCAATGACATGCCCCAAGATCGGCGGCAATATGATACCGCTCACCGATATACCGAGCAGGCAGATGGCAAGAGCTGTACCTCGGGTGCGTACGAACTGCAATGCGATTGGGCGGGTATACGCGATGGGCCCGGTGGCGCACCCCAGTGCATTGAGACCGAGGATTCCACAGTAAAAAGCAATCAGACTGCCGTCCATCGAGGACAGCCAGTAATAGGAAAGCGCGAGCAGAATGATGGACACGAAAGCGACTCGCCGCGCGCCAAAGCGATCGATGATCGTGCCCGCGACCGGTAGACAAAGGCCGGTCAAAGGAAGTGCAATCAGTGAGGCCGCGGCCGCTGTAGCAGACCAACCAAACTGTTTCACGAGCACCCGAAAGAACAAGCTGGATACGGGGGTGTATGCGGGAATGCCGCACGACAGTCCAAGCGCTGCTGCCGCCAGGTCGCGCCAACCGGCAACCAGTTCCTTCGCTTTGGTCACCACTGTCTATCCGTCTCTCCCCCGAACGATATCGATTTTGGGTTCAATGGTCGGGGGTACGGCAAGGTGGCGCAAGTGAATGGCTGAGTTGTCCGGTAAGCGGACAGCGGTCGAGGAGTTCGCCCGATCAGGTATCCAATTTCAGCGGCTCACGTATGGTCTCGCGAGGCGCAATTCCCAATACGCGACCGAGATTTCACCCGTTTCACCGAGCTAAAGACTCGGAATCCTTTAATGGCCGAATAGCGGGAAGACGCGCACACCGGCTGACGCGTTGCGCATCACCCGGCGCAGCGATTGACTTACTGCAGCACTTAGGCGAATTTGGCGGCTACGAAATCTCATTGAGACATGAATGACCAAGTTTGTACCCTTTATCGTTGGTTTGGGCGGAACGACGAGATCGGGCTCATCGTCCGAAGTCGCATTGCGGTTCGCCCTGAGAGCGGCTGAGCTTGCGGGGGCCGAGACGGCGATGCTGGCCGGGCCGGAACTGCAATTACCGATGTATGCGCCTGAGAAAACTGAACGCACGGGCGCCGCGTGCGAGCTGGTATCACTGTTGCGGCGAAGCCATGGCGTGATTTTAGCATCGCCCGGTTATCACGGTTCAATATCCGGCTTGGTCAAGAATGCGTTGGATTACGTCGAAGACATGCGGGGCGACACGGCTGTGTATTTTGATGGGCGCGCCGTGGGCTGCATCGCGTGCGCCTACGGTTGGCAAGCGACGGGCAGTACGCTGGCGGCGTTGCGGTCCATCGTACATGCGCTGCGCGGTTGGCCGACCCCGGTTGGTGTGGCGGTCAATAGCAGTTTAAGCGTCTTTGATGCCGAGGGGCGCTGTCTCGACAATGGCATCGCCAAGCAGTTGGAAGTGATGGCGCATCAAGTCGTATCATTCGCCCACATGCGCGCTGCCGCAGACGACCGGAATATTCCGTCTGCGACGATCTAGAAAGGGGAGCAGATGGGCGGAACAGCTACGGGGGCGATTCGGATCGGCATCGGCGGGTGGACCTATGAACCCTGGCGCGGAACGTTCTATCCCGACAAATTACCGCAGAAACGTGAGCTCGAATATGCCAGCCGACAGCTCACGTCCATCGAGATCAACGGCACCTTTTACGGCTCGCAGAAGCCGGAGACCTTCGCCAAATGGCGTAACGAAACGCCGGATGGTTTCGTCTTTTCCTTGAAGGCTCCGCGCTTTGCCACGAATCGCAAGACTCTCGCCGACGCCGGTCTCACCGTAGCGCGGTTCTTCGCGAGCGGCGTCATGGAGTTGAAGGACAAACTCGGCCCAATCAATTGGCAACTCGCTCCCACCAAGAAATTCGATGCCGAGGAGATCGAAGCGTTCCTGAACCTTCTGCCGAAGGAAGTAGAGGGCCATACGCTACGCCACGTCCTCGAAGTTCGGCACGATAGCTTTCGCTGTTCCGATTTCATCGCACTGGTACGGGAGCATGGCGTCGCCGTCGCGATCGCCGCCGAATCCGAGTACCCGCAAATCGCGGATCCCACCGCGCCTTTCGTCTACGCCCGCATCATGGGAACGCAGAGCACGGCGGAATTGGGCTATTCCGATGCTGCGCTCGATCTCTGGGCCGCCCGCGCGCGGGCTTGGGCCTGCGGCGCCGCGGTGGATGACCTTGACTGCGTCGAGCCGCGCAGCGCGGACGGCAAGGCCCGCGACGTCTACATCTACGTAATCAGCGGCCACAAGGTGCGCAATCCTGCCGCGGCGACGGCCCTGCTCCGGCGCCTCGGCTGACAAGCCCTCGCGGCGTACCCGGCGGCGTTGCGGGAGCGCTGCCAACTGGCTTGTCCGAGACAGAGTCGCCAACGGCAGTGCTCGGCCGGCGCTCACCGGGCGTTCAGCGGGTGACGTGGATGTCATCAGCCTTTACAACACGACTCAGCATCGGGTTGACCAAAATGACGGTCGCGCGGGCGGCGCGAAAACGCTCTGCGAGCTTGACGGCCGTTGCGGCGACTTCAGCCCCCGATCGCGTGGTCTGAGTGGTCCGCAAAGCGCAGGGAGTTTCGAGAGCGGGCGGCCAAGCGCATCGCCGGCGCCCTGCTGCTGCACTCGCCGACCCTACCGAAGAGAACCGCCAAGGATATGGCGGTCATCTTGCTCAACAATATGAAAACCATGGTGGCCATGACCCTCGACAAGTCCGCCCCCTCCAGCCCAGGTAGCCCTGATGAGCTGCGTCTGATGAATCGGCTGTATATGGCCAGCAAACTTGCCGAGCTGCCCCCATAAGGCACCCGTTGCTTGGGTGTCCGAGCTCCGTGTCAGATCTTGAGAACGCTGCCGCCGTCGACGCACCAAGTCTGGCCGGTGACCCAACTGGCCTCGTCGGAAAGCAGGAAAAGACAGGTATTGACGATATCCCGTGTGGTGCCTATGCGCCGCAACGGGAGGTTCGACAGAAGCGCCTGGAGGCGCTCCGCAGGCACACTGGTCTGTGTGGCCATGGTATCCGTCGGACCCGGCGCAATACCGTTGATACGTATTCCCAGGGGCCCTAGTTCTTTCGCAAGTCCAATGGTGATCGCGTTGACTCCGGTTTTCGCGATCTTGTAGTAATTTCCGGCTTCGTAAGCGGCCGTCGACGACTGATTGATGATGGCGCCGCCGCCGCGCGCGGCAATCTCGCGGTACGCCGCACGGGTAACGATGAGCGCTCCATTCATATTCACTTCCATGAATCTCTTGTAGTAGTCGTAGTCGACGGTCAGTAGACTCTCCCTGCGCATGCCGGCGAAGATCGCGGCGTTGTTGACGAGATAGTCGATGCCTCCGTACGCCTTCGCCGCTTCCAGAGCCAGGTTTGCCGCAGATTCGGGGGAGGCGACATCCGTTCGCACGAACAACGATCTTCCGCCGGAGGCCATGATTTCGCCAGTCACCCGTCGCCCGCTCTCTTCGTTGATCTCAGCGACGACGACGGCCGCTCCCTCGCCGGCTAGTGCCTTGGCGTAGGCCTCGCCGATACCTTGGCCCGCGCCGGTGACGATCGCAACCTTACCTTTAAATCGCATGCTGCAGCTCCCGTAGTCAACCGTTAAGACGGCCGTAGTTCCATCAGATCCACATTGGCCGTTCGCGGTAGCCGAATCAACTCGACGATGGCCTGCGCCGTGATTTGCGGAGAAATGGGATCCCCCGAGGCCGCGTAATATCCCTGTTGCTGCACGATCTCGCGGTAGCGCGCCCGGCGCGCCTCCGGCCAATCGCGATTGAACCCGCTTTCCGCGAGCCGTCCCGAGCGCAGCACGCTGATACGTATATTTTCGCCGCGCAGTTCGGTTCGCAGGCCGGCGGAAAGCGTCTCGACCGCGCTCTTGGTGGCGGCGTAAACCGTCAGAAACGGGTATGGCGTTCGGGTTGATTCGGAAGTGATGTTGATGATGTCTCCACCCCCCCGTGCTCGCATGAGCGGTATGGCGGAACGCATGCAATAAATGGGACCCAGTAGATTCGTCGCAATCTCTTCCTGTAGTAGACGGTCGTCGGATTCCTCGATCGATTGGAGGTGCCCGAGCGCGGCATTATTCACGAGTATGTCCACGCCTCCAAAGCGATGCACGATGGCGGTGAAGGTTTTGCTCACCGCCGCTGGATCGCCAATGTCGGTTGGAAAGGCACACGCCGATGGACCAATCTCTGCCGCCGCCGCGGCAAGCGCCGCCGCGTTTCGCGACAGCAAGGCGACGCGGATGCCGTCCCTTGCAAAAGCTTCGCAGATTCGCTTACCGAGGCCCCGGGAGGCGCCGGTGATGACGGCCACTTTGCCTTGAAACTCTTGCACGCCCATGTCAAATCGGATCCCACGGGGTAATAGCCATGGACGGCGCGTTCTCGAAAAAACTCGGCTCCAGCGCTGGAATCGCATGCGCGGCAATCGATTCCGGGGTCCACCCTTCGGCGCGGTGCACCGTGCGCAATATCCTCGGCTGACTGAAGAAATAGATCTCGTTGGCGCGCACGCCGAATATCTGCCCCGAAACCTTCACCCCCGCATCGCTGGCAAGAAACACCGCCAACGGGGGAATCTTGCTGCTCTCCATTTTCTTCAATTTCTCGATACGCGCGATGTTCTCAGGCGAGTTTGCCGGAATATTGGCGGTCATTGCCGTCCATGCCCAAGGCGCAATGCAATTCGATCGTACATTGAACTTCGCCATATCCATCGCTATGCATTTGGACAGCCCGACTATGCCCAGTTTTGCCGCGGAATAGTTCGCCTGACCCAGGTTGCCGATCAAGCCGCTGGTCGATGTCATATGGACGTAGCAGCCCGAGGCCTGATTCTTGAAAAAAGGCGCCGCCGCGCGTGCAATGAAAAACGACCCATTTAAATGCACATCCAGGACCATGCGCCATTCATCCGCGGACATATTGAAAAAGAAGCGGTCGCGCGTAATGCCGGCGTTGTTGATCACGCAGTCGATTCGCCCGAAATGATCGAGCGCCGCTTGCACGATGCGTTGCGCCGAATCCCATTCGGCAACACTTTCGATGACGGCAGCGGCGTCCCCGCCCTCGTTCTTGATCTCCGTGACCACGCGATCCGCGGCGAATGCGTTTTCATCGGGCAGACGTGCCAAATCGTTGACGACCACTTTGGCCCCGTTCGCTGCAAACGCTTTGGCGAAGTCGCGGCCGATTCCCGCTCCCGCGCCCGTCACCACCACCACCTTGCCCTCGACCATTATTCCCATGATTCTCCTCCTCAATCGCACAGCGGGCTTGCTGACATCAGCGGCCGCGCCATTGCGGTTGCCGCTTTTCTGCGAACGCTTTCGGTCCTTCTATTGCGTTCTCTTAGACCTTCTCGAGAATGTGCACGGCGCAGGCACTGCCCAAACCAACCACGTGGGTCAGGCCGATCCGAGCGCCCTGCACTTGTCGCGTGCCGGCCTCACCACGCAAATGTGTCGCTACCTCGTAAATGTTGGCAATACCGGTGGCTCCCAGCGGATGCCCCTTCGACAAGAGACCGCCGGATACGTTGACCGGGACGCGCCCGCCCAGGGCCGTCTCGCCGCTGTCTATCAACCGCCCGCCCTCACCGTCGCCGCAAATGCCGAGATTTTCGTAATGCAGGATTTCAGCCGTGGCAAAGCAGTCATGCAGTTCGATCAGATTCAAGTCCTCCGGACCGAGTCCCGCCATCTCGAATGCCGACTTCGCCGCTTGGCGCGAGACCGTATTGACGTCCTGCATCACTTGATTGCGCTCCGACCACGCATCGCTGGCCAGCGCCGAAGCGCGCACCCGTACGGCCCGTCCCATCAGCCCACGCTCGCGCGCCCGCTTCTCAGACATGAGTACCGTTGCGGCGGCGCCATCGACATTCACCGAGCACATCAGCTTCGTGTTCGGATAGGCGATCATTTCCGAACTCAAGACCTCTTCGAGCGGCGTTTCTTTCTGATACATGGATTTAGGATTGAACGTCGAGTGGTGGTGGTTCTTCACCGACACCTTGGCGAACTGCTCTATCGTCGTGCCGTACTTGCGCGAGTGTTCGAGGCCCACCATCGAAAACACCGCCGGCATGGTCTCGGAGCCGATCAATCCTTCGGCGGGCAGCGGCTCGTTGCCGATTTTCTTTTTCACGATCATGCCGGCCGCCATCTTTTCGACGCCGATGCACAGTACCGTGTCGAAGAGCCCCGCCTTGATGGCCGTCCAGCCTTCACGGAACGCTGTGGCCCCCGTGGCGCAGGCATTGGTGCAATTCACCACGGGTATGCCGGTCTGGCCGATCAATTGCAGGGTGCGCTGGCCGGTCATGGTCTCGCCGATATTGCCGCTGTAGAGCGCCTGAACATCATGGATGCCGGCGCCGCAGTCGTCCAACGCCAAGAGCGCCGCATCCGCCGCCAGCTGCGCGACCGTTCGATCGGGATAGCGCCCGAAGCGGATCATGTCGATACCTACCACGTACACGTCAGTCACGTGCGCTCCCCATCAGGAATAAAAAAATGGGCGAGGTGGCCTACGCCCTCGGCGCTCGCCGTCTCGGCGCCGCGAAACACCATCCTGACGGGCATACCGAAGCGCAGGCACTTCGGGTCCGGTTCGACGTCGAGCAAGTTGCCCTTGACGGCGCCGCCGCCGTCCAAATCCACGATGGCTGAAATGAAGGGCACCTTGACGCCTGGGTAGCTTCGATACACGATGGTGTAGTTGTATAGCTGCCCGCGCTCGCCCATGTGAATGGCTTGCATCCGCCCCCGCGCGCCGCAGCGCCCGCAGTTCTCGCGGCGTCCGAGAAATACGGCGCCGCAATCGCCGCATCGGCTTCCTTCAAGGTAAGGATTACCGTCGGCATCGATGTGCGTGTAGGAGGTCGCAGGTTTCAAGGCTTCGGTGCTTTTCATTTCCATAGGGACACTCACCTCACTCGGTCATCGACTCGGGACTTGCCGTTCTTGATGACGGTCACGCCGCGCGCCGGTACCTCGGCTTCAAACGAAACGACGCCCGCATCGTTCCAAAGCTTCACGGTAAGCACGTCGCCCGGTATCACCGGCGCGGAAAAGCGCACGGCATGGCTCTTGAGGCGCTCGGAGTCGAAGCCGCAGAAAGCTTGGAGCACGGCGCGGCAGCAAATGCCGTAGGTGCAAAGGCCATGCAGAATGGGCGTTGCAAATCCGGCGGCCCGTGCAATGTCCGGGTCGGCATGCAGGGGATTGCGATCGCCGCACAGTCGATACAGCAGCGCCTGGTCGCGGCGCGTGGCAAATTCCAACACGACGTCCGGGCTGCGTCGCGGCGGCTCGTGCGGCATCGGCGTCTGCACAGGTCCGCCAAAGCCGCCGTCAGCGCGTGCGAAGGCGGTACGAGTGATGGTTGCGATGCGCTCACCGCTACCGGCATCGTTTAGAACGGTTTCGCGTTCGATCACGGCGCCTTTGTCGCCTTTGTCATACACCGCGACCACCCGGCTATCGGCGATGACTTCGCCTGCGGAGGGCAATGATCGATGCAGGATCACCGCCTCTGCGCCATGCAAGGTGCGCGGCCGATCCAGACCGATACGGTCCGGTGCAATGCCGGCACCCCAGGCAATGACGGCGGCCAGGGTCGGCACCGCTTTAAGGTTCCTCTCATAGACGAACGGTAGTTCGTCGCGATCGAGCGGGTTTGCGCCCATGCCGATGGCCAAGGCGTATAGCATGGTGTCGCGATCGGTCCACGAGAAGCGTCTCCCCGTTTCTTTGAGATCGAGTACGGCCGGATAGTCGATTGGCATGTGCGGCTCCGCTCACGCCTTCTTTGTCGTAGGACCATATGCGTTGACGTAGGCGAGATCGCGCTCCGGCAATAGCACCTGGCCCGCGTCGATCGCTGCGACTAAATCGCCGACTTCAAATGCATCGCCCGGAACGAAGCCCGGTCCGATCTGCATCCGAATCTCGCTGACGTAACCACCGCCGGCCAGCAGGGTCTTGCCGGTCTGCTTGCCGGACAGATCGCTCACCATGTACAGCAATACCGGCGCCACCCGATCGGCAGTGAATATTTTTTTGTATTCCTCGGACACGACGCCGTCCGTGAGCTGACTCGCGGCGGCCGGTGCGATGGTCCAGACGCGGATGCCGTACTTCAGCCCTTCCTGCGCCAGCGAGTTCGAAAATCCCCAAATACCGGCCTTTGCCGAGCCATAGTTGGTTTGACCGAATTTGCCGCGCAGTCCGGCGGTGGACGTGGTGTTGACGATGACGCCGCCGGTTCCCCGCTCTTTCATGTGTCCGAAGATGGGCTTGGTTACGCAGAACGTCCCTTTGAGATGTACGCGGACGACCGCATCCCAATCCTCCTCTTCCATTTTCAACAGGGATTTGTCGCGCAGAATCCCGGCGTTGTTGACCAATATATCCACCCGGCCGAATGCATCGAGTGCAGCTTGCAGAATCGACTCGCCGCTGGACATGCAGCCAACGTCAGCGACGGCGGCAACGGCGCGGCCGCCCCGGCCGCGGATCTCCTCCACTACACTGTTCGCGGGCGCCGGCGCAAAGTCATTGACGACCACCGCGGCACCTTGCCGCGCCAACAGGCGGGCATAGCTTTGGCCGAGACCGGTACCCGCACCGGTGATCACTGCCACCTTCCCGTCCAACAAGGCCATTGAATATCTCCTCTGTGCTCAGACAAACGCCGTCAGCGGCCCGTGGGTAGATCTTTGAAGGGCACGTCCTTGTCCACTCGAATATCGCCCGGAAGACCCAGCACGCGCTCGGCGATGATGTTCTTCAATATCTCGTCCGTACCGCCCGCGATCCGAAGACCGGGTGCATGCAAATAATCGTGATGCACGCTGCCGCCCAAGGCGGCATACGACGCATCGCTGATCAGTCCGAAGTGGTCTTGGCATTCGATCAACTGATTCGTGAGTTCCTGCAAGCGGTTTGCCGCGACCAGTTTGCCGATGGATGCTTCGGGCCCAGGCGTCTGCCCGCGGGACAATGCGGTCAGGGTTCGTAGACGCGTCAAACGCAAGCCCTCGGCCTGCACGTACCATAGGGCCAGCTTTTGCCGGAAAGCCGAATCATCGAGCACCGTTGCCGACCCCTGCGGCACCGAGCGCGCCAGCGCCAGAATTTGCTGCATGGTGGGACCGCGCTCCTTGCCGCCCTCCACCCGCTCATTCATCAGCGTGACCAATGAAACCTTCCACCCCGCACCCACCTCGCCGAGCCGCTGCTGGTCCGGCACGAGGACATCGGTCAGATACACCTCGTTGAAGTCCGACCCACCGGACATCTGGTGAATCGGACGCACGTCGACGCCGGACGTCCGCATGTCGATCCAGAACATGGTGAGTCCCGCGTGCTTGGGCACGGTGACATCGGTGCGCGCGAGTAACAGACCGTAGTCCGAATAGTGCGCGCCGGTGGTCCACACTTTCTGGCCGTTGATGACCCAATGCTCGCCCTGCCTGACGGCACGCGTGCGCAGCCCCGCAAGATCGGACCCGGCGGACGGCTCGGAGAATAGCTGACACCAAATCTCATCGCCGCGCAGCGCGGGCCCTGCGAAGCGCTGCCGCGTGTCCGCATCGGCGAATTTCATGATGGTCGGGATGCACATGCCGAGTCCGATTCCGAAGAAACCGAGCGGGACGCCGTAATGGGCTTCCTCCTCGATGAAAATGACCTGCTGGATGGGCGTGCCGCCGCTGCCGCCCCATTCGCGGGGCCAGCTCACGCGCGCATAGCCCGCCGCAGCCTTCAGCGACTGCCAGGATCGGGCGGCCGTGAGCCGTTCGGCTTCCGACGCATCCTTGGATGGGCGGGCTTGATGCGGTGCATGCGCCGCAAGCCATGCGCGAACTCGGGTGCGGTAGGCAGCTTCTTCGGGTGAATCCTTGAAATCCATGGACGCTAATTCTCAAATGCCGGCACAGGCTGGCGCGACAGTGCGGACACTAGGCGTTCGCTCCACCACGACGGCGCCCCGGCGACCAGGCTCAACTGCCGGGCGCGCCGGAAATAAAGATGCGCATCGGCTTCCCAGGTAAAACCCATGCCGCCGTGAATCTGAATGTTCTCTTTGGCGGCAAAACAAAAAGCCTCGCCCGCGGACAACCGCGCCGACGCGGCAGCCACCGGCAGTTCAGCGGCGTTTGCGGCCAGCGCCCAGGCCGCATAGTAGGCATTGGAACGAGCCAGCTCATTCTTGACGTACATCTCAGCCAGGCGATGCTTAATGGCTTGGTAGCCGCCGATCTTTCGCCCGAATACATAGCGCCGCAGCGCGTAGTCGCGCGCAATCTCGAGGCAACGGTCAGCGCCGCCGAGCTGCTCGAAGGCCAGCAACACGGCAGCACGCTGCAACACTTGTTCAACCAGCCGTAGGCCCGCTCCCGCAGCTCCCAACCGCTCGGCGCGCGCGCCCGCAAAGCTCAAGCGCGCAAGACCGCGCGAGCCATCGAGCGACTCCAACGGCATGCGGTGCACGGCCGTCTGCGCAAGGTCGACGAGAAACAATCCCGGTTCACCCGCCTCGGATGCAAGAACGACGGCGACATCGGCAACGTCGCCGTCCGTGACCGGGATCTTGGTGCCGTCAAGCCGGCCGGCCTCGACTACCGTGGTCAGCGGCTGGGTGCTCCCCCCGCCCGGACCTTCGGAGGTGGCGAAACAGCCGATCAGATCACCCGTCGCTGTCCGGGATAACCACTGTGCCTGCTGGGCTTGGGAACCCGCCAACATCAGCGCTTCCGCAAAAAAATACAGCGTGGATGCAAAGGGAACCGGCGCGATCGCCCGCCCCAGCTCTTCTGCAATCGCGCACAGTTCGACATATCCAAATCCCAATCCGCCGTGGCCCTCAGGAATCGTCGCTCCGAGCCAACCCAGCTCGGCGATACCGGTCCACACGCTGCGATCGAACGAATGACTGGAATCATCCAATACGGCGCGCACGGCGTATGGTTGGCAGCGATTCTCCAAGAATCTGCGCGCCTCCTGTTTCAAATGCCTTTGCTCGTCGGAATAGTCGAATTCCATACGCCGGCCGATCAACCGCTCAGTTCTTCCAACGCAAGGGCAAGGTCTTGACCCCGTTGATGCGGCCGGATTTCACCACCACGGCTGCCCCATCGGCGATCCGGAACTCGGGAATTCTAGGCAGCCATTCCTGCAGCAAAACCCGCAATTCCACTCGCGCCAGCTGTGCGCCCAAGCAGCGATGAATGCCGGTGCCGAAGCCCATGTGATGTTTGATGGGTCTGTGGAAATCCACGGTCATCGGGTCCGCATACTTGCGCTCGTCGAGGTTGTACAAGGCGGCCGGCAGCAGCACCAAGTCACCCGCGCGCATGGGCAATCCCTTGTACTCGAAATCCTGCGACACCATGCGGCCGAAATTGGAAATGCCATGGCGTCGCAGGAGTTCTTCGACGGCGCCGGGAATGAGGGCCGGCTCGTCAACCAATTGGCGGCAATGAGCCGAATGCCTGCCGAGAAAGTTCATGAAGAAACCCATGGATGAGACGACGGTGTCCAGACCGCCGAACATCACGTTCGCCGTCAAGCTCAAAACCTCGTGCCGAGTCGTCGGGCGGTTGTCGATTTGCGCCGCCAGCAGACGGCTGATGAAGTCCTCTCCCCGGCCTCCTGCGCGCTCGGCGATGCGCTCCTGCAGATAACCCATCATCGCCTGCATCGCACGCAGAAATGACTCGGGGTCCGAGTCGCGCGTCAACCAATCGGCTGCGGGCAGCAATGCGGCGGCATGTTCCAGCGGAAGGTCCATCATCGTCAGAAAAATGTAGATCGGCATTTTACGCGCCACGTCGGACTGGAACTCGCAACTGCCGCGATCGAAGAACTCATCGATGAGATCGCGCGTGAGCCTGCGCATTTTCTCCTCGAGCGTTTGCACCGCCTTCTGCGAGAAGAACGGCTGCAGCAAGTCTCGGTAGTGAGCGTGTTGAGGCGGATCGGCCTCGCCCGGAAACAGCTGCATCTCGCGCTCCTCTCGCGACATCGCAACACCCCTATTGGAATATCGATCGTGGTCGAGCCAGGCAGCGCCGATATCCTCGGCGCGCGTGAACACCCAATGCCCGCCATTGAGGGGCGTATAGAAAATCTCGGGGCCCTCGTGCAGACGCTTCCAGCCCTGATGCAGATCACCATCGATCGCCTCGACGCCGAAAAAATCGAAATTAATCAGCAAATCGGGCGCGATTCGGGGATTTTCAGGCTGTATGTTCATTGTCTCGGTTCCTTTGGGGCCCGTCTCAACCGGCTTGTATCTCGATCGTTTTGAGTTGCGTGAATTCATTCAGGCCTTCATCGCCCAGCTCGCGGCCATATCCGGAGCGCTTGATGCCGCCGAAAGGGCCCGAGGAAAGCTGCGTTCCGGCGCCGCCGTTCAACGTGATGCCGCCGGTGCGAATGCGCAATGCCATTTCGTATGCGCGGCCCACATCGGCGCTGACGATGCCGCCCCGCAAACCAAAGCGCGACCGGTTTGCCAAATCGATTGCCTCCTCGTCGCTGTCGTAGCCGATGACGACGCCGACGGGGCCGAAGATCTCCTCTTGCGCGATGGCGGAGCCGGGATCGACATCGTCGAAAAAAGTGGGTTCGTAATAGAAACCGCGCGGCAAATGTTGCGGACGTTTTCCGCCCGCCTTCAGCCGTGCGCCGCTCTGCAGGCCTGAAGCTACGTATCGTTCCACGCGGCTACGCGCAGCGCTTCGGATCAAGGGTCCCATGTCGGATGCGGCGTCCGCGGGATCTCCTACCTTCACGGCATTCGCCGCCGCCGCCAATTGCTCGACGAAATGCTTGCGAATCGAGTTATGCACCAGCACCCGTGTGTTCATCGCGCAACCCTGACCTGCGTGACTTGTAAAGCCGCGCAAAGCCTGCGAGAGCGCCATCCCGAGGTTGGCATCGGCACGCACGATCAATGCGGATTTTCCACCCAACTCCAGCACCAACCTTTTTAGACTCGGCGCGCTTTGCGCGGCAATGGCACTGCCGACGGAGTCCGACCCGGTAAACGTGATGAGGTCGACGCGCTCGTCTTGGCTGAGCAACTCGCCCACCGCGGTCCCGCCGGTAATCATGTTGAAAACACCGGCGGGCAATCCGGCTTCATGTGCCGCAACGGCCAATACGATAGCCTCGAATGGCGTGTATGGCGATGGCTTCAGCACCACCGTGTTGCCGGTCAACAATGCCGGAACGGCCTTCGCCAGATTGAGAAAGTAAGGATAGTTGTACGGTGTGATTGCCGCGACCACACCCACGGGTTCGCGCACGACGAAGGCGGTACCGAGCGTCTTGGTCCCGGCGGATCCTGTCGTTAGCTCCGGAGCAAGCGCACGCACGTTCGCGCGATCGCCCATGTCCAGATAATGACGAAAGTGCTTCATGGGAATATCGAACTGACGCGCCCGAGCGTTGGACCGCACTGCGCCGGCCTCGGCGACGATCAACTCGCAAATATCGGCCGCATTTGCCATTAACACGGCGTACATTTTCTCTAAATGCGAAATTCGCTCCCGCGTACTCAGCGTTGGCCAGGGCCCTTGATCGAACGCCGTTCGCGCGGCTTGCACCGCCGCGCGGGCATCGTGGCTGTCGCCAACCGGCGCCACGCCGATGACCTCTTCCGTCGCGGGATTGATGATTTCTTCCGAGTTGTTGGCCGCCGGGTTCGTGAAAGCTCCACCCAGGTAAAGGGCGCTCGGAAACGACTTGCCAGAGGCGAACTGCATTACTCAAAATCCCCCGATGCGGCGATCCGGACGGTCAACTCAAACGTGAGACAGGATCTTCTTGATGTCTGCAGAGGTTACCGGCCTCTCCGCCCCTGAGCTGGGATTCAAGCCGCCGCGCGAAACAGGCCGGATATCCACATGCTTCGCTCGGTTTCGCAGCGCGCCGACCGTGCAATTGTCTCGGCCGAATGCCGATAGCGGATCGTAGCTGAATGCGCGCATGGCGTTCAGATGCGTAATCTTGTCGATGTCGCCGGACGGCAGTGAGCGAATGCCTCGCCACAGATTTTCCGGCGATTTGGGCCAGGTAGCATCCGAGTGCGGATAGTCCGCCTCCCAGCAAATGATGTCGATGCCGATGTCTTGCCGGTTACGCAGCCCGAACTCATCATCGATGAAGCAGGTAATGACGTGGCGCCGGAAAGTATCGCTGGGCTTCTCCTTGCCGAAATCAGTGTGGGTCCAGGCGCTGTGTTGCCCATAGGTAAAGTCGGCGCGTTCCAGGAAATAGGGAATCCAACCGATACCGCCTTCGGACAGGGCCATGCGCAGCCGAGGATACTGCTTCCAGAAGCTGGCGAACAACCAGTCGGCTGCCGCATTGGCGATCGAGATCGGCATGGAAGTGATCCATGCGTCGATCGGCGACTCGTCGGATGGATAAGGTGCATTACCCGCCGAACCGATATGACAGCAAAGGACAATCGCATTCTCCTCGCACGCAGCCCATAACGGATTCCAGCCCACGTTATGCAGACTCGGCAAGCCGATCAAAGCGGGATTTTCCGGAAAGGTGACGGCATGGCACCCCAGTTTGCTCATCCGCTCCAACTCCGCGACCGCCAATCCGACATCCCACAACGGCAACATGGCGAGCGGAATGAACCGCCCCGGGTACTTGCCGCACCAATCGTGGAAATGCCAGTCGTTGTAGGCCTGAATGGTCGCAAGCGCGAGATCTTTGTCCTGCATTTTCTGGAACCGCGCGCCGGCGAAGCCGGGAAACGAGCCGAAGCAAATTGAGCCCAAAACGCCGTTGGCATTCATGTCATCGACGCGCGCGTCGATGTCGTAGCAGCCCGCCCGCACATGTTCATACGAGACCGGCTCGAAGCCGTATTCTTCCTTTGGCCGGCCGGCTACGGCATTGAGCCCCAAGCCCGGCGCTTTCTGACCTTCGATCTGCCAGTGGTGAGCGCCGCTGCTACCCCGATTGACGACCGGCGCGCGGTCCCTGAACCGCGGCGCAATATGCTTGAGAAACATGTTTTCGGGCTCGATCAGGTGGTCGTCCACGCTGACGAGAATCATATCCTCCAATTCCATCTCAACCCCCCAGGCAGCCGTGACCCAAAAGCCCGACTGCGATGCTATCAAAAAAATGACATAATGTCACTTCCCTTGGGCGCCCCATCCGCGTCCACATCCACGGATTAAGTAGGCGAACCAATCTACTGGACATAAAGCTGACGAATCGTCCATTATAGTATGGCACTTTCTGGAGGGGGCGGGTGCGTCCGAAATCGACAATGACAAGGAAAAGCGAATGACTTCTCATGAGGTATGGTCACGCGCGCAGCAGGAGACCGTGACCGGAGCCCTGGCACGTTCGGTCGCCGCTCACGGGCCACGCGTGTTCCTGGACTTCAGCGGCGCCCTCTACACCTATTCCGACATCGATCGGGAATCGACGCGGTTGGCGCGCGGTTTGATCGCGCTGGGCGTTCGCAAGGGCGATGCGGTCGCCAGCATACTCGACAACAACCTGCATGCCGTGCTCGCCTGGTTTGCCATCAACAAGGCCGGCGCCATCAGCGTTCCGGTCAACACGGCATACAAGGGCGAATTTCTGCGTCATCAGCTCAATGATTGCGGCGCAACTCTGGTGATTGCCGAGGCCGACTACGCGCAGCGCATCGTCGATGTGCAGGATGGATTGACGAACATCGGCACGGTGCTGCAGCGTCAAGGCGCTTTGGTGCCGTCCTCCGGACTGAAAGTGTTCGAGCTGGAAAACGCCTTCGCAACGTCGAGCGAACCGTTGGCAGACCCTAATTCGCCTACCGACTTGGCGATGCTCATCTACACGGCCGGCACGACCGGACCGTCGAAGGGCTGCATGATCAGCCACAATTACGTGTGCAATCTCGGCAGACAGGTGGTGCTGATGGAAGATAGGCACCAAGATGACTGCAACTGGACAGCGCTGCCCTTGTTTCACATGAATGCGACCGGCGGCTCGATCCTGTCGTGCATGTACGTCGGTGCGCGCGTGGCCATCTTTCCGCGATTCTCCGTGTCCCGCTTTTGGCCCGACATCAAGCGCAGCGGCGCCACGGTCGCTAGCCTATTAGGATCGATGATCACCTTCCTCGCCGAAGCCGAAGACAACGAAGAGTCGCGGGCCTGCTTCGGGCAACTGCACACCGTGCGCGGTTCGCCCTTTCCGGCAGGCTTGCAGGAGAAATGGAAAACGCGTTTTGGCGTTCGCCGCGCCGGTTCGAACAGCTATGGCCTGACCGAGGCTGCACGGGTTACGGGTTCGCGGCACGACGAAGAATCGCCTCCCGGCTCTTCGGGCCAACCCAATGCCGACTTCGACGTGCGCATTTTCGATGATGACGACAACGAATTGCCGGCCGGGACCGCCGGGGAGATTGTCGTACGCCCTCGCCGGCCGCATATCATGTTCGAAGGCTATTGGAATCGACCGGCCGATACCTTGAAGATCATGCGCAATATGTGGCTGCATTCCGGCGACATCGGCAAAATGGACGAGAACGGCTATTTGTACTTCGTCGACCGCAAAAAGGATTACCTGCGCCGGCGCGGCGAAAATATTTCCAGCTTCGAAGTGGAGACCGGTCTGCGTGCTCATCCGGCTGTAGCCGATGTCGCCGTTCACGCCGTGTTCTCCGAATCCGGCGAGGACGACGTCAAGGCCACCATCGTCCTGAAAAAGGATGGCGCGGTAACCGAGGAGATGCTCTGCCTCTGGGCCATCGAGCGGCTGCCCTATTTCACGATTCCACGCTATTTCGAATTTCGCGCGGATCTGCCGCGAAACCCCCTGGGTAGGGTGCTGAAGTATCAGCTGCGGACGGATGGCTGCACACCGAGGACTTGGGATCGGGAGAAGGCCGGTTTGAAGATTCCGAAACGATAGGCCGCTGAAAACGATAGGCTGTTGGTCAATTGAATCTCATGTTGGATAAGCTAAACGTATTGGACAAGCTAAATGCCAAAGATCGTCTTTATCGAGCATAGCGGCACCGAGCACGTCGTCGAGGCGGAGGTAGGCCGTTCCGTCATGCAGGCTGCCACGGATAATTTCGTTCCCGGAATCGTCGGGGACTGCGGTGGGTGCTGCAGTTGCGCCACCTGCCACGGGTTCGTCGACGACCGGTGGCTGTCGAAAATTCCTGCGATCCAAGCCGGCGAAAGATCCCTGCTGGAAGGGTTGCTCGACACGCAAAGCAACAGTCGCCTGACATGCCAGATCGAGATTACCGACGGCCTCGACGGGCTGGTCGTTCGGCTTCCCCTGTCCCAGTTCTAAGCCAAATGATCGAGGATCTTGTTTCGTATGAAGATCGTCGCTGACAAGACAAGATGTGCGGGCCACGCGCGCTGCGCCGCGGTCGCGGACCAACTATTCGAACTGGATGATGATGGCTACATAGGCTTTGCCGAAAAACTCGTTCCCGTAGGCATGGAAGATGTAGCGCGGCGCGGCGTGCGCGCCTGCCCCGAACGCGCCCTGAAAATAGCCGAGGGCGGCGGCGAATCAAGTTGACCGAATGCGCGTACCGCCCGAGGAAATTAACTGACGGAGTATCAGCACTGCTTCGTCATGGCGTATAATCGCTGCGATAGACGCTAAGCAAAGGCTTGGGAATGGATAGCTCCAAAACTGACGTATCATCGAACCCGCCGGACGACAGAAAGGTCAAACGCCCGCGCAAGAGGCTGCAGAACCTTTATGGCCAATCCATGGGCCGCAAAGGCACGCAAACCCGGGAGCGCCTCATTCGCGCGACCGTGGATTTGCTGGAAAAACGCTCGCTTCGAGATGTGAGCGTGTCCGACATTGCCACGCTCGCCGGCACGTCGTCGTCCAGCTTTTACATATACTTCGCGGACGTAACGGCCGCCGCCCTCGCAGCGGCTGAAGGCGTCGAACAGATCACGCCGCAAATCGAAGCCATCCTGGCGCAGCCGTGGACGCGCGGCGAAGCACAGGACAAGGCCATCGCGCTGTTGGAAGCCTATGTCAATTTTTCGAGCCAGCACCATGCGATTCTGCGCATTCGCAATCTGTCGGCCGACGAGGGCGACAAGCGCTTCGAGGAGGTTCGGCATCGCGCGGTTTCCCGCATCCATGACTTGTTCGAACTACGGATCGCGGCACTCGGCAATGGCTTGGAACCTTCCGCCGGCGCCTCTGCGGTACTGGCGCTGATGGAACGCATCGCGGCAATCGCGCGCTTGCCCTTGAGGCGGCATCACTCGAGAAAGAGCTTGATCGTCGCTGCGGCATTTCTGATCGCCAACGCTATGACGGCCCGCTGAATTTTCAATGAGCTTGGCAAGTCTTGAACGGCGAGCGGCCATCTCCGGCGTCGGGCTCGCCCTCGCTGGCCGAAGCGCCGAACGAAGTCCGCTCAACCTGACGCTGGACGCCATTTTCGAAGCGCTGGCCGACGCCGGCCTCGAGGATGGCGACATCGATGGACTGAGTTCATGGCCGGGCGTGTCGGTCACTCCCGGCATGGCGCCCGTCAGCTTGCGCGAAGTCAAAGAATCGCTGGACCTCAAGCTCAATTGGTTTGCCGCCGCTACGGAAGCCCCCGGTCAGCTCAGCGCCGTGATGAACGCGGCGATGGCCGTTGCATCGGGACAAGCTCGGCACGTGCTGTGCTTTCGCACCCTCAGTCAGTACTCGGAACAGGTCAAGGCACGTTCGAGAAACAGCCAGGGTGGCGGCGAGCGCGGCACTGCCGCCCGGGTCGAAGGGCTCATGTCATGGATTCGTCCATTCAATGGTCTATCGGCCGCTCATCCGCTGGCATTGGTGGCCAAACGCCACATGCATGAATACGGCACCACGCGCGAGCAACTGGGCGCCATCGCCGTCAACGCTCGCAGCAATGCCATGCTCAATCCGCGCGCACTGTATCGCGAACCGCTCACGCTTGAAGACTATCTGTCAGCGCGCATCATCACCGAGCCGCTGTGTCTTTACGATTGCGATGCACCCATCGACGGCTCCACCGTCGTCATCGTGTCCAGCCGGGAAGCTGCGCGCGATTTACGCAAGCCGCCGCTGTGCATCGAGGCCATGAGCGGGGCGTTTCACGGCCGCAATTCCTGGGACCAATTCGCAGATCTCACCGGCATGGCCGCGAGCGACGCGGGACGCCATCTATGGGAACTTACCGACCTGAAGCCCGCCGATGTGGATGTGGCCAATCTATACGACGGTTTCAGCATCCTCACCCTGATCTGGCTGGAAGCGCTGGGATTTTGCGCGAAGGGTGACAGCGGCGCCTTCGTCGAAGGCGGCGCGCGCATCGCGCGCGATGGCGTATTGCCCTTGAATACCGGCGGCGGTCAACTCTCCGCCGGCCGCCTGCACGGCTTTGGCCTGCTCTGGGAAACTTGCATTCAACTCTGGGGCGAAGGCGGCGAACGCCAAGTGCCGGGCAATCCGCAAGTCGGCATCACAGCAGCCGGCGGTGGCCCGCTGGGCGGTTGTCTGTTGCTGACTCGGCAATGACTCGAGCCGCATTTATCACGATGATTGCAATACGCCGCGCTCATCCATCGGCATGTTCGGGTTCCAAACGACCTCCCAAGGATTTCCGTCGGGATCCGTAAAATAAAAACTGTATAACCCGCCGTCGCGCTGGCGTGCCGAACTCGTCAGCGTGCCACCCGCCGATACAATACGTTCAGCCGCGCGATCTACGTCCTCGCGCTGCGCCATATTGATCACCAGCACGATTCCAACCGCGCCCGAACCCCTCGCCAGCCCGGCTTCGCGCGCAACGTAGTCACGGTCGATCATGGCGATGACTACACCTCCAGCCATGTATTTCACTGACGTCTTACTCTGCCTCGCGCCCCAAGGTTTCCAGCCCAGGCCGTCTTCATAAAAACGTCGGCAGCGAGCCAGGTCATCGACGCCGATCATCAACATGGTCAGTCGTTGGTCCACTTAATTGGCTCCGGCCGCAGCGAATGCGGTCTTGGCGGCACGCACCCAGCGATTGGGTCTCGTGTCTATGGTGCGCTTCTCCCCTCGCGGCAGGGCATCCACGAACAGAATTCGTCCGGTCAATGGATCGAGATAGGAGCGGACCAATAGACGCTGGCCGCGTAATTCGTCCAAGACGGGACATCCGTCGGTCCAGTGATCGGGTGCGATCGCCAATGCCGCTCCGCTCGAGGCTGCGTAGGCGATGGCGCCTTTTTGTTCGACCCCGGGATAGAGCGTCAGACCACTTCCCGGCGCGGTCCGAGAGGCATGTACGGATTGCACCAACGGCTTGACGGCCGGTGCCGCATTCAACAACCGCGTCCGTGATAGATCCGCTCGGCAACGATCGGTCGCGGCGGCGTCCGGCGTACCGCTCGAATCCACGACGACGCCATAGACGTTCGATGCTTCCGGCACAGTCAAACGACCTTGGCGCACATCACGGGCGACCTCCGCAGCGGCGCGCTCCAACGGATCGCCGAATCCGCCGCCTGAACCGAGTCGAAACTCGAACACGTCATCGGCATTGAGGACCACGCCGCTGGCGTGCCCCGACACGATGTCACGGCGGCCATCGGCACGCCGAATGGCGAACTCGGTATTTGCTCCAGGCATGCCGCCGGCGAATCCCGGCAGCGGCAGCCACTCGCGCATGCCCAGCATCACGCCGGTCAGCTGTGCAGCGCCGTACGGTTTGTAAGCCATCTGACTGCCGGCGCCGGCCCGATACCGTCCAGCGCCCGCCACGCCGGGACGCGGCCGCTTTTCCAACACGAGCGCCGGAAAACGCGATTCGAACAACTCCACGTCGACGGCTTCGATGATGGCCTTGCGGGCCACCATGAAGCTGAACAAATCGTAGCCATCGCGATCGTGCCCCGCCGAGCCGCCGGCCATTGCGCCATCCAGCATCAACCAGCCGTCCGGCGTTCCCGCCTGCGTTTGATAGGACCAGGTGTGCAGTCCCATACTCGAGGGCGCCACCGGCCCCGACAGCAAATGCCGTCCCGGCGCATCGTCGCCCGACGCGGCGACGGCCATCATCACGCATTGCTGGGCCGCCATGCTGGCGTTCAGCGCAACATCGAAATGCGCGGAGGCCGTCGGAGCAGGCGGCCGCGAATTGACCACCGTGCCGTCCGGACAATTCAGGCTGATCGGCGCGAACAGGCCGGCGGACAAGGGAAGATCGTGAGCCAGCACATCGGTGACGTCGCTGACGACGATGGCACGGATGATGTGCGCCTTGGAATTGAAGAAATGATTGGTCTGCGGCGCGGCACCGTCGAAATCGAACAGCATCCGGTCGCCGTCGATGGTCAATCGACACGGAACCTTGTATAGCTCATCGCCCCACTCGGTCCACGTGGTCATGGAATATTCACCGTCTTCGAGCAGCGAGATGCGGCGGCGCATCTCCCGCTCAGTACGTTCGCGCAAGGCGCGGACGGCATCGATGAAGCGCTGCGCACCCATCGCCGTCGCCATCTGCACCATCTTGTCGTGGGCAACTTGGCTGCCGGCGACTAGGCTGCGAATGTCCATTTCGACCAAGTGGGACACGCGGATATTGTTGCGCAGGATGGCCCACACATCGCGCTGCTCGACGCCCGCTCGGAATAAACGCACCGGCGGCAGCCGCAGCGCCTCCTGGTAACACTCGGTCGCGGCGGGCGCCCAGGAACCGAAGGCCATGCCTCCCATGTCCATCATATGACCGGAATTCACCGCCCAACCGACGATCCTGCCCTCCACAAACACCGGGCGTTGCACGACGACGTCTTGATAGTGCAAGCCACCGCCGTTGTGCGGGTCATTGGCGATGAATACATCGCCCGGCGCCAGGGAGTCGCCGTGAATCGCGATGGTACATTGAACCGCATGATCGCAGACGCCAAAGTGATGCGCGACGGCGCCGCCGCCGATCATGAGTTGCGCATCGGCATCCAGCAAGGTGCAGGAACAATCGCGTGATTCGGCAATCACGGGACTGCAGGCCGTTCGTTCTATGGTCAGTGCGCCTTCCTCAGCCATGGCCGCCAAGCGTGTGCGCAGTACTTCGAGCCCGATCGCATCGATCGGGTCAGTGGCTGGGGCGGTCATGACAGCATCTCCATGTCAATGGTGCAGTGTTCATCCACCCGGGCACGCACCCGTGGGGGAATCCAAATGGTCGTGTCCGATCCGTCGACCAGCGCAGGGCCTTCGACCACGTGGCCGGGCTGCAATGCCACGGCCGATATGACATCGACATCGAGCGGTTCCACAGCTGCGCCGTTGCCGGCCCAAATGCGGCGCCTTGCAATGGGTGTAGCCGAAGCTGAGGCGCTGGCCGTTGTTCGCGCCAAGTCGGCGCGCACAGTCCGACCGCGCCCGATGGCCCGCAGGCTGACCAACTCGACGGGCGCCCCTAGAACCAGTGCGCCCTGCCCGTAGCGCCGCCGGTATTCCTCGGTGAACGCGCCTATCAGCGCCTGCTGCGCGTCGATTCCAAATCCCTCGTCGCACGCGATGGCCAGCTCGAATTGCTGACGCATGAATCTCAAGTCGGCCTCGAAACCCACCGAGCGCGCGGCCTGCGCGATGCCGTCCGCCGCAAGATCATCGTTCACCGCGCGTTCGAGTTCCGCGGCGATGTTCGACAGTCGATCGCCGGCGCACGGCAGCAGTATGCCGACGCCGCGGCTGCGCTCGCGGCGAACGTCGGCATTGGCCGCACCGAAGGCAGAGAGCACCGACGTCAATTCAGGCACCAGCACCCGGCGCACGCCCAGTTCTTGGGCAATCAATGCATTGAACAGACCGCCGCAGCCGCCCATGCTGATGATCGTGAACTGGCGCGGATCGAGTCCTTTTTGCGCGAATTGGGCGCGCAAAGCCCGAACCATTTCCACCTTGGCGATTTCCGAAATACCCCATGCGACCTTCAACCCATCCGAACCGAGTTGTTTCCCTAATTTTGCGCAGGCAGCGTGCGCCGCGTCGGCATCGAGCCGCATGTCGCCGCCGAGGAAGCGACCAGGGTCGATATAGCCCAGAACCACCAATGCATCGGTGACGGTGGGCTGCGTGCCGCCGCGGCTGTAGCAAGCCGGCCCTGGGCGCGCACCGGCTGAGGCCGGCCCGACCCGAAGAAAACCCATGGAATCGATCCAACCGATCGAGCCGCCGCCCGCCGTCACCGACTCGATATCCACCATGGGCAAGGCCGTCCAGATTCCCATCAAATCACCGCGCGTGCGCCGTAAGGCCTCGGAGTTGTGAATGATGGACATGTCGAACGACGTGCCGCCCATGTCGCAAGCCACCGCATCGGTGACTCCCGCGGCATGGCTCACGGCCAGCGCACCGACGACGCCGGCGGCCGGCCCGGATTCGGCCAAGGTCGCAGGCGCGCGCCGGCCCTCGGCGACAGAAATCGAGCCGCCGCCGGAATGCACCAGCAAGGGTAATCCAGGTAGACCCAGATGCTTCAGTTCGTCGACCAAGGATTCGACGCCGTTGAGCGACCCTGAGGTATAAGCGTTCAACAGAGCAAAGGTCGTCCGCTCGTACTCGCGCACCACCGGATGCAGGGCAGCGCCGGACACCACGGCGATATCCGGCAACTCGGCACGAATCGCCTCGACTGCCTGCTGCTCATGGGTGGCATTGGCGCAGGACCATACGAACGACACCGCGATGGCTTCGACGCGCTGTTCTTCGATCAACCGACGTGCGGCGCTCACGACCTCGGTGCGATCCAGCGCCTGCAGAATCTTTCCGTCACGATCGATGCGCTCGATGACCCCCACGATCCAATCGCGGTCGATGAGGCCATCGGGCGGCACCAACCAGCCGTCGCGCGGCACACGGCGCACGCGCGCAATCGGCACCAGGTCTTCAAAGCCTCGTGTGGTCACCAAGCCGACCCGGCGGCCGGTGCGTGCAGCAATGACATTGGTGACGGCGGTGGTTCCGAGCCCGAAACGCGCCACGCGCGGCAGCAATGCTTCGAGCGAGGTCCCCGCGCGCTGCGCCACCAGCCGGCACGCAGCGATGACGCCTTCGCCCAGCGCTGCGGTGCTCGACGGCGCCTTGGCCCGCCAGACCTGCGCGCCGTCGGACAAAACGACGTCGGTGAAAGTGCCGCCGACATCGACGCCAATGCAAAAAGAACTCATGGGCGGGTGCCTGCGCTGACTCAGCTGGTGAGACTGTTGGCGCTCAAATCCGGCAGCGCCTTCTCGACCAGAAAGGACAGGACCGGCATCGGGGTGTGGGTTTCTTGCGCAAGCGCCTGTGCCAGATACAGGTCCTTGCTCGCCATGGCCACCATGCCGGCCTTGCCGGTGGTGTAGTTCGCCTCTTGATCGCGGATGCGCTGCCAGTTGTTGCTCACCCAGCTCGAACCGACACCGCCGCTGTTGACGATGTCCAGCAACGTGTCTTCCGGAATCCCGAAGCCGCGCGCCAGGCGCAATGCCTCGCGTACGATGATGGTGTTGGAAATCGCCAGAAAGTTACTCATGATTTTGGCCGCGGCGCCGGCGCCGAGCGATCCGACGTGAAATAAGTTCTGCGTCATCGCCTTGAAGGCGGGCGTGCACCGCTCGAAGGCTGCGGCGTCGCCGCCGACGAAAAAAGTCAGTTTACCCTCGCGTGCGGCAACCTCGCCGCCGCCCGTCATCGCTGCATCCAATATCTGGATGCCGCGCGCCGCCGCGTCTTGTGTCAGCTCGCGACTCAGACTGCTGGATACGGTGCTATGAATGGCGATGATGCCGCCCTTCGATAGCCCCGCGATGAGACCTGCGTCATCGCCCTGCGGCAGGCAGGTCTGCCGCACCTGTTCTTCGGTGAAGACGGCGATGCATACGATGTCGGAAGCGCGGCCCACGTCGAAATTACTGCCCGCGCTGACGGCGCCCGCGGCCTCGAGACGTGCGATGGGCTCGGGACGCAGATCGCGCACCGTCAAAGGGAAGCCGGCTCGCACGAGATTGTGCGCCATGCCCTCGCCCATGTTTCCCAGCCCGATGAACCCTAATTTCAACATACTGCCCCCGCGCAAGCCGTCATTCTGATCGTGCCTCCCATGCGCACTTGTAGAACTGACGCTATATCATTTATCATGGAAATTCAATCTGGAATTCGATTCAGAAAACTATTTAATCAACGACGTCCCAGCGAGAGGGGAGCCGATGGACAATTTAGACCCGCGCACGACGGCGCTTGTGCTCGTGGACCTTCAGAAGGGAATCCTTGGCTTTCCGCTGGCGCCAAGCTCGGGTCCCTCGGTGCTGAATACCGGCGCACAGCTTGCTAAGCGGTTCCGCGCGGCGGGCGCTGCGGTGGTGCTCACACGCGTAACCTGGTCCGGAAATTTCGCCGACGCTCTGCAGCAGCCGGTCGACCGCCCCCTTCCCGGACCGTCGGAGCTGCCCGCGGAATGGGGCAATTTCCCAGCGGAACTGGAGCAAAATGCCGGCGACATCATCATCACCAAGCGCCAATGGGGCGCCTTTCACGGCACCGAGCTGGATTTGCAATTGCGCCGGCGCGGCATCAAGACCATCGTTCTGGGCGGTGTGGCGACCAATATGGGGGTCGAATCCACGGCTCGCCAGGCTTGGGAACACGGCTACGAGATCGTGTTCGTCGAGGATGCCATCAGCAGCCTCAACCCCCAGCTGCACAGCTTTGCCCTCGAGAGCATATTTCCGATCATCGGCCGCGTGCGGCGCAGCGTGGATGTCATGGCGTCAATGAATTCTGTCATGAGAAATAATGCGAGAGGCAGCGCCGCACCCGTAAGTTCGGATATAGCCCAGAATCGCTTCGCAGACAAAGTCGCCCTGGTCACCGGCGCCGGCGGCGGCATGGGCGCCGCGACGGCCATCGAACTCGCTCGTCAAGGCGCCGCCGTGGTGGTCATCGATATCAACGGCGAAGGCGCCGAGGCCACGGCTCGGACAATTCGTGAAAATGGCGGCTCCGTCATGGTCTTCGAGGGCGATGTCGCTCGCGTCGAAACGCAGGAAGCGATCGTCACGAAGCTGCTGGAGAGATTTGGCGCACTTCACTACGCAGTCAACAATGCCGGTATCAGCGGGATGTTCGGCGCCTTGCCCGATATCTCCGTGGATGATTGGCGAAGGGTCGTCAACGTCAATCTGGATGCCATTTTCTACGGCATGAAGTACCAACTGCCGGCCATCGAAGCGGCCGGCGGCGGTGCGATCGTCAACATCGCTTCGATCTATGCGCACCTTGGCCTGCCGCGGCTGGATGCCTACACGGCGAGCAAGCATGCCGTACGCGGTCTGACGCGTTCGGTGGCCATCGAGTATGCTACGCGCGGCGTGCGCGTCAATGCCGTCTCGCCCGGCCCGATTCTTACGCCGCTGGTCGAGGCAAATCCGGAGCAAACCGCGCGCATCGCGGCCAAAGTGCCGATGAAACGCATGGGCAAACCTGAGGAAATTGCCAAGACGGTGATGTTCCTCCTCTCCGACGATGCCTCCTTCATCACCGGCGCCGAGATCGTCGTCGACGGGGGAAGAATGCTCGAATGACCCGCCGGCATCGCACATGGCCGACGGTGCGCACCGCCGGCGGCTTTGATACAGCCGCTCCGCCTCAAGAATAGTAGCCGGGAGCTCGTTGGTACTTTGGCCAGCTCTCAGGATCATGCGAATAAAATAGCTCAGCGTCGTGCTGTTCCGCCAGCGCCTTGAGGCGATGCAAGGATTGCAACGCCAGCGCCGGATCGTGATTGCCGCTCTGAATACACATCATGTCGAGATTCCTTTGCGAGTAGCAGGCATCCGCCGTGAACAGCATGGGTCTGCGATTGGCCAGCCTGACCATCAGGCTGTAGTGCCCCGGCGTATGGCCCACTGTTTCGAACAGAAAGACGCCCTTGGCGACTTCTTGATCTCCGGACAGTGTTTCGAAGCGAGGGGTGTACATATCGGGCGCCGCGCCGGCCTCTGCCGCTCGCGCTGGGCTGCGGATATCCGGCGCGAAACTGATTTCCGAGTACGCGAGTTCTTCCTTGGGACCCGGTGACTTGAGCACTTCCAATTCGCATTGATGGCAAATCGTCGTCGCATGCGTGCAATATTTATTGCCGCCGCAATGATCGATGTGGTAGTGGGAATTGATCACATGCGTTATTTCGCGCGCAGGCAGGCCGAGAAGATTCAGCTGCGCAGGGATGGTTTGAACCTGCGACTGCAGCGGCTCCGTGAACGGCGCGACGCCCTGGATATGGGCAGCGTCGAACCCCGTATCAAAAATGAACTTCCCGTCGGCGTGATCGATCAGCACACCGTAAACCGGGAAACGGCGCATGCCGGTCAGGCCGGCATCCAGAAACATATAGGATTGATCCAACGCCATCGTCCCGCAGTCGAGCAGATAAACTCTCGTGTCTTTCATATTGCATTTTCCCCTGGCCGGAAAGCCTGATGATCGCCAATAGTTGATAGTGTGTCACTTTTGTAATAGCATTTCCAACTGCGTCGGCACCACGGCGATATCGTGCCACGCAGCAGACATTTACAACGCTTCGTAAGTCGGGAGTTACCATGCAAGCGTCATCGGCAACGGACCGCAATTCCGGCCACGCCAGTATCCCTGCCCATGTTCCTCGCGAACTCGTGCGCGAATTCGATTTCCGAACCGGTCTGGGCAGCTACCCGCACACGACGGTTGCCGACCTCCATTCCGGACCGCGTGTGTTCTTCTCACCGGTGCATCACAATGCCGTGCCGGGACCCGGCACCTGGGTGCTGACGCGAGCAGCGGATATTCGCGCAGCGTTGCAGGACGCGGCCACCTTCTCGAGCAAGATCACGCGGTCGAATTCGGGGCTCAGTTTGATTCCGCTCGAATTGGATCCGCCCGAGCATCCGAAATTTCGAGCCATCATGAACCCCATCTTCTCTCCTGCGCGCATGAAGCAGCTCGAGGGAAAGGTGCGTGATCTGGCTCGCGAGCTTGCGGCCAAGTGCGCCGCCAAGGGCGAATGCGACTTCGTCGAGGATTTTGCCAAGCCCTTTCCGGTCGGTATTTTTCTCGATCTCATGGGCCTTCCGAAGGAAAACATGACCCGCTTCTTGGAATGGGAAGCACTCATCATGCGCGACAAGCAGACTCGGGCGGCGGCCATGCAGCAGGTGAGCCTCTATCTGCAAGAGCTCATCGACGAGCGCCGGCGGAACCCGACCGGCGATCTCATCACATTTGCGGTAAACGCCAAGGTCGACGATAGACCGCTCACCGACGCGGAAGTCATCGGCATATGCGTGTTGCTGTTCATTGCGGGCCTGGACACGGTTACCAACAGCTTTGCCTTCCATTTCCGCCATCTGGCGGAACACCCGTCGGATCAAGACAGCTTGCGTGAGAATTTTTCGTTGATCCCGTCGGCGGTCGAAGAACTGTTCCGCGCCTACGCCGTCGTCAACACCAATCGATATGCCACTCGGGATGTCGAGTTTGCCGGCGTGCAAATCAAGAAAGGCGACAACGTAACCTGCTCCACCATTCTGGCCTCGCGCGATCCGCACGAATTCGACAATCCCAATCATGTGCTGTTCTCGCGCAGCCCGAACCCCCACAACGCTTTTTCCTATGGTCCGCATCGCTGCCTGGGTTCGCATCTGGCTCGCCGCGAGGTCATATCCGGTATCGAAGAATGGTTGAAGGCGATTCCGCCGTTCCGAGTAAAACCCGGCGCGGTCATCAACGCCCACGGCGGAGGCGTCTTCAGCCTCGAATCCTTGCCTCTTGTCTGGTAGCCGGATCGCTGACGGTCCGACGCACGGCGCATTTTTTGCGGGGGCCGGCGGCCTGCGTCTGGCGGCGGATGTGCTGGGCGATTCGCGCAGCCCGCCGGTCGTGTTTTTCCCAGGAGCGGGACAGACGCGGCGTGCGTGGCGCCGCGCAGCCGGCGTGTTCGCAAACCAAGGCTACTATGTGATTTCCTTGGATTTGCGTGGGCATGGCGACAGCGATTGGGCCAGCGACGGCGATTATTCCATCGACGCCTTCGTGGGCGACGTTCTGGCAGTAATCGAGCCCTCGTTCGCACCGCCCATTCTGGTCGGAGCGTCGATTGGCGGCATCGCCTCGTTAATCGCCATCGGGGAAAATGCCGAACCGTTGGCCCGAGGACTGGTACTGGTCGATGTCGTGCCGAACATGCCGGGCGAAGGACTGGACCGCATTCGCGCCTTCATGGCCGCGGGCTCCGGCGGCTTTGCGAGCATCGACGAGGCGTCCGCGGCCATCGCAAGCTACTTGCCGCATCGCAAACGTCCGAAATCGGGCAAGGGTCTCGAAAATAATCTGCGCCGCGGAAGCGATGGTCGTCTTTACTGGCATTGGGATCCCGCCTTCCATGCCGGCTCTCAGCAACGGGCAAACCGGGGAATGCTTGCGCGCATGGAAGCTGCGGCAAGCGCAATCCGCATACCGACCTTGCTGGTGAGCGGCGCCCGCAGCGAAGCCGTCAACCGCGAGGGCGTCGAGCAATTTATGCGGCTGATACCGCAGGCACAATGGCTCCCGGTCCAGGGCGCGGCCCACATGGTCGCGGGCGACGAAAACGACCTGTTCACTGCGGCCGTGAGTGAATTCATCGCCCAACATGACGCCTGACCCGGCATCGGCAACGAGTTCATGGCTCCCTGCAAAGCGCCTGTTCGTGCTGCTTATTCTGTGCGTGGTAGCCGCGATCAATCTGATCGACCGACAGCTCATCAGTATTCTGATGGAGCCGATCAAAAGCGAGTTCAAAGCCAGCGATACCATGATGGGTCTGTTGACCGGGCTGTCGTTTGCGCTGGTCTATGTCACGGCCGCCTTGCCCATTGCCCGATGGTCGGACCTAGGCGTGCGTCGCAACATCATCGCCGTTTGCGTGTTCGTATGGGGCGCGATGACCATGCTCTGCGGCCTCGCACAGTCCTATTTCCAGCTCGCCGCCGCGCGCATGGGGGTGGCGCTGGGCGAAGCCGGTTATAACCCCGCCTCGCATTCCATTATCGCGGATCTGTACCCTTTGGCGCGGCGCGGCAGAGCCATCGGCATGTTCAATGCCGCGGCATCGATCGGCATCGGCTTCGGGCTCTTTTTCGGCGGTTGGTTGAACACGCATTTCAATTGGCGCACGGTCTTTGTCATCGCCGGAGCACCCTGTCTCCTCATCGCCTTGGTCATTCGCTTTACCGTCACTGAACCTCCGCGCGGACTGTCCGAAAGCCGGGCGGCCCCCCAGGAAGCGCCGCCGTTGCGCGAGACTCTTCTGTGGCTCGCAAAGCTGAGAACGTACCGCTACCTGGCCGTCTCGGCGATGACCTGCGCATTCGTCAATTACGGCTTGCAAATCTGGGCGGCCTCGTTCTTTATTCGCGTGCACGGCATGAGCACGAAAGAAGTGGGTTTGAAACTCGGCGCGGCGTCCGCCGTCGGCCTTTTCGTCGGAACGATTGCATCCGGAATACTAGCCGACCGATTCGGTCAACTCGATGTCCGTTGGTACATGCGCGTCACGGGCGTTGGAATGTTATTGAGTCTGCCGTTCGGCATGTTGACTCTGCTCACCAGCGACCCGAGCGTGGCCTTCGGGTATTACTGCATCACTGTCGGCTTCATATCGAGCTGGGCATCGCCCATTCATGCCATGACGCAGACCATTGCGGCGCCGCGCATGAGAGGCATGGCGTCGGCAATCATCGGCTTCTGCTTGAATCTCTTCGGCTACGGTCTGGGACCCCTATTCGTGGGCGCTCTTAACGATTACCTGCGGCCCTCCCTTGGAGCGGAATCGATTCGCTACTCCCTCATGATCTTGCTGTCCGGATGCGTGGTGGCGGCCGTGGCAAGCTTCGCGACGAATGCGTCGGTTCGCGAAGATCTCGAACTCAGCCGCACCGCCCGGTGATCCGCTGCGGCTCATCACTTCGCGCATGCGCGGATTCCCGGCCCATCATAAATGACTATTCGTCATTTATTACCGGAGAGGGGTATAATCCTCCGGCAATTTCGCTGGTGTTGCAATTCGCTCATGTCGCGCGCGCCATTTGTTTTCTGCTCGGCGAGGGAGCCTCCTACATGACCGGCGCACGGCTCGCGGTCGACGGCGGATTTTTGATCTGATGCAACTGCCTCGACGCATGGTAAAAAACTTCCCCTCCAAGTGCCGTCAAAGGGCATATTGACGGGCGCATAGGAACGCCCATGACGCCGCTTACAACGACTTGACGTTGACCGGTATGGCAGATTGGTGCGGCATGTAGCTGATTGTCGAAAGCTCACGGGGCTCGATAGAAATCAGATTGGCGGTATGCCCGTCGCGCGAAGCTTCGTCCGCAGCCCAGTGATGCGTCATCGACACCACACCCCGGCGAAGTGTCGAATCGGCCGCTAGAAGGCCCGATATTTTTCCGTGCTTCGATTGAATTTCGACCGACTGACTGTCTTGTAGACCGGCGGCCGCAATGTCTTCTGGATTCATGAACAAGCGATTGGTCTTGTACCGAGCTCTGATCCGCTCATTCAATCGGAAAGAGCTATTCATGATCTCCAACAAGCGCCTGGAACACAGCAGATAGCCGTAATTTGCATCGGCCGCTTTGCCCATATACTCGTGCAATTCTTGCAGCACATCATCAGGCATCAAATCCAACCGAGCCGTATTTTCTTTATCCGCAGGCTGAATAGGCACGGGCGCCACGTCCGGCGATATGGCGCACGCCTGCCGCTTGAGATCGGCATAACTGACGGGCGCATTGCTGTAGGCCCAGGAAAAAAACTCATCGACATTGGGCTTGTTTTGCATGTCCACCCTAAGGCCGCCCGGGATCAGTCCGTATTCCGCGCCGTACGGCCCGATCTTCAATGTGAGTTGAACATGAAGCCTCTTGGCAAGCCCCCAAACGAACTCCCAATCCTCGATCACGCCCTTCGGCATGTCGAGGACCGCCGGGGTGTACTGCATGATCGGCACCATTCCCCACGATTCGGTGAGCGCTGCGATGTCGGGCTTCTCGTAGGGCAATGCAGGCGCGATGATGTAGTCTGATAGTTCACTCGTTTCCGTCATGCGCGGATCGACTGTCACCAGGAGATCGAGATGTTCCAGCGCGGCACGCGTTTTTTTCGGATCGGAAATGGAGACCGCCGGGTTCGCGCCCACGACGATCAGCGCTTTGATCTGGCCTTCGAATATTGCCAGCGGCAGCAGCGCCGCCGGAAATTCGCCCATCATGCGTCCCGCTCGTTCCGATGAAAAACGGGGACCGTCGCTCTCCCAAGCCCGTGTAGGCGGATAGACGCCTTCCTTCGCGCAATTGATATTGATAAAACCGGCCGCTGCCGGCTCTCCGGCACGCTTGTACCCGGCACAGATGGCATTCAGCGCCTCGGTGAGATGCTCCGAGAGGTTGCAGTTCGAAGCCATGTTGTGGCCCGTACCCGAGCCGATACTCACCTTCTTTGCATGACGCAGCATTTGCGCAGTCCGATCCATCAACTCCGCCGACAACCCGGTACGCCGCGCGACACTTTGCAAGTCGAACTCGGCAACCGCTCCATGCAGTACGTCCAACTGAGCCACGAACCGGTCGCAAAATTCGTTGTCATGCCAACCGTTGTCGAGAAGGATCTTGATCAATCCCGCCATGAGCGCAGCATCCTGCCCCGGGATGATCTGCAGATGAATATCGGCCATCCGCGCGGTTTCCGTGTTGCGTGGATCCACGACGATGAGCTTGGTGCCGTTGCGCTTGGCATCGCGCAACGCCTTGCCTGGATTCCAGCCACTGGCCGAGTTCAGCGGTGTGCCCTGGTGAGAGATCACGGGGTTAGTACCAATTAGCATCAAGACATCGAGGTTCTGCGAAATAAACCGCTTTCCCGTCGCGAAGGCGCCCATGCGTAGCATGGTCACCCACTTCGCCGATTGATCGAGCGTCATCGCCGAGAGCAAATGCGGAGTTCCGATCTCGGACATCAGCGACTTGAGCATGCTCTGGGTAGTAAGCATGCCGGAACCCATATAGCTGGTCGTGCCGGTCCATACCGCCAAACTTCCCGGCCCATGAGTATCGATGATTTGGCGCAGCCGCAACGCAATTTCGTCCATGGCCACTTCGGCATCTATGTCGACGAAACTGCCGTCGGCCAGTTGCTTCTTCGACATCTTCAGGCGCTGGTCCGCACCAACCCCGTTGTGTAGGTCCACGCTGGCCATGCCTTTGACGCAGAAATATCCCTTGGTGAGCGGATGTTCCTTGTCGCCTCGAGCCTTGACGATTTGCCCACCCTCTACGTCGAACTCCATGCCGCAGTGACCGGCGCAGCTTCGGCAAAACGACTTGATGGTTTTAATCGTCATGGTACCAACTCCTTTGCGTTGGCCGGATTGGGCTCGCTTAAAAACTCTTCTCGATCTCAACCCCGTATGTTGCCGGCAATCCCGGAATGGTGTACGCATAACCCAATTGCGTCGAGAAATCGTTCGCGCCGGCTATATAGTGCCGGTCGGCAATGTTCTTTCCCCACAAAGAGACTTTCGCATTCCAAGCGGCAATTTCCTGGGTTATCCGAGCGTTGAGCAGACCGTAGCCTCCTTGAATGGTATACGGCGCAGAATTCGCATCATGACCGTCAGGCTGATAGTCCACCTTGCTGCGATAGGAGAAATCGACTGTCGTGTCCAGCGCGCCGAGCCCATCGCGAAGCGTATACGTTCCCGATGCACCTGTCTGCCAGCGCGATACATTCGGAAACGCATTGCCCGACAAATCGACCGGCGTACCGGTCGAACTAAACCCTGTATAGGTGCTGTACTTCGGCATGGTATACGCCGCCGATGCCGACAGCGTCAGCGCATTCAACGGCCGTGCCGTAATTTCCAGCTCCACCCCGTTGATCTTCGCAGAAGCGGCATTCTGTATCTCGGTCACGAACGATTGCGCCTCATTGACGTAGACAGAGCGTTGGATATTTTTATAGTTGGAATGGTAAGCCGCCAGATTGACGCGCAGCCGGCGGTCGAACCAGTCGGATTTCGCGCCGATTTCGTAGTCGGTCACCGTCTCGGGAGCATAGGGCAGCGCTGGATCGCTTCGCTGATTGGTGCCGCCGGCTCGAAAGCCGCTGCTCGTTTTGGCGTAGAGCAAAACTCGCTCCAATGCCTGCCAATCGAATCCGGCGGTGTACGAAGTATTCGAGAAGGAATTGCCGAAGCTATTGATGCAGGGCGCACCGGTCGCCGGTACACCGTCAACCTGGCACACCACGGCGTTGTGGTTTTCAAGAGTTAGGTTGGTTTTCTCGGAAGTGTAGCGTACGCCCGCGGTGAAGTTCACAGTGGACGTGAGTGCGTAGGTCCCCTGCCCATACACCGAATTGCTGGTGTCCTTGAACTGGCTCAGATTGTAGATCGGATTTGGCAAGAACGGCACGAGCTCGGTATTTATTCCGTTGTCGTACCCCTTTAAATGGAAGTAATAGTATCCCGTCACCCATTTGAACTTATCGTCCAGTGCGTTGCCCCCGAGCTGGAGCTCTTCGGTCAGCTGTTGCGGATCCTGCTCATCGCCAATGCCGTCGATCAGTAGAAAGGGGCTTGCGCTGGTGGACGCAACGGTCCCTCGCTTCGTCTCCTGATATGCCGTGATCGACTTCAAGTAAAGATTCGGAGAGAACTGATAGTTGGCGACCACCGAGGCGGTGGACAAGTCTACTGTTGTCTTCGGTCCGAACGGCACCGAACCGGCCAGTCCGAATGGCGCTAGCTGCGCAGCGAGTGGATATGAAACATTCCTACACTGTCGGCCCGGGCAGATATTGCTTGCAAAAGCGGTACGTCCTTTGTTCACGTCATTGAAAAACGCGGCGATTTGTTGCGGCGTAGAGCCCGCGGGCGGGGCCCCCGTGGTCAGCAATCCGCCCAGGATGCCGAAATCCGCAGGTGTGAGCGCGCCAATCTGGGCAGCGACAGCTGCCGATGCGATGCTGAAACCCGGCGCAACGTAGACGAGATCCTCGATTTCCTGAGTCGAGACCGCGTGCGCCCACTCTCCACGCACCACAACTTGCAGCTTATCCGTCAAATCAAGCCTGAGAGCCCCGCGAAACGCCTCACTCTGCATGTCCTGCAAGTTTGCCCCGTTCGACAGATCTCGCCCGAAGCCATTGTCTTTCGAATACTGGCCGCTCAATGTCATTGCGACTCGATTGTCGACGATGGGCAAATTCACCGAAGCTGACGCCGTCTGCGCATTGAATCGGCCATACCCGAGTTTTACGTCGCCGTGGACTCCGGAATAGTCCGGCATTCTGGTCGTAATTTTGATGGCGCCGCCGGTCGTATTGCGCCCGTACAAGGTTCCTTGCGGCCCTTTGAGGACTTCGATCTGCTGGACGCCCTGAAAATTCTCCAATTGCGTGGCAAGCGTCGTGGGATAGTAAACCTCATCGACATAGATACCGACCGGCGGCGTCTGGGTGATGACGATATCGGTGGCTTGTTGGCCTCGCATGCCGATATAACTACCCACTGAATCGTAGGGCGAGGACTGAAAACTCAAGCTGGGCGTCTGCCCCGCGAGAGTTTGCACCGAAACTATGCCGTGATTCTCCAACTCCTGCTGTGTGAACGCAGTGATTGCAATCGGCGTCTGTTGCAGATCTTCAGAGCGTTTGCGCGCGGTAACAACGATTTCGTCCAGTCCCGGTGCATTCGGTTGCGTACTCGAGGTCGTATCGGCATCAGTCGCCGCCGCTACGGACTGCGCCAGAGCGCCCGACTGAAAAGCCGCGGCCATGGCGACCGTACATGCCAGCAAGCCAGTCAGGATGGACTCCCTATTCATCATCATTCTCCTCGTTATCGCTAAATTCATTCGCAGTCTTCGCTTCTAAATTTCTTGGCGAATTCGGACTGGCGATCGATCGGCGCTCCCCCGCTCGACCAGCCGAGGCAACTATAAAGCCATGAATCATTCTGTTCAACTAAAAACTGACTGTTCAACAGTTATTATATAACTACCATATTTTGTATCTAATTGATATCTTTAAAAAATTCCTAATTTCTAATATATTAATTTACCAACGCTTCCTTATTTTTAACCCGATGCGGCCGTCATGCGACGTCGTGGTCCGGCTCGAACAGCGGCAGCCAGACATCTTCACGATGATCGAACAGCACCCGTACGCGCATTCCGATGAAGACAGCGTCGCTGCCGCAATTGATGATATTTGTCGTCAACCGTAAACCGGACTGCTCGTCGATGCCGACGATGGCAATGACATAAGGCGCTTCGAGACCCCGCTCCCACACCTGCCGATTGATGGTAAAGGTCAGCACACTCCCCTTCCCGGAGACGGGCTCATCGCGCACCTCACGGCACTTGCACAAGGGACAAATCGGCAAGGGCGGATGGATGTAATGGCCGCATGCCTGACAGCGCATGAACCGCAAAACGCCCGCTGCGCCGGCCCGCCAGAAGAACGCGTTCTCCGGCGTGATCGCGGGCAGGTGATTGCGCGGCTGCCTCATGCGTCCGTCCACGACATTGCGCGGCGCAGGTGCGCCTTGCAATCCTGCGTGATGCGCTGGATCAGCTGCTCGCAAGTGGGTATGTCGTCGATCAGACCGATGACCATACCGGCCGTCAACACGCCGCCGTCGATGTCTCCTGATTCCCACGCCGCGCGTCCGCGCGCGCCCGCGACCAGAGACCGTAGGTCTTCGAAGCGGCAACCGCCGAGACGCCGCTCGGTTGCCATGACTTCGTCCGACACGGCATTCTTGAATACCCGTGCTGTATTGTTCATGGAGCGGAAAATCAAGTTGGTGTCGCGCTCGGACGCATCGCGCAGCGCCCGTTTTAGCGCATCATGCACGGGCGCGTCCTGGGTGCAGACGAAACGCGTGCCCATATTGACGCCTTCGGCTCCCAGCGCCAATGCGGCCGCCATGCCTCGCCCATCGCCGATGCCGCCCGAGGCAATGATGGGAATGGTCAGCGCCTTGGCGGCTATGGGAATGAGTACGAGTCCCGGAATATCGTCTTCGCCGGGATGGCCCGCACATTCGAAGCCATCGATCGAGACGATGTCCACGCCATTGCGCTGCGCCGACAGCGCATGTCTCACCGTCGTGCACTTATGCAGGATCGTGATGTTCGCCGCCTTGAACCGCGCCATGTACTCCTTCGGACTGTTGCCGGCGGTTTCTACGATGCATACGCCGGAATCGATGATTGCGTCGACGTACTCGCCGTACGGCGGCGGCGACACCGTTGGCAATATCGTGAGGTTCACGCCAAACGGCAGTTCGGTCATCGAACGGCATCTCTCGATTTCCTTGCGCAGGTCCTCGGGTGTAGGTTGAGTCAACGCAGTCAGAATGCCGAGAGCGCCGGCATTGGACACCGCAGAGGCCAGCTGAGCCCGCCCCACCCATTGCATGCCTCCCTGAATGATCGGAAAGCGGATGCCAAGTTTTTCTGTGACGCGAGTTTTGAACACGGCTTTCAGTCCGGAAACGCGGCGGCAAGCATCTGCCTGCGTTGTTGCCGCGTGTCGCCCCAGAGCTGCTCGATCACGTGTGCGCGCTTCATGAACGAATGCGCATCCGCCTCCGCCGTGAAGCCGATGGCCCCATGCACCTGGATATTTTGCGCTGCGTTCTTGAGTGCCGCATCGACGGATACCAGCTTGGCGGCAACACTGTGAAACTCTTCTCCCGCCTGCTGCTCCGACTGGACCAGCGCAGCGTAGATCACTTGGCACAGAGCCGCCTCGGCGCGTATGGCCATGTCGGCGCAGATATGTTTGATCGCTTGGAACGAACCGATTGGCTTGCCGAATTGCTGGCGGGTCTTGGCGTATTCGACAGCCATGTCGCGTGTTGCCTCCGCAATGCCCGCGGCGTATGCGCCGATCAGGAGTTGCGCGCGCGGGTAAATAGCTTCGGACGCGGTTTCGATCCAAATTGCGGGGCGTACGGCGGCGAGCCGGGCACGTTCCAGTCCTACCACATGGTCCGTTCCTCGAACCTCTGCCACGTCGGTGAAATCCTCGCGCCGCAGCAGTGCTGCGCCGGTCTCATCGCACACCAGCACCCAAGCGGCGTCCTTGGCATCGAACAGATGAAACTCGCCGCTGCATTCGGCGCCGAGCTTGGCCCGACCGCGCGAATTGGCGAGCCCTACGGGCAGCCGCCCGCGCAGCATCTCATCCAACAGTTCGGATCCGGCCTTGGCCGCGACTCGCGCACCAAGCGTAAGTCCCAAAACGGCGGGAGACAGCAAATGCCGGCCGAACTCTCGATAGGCCAGCATCTCCTCGGCCGCAGTGAATCCGATACCGCCTTGGCTCTCGCCCAAGCCTATGCCGAGAAAACCCAACTCGCCTAGTTGCGGCCAGAATTGACGATCGGCATTGCCGATTTGCGGCGCCGGCGGCCGGAACCGCGACACCGGCGCTCGATCGGCGAGGAAATCTTTGAGGGAATCGACGATTTGGGTCTGTTCGCCCGAGGGTAGAAGATTCACACGTCCGCCGGGGTCAACGAGGCAGACCGAGCACGCGCTCGCCGATGATGTTGCGCTGAATCTGTGCGGTGCCGGCCGCAATGGTGATCGAAAATGACCGCAGATAGAAATAAACCCAATCGTCATCTTCCGGGTTTTCCAACGCATAGGGCCCGAGAATGTCCAGCGCGAGGCGGCGCGCGCGCTGTTGGGTCTCGCCCACCATGGCTCGCATCAACGACGTTTGCGAGTCGTGAATGCCCGCCTCGGCGCGGGACATGACCATGTAGGTCATCGCCCGCGCGGCCGCCATGTCCGCGCGCAAATGGGCCAAACGCGCGCCGATCTCGTCATTCGACAAAGGCGTCTCGCTGCCGAAGCGCCGTTGCGCTTCACGGATCATTTTTTCCGCCAAGTAGGCATACCGGATCTGGTCCCGGATCTGGGCGGTACCGCGTTCGAAGCCGAGGGTGGACATGGCAACGTTCCACCCGTCGTCGATCTCGCCGACCACGTTGCTCAGGGGAATGCGCACGTCGTCGTAGAAACACTGCACGAAGTGCACCTGATTGGGCGAGGTCATGATTTCGATGGGACGCAGGGTGATGCCGGGAGACTTCATATCGCAAATGACCCAGCTGATGCCCTTGTGCTTGGGCGCATCAGGATTGGTGCGAACCAGCAACTCCTGCCAATCCGACAAATGACCATGACTGGTCCAAATCTTCGACCCGTTCACGACGAGTTGATCGCCCTCGATGCGCGCGTGCGTGCGCAGGCTGGCGAGATCCGAACCTGAGTTGGGCTCCGAGAATCCCTGACACCAGATCACGTCGCCTTTGAGTATCTTCGGCAGATGAAAGCGCTTCTGCGGCTCCGAGCCCCTGGCGATGATCGTGGGCCCGGCGTGGTTCAATGCCACGAAGCACAGGTGGTTGTCGGGCGCATCCGCGCGCGCATACTCCTCGTGCCAGATCAATTGGCGGGTGAGAGACAGCCCCAAACCACCGTACTCCGCCGGCCAGGATACGCCCGCCCAGCCGCCTTCACATTGCTTGCGCTGCCACGCCAGATCAAAGGCACGCATGGCCTCACCCGAGTGCGGCCGGCGTTCCCGGACTACGTTATCGCGCAGCCAGGCGCGGGCCTGTTCGCGGAAGATCGTGTCCTCGCGCGAGAAATGCAGGTCCATCCACCCTCCGTTCCGCAATCCCAGCCTTCGAATCGACGCACATCGGCGTTATCTATAAATGATACATCGTCACTTATCAGTAACGCAATCAAAACCTCTTGGGCCACAAAGTACGAATGGGACGTTGCCCCAAGACAATTTCAAAACTGACTAATTGTGAGTTATTATCGAGGGACAAGGGTTGGCGGAATCAACAATGTCATCAGGTAAGGCCGAAAGCCTGGGAGAACGCATCCGCACGGTGTTTGTTCTCGATCCACTGGCGGTGGCCGTGGAGTCCGGTAGCGAATGCTCGCGGTGGGCGAGCCTAGCCGCCGCCGCGCACGCCATTGAACAGACGCTGCAGAATGCCGGTATCGGACCTGACATGCCCGTGGGTTGGGTCGCGCGCAACCGTGCCGCCGCGGTGGCGGCGTTTGCAAGTTTAGTGATGAACGGCCGCATGGTCGTACCCCTGCGGCCCCGGCAAACGTCCGCGACCTTTCCGGATGAACTGGCGGCGCAGAGGCTGCAGGCCGTAATTGGCGATGCGGATGACTGGGCGGGCGAAGGAGCCATTGCTGCGGCGGCCCGGGTCGGTAGCTTCGGCATTGCGGTGAGCGGCACGTCGACGTTCAGCGTACAGGTCGTCCCGGAATTGCATCGCGTAGGGCCCGGTCCGCACCGCTCGCCGATGCCGGGGTATGTGCTGGAGCGCCTGACCAGCGGCACCACGGGCGCACCGAAGCGCATTCCCGTACTGGAGAGCGTCCTGATACCCTCACTGCGATCCGGCGAGCAGAAAGGCGCGCACGAGGGATCACAGACGCCGCATCTGCAAACCTCGCCCGCCATGCTTCTGAAGCCATTCAGCCACGCCGGCGGTCTGTTCGGATTGCTGCTCGCGCTGTATCAGGCACGGCCGATGATTCTATTCGAAAAATTCACCCCGCAAGAGTGGGCGCTCGCTGTCGACCGTCACCGGCCGAGGTCGGCCAGCCTGGTACCGGCGATGATCCAGATGATTCTCGAGGCCGGCATAGCGCCCGACCTACTGCGCAGCCTGAAAGCGATCCGCGCTGGAACGGCGCCTCTCGATGCGCACCTGCAAATCCAGTTCGAGGAGCGGTACAGCATACCGATCCTTGTCGATTATGGCGCCGCGGAATTCATCGGCGGTGTCGCAGGGTGGACTTTGGCCGATCACCGCCAGTTCTCGGCCGCCAAGCGCGGCAGCGTGGGACGGCCGCGGCCCGACGTTCAGCTCAAGGTCACCGCTCAGGAAAGCGCCGATGAACTGCCTGTCGCGCACAGCGGCATTCTACACATCAAGTGCGATCGCTTCGGCCCCGACTGGTTCCGCACCAACGATCTTGCTTCCATAGACGCCGATGGCTTCTTGTTCCTGCACGGACGCGCGGACGATGCCATCAACCGCGGGGGATTCAAGATCCTGCCGGAAGAGGTGGCCGCCGTACTGCGCCGCTACCCGGGAGTGCGCGATGCCGCCGTGATCGGCAGGCCCGACGCGCGCCTCGGTCAAGTTCCGATCGCTGTAATCGAAATGACCCCGGGCACGCAATCGCCGCAGCCGGCGCAGATCGAAGCATTCGCGCGCGAACATCTGACCTCGTACATGGTCCCCAAGGAATTCCGTTTCGTTGAAACGCTGCCGCGCACGGCCTCTTTGAAAATCAGTCGGCCGGAACTCAAGGCCATGCTGGGTATCTCTTGAATTATTCAACCCTGCTCGTGGCCGTGGCCGAGGGCATCGCCACCATCACATTGAACCGGCCCGAGCGGCTCAATTGCTTCAATCGCACCATGGTATTGGAGTTTCGAGACCTGTGGACCAAGCTGCGCGCGGACCCTGAAGTACGCGTCCTCATTTTGCGTGCGGCGGCGGGCCGCGCATTTTGTTCAGGTGTGGATGTGAAAGAGGGCTGGCGCGCGCCGGGCGAGGATCAGACGCCATTCGACCAGGATGACCCCGGCGAGTGGCTGGGACCCAAGAGCAACAAGGTGTGGAAGCCGTTCATCGTCGCCGTGCATGGCATGGCCGCCGGCGGCGCTTTCTATTGGCTCAACGAAGCGGACATCGTCATCTGCTCCGAAGATGCGACCTTTTTCGATCCGCATCTGAAATTCGGCAAGATTTCCGCGGTAGAGCCCATCGGTGCCATGGGGCGAATACCCATGCAGGAGATCACGCGCATGGTGTTGCTCGCCGACGCTGAGCGCCTCAGCGCGCAAACTGCATTGCGTATCAGCCTGGTCACGGAGGTAACCACGGCCGATGCATTGTGGCCGCGGGCAAATGAACTCGCCGCGATGATTGCGAAGCGCCACCCCATCGCGGTGCAGGGTTCGATGCGGGCGATCTGGGAGGCACAGAGTCTGCCGCGCGCGCAGGCGCTCACCAATGCGCTCAGATACATCCAAGTCGGCAAACCTCTCGCCAGCGAACTGGCGCCGTCCGATCTCAAGGACAAAGGCTGGACGATCCGATGAGCACCGCGTCGAACCTCGGCTGCCCGGCCCGCGTGCGATGTTGCGCGTGAACACACCGAGCGCAACTACCGTACCGGTTTCCCGGTTTTTGCCGCTCGCGATGGCGAGCGCATTGTTCATGGATCTGCTCGATACGGCGGCGCTGGGTTCCGCATTGCCCACCTTGGCAAGAGAATTTCACACCGAGCCGCTGCACCTGAAATTGGCGCTGACGGCGTATCTGATGACCATGGCGATTCTCGTACCGGCCAGCGGTTGGCTGGCGGATCGCTACGGTGCGCGCCGCGTCTTCATCAACGCCATGAGGGTTTACTTGCTGGGGTCGCTTTGCTGCGGTCTGTCGAACTCGATGGGCCAACTCGTCGCGGCGCGGGTGCTGCAGGGCATCGGCGGCGCGATGATGACTCCGGTGGCGCGGCTGATCGTGGTCGCGTCCACGCCGCGCGAGCGGCTCGTGCAGGCCATGAACGCGTTTACCATCCCTGCCATCGTCGGACCGCTCATGGGACCTCCGCTGGCGGGCCTGCTGTTGGAAGTCGCCAATTGGCGCTGGATTTTCTTCATCAACATCCCGGTTGGACTGCTTGGCATTGCGGCCGTGCTGCGCATCGTCCCGCGTCTGCGCCACACGCATCCCGGCCCCTTCGACGGCTTCGGATTTGCCGCCGCTGCGGTGGGCATCGTGACATTGATAGTGCTGTCCGAATCCGTTGGTTCCGATTTGCTGTCCTTCAATGGGCGCATGGTCGTCGCTGCCGCCGCGATCGCCGCCTGGATCGTCTTCATTCATCATGCATTGAGCGCTCCTTGCCCCATGCTGGATCTTCGACTCCTCGCCAAACCCACCTACCGCGCCAGCATGATAGGCGGATCCCTGCTGCGGCTGGGCATCGGCGCCACTCCCTTCTTGTTGCCCCTGCTGCTGCAAGTGGGCCTCGGCTGGTCGCCGATCAAAGCCGGCGCGGTGATTGCCATCATGACGATCGGATCCTTGCTGGCGCGGTTCGGCGGCACGCACGCGATTCGAGTGTTCGGCTTTCGTACCGCGCTCATCATCACCGCGGGGTTGACGGCGTTGTTTACCGCCGCGCCGGCCGTATTCAACACCCGGACATCGCTGGTCCTCGTGCTCGCCTCGCTGCTGGCCGTTGGCTTCTTCCGCGCCGCGCACTACGTGGCCTCGACCGCCATCGCATTCGCCGAAGTTTCACCGGAAGAAGTCAGCCGGGCATCCACGCTGTCGACCGTCATCCAGCAAATCAGCCTGAGCTGCGGCATCAGCTTTGCGGGCGTTACGCTGTATATGTCGGCGGGCACGAGCAGTCATTTCACCGCGGCGCAGTTCCTCCTGCCCTTCGTTTCGCTGGGAGTGGTGACATTGCTGGCCGTTCCCGTTTACACACGCCTCGACCGCCAAGCGGGTGCACACATGAGAAGCGGCGCAAAGGTATCATCATGAGTTCCCACGAAGAATCCAGGTCAGTTGCCGATGTCGGTGTCGGTGGCACCCCGGACCGGCCTCTGAGAATCGAGCGCGACGGCCGAGTCTTGATACTCACGCTGCACCGGCCGGATAAGCTCAACGCCCTGACGCCCGAGTTGCATGAGCAGCTGCATCAAGCGGTGGTAGCCGCATCGAATGACGCGGACATTGGCGCGATCGTGCTCACCGGCGCAGGCCGCGCCTTTTGCTCCGGCGGCGATATGGGCGGCCGGAAAGACTCGGCCTCCGCTGCGCCCACGCTGGAACAGCGCGCCGAGGAACTGCGCCGTCACGGCGAAACGGCCCGACTTCTGCACGACATGCCCAAACCCACGCTGGCCATGGTGAACGGCGTCGCCGCGGGCGCAGGCCTCGCTCTCGCCCTGGCTTGCGATCTGCGCATCGCCTCACGGGACTCAGTGTTGACGACATCCTATGTCAAGGTCGCGATGTCCGGCGACCTGGGCTGTAGCTATTTCCTGACGCAGCTCGTCGGCTCCGCCAAAGCGCGCGAGCTCATGTTCCTGAGTGAACGAATCGATGCGACTGAAGCCTCTCGCATCGGTCTCGTCAGCCGGATCGTGGATGCCGACTCACTGCGCGCCGCGACGCTGCAGCTCGCGCAGCAGCTCGCGCAAGGGCCGGCGCTCGCTCTACGATATATCAAGCGCAATTTGACGTGTGCCGAGACTGGCTCCTTGGCCGAGGTACTGGAGACCGAGGCCTTCGGGATGGGACGCTGCGGTCGCACCCAAGACGCCAAGGAGGCCGCACTGGCTTTCCGAGAGAAGCGGCCCCCGATCTTCAAGGGTTGCTAACCCGGGCAGATCACGCAGCACCCGACCTTTCGTCATGCGGAGACCGACAATGGAAGCAGCAGAGGACATTCCGAGGGATGCGCCCAAAGATGATCACGGCAAAATCACCGAGGCCGACATCGAACGGGCGCGCCGTCAGATCGGGGTGCCGAAGTTCGGTTATAACAAGCCGTACAACACGCTCGCCGCGCCCGACGTGCTCGGCCATTTTGCGTGGGCATGCGGGGATGACAATCCGCTCTGGCATGACCGCAGCTATGGAGCCAAGACGCGTTGGCGTGATCAAATCGCATTTCCGCTTTTTCTGCACTCGACCGGGACCAATCTGACGCCGAAACCAGATGCAGAACAAAAAGCGCTGTTCAAAGGCCTCTTTCGCGGTGTCGGCAAGTACTACACCGGAGTCGAGTGGACTTGGTGGCGTCCGTTGTACCCGGATGAGCGGCTATTCGTCGAACGCGTAACGTCCTCGATCAAAGTCAATGAAAACTCGTCGTTCAGCGGCGGTATTTCCGTCACGGAGGTCTACCGTGATCTGTGGGTGGATCGCGCGGGAATACCGGTGGGGCGGCGCGAAGAATCTTATCTGAGCGCGGAACGCGAAGGCAGCAAAAAAACCGGTCGCTATGCGAACATTCAGCGCCAGACGTATACCCCGGCGGAAATCACGCGCGTCGATGAAGTCTATGCCGCCGAGCAGCGACGAGGCCGGGAGAAGCGTTACTGGGATGACGTGAATGTCGGCGACGTCTTGACGCCGATAGCCAAAGGCCCTTTGACGATGGTTGACGTGATCGCCATGCACATGGGTCTGGGTCTGTCGAGCAGCGGCATCGGTCCTTTGCGTTTTGGCTGGCGTCAGCGCACGCGCATGCCCGCCTTTTATGTCGCTGATCGATACGGCGTGCCGGATGTCGTGCAGCGCGTGCATTGGGATCATGATCGCGCCACCGAACTGGGGCTGCCGACGTCCTATGACTATGGGCAGATGCGCACGAGTTGGCTCATCCATCTGGTCACCAATTGGATGGGCGATGATGGCTGGCTATGGAGGCTCCACTGCCAGTCGCGCGCCTTTAATTTCATGGGCGATACCACCATTTGCTCCGGCGAGGTTACGGACAAGCGTGTCGAGGGACCGCATCACGTCGTCGAGCTGAACATTGCCGGCACAAACCAGCGCGGTGAGATCACGGCTCCCGGCACCGCCACGGTGATACTGCCGACTCGGGCCGGCGGCGCCATCATGCTGCCGACGCCGCCTGCCGACATGGCTCAACGCGGCGCCGAGATATTACAGGGTGCCGCGGACCGTATGCTCGAAAGCTGAACTCGCGCCCGTCTGCATCACGATAAACGAGGAGCCATGAAGAATCACGATACCGACCAGTCCGCGGGTGGCGCGATCGCCAACCTCCAGAGCTACGATTTGTACATTGGCGGCCGTCGGACAAAACCGGTCTCCGGACAGTATTTCAGTAGCGACAACCCCTACACCGGCGAAATATGGGCGAGCATCGCGCGCGGATGCGCACAAGATGTCGATCACGCGGTCGCTGCCGCCAAGAGCGCGCTACCCGTCTGGAATGCGCTCAAGCCTTCTGAACGAGGGCGTTTGCTGGTCAAGCTTGCCGATAGCGTCGAGGCGAACGCGGAACCGCTCGCTGCCTCTGAGGTGCGCGACAACGGTAAGCTGCTTACCGAGATGCTGCCGCAAGTGCGTATGGCGGCGGACTGGTTCCGCTACTACGGTGGGCTCGCCGATAAAATTGAGGGCACCGTCATTCCGACCGGCAAGCCCAATATGTTCACGTTCACCCGCCACGAACCGCTTGGCGTGGTTGGATTGATAACACCATGGAACTCGCCGCTCCTGTTGCTCGCCCATAAATTGGCGACTGCGCTGGCCGCCGGCAACGTCGCGGTCATCAAACCCTCGGAATTCACGTCGGCATCCACTCTGGAATTCGCCGAGTTGTTCGCGCCGGCGGGGTTCCCGCCGGGCGTTGTCAATGTGGTGACCGGTTTTGGTCACGAGGCCGGTGCAGCCTTGGTCGCGCACCCCGCAATTGCCAAGGTCGCCTTTACCGGCTCGGAAATGGGCGGGCAAAGAATCAACGAAGCCGCAGCCCGCGAATTCAAGCATGTCGCACTCGAACTGGGCGGGAAATCTCCGAATATCGTCTTCGAAGACGCAGATTTGGAAGCGGCGGTCGTCGGCGCCATTGCTGGGATCTTTGCCGCAAGCGGGCAGACCTGCATTGCCGGTTCACGGCTGCTGCTGCATCGGCGGATCCATGATCAGTTCATCGAACGGCTGGTCAAAATCGCCGGAGACGCCCGCATTGGCGATCCCATGGAGGCGGCAACCAACATAGGGCCCGTGGCCACGCAGCCTCAATTCGAGAAGGTGTTGCAGTACATTGAAATTGCGAAAACCGAGGGAGCGCGCTGCGTGCTCGGTGGCGGGCCTTACACAGGACCGGGCGCAAGCGGCGGGCGCTTCGTCGCGCCGACGATATTTACCGGCGTCAACAACCAAATGCGCATCGCTCGAGAAGAAGTATTCGGCCCGGTGCTCGCGATTATCCCATTCGACACCGAGGAAGAAGCATTCCAGATTGCCAACGACACGCCCTATGGCCTTGCCGCGGGAGTTTGGACTTCCGACATCGGCCGCGCCTTGCGCGCTTCAGAGCGCCTTCAGGCGGGAACGGTATGGGTAAACACGTATCGCATCGGCGGCGCTTCCACTCCGTTTGGCGGCTATAAACGCAGCGGCATGGGCCGCGAAGGCGGCATCGAAGCGATCAAAGAGTGGGTGAACACAAAAACGGTGTGGATCTGCGGTAAACCGGATACGAACTATCCGTTCGTCATGCGTAGTTGAGCGCATCGCAGCGCACTTTCGTACAGAAATCATTGCTGGAGAAAGGAAATGGAAATTAAAGGTACGGGGGCGGTTGTTACCGGTGCCGGCAGCGGAATTGGCCGAGGAATCGCGTTGGCTCTGGCGGAAGCCGGAGCCGCGGGAATCGTGGTTGCGGACGTGCAGCAGGACCGGATTGACGCCGTTGCAGAGGAAATACGCTCCAAGGGCACCAAGGCGGCAGCGTTCCGCTGCGACGTGAGCAAGGCAGAGTCTGTCGAGGCCCTCGCCGATTTCGCCTGGAGAACACTGGATCACGTCGAGATTCTTTGTAATAACGCCGGCGTGGTCACGACGGGGCCGGGCTTCGCTACGACCGAGGACGATTTGCGCTGGCAATTCGAAGTCAACGTCTTCGGTGTCTTCTTCGGGTGCAAAAGCTTCGGCCGGCGATTCCTCAAGAGCGACGCGAGAGCTTGGATATGCAATACCGGCTCGCATCACTCTGTTGGCACACCCTCGGTTGGACTACCCACCTATGTTGCATCCAAGCATGCCGTTCTGGGTTTTACCGATGCATTTCGACTGGAATACGGCAACCGCATTGGTTTCAGCATCCTGTGCCCAGGGATCGTCAATACCAACGCGTGGGACGCGGGTCGTAATCGACCAAACGAGTTGGGCGGACCCACTAAGGGAAGCCAACAGAATCAGGCAGCCCTGCAAAACTACGGCCTATCCCCGGAGTTCGTCGGCCAACTCGTTGCAAAGGGCATTCGCAGCGAGGAATTTTTCATCTGGACACATCCTTTTACCATTGAGCTGATCGAGAAGCGGTACCACGAATGCCGCGACTCCATTCAGCGGCAGTGGCCCGACGGTCCTCTTCCCGAACACAAGCGGACACCGTCGCGCGTTTAGAGATTGCTTTTCTTGGTGATCCAACACAACCAATTAACGGAGATATCCTGATGGGCGATTTGAATGACAAGGTGGCAATCGTACTGGGCGCGTCCACCACGGGAGGCATGGGAGAGGCGATTGCGCGTCGATTGAAAGCGGAGGGGGCGGCGCTCGTCGTTTCCGGGCTCGGTGACGCTCCCCTGCAGGCCCTCGCAAGGGAGCTTGGGGGCTCCGCATGTGAAGCGGATATTACGCAAGAAGCTCAAATAAAAAAGCTTGTCGAATTTGCTCGTCAAATCTATGGCCGACTGGATATAGCCGTCAACGTTGCCGGCGTGGCGCCCCGAGTGCCGTTCAAAGACTTTACCGAAGAGCACTTGATGTTTATGGCAAAAATGCACTTCATTGGGCCGGCCATGTTCATAAAGCACGTGGCGGAACACATCGTGATTGGAGGCGCCATCGTCAATATTTCTTCTCTCTCCGCGTACGACCCCCTTTCCGGTATTGTCGGGTACGCGGCATCGAAGCGCGCCGGGGATCGTGTGGTGCAAGGCGCCGCCCTCGAATACCGCCACAAGCGGCTGCGCATCAACGGCATTATTCCGTCCTTGGTTCCTACCCAGCTATCCCGCGACGGCATGCGCAACTTTGGCCACGACCCGGAAGCGTTCGAAAAGAGCTTCGTCGATCTGACACCGCTTGGGCGCATCAGCCGGCCCGAGGATATAGCCGCCTTCGCCTACATGCTCGTTCGCGACGAGTTCTTTGAAACAGGGCAGATATGGAATTATAGCGGTGGCAACTCACTGCTGGGCCACCCTCGATATTTGGCCTAAGCGGCCGCGCCTTGTTGCCCACAGGCTAAACGCGCGGGCGCAGTCTCACGCCGCCCGCGAGACGGCGGTGCCGCGCCGGTCGATCACGCGACGATCGGGGAATCCGATCGACTGCTGCACCTGTCGCCGATCGGTCGCGCGCCGCTCGCGCCCCGTTGAAATAGCAGGGACCGCGCCGGCGGAATAAGCCCGGCTCGACGTCAACAACGCCAGATTGAGCAGCTGCACGCTGCGCCTTGCGGCAGTCATGACCTTCATCTGCGCGCGCTCGGTCCGGGCGTAGCGCGCCACTATCTGCAAAGCGATGCGCGGGTGCTCGTCGTCGTACTTGGCATGGTTGCGGAACCACTTGGTGGTGCGCGGGTTCATGTTCACGCCTTCACGCGAACCGTAAGCCTCGAAGCCCTTCAGCAGCGCCCGGGTAAGGTCGCCGGTGGCACCCTCGATCGCGAAGCTGGTCGCCGCGACGGCCTCGGCGAGCGAACCCTTGGCGTTGATGTACCAGATCCAATCGGTTAGCGACTGCACGTCGCGCAGCAAGGGGCGGTCACCCTCGGCGAGCGCTGTCATTTCGCTGCGCGGGATGCTGAAGCCCTCGCCCATCCACAGCCAGTGTTCGGCATGCGCCTTCTCAACCCTGATATTGTCGATCAGGAAGGAGCGCGAATAGTCGTCCTCCACCTTGATGAGCGCCTCGGCCAGGAACTTGGGAAAGGCATGAATGAACGGATACAGCTGCAAGAACCAGCCGCGCATGGCATCGGTGGACCATGTTCCATTGTTGACATTGGTCGCCCACTCGCCGCCCACCAGATTGTCCCAATCGGGCCTAACAAAATTCTTCAGCGTTTCAATCCATTTGACGTCGGCCGGCGGCTCGTGCTGGACTTCCATTAGAACTCCGTCTGTGCAGGATACAAAAACAAGGTGGATGCTCAAAAAACCGTATGGGTGCCATCAAGCGCGATCGTCGAATGCCAATGTTACATAATCTCGGACGACGCGGTAACAACTCGCTGAGCCTGCGTTCCGGTAGGTTGTACTCGTACGATCGTCATGAAATGCTTGAACATCCCGGGCAGCCCATATGAAATTAAACGTATTATGTCCAGTCTACGGGCCAGTTTCGATTTGAGCAACTCGGGGATTCACTGCAAACGGGGTCGCTCGAGCCAAGATTCCTAAGTATTCCAAGAGCCAAAGTCTGCGGGAGCCGCGAAATCGCTCTCAGTTTGAGGCGCTGGCGGGCGATAAGCTGTACTGTACTTTCACTTCGGCAGGACGCTCAACGTGGATAAAAGACTTCGAACTTGTCCGCGGCACTGCCGGCCCGTCTTGACTCGCCGTACGCGCCCCCGCTAAGACCCGATCGATACCCTCAGGATCATGCGAATAATCAAGTCCGCGCGCAGCAACCGGGTCGGGCCGAGCGGGACGTCGGTATCTGCAATTCGATTCGTGGCGCCGGTGCTCGTGAGCTTGAGCGTGATGTTGGTTGCGGCCGTAATCAGCCTTGAGTTGCTCTCAACCATTCGGGCCTATGTCGGTGGCGAAGGTCTGTATTCGAAGGGCCAAAAGAACGCCACCTACTACTTGGCGCAATACTCCGTCTCGCGTTCGGAGGAGGACTTCCAGCAATACTTGACCGCCATCGCCTTTCCGCTCGGCGATAGGAGAGCGCGTCTCGCCCTGCAACGCAATCCGGTTGACGTCCAGGCTGCCCGCGAGGGCTTCCTCGCAGGCGGCAACGATTCGGCCGACATTGCCAGCATCATTGTGTTGTTTCGATTGTTCGGGCATGTCGGTCCGGTGCGCCAAGCGATCGTCATCTGGACCGAAGGCGACGGCTACACGCAGCGCATTTGCGCACTGGCCGCCCGCATGCACCCGGCATCCCAAACCGGGGGACGGTCGGATGACGAAGCCGCAATCCGGTCGGAATTGAACCTCATCAACCGTGAGCTGACTCCCTTGGCCGCTCGCTTCTCCTCGACCTTGGGCGAGGCTGCGCGGATGACCCGCAGCATATTGGTCCTTGCCTTGGCGCTCGGCAGCATACTGACCGGGCTTCTATGCATCCGCGTGACGCGCGCGCGCGTGAGCGAGCGCGATGTCAAAGAGCGCGGGTTGGCGCGCTTGACTGAACTGTATGCGGCGCTGAGCCGGACCAGCCAGCTCATATTGCGTGTGAGCGACCGGGGCCAACTGTTCGATGAATTGTGCCGGATTTGCGTCGGCACCAGCGGATTGAGCCTCGCAGCGGTCGGTCTGCTCGACCGCAACAGTTCAAGGATTGAATTCATAGCGTCGCACGGCGTCCACCAACGGCACCTGCAGACGCTCGCCACCGCGGCCGCACCAAGCACTCTCAGTGAATTCGAGTCGCCGTATCTGGCTCTGCGCGAGGGTCGAGCACAGGTATTCAACGGCGTACGGGCGCAGGCAGAGAGCATCTTTCGCGCCTCGGCGTCGTTTCCGCTGCGATGCCAGAACGAGGTCGTCGGAGTGCTGTGCGTATTTTCACAGGAGGAACAGTTCTTCCAGAAGGACATCATCGATCTCATGGAACAACTGGCGATGGAGGCCTCTTTCGCATTGGAAAGCCTCCAGCGCGAGGCAGATCGCCGCTATCAAGCGACGATTCTCGCCGACCAGAATCGTATTCTCAATCAGGTCGCCTCGGGGGCTGATCTCACGGTGATCTTCACGACCCTGGCGCAGTTCGTCGAGGCGCAGTCCGACGGCGGTTTTTGCTCATTGGTGGCGCTGGACCAAAAGGGCTCACCCTATCTGCTGGGGCTCGCTCCCTCGTTGCCGGAAGGGTTGGAACGTGAGATCTCAGGACCTTGCACCGAAGCCATTTGCAGCCGTTCGCCCGTCGTGGTCGAAGATCTCGCCGCTTACCCACTCGAGGCGCCCCTACGCGACTTTGTGCGACAGGCCGGCCTGCATTCGGTCAGCGCCTGGCCCATCCTCGGGAGCAAGGGTCAGGTGTTGGGCGCCCTCGCCCTCTACAGCCGCCGGCGCGACAACCCGCACCGGTTGAACGCCCATTTGGTCGGCATTTGCACGGACCTCGCCGGCATCGCCATCGAGAGCCGCTGGGCCGCCGATCGAATCCAGCACTTGGCGCACCATGACGATCTGACCGGGTTGCCGAATCGCTTGCTTTTCAATTACCACCTGCCCCGCGCGCTCGCGCGCGCGCAACGAGTTGGAGGCGCGGTGGGCGTCTTATTTCTGGACCTCGATCGCTTCAAGGTAATCAACGACACGCTGGGACACGGTGCAGGTGACGATGTCCTTTGCCAGGTTTCAAAACATCTACTCGAATGCCTGCGCGAAACGGACACTTTGGCCCGAGTGGGGGGAGATGAATTTACGTTGCTGGTCGAGCAGTTCGACACTCCACAGGACCTCGGGGATATCGCGCAAAAGCTCCTTGCGGCTACGGCCAGGACCCTCGCGATCAATGGCCAGGAATACCATCTTTCCGGGAGCATCGGCATTGCGATCTATCCAAAAGACGGCGTGGACAGCGCCTCATTGCTCAAGAATGCCGATATCGCGATGTATCGGGCGAAATCCTCCGGCAGGAACAATTATCAGTTCTACTCCAGCGACATAAATATACACAGCGTCGAGAGACTGTCCCTTGAGAATCAGCTGCGCCACGCGGTGGCGCGGCGCGAATTCGAGGTTCACTACCAGCCGAAGGTCAATATCCAAACGGGCCGCATCTCGGGAGCGGAGGCCCTTGTCAGATGGCGGCATCCGCAGCGGGCTTTGTTGCTGCCGGGCGAATTCATCTTCGTCGCCGAGGAGGTCGGTCTCATCGGCTCGATAGGCCGCCTGGTTCTGGATACAGTTTGTGCCGACGCTAAGCGGTGGCGGGACGAAGGTCTAGCCCCGATTCGGATCGCCATCAATCTTTCGGCCCAACAATTCGCGGATTCCCGCCTGCTCGAGGATTTGGACAGCGTTCTGCGCGAGACTGGATGCGATCCTCACGCGCTCGAGTTCGAGATCACCGAGAGCGTTGTCATGACGAGTCCGGACAAAGCCTTGCTGCTGCTCGAGCAGATCAAGGAGCACGGAATTACCGTCGCGATCGACGATTTTGGCACCGGACACTCCTCGCTCGCCTATTTGAAGCGATTCCCGGTCGATAGCGTGAAAATTGACTACACATTTATTCGGGATATCGCCGTGGATCCGAATGATCTCGCCATTACCAAGGCGATTATCGCCCTGGGGCACTCGATGGGATTGAAGGTGGTCGCAGAGGGCGTCGAATCAGCGACGCAATTGGAGATCCTACGCCGCGTTCGCTGCGACGAATTCCAGGGATTTCTATTCAGCGGGGCGGTTCCGGCAGCGGAGTTCGAGCAGGTGCTGACGGCCGAAGACTCGGCGCAGCCCAAAGTGCGTAAGGGTTCTGTTCTTGCGACGTATTGACCGGCCGGCCCGCCTGCCGCGCCCACCGCAGCAATACGCTATTTGCGCTTTGGTTTGGGGAGTGACGCGCGTTGCCTGATGTTATCGGCTTCGGCATGCCTTATTAGCCACGGCGTATTGAAGGATATGAACCACTCGGCTTGTTCTGCGGCTTGCATCACCAGCGAGGAGAGCGCCAATAAGTCTTCTTTCGTCGCGGTCGGCCCGCGTATCACGTGGCTTATTGAATTGAACTTCGGCGAAATGCCCACTGCGTTGATATACGGGAACATGAGATAGATATCGCCGCCGTGGGTAACTACGCGTGTGAGGGTCGCGTCTATGTCTGTCGGATTGAAGGGTTTACGATTTTCCATTTCCATGCCTTAGGTCTCCGTTCGCCGGCAAGTCTAACAAAACGACGTTGTGAGCTACGGAATCATCCACGGCACCGCATATTGCTGCAGCACCACGAGCAAACCCAGAATCAGGGTCAGAATGATGCTGTGCTTGAACGTGCGCGCGAGCACCACCCCTTCTTGGCCCTTGAGATTTGTGACCGAGATGCCGGTGGCGATGTTCTGCGGCGAGATCATCTTACCCATCACGCCGCCCGAGGAATTGGTCGCGGCAATCAGCACCGGGTTGAGCCCGAGCTGGTTGGCTGCGACCACTTGCAGGTTGCCGAACAGCGCGTTCCCAGAGGTGTCGCTGCCGGACAGGAAGACCGCAACCCAGCCCAGAAACGCGGACAGCAACGGAAAAAATATACCGGCGGACGCGACGCCGAGACCCAGCGTGTAATTCATGCCGGAATAGTTCATCAAATAGGCCAAGCCCACGATCAGCATCACCGTGAGGATGGCCATGCGACTTTGCACCCAGGTGGCATAAACCGCCCCTACGTATCGACGCGGACCGACGCCCAGCAGTGCCGCCGTGATGATCGTCGCCAGCAGAATCCCCGTGCCGCTCGCCAATGGCTGAAAGGTCCAATTGGCGGCGTAGGGCTTCTGATACAACGTAATAAAGATCTCGTTGTGAAGTCCCGGCCATGGAATCACGTGTTGACCGATCGCCGGTATCTTGAAGTGCGTCCAAAGGATCACGACAGCCGACACGATGACCCACGGAATCCATCCTTGCCAACCCGATATGCCGGGCGGGGGCGCGCGCAAAACCTCGCCCGCGGACCCCGAAGGCGGCGCGCGCATCGAAAACTCGGGATCCGCTTTGGGCCTCCATGCGCGCAGGAACAGTACCGTCACTACCAACCCGGCCATGGAGGAGAACACGTCGGTCAATGCATAATCGATGTAGTTCGACGTTATGAATTGAGCGATGGCGAAACTGCCCCCCGCGACCAGGAGCATGGGCCACAGGGCGCGTACCGAGCGCATACCCCCATAGAGGGCCATGACATAGAACGGCAGCAACAAGGCGATGAAGGGGAGCTGACGGCCGATCATGGCGCCCAAGACAATGGGTGAGAGACCCGTGACCTGTCCGAGTACGGTTACAGGAGTTCCCAGCGCCCCAAAAGCAACCGGTGCGGTATTGAAGATGAGCGTGAAGGTGAGAGCTTCGATCGCCGGAAACCCCACGAGGATCAACAGTGCGCTGGTGATCGCCACCGGCGTACCGAAGCCCGATACGCCCTCCAACAGGCAGCCGAAGCAAAAGCCGATGACCACCAGTACGATGCGCCGGTCATTGGGTAGATGCTCGAATATCCAAGTTCGAAAGGCGTCGAAGCGCCCGGAAATCACTGCGATGTTGTACAGGAGCAGTGCGTTGAACACGATCCACATCACCGGCCAGGTCGCAAATACCACGCCCGCGGCGACGCTGTCGAACGCAAGCCCCGGCGGCAGGTGCCAGATGAGGGCCGCGATGAAGAGACCAACGAGGAGGCCGCCCAACGAGGATTGCCAGGCTGGACGGCGCATGACGCCCAGCAGGATAAGGACCGTGGCGATAGGCAGGGCCGCCACCAGAAACGACAAGGGCAAACTACCCGCGACGGGCGTTGTGGCTTGGTGAAACATTGCTACTCCCTTCCTATCGGCGTTTTTGTGGGTGTTTTTCCCGGCACAGTTTCCGGCTCAGGGTAAACCCGCGCTTGCGCCAGTGACAAGGCTTTTCCTGCGCCCGGCATCCACCGCCCGCCGCCCCCGGCACGCAGCGTTTGCGGGCTGTGTTCGATATAATCCGGCGTTACCCGTTCAATTGCCTTGAGGGATCATCACGCATGCAAGCCGCCGTCAAGGTCGACCATATCGAAGTCGACAAGGTTTTATACGATTTTGTGGCGCGCGAAGCCCTCCCTGGGACGGGCATCGACGGCGATGCCTTCTGGAGCGGATTTGCGGGCTTGGTCCGCCGCTTGTCGCCGCGAAATGCAGAGCTTCTCGCGAAACGCGATCGCCTGCAGTCGTCGATCGATGCTTGGCACCGCGACCATCCGGGTGCGCAGTTCGATGCGCCGGTTTACAAGGCGTTCTTGATCGACATCGGCTACCTCGTTTCCGAACCGGCGGCGTTCGCCGTCAGTACCGCCAACGTCGACCCGGAGATCGCGCGCATTGCCGGACCGCAACTGGTCGTCCCGGTCAGCAATGCTCGATATGCGCTGAACGCTGCCAATGCGCGCTGGGGTAGCCTGTATGACGCACTCTATGGAACGGACGCAATCCCGCACGGCGCTGCGGATACCGGCGGCGGATACAATCCGCAACGCGGTGGGAAGGTGATCGAATTCGGGCGCAGCTTTTTGGATGCAAGCTTTCCGTTAACCGAGGGCGCGCACCGTGATGCCATCGCCTATCGGGTGTCGGAGGGCGGTCTGGAAATCAAGCTCCGCTCCGGCCGCATCGCTGCGCTGAAGACCGCGGCGGCCATGGCCGGCTTTCAAGGCGAGGCCACATCGCCGTCGGTGATATTGCTGGAACATCACGGCTTGCATGTCGAACTGCACATCGATCGGCAGCACTTTATCGGGCGAGACGACCCGGCAGGCATCAGCAACATCGTGCTTGAATCCGCGATCACCACCATACAGGACTGCGAAGATTCCGTAGCCGCCGTCAGTACCGAAGATAAGGTACTCGTCTATCGAAACTGGTTAGGCCTCATGAAGGGCACGCTGCAAGCTCAGCTCGAAAAAGGCGATAAGGCGATAGTACGACGTCTAAATGCCGATCGCCGCTATCGAACGCCGTCCGGCGCGGAACGCGTGCTCCCGGGGCGCAGCCTCATGCTGGTGCGTAACGTCGGTCACCATATGCTGTCGGATGCGATCACACTGGACGGTGCTCGGATTCCGGAAACGTTCATCGATGCGGCCGTGACGTCGCTCGCGGCGCTCCATGATCTGCGTGCGAGCGGCACCCTGCGCAACTCCCGTAACGGCTCGGTGTACATCGTAAAGCCGAAAATGCACGGCCCGGAAGAGGTTGCGTTTGCGGATGAGTTGTTTGAGGCTGTCGAGGATCTTTTGAAATTGCCGCGGCATACTCTCAAAATCGGCATCATGGACGAGGAACGCCGCACCAGCGTCAATCTGGCGCAATGTATTCGGTCGGTGAAGAATCGCGTGGTCTTCATCAACACCGGGTTTCTCGATCGAACCGGCGATGAAATCCATACGTCCATGGAGGCCGCACCCATCCCGCGCAAGAGCGATCTGAAAAAGGCCACGTGGCTGGATGCCTATGAGCGGAACAATGTCGATGTCGGCCTCGCGTGCGGCCTGCGCGGCCATGCGCAAATCGGCAAGGGCATGTGGGCCATGCCCGACCTCATGGCCGACATGTTGAAGACCAAGGTCGCGCATCCGATGGCGGGCGCCAATACCGCGTGGGTGCCCTCGCCCACCGCCGCGACCTTGCACGCATTGCATTACCATCAAATCGATGTGGCCGACGTGCAGAACACTCTGGCGAAGCGGCAACGCGCCTCATTGGATGACATTTTGACGCCGCCGCTGGTGAAAACACCCAACTGGAGCGCGGCCGAGATCGAGGAAGAACTCAACAACAATGCGCAGAGCATTCTAGGCTATGTGGTTCGATGGATCGATTTCGGCGTGGGCTGCTCCAAGGTGCCCGACTACTATAACGTGGCGCTCATGGAAGATCGGGCGACGCTGCGTATTTCAAGCCAGCATGTCGCGAACTGGCTGCGTCACGGGATCTGCGCGCCGGCCGACATGATGACGGCCCTGCGCCGCATGGCGAAGGTGGTGGATGAACAGAATGCCGGCGACCCTGCTTATGAGTCGATGAGCAGCGGCTTGGAGCACAGCGTTGCATTCCAAGCCGCTTGCGACTTGGTCTTCAAGGGCCGCGAGCAGCCGAACGGCTATACCGAGGCCATTCTCACGGCACGCCGCAAGGAAAAGACCCGCCAGTCGTGAATCTCCCCGCTCATGAGCGCCCGAGACCCCGCAACGCCTGAGCCGCGGCGGGAGGCATCGTCAACAGCGCCTGGGGACTTTTTTGGCAACAAAAAGTTTACCAAAACCGACGTTTTAGTCAATTCTATGTTCTACCCCCCGGGCCTCGTTAGTCGACGGCATAGCGGTGTCGCAGCGTCGCCAAGCGTTCCGCCCAAGGCATTTCGCGCTCCAGCCAAGCGGCGAGCGACAGCAACTTGGCATCTTCGCCAAGCGGCGCCGCGAGTTGAACGCCGATTGGCAGACCTGTGCTCGACATCTCGAGGGGCAGCGAAATGGCGGGCTGCCCGGCGACATTGAAGATCTCGGTGTAGGGAGCGTATCCGTATGAATCCGAATTCCAGCGTTCGAGATCGAAGGCCGCTGTGCGCCCGTCGATTTGGCCGATTCGCGGCGGAAGTTCGGCGGTTGTCGGCAGGATCAGCACATCGAATCGCTTGAAAACCTCGGCCATATCGCGCGTCGCGGCGCTCAACGCGCGCCGTGCGCGCACGTAGTCGACGGCGCTGCTGCGCTCACCCAAGGCCACTGCCGCCCAGGTGAGAGCCTCGAGTTCGTGCGGCTCTGCCGGCCGTCCTACTCGCCCGCGATAGAAATCGACCTCCTCGGCGATTGCCGTCAGCCAGATCATCAGGGCAGGCTCGCCGATGTTCGCCGATGCGGGAAAATCGAACTCTGTCACCTGGTGGCCCGCACGCGCAAGGTGCTTGGCTGCCCGCTCGACGGCCGCACCAATCTCCGGGTTAGGACGCATGCCGCCGGGTGCCGCCAGCGTCATGCCGATTCTCAAGGAAGGCACGGCTGCCGAGACCGCTGCGGCGAACTTGAGGCTCGGCAAATTCAAAGGCACGCGCGACGTCGGCTCCGGACCCGCGGTGAGATCGAGCATCAGCGCTGAGTCTCTGACCGAGCGCGCGAGTACATGCTCGCAGTCGAGGCCGCCCGCCAATTCATCCAGATGAGGCCCGACCGGCACCCAGCCTCGAGAGGGTTTGAAGCCGACGAGCCCGCACGCGGCAGCCGGCACCCTGATCGAGCCGCCGGAATCGGTGCCATGTGCGATCGGCACCATCCCCGATGCGACGGCCGCAGCGGCACCACCGCTCGAGCCGCCGGGGCTGCGCCCCAAGTCCCATGGGTTGCGGGTCGCGCCGCGCCAGGTGGGCTCCGTGACGAATTCGCCTGCGAACTCCGGTGTATTGGTCCGGCCAAGAATCGATAGTCCGGCAGCCCGCCAGCGCGCCGCCAAAGGCGCATCGGCCATCGCCTGCGGAAGCTCCGCCAGCCACCGGCATGATGCCGTGAGATGCAACCCCGCCACCTCGATGTTCATATCCTTGGCGAGAAACGGCACGCCGGCCAGAGGCGCCTGCGCATCGACCTGGAGCGCGGCCGACCGAGCCTGCGCGTAGGATCGCTCCACCACCGCATTCAACTCAGGGTTCAGGGCTTCGATGCGCTTGATCGCCGCTTCCGTGAGCGCTTGCGGTGAGACGTCGCCGGCATGCACCAGTTCGGCGAGAGCGGTGGCATCGAATGCGATGTATTCGTCGGCGCGCATAGCGATAATGTACCTTAGCTGGAATTTTAGGCTGCCAAAATTCCGCAGTGGCGCTCTAACGGTGCGACGGCTGCCAGCCTCGTTGGCGCGCCGCGATCTCCCCATTTTGATCCAGCGGCTCCCCGGCAATTTGCTGTTGCACCGTATCTAGAATGACCGGCGACAAGGTGGAGCCGGCCGTGCGGTAAGCCGCCGCAGACTCATCGCCGGGGACATCGTCCGAAGGCTGCGCCAATACGCGAATCTGCCAATCATCCGCGCGACGGCAGGCCACGCCCGCGGGCGACGCCGCCCCGGTCATCATAAAGGTACGGCAATAATCGCCGGATTTGGCCATGAAGCTGAGTCCGATGTGCACCGGCGCGGACGGGATGCGCTCACTGCCCAGTTGGTTCGACAGAGCCTTCGCGAGCGCGCCGCTCGCAACCAAGCGACCGTCTGAACCCTTGGTGAGGACGGAACTCGAGTGCCGCTGAACGACAAATCCCAGCCCCACCCCGATCACCAGACTTGCGGCCATCGACAGCAAGGGCTGCCATCGCAATCGCGCGGCGGGCTTGCGCATCGGCCGGACCGAGCTTGCGGGCCGCGCGCCCCGTGCCGCCGCCAACAACCGCTCGGGCAACGCTTCAGCGAGTTCCGGCGCATAGGCCGATTGGAGTCTGGCTCGCATCGCACGATGTTGCGCTACTCGCCTCTCGAGCTCCGGATCCGCGCGCATGGCCGCTTCCACCGCCGCGCGCGTCGCCGCATCCAATTCCTCGTCGGCGAACGCCATGAGCGTCTCATCTGAAATGGTCATCGGCGTTTTCCTTCCGGTTCCAACATGGCTTGCAACGCCTCTCGTGCCCGCGCCAATCGGCTGGTCAATGTGCCGATGGGAATATCGAGCACGTCCGCGGCCTCTTTGTAGGGCAGTCCCTCGACCAATACGAGGCTGACCGCCGCACGTTGATCCTCCGGGAGTCTGGCCATTGCCGATTGCACCGACATCAGGTCCGTTTCACGATCGATAGACGACTCGCCGACATTCTCGCCCGCCTCTTCCGCCAGAAATATCTTGTCGCGTCTGCCACGCGATCTAACCTCGTCGATCCAGGCGTTCCTGACGATCTTGAACATCCAGCTATCCAAGCGCGCATCGCTGCGCCATTGTTCCAATTTCACCAATGCCCGCTCCACCGCAATTTGCACCACGTCATCCGCGTCGGGCGGACTGCGCGTCAGATTGCGCGCGAAGCGCCGCAGCCGCGGCAGCAAAGCGACGATTTGTTCATGGATGGTTTCCGTCGTCCCGCGCGTATTCATTGGTTAGACGTTCGAGTTGTAGTGTTTAATCCATCGATTCTAACAGCCAAGAATATGATGGGTCTGGAGGGGTCGAAATGCGAAGGCGACTATGGGGTCTCGTGTTGATGTGGGTCGCCTCGACCGTGACGCCGGTGCAGGCCCAATTACGCCTGCCGACATTGCCGGTTCCGGGCCTGCCCTTGCAGGCGGTGCCGGGTGCGCTCAATCCGCTCGATGGCCGGTCGGTGGATCGCTTGAGCGACCTGCGTCACCTCGAGATCGGCCGTTTGATCCGTACCAACCGGCGGCTCGTGGAGGCGGATCCCCGCGGCGAACCAATCGTCCGTAACGAAATTTTGGCGCTATCCCTGACCGAAACCGCCGCCCTGCGGGCTCGATCCGCGGGCTTCTCCGTCGAACGCGAACAGACGATGGCGGGAACGGACATTCGGCTCACCGTCCTCAAGGCACCGTCCGGCATGTCGACCAAGAAAGCACTGAGCGAATTGCGCAGCTTGGATCCGACGGGAACGTATGACTTCAATCATATCTATACCGGCGGCGGCGCCCTATTGTCCGATGTGCCCGCGGTGTCGCCGACTCCGCCCGCGGCCGCTCGCGGGCAAACCGCGCCTCGCGTCGGGTTGCTCGACACCGGGATCGATACCACACATCCGGCATTTCGTAATTCCATCATTCACTCCTGGGGCTGCGGCAGTACTCCGGTACCGAGCGCCCACGGTACCGCAGTGGCTTCGCTGCTCATCGCCCATGCCGACGCCGACATCTATGCGGCGGATGTGTATTGCGGTCTACCCACGGGCGGCGCCGTCGACGCTATCGTCGGTGCCCTCGGGTGGATGATGCAAGAGCAAGTGGCGGTCATCAACGTGAGCCTCGTGGGGCCGAGGAACATCTTGCTCGAACGGATCGTCGGCGCGCTCGCCGCGCGCGGCTACATCGTCGTCGCGGCCGTCGGCAATGACGGGCCGGCGTCTCCACCGCTGTACCCGTCCGCGTATGCGAATGTCGTAGGTGTCACCGCGGTCGACTCTCATCGCCGCGTGCTCATCGAGGCCGTGCGCGGCCCCCAAGTCATGTTCGCCGCCAGCGGTGCGGATATGACCGCGGCGAGCATCGATCATGCTGCCGCCAAGGTACGAGGCACCTCCTTCGCGGCACCGATCGTGGCAGCGCTTCTGGCGAACGGCCTATCCACTCCCGATCGGGCGGCGGCGGCGGCCGCCATTGATGCCTTGGCGAAACAAGCAATCGATCTGGGCCCACCCGGCAGGGATTTGACATATGGCTTCGGTCTGGTCGGCGCAGCGCCCGCTCAATAAACATGGGTGCGATGGGATTAAATTCACCCGGCGCTTCGTATCCCTAGTGAAGGTCGCGGGATGTCTGCGACTCAACAGGAGCACGATGATGATGAACAGCAAACAAATGATTGCGGGCGCTACGGTCGCGATGGTCATGGCATTGGCCGCTCCGGCAAATGCCGGACTCTTGGGCGGCGGTGCGGGCGGCGGTCTCGGCGGCAACTTGGGCGGTGGACTGGGTGGTCTCAGCGGCGCCGGCGGCTTCGGGGGCCAGGGCGGCTTCAATGGCTCGCTCAATTCCATGCACACTCATCCCCTGGCTGGTGCGGAAAGCAAGGTCGACAAGAAAGCCGCCTCGGCAAAGCAGGTCGCCGGCAATGTGAGCAGCGAGACCGCCGCGGCTGCGAGCAAGGCCCCCGCAATGGCGGCCTCGTCGTCGGCAACCTCGCCGAGCAAGGCGACCGCCGCCCCGGCCGCATCGACCGCGGCTCCCGCCGCGTCGCCGAGCAAGCCGGCGAGCAAGCCGAACTCATCGCTCAGCGCGGCGGGCGGCGTCGATCAGACCATCAATGCCGGTAATCACAGCGTGTCCGGCGGCGGCAACGGCGCGATCGACGCGCAACATTCGCGCGGTTCGAACTCGCTCAATGCCGCGGGGAGCGGAAACGGCTCGATGAACTAACCTTCGTCAAAAAAGCACGGGCGCACTTCACCGGACGGTCACGGTGAAGTGCGCTTTTCCGCGGGACTCCGCTGACCTTTGAGCGGAATATCGAACGTAATGGTCGCGCCGAAGGCTTCGGGTGACTGAGGATCCAGCCGTACCTTGTCGAAAACCAACAAACGCGTGCCCAATGCGAAGCTCTCCTTCAAGTCGTGGGTCACCATGAAAATGGTCATTTTATTCATGTTCCAAAGCTTGAGAATGAGCGTATGCATGTCCGCGGTAATGCCGGGATCCAAGGCGCCAAAGGGCTCATCGAGCAACAAGATCTTCGGTTCGCAGATTACCGATTGAGCGATTGATAAGCGCTGTTGCATGCCGCCCGATAGTTGCGCGGGATATTTGTCCGCCGAGCCCGGCAAACCCACCGCATCCAACAGCTCGCGCGCCTTGTCGAGCGCGCGCCGTCGCCTTGCACCGAACAGCCGGCCCAGCAGCGGTGACCCCAGCAATTCCAAGCCGAGGAGCAAGTTCTGCATCACGCTCAAATGCGGGAATAGCGAATAGCGCTGAAACACGATGCCTCGGTCCGGGCCCGGTTCCGTCGCAAGCGCCTGCCCATCGATGAGGAACTCGCCGCGGCTCGGTGATTCGATCCCCAATAGCATTCTGAGAAACGTCGTCTTGCCGCAACCCGATGCGCCCACGATGGTGACGAACTCATGATCGTCGATGTGCAAATTGACGTTTTCGAGTACGACTTGATCGCCGAACTCCTTCCACAATCGCTTGACGGTGACCTGAGTCAAGACCTAGACGCCCGGATGCTCATGCGCCCGGCGCGGCCCAGGCAAAAGCCTTCGAGCGCAACAAGCGCAATAGCCAATCCATGGTAAACGCAAGCAAGGTGATCCACGCCACATACGGCAGAATCACATCCATGGCCAAATAACGGCGCACCAGAAAGATCCGGTAGCCCAACCCCTCGGTCGAAGCGATCGCTTCCGCAGCGATGAGAAACAGCCAGGCGGATCCCAAACACAAACGCAACGCGTCGATCAGCCGCGGCCACATTTGCGGCAGCACCACTCGAATCACCACCTGCCATGTCGAAGCGCCGAGAGTTTGCGCCTTGATGATTTGCTCGTTTGGCAGTTCCGCGGTTCGCATGGCGAGATCGCGCACGATAATCGGAGCCACACCGACGATGATGAGCGTGATCTTGGCGGCCTCGCCGAGACCGACGACGATGAACAGGATCGGCAGTACGGCGAGCGGCGGTATCAGCGACAAAGCCGCGACGAACGGCGCGATGGCCGCACGCAGATAAGGCAAAACGCCGATGGCGAGTCCGATCGACAAACCCGCAACGGCGCTGATCGAGAGCGCTGCCAGCAGCCGCTCGAGGCTCGCTCCGGTATCGGTCCACAGCAGGCGGTCGCCGCTGCGCTCATCCTCCTCGAAGGCATACCGGTGCACCGTCGCGGCGATGGTCGCCGGCGCCGGCAGCAGCTTATCGCCGGGATTTTCCAGCAACCGGGCGTGCGAATAGTAAAGGTACGCGCAGACCACGAGAATGAACGGCAACATGCTCAACATCAGAGCGCCGCCGCGGCCGGGACGCTGGTTGATCAAGCGGCGCATGAGTCAGCCGGTCCTCAAAGCGTGCCGTCCACGGCCATTTTCGTGTAGCTGGGGTCGAAGCGCATTTTCACGTTGTGAGCGTCGCCCAGAAACTTCCCTGCCGGAAATTGGATGCCGACCGCGTCGACCGAGCCCGAACCTTGCCCGAGAATGCCGTGATCGAAGGAAAACTTGCGCACCAAATCCATGTTCTTGATGACGCTGTCGCCGATCACGAATTGATAGGCGTCGGCGGGAGTCACGAATAGTCGAGTCGTCGCCAACTGGGTGCTGTATCCGGCTAGATCGGTTCCCGCCGCCTTGGCCATCGCCGTCTGTGCCGCCTTCGCCGCCGCGTCATTCTTGAACATGATGCCCAAGGTTTCGTACCATGCGCCGATCAACGCCTTGCCGAGCTTGGGGTTGGCGTTGAGGGTTGCCGTGTTGACCACCATGAGGTCCAGGATTTCGCCGGGTATCTTGCTGGAGTCGAACACCAGCTGGGCATCGGGCATGGCCAGCACCGTACTCAGTTGCGGTTTCCAGGTCACCACCGCGGTGCTTGCCGGTGTCGAAAAGGCGGCGACCACATCCGCGTCCGACGTATTGATGATCTTGAGATCGCGCTCGCGTATCCCGGCGCTGGTCAGAGCGCGAATCAGCAGATAGTGAGATACCGAGAGTTCGACCAGATTGACTTTTTGACCTTTGATGTCTTCGAGCTTCTTTCCCTTGCCCTTCAGTACAATCCCGTCATTGCCGTTGGAAAAATCGCCGACGATGAGAGCGGTTGAATCGACGCCGCCCGCGGCCGGAATGGTGAGCATATCCATGTTGGTCATCACACACGCGTCGAACGTTCCTACCGTGTACTGATTGATGGACTCCACATAGTCGTTGACCTGGGTCAATTTGATCTTGATGCCGTACTTCGCGGCCCATTTTTTCAAAATTCCGCTCTGGTCCGCGTAGTCCCACGGCATCCACCCCACGTAAATGCTCCACGCGACATTGAACGAAGACTTCTCGGCGGCCGCCGCTGCCGGCCGCGCCGCGTTCCCGGCCAACACCATCATGAACAGGCAGAGCCGCCATGAGAATTCTCGTCGCATCGTCATTTATCATCCCCCATCATTTACTGACTCAAGACCACGAGGGTCTGCGCCACCGTCACTGCGCGCCCTTCCGCACATCGCACTTGCCTCACCACGCCATCCATGGGTGCCGTCACCGGCAGTTCCATCTTCATCGACTCGACCGTCACCAAAGTATCGCCCGCCTTGACAGCTTGGCCCAGGACGGCAGCAATTTTCCATACGCTTCCCGATACCGGGCTTGCCACTGCCACGTGGTCCGATTGCAGCTCCTCGGCTTTGCTCTCGAGATGCGGTGCGGGTACTTCCGCCGCATAGCCGATCTGACCGCTCGCCTCCCATCGCCGCCGCTCCGCCTCGAAGGCGGCCTGCTGGCGCGACTTATGTGCGGCAATGTCGGTAGAGTTCTGCTCGAGGAATCGGCGATAGTCTTTGAGGCGAAATGTTTCATCGCTGACGTCGAGCTGTACGCGCCCATGCAAGAAATCAGCGCGAAATTGCAGGAGTTCTTCGCCGCTGACGGGGTAGAAGCGAATCTGATCGAAGAAACGCAAAAGCCACGGCTTTGCCGCCGGGAACTCCTTCGTGACATGATAGGTGTTCCACATCTGACAGGTGCGCCCCACGAATTGGTAGCCCCCGGGCCCCTCCATGCCGTACACGCATAAATAGGCGCCGCCGATACCCACCGCGTTCTCCGGCGTCCAAGTCCTGGCGGGATTGTATTTCGTGGTGACCAGGCGGTGACGGGGATCGACGGGCGTCGTGACCGGCGCTCCCAAGTACACATCTCCCAGGCCCAACACGAGGTAGCTGGCGCCGAACAGAATACGCTTGACGTCTTCGATGCTGTCGAGGCCGTTGACGCGGCGGATGAACTCGATATTGCTCGGGCACCAAGGTGCGTCGGCGCGCACGGACTGCATGTACTTGGCAATGGCCAGTTGCGTCGCGTCATCGTCCCACGACAGCGGTAAGCGCACGATGCGCGTCGCGATCGACATGTCGTCGATGGCGGCCAACGATTCCTCGGCCTCGCCGAGGATACGGAGCAGCGATCCTAACGGCAACACACGGCTCTCGTAGTGCACCTGCAGAGAGCGAATTCCGGGAGTCATTTCGATGATGCCGGGAACGCGCGCTTTGTCCAGCCATGACATGAGCGCGTGCACTCGAAGCCGCAACTCGAGATCCAACACCGGCGGCCCATATTCGACCAGCATGTATTTATCGCCCGCGCGGCGATAAATCACCGCAGGCGCCGCGCCGCGTGCCGGCCGGCTGCCGAGAATCGGCGCGTTCGGACCGGCCGCCGCCGCCATGGAAGCGGACGCTTGCACGCCCTCGATCATGAAATCCTGCGCCAGCTCAGCGGCCAACGCCTCATCGGGTGTCAATCGCTTGAACCTGATTCGATTGTTCGGCCGCAATTGGCCCAGCTTCCACAATTCAGCCTTCACCAGCGTGGCCGGACATACGAAGCCGCCCAAGGAAGGACCGTCGGGACCCAGAATGACCGGCATGTCGCCGGTGAAATCCACGGTGCCGATCGCGTACGCATTGTCATGGATATTGGAGGGATGCAACCCCGCCTCGCCGCCGTCGCTGCGCGCCCATTTCGGCTTCGGCCCGATCAACCGTACGCCCGTGCGATTCGAGTTGTAGTGCACTTCCCAGGTTTGCGAAAAGAAGGCGTCGATATCGTCTTCCGTAAAAAAGTCCGGCGCGCCATGCGGTCCGTACAGCACACCGAAATCCCACTCGTCGGTGATGGCAGGCAGGCATCGCGCAGGAATCGCACAGGGTTCGGTCGGCGCCTCGAAGCGCCCCACGTGCAATATATCGCCCGCCGCGAGTGCGCGGCCGCCGTGGCCGCCGAATTTACCGAGCGTGAAGGTCGCGCGGCTTCCCAGGTATTCGGGTACATCGAAGCCGCCGCGAACCGCGAGATAGGCGCGGCAGCCCGCAGCCGCGACACTGCCGATGCGAAGAATCTCACCCGCGCGCACTTCGACGGGCGTCCAGAAAGGCACCGGCAGCGGGCCAATGACGGCAACCATATTGGCGCCGCCGAGACAAATCAGCGTGTCGGCATCGAACTTGAGCGTTGGCCCCGATACGGTAATTTCGAGCGCCGCCGCGTTCGGCTGATTGCCGACGGCCCGATTGACCAGGCGAAATGAGACGTCATCCATCGGCCCCGATGGGGGAACGCCGACATTCCAATAGCCAATTCTTCCGGGGTAATCCTGGATGGTGGTTTGCGTGCCCCCCGACAGCACCTCGATGCTGCGCGGTGCGAATACGAACGACTCCAAGGCGCGAGTGGTCATGCAGCCCTCGGCGAATAGGGGATCGGCAATCAAGCACCGTAAATAATCCAGGTTAGTCTCAATCCCGGCGATGGTCGTAGCGGACAGCGCCTCGCGCAATTTGCGCAGCGCATCGCCACGATCGTTCCCGACGGCAATGATTTTGGCGAGCAGCGGATCGTACAGCGGCGTCACTTCGGAGCCGTCGGCAATCCACGTTTCGACGCGCGCGTCGCAGGGGAAGCGGGCCGACGTCACCAAGCCCGACGAGGGGCGAAAATGCCGCGCAGGATCTTCGGCGTAGACACGCGCCTGGATCGATGCCCCGCGCGGCGAGGGCGCCTGGAGCGCGAAATGCTCGCCGGCCGCCTGACGCAACATCCATTCGACCAGATCGATCCCAGTGACTTCCTCGGTGACGCCGTGTTCCACTTGCAGGCGCGTATTGACCTCGAGAAAATAAAATTCGCGGCTGTCGACGTCGTACACATACTCGACCGTGCCCGCGGACTGATAGTTCACGGCCTTGGCCAAACGCACGGCGGACTCATGCAGGCGAGAGCGGGTTGCTCCAGACAATCCCGGCGCCGGGGTCTCTTCGATGATTTTCTGATGACGCCGCTGCGCCGAGCAGTCGCGCTCGCCAAGCGCGACGACGGCGCCGGTACCGTCGCCGAAGATCTGCACCTCGATGTGGCGCGCGCGCTCGATGTACTTCTCGAGGAATACTCCGCCGCGGCTGAAGTTCTTCGTCGCCAGCCGCTCGACTGCGGCGAAGGCCTCATCGAGTTCGGATTCTCGGCGCACCAGCTGCATGCCGATGCCGCCGCCGCCGGCGGTACTCTTCAGCATCACCGGGTAGCCGATGCGTGCGGCCTCCCGCCGTGCCTCCTCGACGCTTTCCAGGAGCGAGCTCCCCGGCAGCAGCGCGACGCCGCTGCGGTCCGCCAATTCGCGTGCCAAATGTTTGAGCCCGAAATTGCGCATCTGCGCCGGCGTCGGACCGATGAACACGATGCCGGCCGCAGCGCAGCTTTCCGCGAAGTCGGCATTCTCGCTCAAGAAACCATAGCCAGGGTGAATTGCCTGAGCGCCGGCCGCGCGCGCCGCGGCCAGCAATGCTTGCTGGTCAAGATAGCTCTGCGCGGCCGGTCCCGGTCCGATACGGACGGATTCATCCGCCAGGGCCGCGTGGGCGGAATATCGGTCGGCGTCCGAGTAGACCGTGACCGAGCCGATCTTCAAGCGTTTGAGCGTTCGCAGGATGCGGCAGGCAATCTCGCCGCGGTTCGCAACCAGAACCTTAGCGAACATCCGCGTCCCAGATGAGCACCTCGAGTGGCGTTGGGTTGTAGGCGTTGCACGGATTGTTGAGTTGCGGACAATTGGAGATGAGCACGATGATGTCCATGGCTGCGCGCATCTCCACATACTGGCCCGCACCGCTCAAACCATCTGCGAAAGTCAGACCACCCTCGGGGGTGACGGGAACATTCATGAAAAAATTGATGTTGTGGCTGAGATCGCGCTTGCCGATTCCCAGCGCCTCGTGCTGCGCAAGCGCCAACAGATAGCTGTCGCGGCACGAATGCATGGTCCTTTTTTCCAAGTCGTAGCGCACCGTATTCGATTCGGACGCGCACGCGCCGCCCAACGTATCGTGCCGGCCCACCGTGTCCGCGACGATCTCGGCCAGCACATTGCCCGAGGTCGACAGCAGCTTCGTACCGTAGCTCAAGTACACATTGCCTTGCTCGCGAATGGTGTCCACTGCGCTGTAGCGGTCGGCGACGTCCGCCGCGTTGAAAAACAAGGTATCGGCCGACTGGTTGCCTTCAAGATCGACGATTCGCAGCCGCTGCCCACGGCGCAGGGTGTCGATCCAATAATCGCCGGCCCGGATCACGTAGCGAAAAACCGCCTCGCCGGGAAGCAGATCGCTGCTCCGCTTCATGACGATGACGCCCCTTCCGGGCAACCGCTCAGGCGGTACAAATCGGTATTCGCAAAGCCGCGAACGTTTTCCGGGCGAGAGTTCTTGCAGAAATCGTCCGCGTCCACGGGCGGCGCTTTGCTCAAGCTGATTTTGACCGGCTTTCTGGGATACTGCGGCGCGGTGTTCAATGGATGCGGACAGGTGTGCAGCAGCACCAGCGTTTCCATTTCGAAGCGCAGAGCCACGAGGGCTCCGGCCGAGGCACTCCCGGGATCGAACACCAGTGTCCCGTCATCCGCGACCGACACTTTGCTGAACCAATTGACGTTGGCCGCGAGATCACGGCGTCCCAGTCCGTATTTGCCGGCCTCGACCAAGAAGGCGTCATGTCCATTCTGCGTCCACTCGTTGCGGGACATCTGATAATTCTTATCGCCCCATCGCGTAGCCACCAGCCGTTTGGTGGAGTTCCCGCAGACCGTATCGTGCCAACCGCCGGTGTCTTCGACGATCGAGCAGAATATCCGGCCCATGTCGGAATACAGGCAATGGCCCTTGGTCAATTTGAAGGTGTGCTGACACTTGAGGGTGTCCGGCGCGTTGTACCGTTCCAGCGTGTTCCGGGGGTTGTAGAACAGCATGCCGACGTTCGCCCCGCCTTCCGTATCGGTTAGGCGAAGCAGCGTGCCGCCGCTGACGTTGAGCGACCAATGCTTGCCGCCTTCGATCACCGTCTCGTAAGACACGTTGCTGTCGCTCATGACGAATCCCACTCCTTCACGTGTCGCGGGCAATGCCCGCGCGACCCGGCCTTCGCGGCGCGGCCTGCGCGGCCCGGCCGAAACCGTTCAAGGAGGCGACGTTTTGGATTCGGGATTTTCCCATGAGGGGAGACCATCCCGAGGACGCTCGGGCTCCTCGATATTGATCTCCCGGGCTTTTGTCCCGCCGTGTATCCCCGAACCATCAAGAGGATGCGAGGACTGCCTCTCTCGGACCAGACGTCTGCAGAACAGACCGGAACCCTAGACGCACATTGACATTCGGGATCCGCAAATCCCGCAGCCATGATCCCATGTCGTCGTTCGAATATCCAGGAGCCTGTTTGAGTGTTCTGCGCCCATGCACCGCATCGGCGCATGCCGCGCGATCGGCGCCCTGAATGAGCGCGCAATTGGTGCCGGCAAGCACCGCGCTCGCGATCTATGATTGACGCATGGCCAACCCCGACAGCCTGATCATCTCGGAGCTTCAAGAAAGCTATCGCAGCGGACGACAGACGCCGGGCAACGTCATGGAACGCCTGCTCGAGAATTCCGTCGGCACCGATCCGCTCAATGTGTGGATTACGCGACTGCCCCGCGATCAGGTCATGGTCTATGTCAGCGCACTCGATCCCGGCGCGATCGATGCCTTGCCGCTGTATGGCATCCCGTTCGTCGTCAAGGACAATATCGATTTGGCAGGCGTTCCCACCACCGCCGGATGCCCGAGCTTTGCGTACACGCCGGCGCAGTCCGCAACCGTGGTCCAAAAACTAATCGATGCCGGAGCAATTCCGCTTGGCAAAACCAACCTCGATCAGTTCGCCACCGGCTTGGTCGGCGCCCGCTCGCCGTACGGCGCCTGCCGCAACAGTTTCAACGCGGATTACGTCTCCGGCGGTTCGAGTTCGGGTTCGGCGGTGGCCGTCGCCACCGGTCTTGCCAGTTTTTCGCTGGGCACCGACACTGCGGGATCGGGCCGTGTGCCGGCGGCGTTCAATAATATTATCGGTCTAAAACCCAGCAACGGCCGCATAAGCACTCGCGGCGTCGTGCCCGCCTGCCGCTCGCTCGATTGCATCTCGATATTTGCGTTGACCGCCGAGGATGCGGCAAAGGTGCTCGATGCCGCTGAGGGGTTCGATGCCGCGGATCCGTATTCCCGCCCAATCGGAAACCAGGGGCTCGCCAGCCTGCGTTTCGGTGTGCCGCGGCAGGACCAGATGCAATTCTTCGGCGACACCGAGTACGAACGGCTGTTCGGTCTCGCCGTACGGCAGCTTCAGAGCTTGGGCGGCAACGCCGTGGAAATTAACTTTGCGCCGTTTCTCGAGGCCGCGCGTCTATTGTACGAAGGACCTTGGATTGCCGAGCGCTATGCTGCGGTGGGCTCGTTCATCGAGGCCCACCCTGGCGCCGTTCACCCCATCACGCGCCAGATCATCGAGGCCGGGAAACTCCCTACCGCCGCCGCGGTGTTTCAAGCGGGCTACAAACTCAAAGAACTCGAGAGGCTGAGCGAATCCGTATGGTCGCAGGTCGATATTCTCTTCACGCCCACGACCGGCACGATTTACCGGATCGCCGAAGTCGACGCGGATCCGATTCGACTGAACGCGAACCTAGGGTTTTATACCAATTTCATGAATCTATTCGATCTCTCGGGGGCTGCGGTCCCGGCGGGCTTCCGCGCCGATGGAATGCCGTTCGGCGTCACTTTGGTCGGACCGCGTGGTGGGGATCATGCGTTGCTCGAACTCGCAGGAAGGCTGCATCGCTCATCGGTTGCCGCCTTGGGTGCCCTTGAGGCGAGCATACCCGAGCAGGCCGCGCCGCCGATTCTGCTGCGGGACGGCTACGTGCCGATGGCCGTGTGCGGCGCTCACATGCAGGGGTTACCGCTCAACCATCAGTTGCGCGATCGCGGCGGCTACTTGGTAAAAGTGGGGTTGACTGCCCCACGTTATCGCTTGTTCGCCCTACCCGGCGGACCGCCTCGCCGGCCGGGAATGATTCGCGTGAACGAAGACGGTGCCGCCATCGAGCTCGAGATTTGGGCACTGCCGACAGCTCAATTGGGATCGTTCATCACAGGCATTCCTGCACCTCTGGGCGTGGGCAAGATCGAACTCGACTCGGGCGCGTGGGTGACCGGATTCGTATGCGAGGGCTATGCGGCCGATGGCGCGGCGGACATCACCAGCTACGGCGGCTGGCGTGAGTATGTCAAAGCCGCATTCGCCTAGGCCGCCCGTAAACTGGACGGGAAGCGATCTTCCCGGTAGGATGCGCCCAGCTAATCCAGGTTGGTGCTCGGTCAGTGCCACCCAGCTCGCGGTCCGTCATCGACGCACTCCGTTTATTTACCCTCCTCGCTGCTGACCGCTGCAGAGCCTCAAAAGCCTGTCGTGCGAGTCCAAATTTCTATCAAGGATTTCATTAATGTCATTTTCCGATCTCGGGCTATTGCCCGAATTGCTGCGTGCTGTCGCCGATAAGGGCTACGACGTACCCTCACCCATCCAAGTGCAAGCCATCCCGGCCGTGCTTTCCGGCCGCGACGTGTTGGCGGGTGCCCAGACCGGCACCGGCAAAACGGCCGGCTTCGTTCTCCCCATCCTGCAGCGCCTGGTCGCGGATACCGCCCACGGCACCAGCCGCGCGCCGCGTGCCTTGGTGCTGACCCCGACTCGCGAGCTCGCCGCTCAGGTCGCGCAAAGCGCGCGCGACTACGGGAAGTACTTGCAGCTGCACACCTACCAGGTGTTTGGCGGCGTGAGCATCAACCCGCAAATCAGCAATCTCCGCAGCGGCTGCGACGTCCTGGTCGCAACGCCGGGCCGATTGCTCGATCTCGCGCAGCAGCGCTGCGTCGATCTGTCGAAAATCCAAGTTCTGGTGCTCGATGAAGCCGATCGCATGCTCGACATGGGCTTCATCAACGACATCAAGAAGATCATCAGATTGCTGCCGCAGAAGCGCCAGAACCTGTTGTTCTCCGCCACCTATTCGGATGACATCCGCGGCCTGGCGGAGCGGCTATTGCATGATCCGCTATCGATCCAAGTGGCCCCCCGCAACGCCCCCATCGAACTCGTGGAGCAGTGCGCCTATCGCGTGCAAAAGGAACAGAAGCGGCACTTGCTGGTCCATCTGATCCAAGAAGGTCAATGGCATCAGGTTCTGGTATTCACGCGCACCAAGCATGGCGCCAATCGCCTCACGCAGCAGCTGGAAGGCGCGGGCATCAAAGCCGCGGCGATTCACGGCAATAAGAGCCAAGCAGCGCGGGTCAAGGCTCTCGACATGTTCAAGCGCGGACAAGTGACCGCGTTGGTTGCGACCGAAGTCGCCGCTCGCGGACTCGACATCAAAGAGTTGCCTCAGGTGGTCAATTACGAATTGCCCAACGTGCCCGAGGACTATGTACACCGCATCGGCCGCACCGGCCGCGCAGGCTCCGCAGGCGAGGCGGTATCGCTGGTCTCCGCGGATGAAGCGGGACTGCTGCGCGACATCGAACGCGTTCTCAGGCGCAGCATCCCCGTCGTGCCGACACCGATCTTCAAGATCGTGGAGTCGGCGCCGCAACCCGCCGCTCACGAAAGGCCGCAGTCGCAGGGCCGGCCGGGCGGCCACCACACGGGCAATTCCCACGGCAACCGCGGTTCGGATCGACGCGACACCCGCCGCAACCCCGGGTCAGGCGGGCGAAGTCAGGGACAGCAACACCGCGGTCGGTCGCATTAGGCAATCGCCTGCGGACCGGGGGCCAAGGCCAAGGATGGCCGCCCGGTGCGCTCAGAGACTGGGAACGAACTCCTTGAGGTAAGCCGCAAATTCGGGGCCGAGGCTGGGATGTTTGAGTCCGTACTCGACGGTCGCCTGTAAGTAGCCGAGCTTGCTGCCGCAATCGTAGCGCTTGCCTTCGAATTCGAAGGCATACACGGCCTCTCGTTGCATCAAGCGCGCAATACCGTCGGTGAGTTGGATCTCCCCGCCCGCGCCCTTACCTATTTTCGTCAGGTCGTCGAATATCGACGCCGACAACAAATACCGGCCCACCACGGCCAGGTTGGATGTCGCTTTTTCAGGCTTCGGCTTTTCGACGATATGCGACATTTTGCCGACCCGCGGAGCAACCTCGCGCTCCAACGAAACGATGCCGTACTTGTCGGTGTCTTGTTTCGGCACGGTTTGCACGCCGAGAACGCTGCCGCCGTAAGTCTCATGAACTTCCGCCATTTGCTTGAGGCAGGATACGCGCGCATCGATCAAATCGTCCGCAAGGTGAACCATGAACGGCGCATCGCCGACCACCGGTCGTGCGCACAACACGGCATGGCCGAGACCCAACGGCGCCGGTTGCCGTATGTACACGCACGAAGCCCAGCTCGGCAGAATGCTATGCAGCGCATCCAACAATTCCTGTTTGCCTTGCGCTTGCAGAACGGCCTCCAATTCCGGATCGCTGTCGAAGTGGTCCTCGATGGCCCGCTTGGAACTGCCGGTGATGAATACCAGCGTATCGGCGCCGGCGGACAGCGCTTCGTCGACCGCGTATTGGATGAGCGGTTTATCGACGATCGGCAGCATTTCTTTCGGGCTGGCCTTGGTGATGGGTAGGAATCTCGTCCCGCGTCCCGCGACCGGAAACACCGCGGTTCTTATGGCTTTGTTTGGCATGATGAAATGATAGCGGATTTCAACCGAGTTTAACGATAGCGTAAGGCTCAAAACTATCCCAAGCATGACAGGCTGGGCAATGCCAATAAAAATTGCGCCCCGCAAACCCGCATTCGTTGCAGCGGTATTTCTCAGCGTGTGCGAGCAACGCTCCAATCTCGTGGGCGATTCGCTGGGCGTCGCCGTGTCGGGCGTCGCTCGACCGCCATACGGCCTGCAGCGTCGCATCCTGCGCAAAGATTTTCTCGATCGGCGCCCGCAGCGGCGCCGCGTCCGTAAGGCCGGCCGATATAGCCGCAAATACCAGGCGCTTCAGTTCATCCAGATCGCGCGACTCCGCCTGCGCCACCAGTTCCACGAGTACCGCATCGCGGGCATCGGGTGCGACCAGACGCAGTAGATGCGGGAGTTCCTCCTGCATCAGTTTCGGCGCCTCCCGCAGGGCGGTGCGCAGCAAGCGTATTGCCAGCCCAAAATCGGCATCACGCTCGGCGATCTGCGCGCGCAGGACGGCCGCTCGAGGGAAGGGTGCGATTTCGGCGCGCGCGTCGCGCAGCAAGCGCCGCGCGGTATCCATCTCCCCGCGCTCGATCGCCAGGCCCGCCAATTCGCACAGGTAATGCGCGGATACCAAACGCGGCGGTGCCGCCTTGATGCGCGCCAACAGGCGGTAAACATCCAATGCCTGCTGCCATTCGTGTTGACGCTCATAAACTCCTCGAAGTGAATCGAGTGCGCTGGCACGCAGACGCGGGACTTCGCTGACCTGTTGGAATAGTCCTTCCGCTCGATCGAGCAGGCCTGCGCGCAGGTAGTCCTGCGCGAGCGCGAGCAGTGCCTGTTCCCGATGTTCGGGGGCAAGTTTCTCGCGTGCCAACAGGTTCTGATGTATGCGGATGGCGCGCTCGACCTCGCCGCGCCGGCGGTACAGGGAACCGAGCGAAAAATGCGTTTCGATCGTATCCGCGTTGGCGTCCATCAGCTTCAAGAACATGTCGAGCGCCAGATCGGGCTGCTCGGTCACGAGATAATCGAGTCCCGTGAGATAATCGGGGTGCAGCTTGGACAGAGACCCCGGCCAGCGCTTACCCCAGCCGAAGTGTCCGGCGAGAATGCCGATGACGAGGGCCGCAATACCCACGGTCCAAGTCAGCAGCGAGAGTTCGGGCATGTGGCCTTATGCCTGCCTTGCGCCCCTGTCAGTCGCGGATCGGCTGATCCGCGCCGTCATTGACGCGCTCGCGCAGGTCTTTGCCCGGCTTGAAATGCGGTACGTGCTTGCCGGCCAGCGCGACGGCTTCTCCGGTTTTGGGATTGCGGCCCTGACGCGGAGGACGAAAATGCAATGAAAAACTTCCGAACCCGCGAATCTCGATGCGCTCGCCCGTCGCCAGCGCATCGCTCATTATTTCCAGCAACTGCTTGACGGCGAGTTCGACATCTTTCGCCGGCAAGTGCTTTTGTTTGGCCGAAATGATCTCAATGAGTTCCGATTTCGTCATTATCGATCCGTGGGCATCACTAGACATACGATAAGAGCGCGCGCGCAGCGGCCCGTTCAGGTCGCCACGCATGCCTTTTCCCTCAATCCTGGCCGGAGATCTGCTCTTTCAAGAGATCTCCAAGGCTGGTTCCGGTTGGTGAATCGGTGCGGTAGTTCTGCATGGCTTCCTGTTCCTCGTGTATGTCCTTCGCCTTGATCGACAGCGAGATGCTGCGGCCCTTGCGGTCCACGCCGGTAAATTTAGCCTCGACTTCCTCGCCCACCTTCAACAGCAAGCGAGCGTCCTCGACGCGGTCGCGAGAAAGTTCGGATGCCCGCAGCTGGCCATCGACCCCATTGCCCAAATCGATGATGGCGCCCTTTGCATCCACTTCACGGACGACGCCCGTGACGATGCTGCCCTTCGGATGCTCGGCGATGTACGCAGAGAACGGATCCTTCGCGAGCTGCTTTATCCCCAAGCTGATGCGCTCGCGCTCCGGATCGATCGACAACACCATCGCGTCGACCTGCTGAGCCTTTTGGTAGCTGCGGACCGCTTCCTCGCCGGGCATGTCCCAAGAAATGTCGGACAGATGAACGAGACCGTCGATGCCGCCGGCGAGCCCGATGAAAATGCCGAAATCGGTGATCGACTTGATCTGGCCGCTGACCTTGTCGCCACGGTTGTAATTCTCGGCGAATTCCTTCCAAGGGTTGGTCTTGCACTGTTTCACGCCCAGGCTGATGCGCCGCCGTTCCTCGTCGATATCGAGCACCATGACCTCGACTTCCTGACCGACGTGCACGACTTTGGCGGGATTGACGTTCTTGTTGGTCCAATCCATCTCCGACACATGCACCAAGCCTTCGACGCCTTCTTCGATTTCCACGAAGCAGCCGTAGTCGGCGATATTGGTGACCTTGCCGAACAGCCGCGTGTTGGCCGGATAGCGCCGCGCAATGTTCTGCCACGGATCCGCGCCCAGCTGCTTCAAGCCCAACGAGACCCGTTGACGTTCGCGATCGAATTTCAGAATGCGCACGTCGATCTCTTCGCCGACCTTGACCACCTCGGAAGGATGCTTGACGCGCTTCCACGCCATATCGGTGATGTGCAGCAGTCCGTCGATGCCGCCCAAATCGACGAATGCGCCGTAATCCGTGAGGTTCTTGACGACGCCTTTCACGGCCGCACCCTCTTGAAGATTGTCGAGCAGCGCCGAACGCTCGGCACTGTATTCCTGCTCGACCACCGCGCGCCGCGACACCACGACGTTGTTGCGCTTCTGATCGAGCTTGATGACCTTGAATTCGAGCGGCTTGTTTTCAAGATACGACGGATCGCGTACCGGGCGCACATCGACCAATGAACCCGGCAAGAAGGCGCGGACATTGTCGAGCTCGACGGTGAAACCGCCCTTGACGCGGCCGGTGATGATGCCGATGACGATCTCTTGTTTTTCGAATGCTGTCTCGAGCCGCGTCCATGTTCGCGCGCGTTTTGCCTTTTCGCGGGACAGGCGGGTCTCGCCCGAGCCATCCTCCACGCTGTCCAAGGCGACCTCGACGGTCTCCCCTACGGCAACTTCGATCTCACCCTTTTCATTCTTGAATTGATCCGCCGGGATCACGGCTTCGGACTTCAATCCGACATTGACGATGACGTAGTCCTGGCCGACTTCGACGATCAATCCGTTGAGGATGGTGCCAGGACGAATGCGCTGGCTCGCGATGCTCTGTTCGAACAGTTCCGCAAAACTTTCTGTCATGTTTTCTCTATAAACTTTTACCCTTGGCACTTATCCTGTGTGCTCCAAGGGGTTGCCAAAAAATAACGGCAATCGCTCCTTGCGCCGCTACCAATTTCCTACAAATCTCACATCGAGAGACGCTCTCGAACGACGTTCAAGACGCGTTCCACCACCGCATCGACGGACATACCCGTGGTATCCAGCAAGACGGCGTCTTCGCTTGCGACAAGAGGCGAAGCGGTGCGCGTAATATCGCGCTGGTCACGATCCGCTATCTCTTTCGAAAGGGCGGCAAGGTTAGCAGCAACCCCCTTTTCTTTCAACTGCTTATAGCGTCTCGCCGCCCGCTCGTCCGCGCTTGCGGTGAGGAAAATCTTCACCGGAGCGTCCGGAAATACCACCGTGCCCATATCGCGCCCATCCGCCACCAAACCGGGGGGCACGGCGAAGCGCCGCTGGCGCTCCAGCAGTGCGTCGCGCACCGTCGGCAGCGCCGCCACCCGCGAGGCGTCACTTCCCGCGGACTCGGTGCGAATGTCGCGAGTGACCTCCTGGCCCCCCAGCCAGACGATTTCCTCGCCCGCGGGGGTGGAGTCAAAACGAATGTCCAACTGTCGGGCGAGCCGGCCCAGCGCCATTTCATCGTTCAGGTCGATGCCTGCCCGCCGCCCACCCAGAGCGACCAGCCGATACAGGGCACCGCTATCGAGCAGAGCCCAGTCCAGTCTTTTTGCTGCAGCGCGGCTAACCGTGCCCTTTCCCGACCCGGATGGGCCGTCGATGGTCATGACGGGCACCTCTTTCATTGCCCGCTAGCTCTCGAGCTCGGTTATGTCCAGCCCAACGCTGCGCGCCAGGTCGACAAAACCGGGAAACGAGGTGGCTACATTCGCCGCATCACGAATCAAAATGGGCTTTGCCGCCCGCAGGCTGGCAATGCTGAAGGCCATCGCGATCCGATGATCGCCGTGACTATCGATCTCGCCGCCGCCGTAGGCGATGCCGTCGGCGCGGCCCTCGATGCGCATACCGTCGGGCAGAACATCATGCGCGACGCCGAGGTTCCTGAGTCCGGCGCTCATCGCCGCGATCCGATCGCTTTCCTTGACGCGCAACTCCTCCGCGCCGGTAATCAACGTCTCGCCGCGCGCGCAGGCGGCGGCAATGAACAGGACAGGAAATTCGTCGATGGCGAGGGGAACCAACGAGGCCGGCACTTCGATGCCCTTGAGCGCCGACGCGCGCACCCGCAGATCCGCCACCGGCTCGGCGCCGCTCTCGCGTGCATGCTGAATTTCGATATCGCCGCCCATGCTGCGCAGTATGTCGAGCAGCCCGGTGCGCGTCGGATTCAAACCCACATTCCGAATCAACAGGCCATCATTCGCGGCGCCCAACAGTCCCGCTACGATGAAAAACGCGGCTGAGGAGAAATCACCCGGCACATTCAGCCGCTGACTGACGAGACGCTGCGGCGGATGCAGCGTGGTGCGTAGACCGGCAGTCGTCAACCGTACGCCGCAACTCGACAGCATGCGTTCGCTGTGATCGCGGCATATCGCGGGCGCGGTCACCGTGGTAGGGGCGTCGGCATAAAGCCCGGCGAGCAGGATGGCCGACTTCACCTGCGCGCTCGCCACGGGCATCGCGTACTCGATACCTCGCAGGCGCCGCCCGCCGCCGATGTCGACGGGCGGCTTGCCGTTGCGGGTGCGCACGTCGGCCCCCATCTCGCGCAACGGTTTGGCGACGCGCTCCATGGGACGATTCATCAAAGACGCGTCGCCGATCAATTGCGAAGGGAATGGCTGCGCGGCAAGCAACCCGGTGAACAGCCGCATCGCCGTGCCGGCGTTGCCCATATCGAGCGGATTGCCGGCGGCTTTCAATCCGTGCAGCCCGACGCCGTGGATCAACACGTGCGTGGCGCTCGGCTGCTCGATGCGCACGCCCAGAGCACGCATCGCCTTCAACGTCGCCAAACAGTCCTCGCTCGCCAAAAACCCCGTCACTTCGCTCGTGCCCTCGGCGAGACCGGATAACATGAGCGCGCGATGCGAAATGGACTTATCTCCCGGAATACTCATCGCGCCGGAAACTTCGAGCGCGGGCCGCGCCTGGAAATCGCGCATCAGAGAATCCGGCTCATCAAAGCACCGCTCTGGGATAGGAGCCGAGAATCTTGAACAACGAGGCTCGTTTTTCCAGGGCCGCGAGCGCTCTCGCGACCGGCGGGTCGCTCACATGGCCCTCGATATCGATGAAGAATACATAGTCCCACTTGCGCTTGCGCGACGGCCGCGACTCGATGCGCGTCATGTTGACCCGATGTTCGGCCAGCGGTTCCACCAGTCTGAAGAGCGCGCCGGCATCGTCGGTGTCGGTCGCAGAGACCAATAGAGTGGTCCGATCGGCGCCGCTGGCACTGAAGAGCTTGCGTCCCACCACGAGAAATCGCGTGGTATTGTCGGGCCGGTCCTCGATCTCGTTGGCGAGCAGCGTGAGGCTGTAGATTTCCGCCGCCGCGCGGCTGGCGATGGCGGCCGTTCCGCGCTCATCGCGCGCACGACGAGCGCCTTCGGCATTGCTCGAGACGGCCACTCTCTCCACGTCAGGCATCTGATCATCGAGCCAGCCGCGGCATTGCGCCAATGCCTGAGGATGCGCGCAGACTCTCTTGGCGTCCGAAATGCCGCTCATGCGGCCCATCAAGCAGTGATGAATGCGCAATTCCACCTCGCCGCAGATCTTCAGGGCCGAATTCAAAAACATATCGAGCGTATGATTGACCGTCCCTTCGCTCGAGTTTTCGATGGGCACCACGCCGAAGTCGGCGATCCCGCCCTCCACCTCATGAAATACTTCGTCGATAGCGGCCAGCGGCAATGCGCGCACCGACGATCCAAAATGCTTCAGTACCGCTGCCTGCGTGAACGTGCCTTCCGGACCCAGAAAAGCAACCTTGAGAGGTTCTTGCTGGGCGAGACAGGCGGACATGATTTCGCGAAACAGGCGCGCGATTTCTTCGTCGCGAAGCGGTCCCTTGTTGCGATGGAGGGCCTTGCGCAAAACCTCGGCTTCGCGCTCCGGTCGATAGAAATCGACCGCCTTGCCTGAGGTCGTCTTGGAAATGCCCACGAGTTGTGCAAAGCGCGCGCGCTCATTGAGCAGGGCGTGTATACGGGCGTCGATGGAGTCGATGCTGTCGCGAATGTTCGCGAGATCGGCGGGCGCCGTACGCACCTGGTCGGAACCCGGCGCGGGCGTCGCGGCGCGTGCCTCGGCACCGCGCGCCCGCACTTTCGTGCGCTTTTTTGCCTTGCTGCTACGAGGGGCCATGCAAATGACTCACGCGTGCTTGCGCTCGAACTCACGCATGAAAGCGACCAACGCGTCAACCCCGGCCAGCGGCATGGCGTTGTACAGGCTCGCCCGCATGCCGCCGTGGACACGGTGGCCTTTCAGGTTTTTCAAGCCGGCTTGCGCCGCACATTCGAGGAATAGCACGTCCAATTCGGGCTTGACCAAGGTGAAAGTCACGTTCATCCAGGAGCGCGAATCCTTGGCAACCGAATTGCGGTAGAACTGCGAACCGTCGATGGCGGCATAGAGTTTCTCGGACTTGACGCGGTTGCGCTCGCCCATGGCGGCGACGCCGCCGTTCTTCTTCACCCATTTGAATACCAGGCCCGCCATGTACCAGGCGAAGGTCGGCGGCGTGTTCAGCATGGAATGATCATCGGCCATCGCTTTGTAGTCGAACACCAACGGGGTGCCCGGGCGCGCTCGGCCGATGAGATCTTCACGCACGATCACCACCGCCAATCCCGACGGACCGATGTTCTTCTGCGCGCCGGCATAGATGAGACCGAACTTCGACACATCGATCGGCCGGGACAAAATGCTCGATGACATATCCGCCACCAGCGGTATTCCGCGAGTCTGCGGCACGTAGCCGAACTCCACCCCGCCGATGGTCTCGTTGGGCGTGTAGTGAACGTAGGCGGCATCGCCGCTCAAGTTCAGTTCACTCTGCGGCGGCACCCGCAGGTACGGTCCGCCGGCGTCGGCGGCCACATGGACCTTGCAATAGCGGCGAGCCTCGATGATGGCTTTGTTCGACCAGTGCCCGGTATTGACGTACTCGGTGATGGAGTCCGCGGTCGCAAGATTCATGGGCACGATGGCGAATTGGGCCGAGGCGCCGCCCTGCAAGAACAGCACCGCGTAGTTGCGCGGTATCGCCATCAGCTCGCGCAAATCAGCCTCGGCCGCCGCGGCAACCTCCGAGAACGCCTTACCGCGGTGACTGACTTCCATGACGGACATCCCGCCGTGGTTCCAGTCGAGCATTTCGTCGCGCGCCTGCTCCAAGACCTCCAGCGGCAGTGCGGCCGGCCCGGGAGAGAAATTGAACACGCGCATCCTAGTGTCCGGCGCTTAAATATCGGACGTGTCGGACGCCGGGTCGCCTGCCGAATCGCCGTCCGGCGGGTCGCCCGCCGCCGGGTCGCCTGACGGCTCATTCGAGTCCGGCGTGTCGAGGCCCGGGGTGTCGACTCCCTCGGCAATCCCGTCGATGCGCTCCAAGCCTGACAATTGATCGCCCTCTTCCAATCGGATCAAACGCACGCCTTGAGTATTGCGGCCGACCACGGAAATGTCCTTGACCGGCGTCCGCACCAACACGCCGGCCTGGCTCATGAGCATGATCTCGTCGTCGATGCTGACCTGTAATGCGCCGATCATCCGTCCATTGCGGTCGGTGACTTGCAAGGCGATCACGCCTTGTCCGCCGCGGCCATGCTTCGGAAAATCTTCCAGCGGCGTGAGCTTGCCGAATCCGTTTTCGGACGCCGTTAGAATGTAGCCCTGCTCGCTCACGATCAAGGCGTTCACCCGATGTTCGTCGCTGAGCTTGACGCCGCGCACCCCGGCTGCCTCGCGGCCCATCGGACGCACCTCGTCCTCGAAGAAACGGATGGCCTTCCCGCCGGTGGTGAACAGTAAAATGTCCTTCGTGCCGTCGGTGATGGCAACGCCGACCAGCTTATCGCCGTCATCGAGTGCGACGGCAATGATGCCGTTCGCCCGCGGCCTGGAGAACAGCGCCAGCGAGGTCTTTTTCACCGTGCCGAGGCTCGTCGCCATGAATACGAATTTACCCTCCTCGAACTCCTTGATCGACAGCATCGCGCTGATGCGTTCGCCCTCCTGGAGCGGCAACAGGTTCACGATCGGCTTACCGCGCGAACCACGGCTCGTCTGCGGCAACTGATACACCTTGAGCCAGTAGAGCTTGCCATGGTCCGAAAAACACAGCAGCGTGTCATGGGTATTGGCCACGAACAACTTGTCGACGAAATCCTCGTCCTTGACGCTCGTGGCTGCTTTGCCGCGGCCGCCGCGGCGCTGCGCCTGATAGTCGGAGACCGGCTGTGCCTTCGCGTACCCGCCATGGGACAGCGTCACCACGACGTCCTCGGGCGTGATCAGATCCTCAATGCTGAGATCTTCATGATTGGTGATGATTTCGGTGCGGCGCTTGTCGGCAAAGGTTTCTCGGATGTATTCGAGTTCTTTGCGGATCACGTCGAGCAGCCGCTCGGGGTCCGCGAGAATCTCGCTCAAGTCGCGAATCTGCACCAGCAGCTCCTGAAACTCGGCGACGATTTTATCCTGCTCGAGTCCCGTCAACCGATTGAGGCGCATCTCCAAGATCGCCTGCGCCTGGGTCTCGGTGAGCCGGTAGCCGCCCGCGACGATGCCCAATGGGACGGTTTCCCCGTCGGGGCGCGTGCTGATGGCGCCGGCGCGCGCCAGCATTTCCGGCACCGCGCCCGACGCCCACGGCCGCGACATCAATTTGACCTTCGCTTCCGCCGGCGACGGCGAGGCTTTGATCGCCGCGATGATCTCGTCGATGTTGGCAAGCGCAATCGCGAGCCCTTCCAAGATGTGGCCGCGCTCCCGCGCCTTGCGCAATTCGTATACCGTGCGCCGCGTGACGATCTCCCGGCGATGGCGCAGAAATGCGTCCAGCATTTCCTTCAGCGAGAGAAGCCGCGGCTGGCCGTCGACTAAGGCAACCATGTTGATGCCGAACACGGTTTCCATCGTCGTCTGCGCAAACAGATTGTTCAGCAGGATCTCGGGCACTTCGCCGCGCTTGAGTTCGATGACGACGCGCATGCCGTCTTTGTCCGATTCGTCCCGCAAACCATCCGACGCGATACCCTCGATGAGCTTGTCGCGGACCAGATCGGCGATGCGCTCGATCAGCTTCGCCTTGTTCACCTGGTACGGCAATTCAGTGATGATGATGGCTTGCCGGTCGCCCTTGCCTACGTCCTCGAAATGAGTGCGCGCACGCACGTGCAGGCGCCCGCGGCCGGTCTTATACGCGGCAACGATTTCCTGCGCACCGTTGATGAGCCCCGCCGTCGGGAAGTCGGGGCCGGGAACGATCTGCATCAATTCCGCAAGCGTGAGATCGGGATTTTCGATGAGCGCGATGCAAGCGGTCACGATTTCCGTCAAGTTGTGCGGCGGTATATTGGTCGCCATGCCGACCGCGATGCCGGATGACCCATTGACCAGCAGGTTGGGAATGCGGGTCGGCAACACCGCCGGCTCGCTCTCCGACTCGTCATAATTCGGGTTGAAATCGACGGTCTCTTTGTCGATATCCGCGAGCAGCTCCGCGGCGAGCTTCGACATCCGCACTTCGGTGTAGCGCATCGCCGCCGGCGGGTCGCCATCGACGGACCCAAAATTGCCCTGGCCGTCGACCAAGAGATACCGCATGGAAAACGGCTGCGCCATGCGCACGATGGCGTCGTAGACCGATGCATCGCCGTGCGGATGGTACTTACCGATGACATCGCCGACAACGCGTGCGGATTTCTTGTACGCCTTGTTGTAGTCATTGCCCAATTCGCGCATCGCGAATAGCACCCGCCGGTGCACCGGTTTCAGGCCGTCGCGGACATCGGGCAAAGCGCGTCCCACGATCACGCTCATGGCGTAATCCAGATACGACTTCCGCATCTCGTCCTCGAGATTTACGGGCAATATTTCGCGAGCGATCTCGGCCATTTGCGAGAGTCCGGATTAGCCTTCGAGGCTGCTATTAAGCGGGTTTAATGAAGGGGAGACATGGTCTCGACATGGGGCAATTCTAGCACACATCCGCATCGGTCTTAAGCTTCCGATACGTATCGCCCCTATCCTTGGGCCGATATACTTCGGTGATGGCCCCCATACCCGCCGATTTAACCATCAGCACCCGTTGGATCCTACCCATGACCTCGCCGCAGGAGGTCCTCGAAAATCACACCATGGTCGTGCGCGGCGGACGCATTCTCGACGTATTGCCGACGCCCCAGGCGGCCGCTCGCTACGCGGCGGCCGTGAATGTGGATCGTTCCGAGCATCTCTTGCTGCCGGGTCTGGTGAACGCGTACACGCAGATCGCGCCGCCCCCGGGCCGCCCAATGCGCCCTGAGCGGGCGCATGACGGCGCTCTGACCTGCATCGCCGAGATGCTGAAGTCCGGAACCACGTGTTTTTGCGCCTCGGGGTTTTTCCCCGAAGCGTCGGCTCGCGCGGCGGCGGAACAGGGAATGCGGACCCTCATCGGCATACCCATTGCCGAGACGGTCAGTCCCTGGGCGAAAGGACCGGACGAGTACCTTACGCGGGCCCTGAACTTTCGCGACGAATACCGCGGCCACCCGACCGTTGCGACCGCCTTCGCACCGCACTCCCCGTCCGCCATTGGAGACGGCACTTTTAGCCGCATTGCCACGCTCGCCAATGAACTGGACGCCGGTATTGTGATTGCGCTGCATGAGTCGCAGCGGAGCGTCGAGGAGTCCGTCGCGCGGCACGGCATGCGGCCCCTCGAGCGCATGCATGCCCTGGGCTTGTTGACGCCGGCCTTGACCGCGGCGCAAATGGTGCACGTATCTGCGGCGGACATCGACCTCGCGCAACGCAGCGGAATCGCCATTACGTTTTGTCCCGAATCGAATTTCCGCTCCGGCGACGGAGCTCCGCCCGTGGCATCGTGGGCGGCTACCGAGTTGCGCCTGAGTGTGGGCAGCGGCGTCGCTGAACCCGCGGCCAGCCTGGACTTATGGACCGAAGTTCGACTCCTGGCGCTGTTGGCGCACGTGCCGGGCGCCGCGACTTCCGCGCTCCACGCTTGGGACGCGCTCGCCGTCGCGACCCGCGGCGGTGCGGCTGCTCTCGGTCTCGATGCAGAAATCGGCACGCTGGAGAAAGGCAAGTGCGCAGACCTTTGCTGCGTCGATCTGCGAAGTCCGGCGATGCAATGGGCATGCGCCGGCCCGCCCCTCGACAAGGTGGATCAATTGGTGTTCAACGGCGGCCGTGACACGGTCAGCGATGTCTGGGTGTCCGGCCGCCATCTGCTCGATGGCGGCGCATTCACCCGGCTCGACTGGCGGGAAGTTGCGGCCCGTATAAATGGATGACTATGCATACCACGACTGGAAACGCTGATCCCACGGAACTCGCCAAATTCGCCGCGCTCGCGCACAGTTGGTGGGATCCGAACGGTCCTTCCAAGCCGCTGCACGACCTCAATCCGCTGCGCCTGGAGTACGTGGAGCGAATCGCCGGCCTGGCCTCGGCCGGCCGCGCCTCGGCGGGCCGCGCCTCAGCCGGCCGCGCCAAAAAACAGGTGCTCGATGTGGGCTGTGGCGGCGGCATTCTGTCCGAGTCGATGGCACGCGCCGGCGCACAGGTGCTCGGAATCGATCTGGCGCAGGCGGTACTCGACGTCGCGGACCTGCACGCGTTGGAGGCGAAAATCGAGGTCCAGTATCGTGCCGTGGCGGCCGAGGATCTGGCCCTGGAGCGCCCCGCCGCATTCGACCTGGTGACTTGCATGGAAATGCTCGAGCATGTCCCGGACCCCGCCGCAACCCTGGCGGCACTCGCGGCGCTGGTGAAGCCCGGCGGCGATGTCATCGTCTCGACTTTGAATCGCAAGCCACGGGCGTTCGCCGTTGCCATCATCGGTGCGGAATATCTCGCACGCGTGCTGCCGCGGGGGACACACGACTACCTGAAATTCATTCGCCCGTCGGAACTCGCTCGCTGGGGACGCGGCGCGGGCCTCGAACTCGAAAACCTGACCGGCATCGCGTACAACCCGTTGACGCGCGCGTTTCGCCTGTCGCCCGATACCGGCGTCAACTACCTCGCGCATTTTCGACGGCCGTAACCTGACATGACGCCACGGCTACGCAACCCGTCGAATAGCTCTCCTGGTAGCAGCGAACGCACGTGAGCGGTGACGAGATGTTGTGGACCATCGCGGCGAGCGTCGGCGTGGGCGTCGGCGTCGGCGCCCTGCTCGGCGGGCTGGCTACACTTCTGTTGCGCGCCAAACGGGAACAGGCGCTGCGCATCGAGGTGGAAGTTCTGCGGGCCCGGCTCAAGACGGACGATACCGTCAGCGCCGAGCGCGAACAGGCGCTGCAGCGAGCGCGCGAACAATTGCAAGGCGTGTTCGGCGAGCTCGCGCGGGACAGCCTGCATAGCAACAGCGAAGTATTCCTGCAGTTGGCGCGGGAACGCTTGACGCGCCAGCAGCTCGACGCTTCGCTGGCGCTACAGGCACGGGAAAGCGCCATCGAATCGCTGGTGCAGCCGATCCGTGAGGCGCTCGCCAAAACGGAAACGCAGATCCAGAGCATCGAACGCGATCGCATCGATGCCTTCGCGACCATCAAATCGCAAATGGAAGTGCTGGCGAGCGGCCAATCCCTGCTGTCGCGCGAGACTCGCAATCTGGTGACGGCGCTGCGCCGGCCCGACGTCCGCGGCCAATGGGGCGAGATCACGCTGAAGCGGCTCGTCGAACTGTCCGGCATGACAGCGCACGTCGATTTCACCGAACAGCTTCATCAGATGACGGAGTCCGGCGCGGTTCGGCCCGACATGATCGTGCACATGCCCGAACAGCGCGACATCATCGTCGACGTAAAAACCCCCTTGGATGCGTATCTTGCGGCGGTCGAGGCCCAGAACGACGAGGAACGCGCGGCGCAGCTGCGGCGCCACTCGCAAATCGTCGGCGCTCGAGTGCGCGAGTTGTCGTCGAAGCAGTACTGGTCGCAGTTCGAACACAGTCCAGGTTTCGTCGTACTGTTTCTGCCGGGCGATCAATTCCTCTCGGCGGCGTTGCAGGAAAATCCGGGCCTCATCGACGAATCCTTGCGGCAGAACGTCATGCTAGCAACACCCACCAGCCTGCTCGCTCTGTTGAAGGTGGTCGAGTACGGATGGAAGCAGTCGGTGTTGGCGGACAATGCCGCGGAGATCCGCCGGCTGGGCGAGGACCTGTATAAGCGCCTCGCCGTATTCGGCGAGCATCTGGCGAAGCTCGGCAAATCATTGGGCAGCAGCGTCGACTCGTTCAACAAGGCCGTGGGGTCGCTGGAACTGCAGGTACTGACGGCGGCGCGGCGATTTCCCGAACTGGGACTGCGCGTCGACCGCGAATTGGAGCCTATCGAGCCCATCGGCAACCTGGTGCGCACGCCGCAGGCGACCGATGCCTCGCAGAGCGAATTTCCCTTGAACGAGGGGCGCTCTGAGAAGCCTTGACGAACCCTACCGCAGCCGCGCAGTGCCGCCGGGCACCGCGCGCTATTGGAGCTGGCTGTTCGCCGCGCGCGAAGCCCGCAAGCCGCTTCTCGGCATCTACGCTCTGATGGCCGAGTGGCGCGCGTTGATGGACCCCGGCACCGAGGCCGGCGTCGCGCAAATCAAACTCGTATGGTGGCGCGAGGAGATGGGCCGCATGGCTGCGGGCTCTCCCCTGCATCCCATCACCCGCTACCTCGCGGATTTCCCGGGCGCTGCGGCAGCCGACTTTGCGCCGCTGATGCGCACGGTCGAGGCCGCCACCGAACAAATCGCCGGCGCGCCGCTGGAACGTGGCGTCGAATTGGAATCCCATGCCGATGCGTTGTACGGGGCGCCGCTGCTCGTCGCGGCCCTGCTCGGCGGCGTTCACGGTCGAAATACCGTGCATGCCTGCGTAGCCGCGCTCGCGGCTGCGGAGTATTTGGCCAGGGCCACCGCCGAATATGGCCGTGAGGCGCGCGCCGGCCGCATACTCTTCGCGGTCGATGAATTGCTCGACGCGGGAATCGAGAACGAGGATCTCGTGGCCGGCGAACCGCCGCTTCGCCTGCAAACCTATCTGAATCAATTGCGGCAGCGGGCTGCCGGCTATTATGCGAAGGCGGCGGCATCGCTTGCTCCCGACGAGCGGCCGCCGCTGCGTCATTTGCTGGTGCTTGCCACGCTGGGTGCAATACATTTGAACGGCCGCAAACGTCGTTCGGGCGCGGACTTCGGGCTGGCCGACCTGTATAACGCCTGGAACACGGCGCGGCGCGCGGCGGCCGCTCGCTGACAACACGGAGCATCGATGTCGATTCCCAAAAATTTCACGCCTCATGCGGGCTTGCTGGCCGAACGGGTGATCCTGGTCACCGGCGCGACCGGCGGTCTGGGACGCGCCCTCGCGATCGAGTGCGCGCGGGCGGGCGCCGCCGTGATCTTGTCCGGCCGCAACCAGCGGAAGCTCGAACGTGTATACGACGAAATCGAATCGCTGGGGGCACCGCAACCTGCGATAGCAAACTTGGATTTCGCGACGGCGACCGCCGTCGACTACGACGCCCTCGCGCAAACCATCGGCACCGAGTTCGGCAAGCTCGATGGCCTGGTGCACTCGGCGGCGCTGCTCGGCGATCGTACCCCTCTCGAACAATACGACGTGCCGACTTGGTGCAAGGTGCTGCATGTCAACCTCACCGCACCGTTCATCCTCACCCAGGTATTGCTGCCGAGCATGCGCAAGTCGCCCGATGCCTCCGTCGTGTTCGTCAGCAGCGGCGTGGTGCGCAACTCGCGGCCTTTCTGGGGCGCGTATGCAGTGGCAAAAACCGGCCTGGAGTCGGTCCGCAGCATGTTGTCGCAGGAGCTCGAAGGCGAGCCGAACATCCGCGTGAACAGCGTGAATCCCGGCCGCATGCGCACTCCCATGCGCGCCGCCGCCTATCCGGCGGAGGACCCCAATGCGCTGCCGACGCCCGCTTCCGTTACAGGGCCGTTCTTGTATTTATTGAGTGCACTGGGCCGCGGGACGGACGGCGAGTATCTCGAGGCACAGTAACTGTAACTACCGGGGAGCCACTTCATGCCGCGCGACGTATTGCTCGTTTGCACTTTCATGATCCTGATGTTCATGGGGCTGGGTCCGGCGCACGCCGCGCCCGAACCGGCGAGACCGATCGAAGGGGATTACGTCGCTAAAGATTTCCATTTCGCATCCGGCGAGACGCTGCCGGAACTGCGGCTGCATTTCACCATTCTCGGCAAACCGCGCCGCAATGCGCACGGACGCATCGAGAACGCGGTGCTGATCCTGCACGCCACGGGCGGGTCGGGCCACAATTTCCTGGCGGACAGGTTCAGCGGAGTGTTGTTCGGCAAGGGACAGCTCCTCGACACGAGCCGCTATTTCATCATTTTGCCGGATGATATCGGTCACGGAAAATCCAGTAGACCCAGCGACGGTCTGCACACGCGCTTTCCTCAATATACCTACGAGGATATGGTCAACGCGCAATACGCGCTGGTCACGCAAGGATTGCAGGTGGATCACTTGCGGCTCGTGATGGGCACGGCGATGGGGTGCATGCATACCTGGATGTGGGGCGAAAGCCGTCCTGACTTCGTCGATGCCCTGATGCCCCTCGCATGTCTTCCGCAGCAAATCGCCGGGCGCAACCAGATTTGGCGCGATCTCATCATCGATGCGATTCGCGCCGACCCAGAATGGCGGCAAGGCGAATACAGGAGCCAGCCTGCCGGTGCGTTGCGTACCGCGGCCGGCCTGTTGCTCATAGCCGGCAGCGCGCCGCTCCAGATGCAGACTTCTCTTCCGACCCAGGGCGCGGCGGAGGAATTCCTGCGCAAATATATGGAGCGGGGACTTACGGACTTGGACGCCAACGATCTTTTGTACCAGATCAGCGCATCGCGCGACTACGATCCCTCGGCCGGACTCGAGAAGATTCGCGCCCCGGTGATGTGGATCAATTCGGCCGATGATTTCGTCAATCCACCCGAACTGGGCATCGCTGAACGGGAAGTCAGGCGCGTGAAGAACGGCCGTTTCATACTGCTGCCCGCCTCGGGCCAAACCCACGGACACGGCACTCATACTTGGGCCGAGGTCTGGCAGCAGTACCTGGGCCAGTTGCTGGAATCGCCGCCGCCTTGAGGCACGCGGACGGATTCGCGCTACGTTCCCGCTTGGTACGCTGCCTTGGCGGCGTCGATTTCGTTCACCAATGCGTTGCGTTCGCTTGCCAGCATGGCGCGCGAGTGTCCGCGCGGCAATTCACGCGATAAGTGCACCGGCCCGAACCGCACCCGCATGAGCCTGCTCACGATGATCCCGCGAGCAGCCCACCAATGCCGCACCTGCGCGGATCGGGTAGCGCGCACGGTGACGTTGAGCCAGTGATTGAAACCCTCGCCGAACTGCGCGTCGGCTTGCAATATGGACATGGGGTCGCCCTCGCAATCGGCGGCGCCGCGGAATTCCTCGACCAGCGTTTCATTCAAAGGGCCGCGCATACGCAGCACATAGTCGATCGTCAGCGCATGGGCACCTTGCGAAACCCGGTGCGCCCAAGATCCGTCGTCGGTCAGGATCTCCAGCCCGCCATCCACCGGCGGCATCGGCTGAATCGCCAGCCAGCGGCCCGCGGATCGCGGCAAGCTCAGGTGCTCGGCCGCACGCGACGTCGCCGCCTTCAGATCGAGAGCTTCGCCCGGCGAGCGATGGAATAACAAAATCCGCGGCGCTTTATCTTTGACGGCATGCAGCCGGACGGGCCGGCCATCCAACGTGATGCGGTCGCGCGCGGCGAGCTTCACCCCCAGCGCCGGGACTTCACCGTTGATCTGCAACCGCCCTTCTCGTATCCAACGCTCCACTTCGCGGCGTGAACCCACACCGGCGGCGGACAGCAATTTTTGAATGCGTTCAGTGGGAGGAGCTTCCTCGCGCGATCCGCGATCCGTGCGTGACCCTCGCTGAGCGCGCGGCTCCCGCTCGGCCCGCGCCGGCTCTTTCCGAGGCGGGCGCGCCCTCATCAATATTTGTCGTCTGCAGCACCGCGCGCGACCAAACCGTGCCGATGCTGGGCCGCGGAAGCCTCCAACTCCTCGTCGTCGTCGCCGCACTCGGACGCGTCGCTCGACTCATCGGCGCCGCGCGCTGCGGATGACTCGGTTTCGCCGGCCGCATCGGCCTCGGACACGTGAACGGCACTGGATTCGGGGTCGGCAATCGCGGCGACCGGTTCCGCACCCGGCAGACTCAATTGCACCCGCAAATCCTCGAGCTCCTTGAGCTGGGCCAGCGTGGGCAGGTCGTCGAGTTTCCGCAAGCTGAAGTAATCGAGAAAATCCCGCGTCGTGCCCAACAGCTCCGGCTTACCCGGCACGTCGCGATGGCCGACGACACGGATCCAGCTGCGCTCGAGCAGCGTCTTGATGATGTTCGGATTCACCGCCACGCCGCGAATCTGTTCGATTTCGCCGCGCGTTATGGGTTGGCGGTAAGCGACCAGCGCCAAGGTTTCCAGTAAGGCGCGCGAATACTTGGTCGGCCGTTCCTGCCACAGCCGCGACACCGGCTGCGCCACAGCAGCTCTTATCTGGATCCGGTAGCCGCTGGCCACCTCCTTGAGTTCGAGACCGCGCGTTTCGTATTCGCAGCGCAGCACTTCGATCGCGGCCCGCACCTCGTCGGCGTTCGAGCCATCGCGCTCATCGAATAGGGTCACGAGCTCATCCGATGCCAAGGGTCGGCCCGCCGCGAGCAATGCGGCTTCAATTACATTTCGTACGTATTGATCATTCATTAGGGCCTCGCTTGGGTTTCGTTGGCCGCCCCGGCGGCGGCGTCGGGCACCAACTTCAGGTGTCGAGAGGGGTTGCCGAGGCGGACATGCAGCGGCGCGTAGGGCTCAGCCTGGACGATTTCTATCAACCCCTCGCGCAGCAATTCCAGGACGGCGACGAATGTGACGGTAACGCCGCGACGTCCCTCCTCCGGCCGGAACAGCCGCACAAAATCCACGAACGCGGTAGCCGTCAACGCCGACAGCACATCCGTCATGCGTTGGCGCACCGAGAGCGGCTCGCGCTGTATATGATGATGGGCGAACATGTCATTGCGCGACAGCACCTCTTGGAAGGCCAACAGCATTTCCTGCAGCGTGACCTGCGGCGCGATGCGCACCACCTTTCGATCGACCAAATCCGCGGAGGCGAGCCACGTGTCGCGCTCCAGCCGGGGCATCTGATCGATACCTTCGGCGGCGCGCTTGAAGCGCTCGTATTCCTGCAGACGGCGCACCAGTTCCGCGCGCGGATCCGCCTCGTCCGCCGCATCGTCGCTGTGCAGGCGAGGCAGCAGCATTCGCGACTTCACCTCGGCGAGCGTCGCCGCCATCAACAGATACTCGCCCGCCAACTCCAGCTGCAGCACCTGCATCAATTCGATGTAGCGCATGTACTGACGCGTGATCTCGGCGATCGGAATGTCGAGGATGTCCAGATTTTGCCGCCGTATGAGATACAGCAGCATATCGAGCGGCCCTTCGAAGGCCTCGAGGAATACCTCGAGGGCCTGCGGCGGGATGTAAAGATCGCGCGGCATTTCGGTGATGGGTTGACCCTCCACCACCGCGAACGGCATCTCATCTTGTTCGGGCGCGGGCACCTTGGCCGGCGCATTCGCGCCAACGTTCTGCACGATGGTCAACTCGGGTTTCATCTGTAGTTCATGGCCATGGCTTGACGAACCGCCTCGAGCGTGTCGCGCGCCGCTGCGCGGGCCCGCTCGCATCCTTCGGCGATGATACCGCGTACCAACTCGGGATTCTCCTCGAACTCCAGCGCCCGCTTCGAAATGGCCGACACTTCCTCGACGACCTTCTCGATCAAAGGCGCCTTGCAATCCAAACAGCCAATACCTGCGGTGCGGCAGCCCTGCTGCACCCACGCTTGGGTGTCGGCGTTTGAATAAATCTTGTGCAGATCCCACACCGGACACTTATCGGGATCGCCGGGATCCGTGCGGCGTACCCGCGCAGGATCGGTTTGCATGGCCTTGAGTTTCTTCACGATGGAATCGGGCTCTTCCCGCAGTCCGATGGTATTGCCGTAGGACTTCGACATCTTGCGGCCATCGAGGCCCGGCACTTTAGGCGTCTCGGTCAGCAATACCTCCGGCTCCGGCAGGATGGAAATACCCCCGCCTTCGAGAAAACCGGATAAGCGGTCGCGATCGGCCACGGTCAGGCGTGCATTCGACTCTACCAGCGCCCGCCCCCTGGCGAGCGCATCGCCGTTGCCTTTTTCCTGAAATTCCTTGCGCAGCGTGCGATACATCGCCGAATTGCGCGATCCCAAGCTCTTGATGGCCTTTTCGACCTTTTGTTCGAATTCCGGCTCGCGGCCGTAAATGTGATTGAAGCGCCGCGCGACCTCGCGCGTGATTTCAACGTGCGCGACTTGATCCTCGCCCACCGGAACGTACTGCGACCTGTACAGCAGGATATCCGCGGTCTGCAGCAGCGGATAGCCGAGAAACCCGTAGGTGCCCAAGTCGCGATCAGCCAATTGCGTCTGTTGATCTTTGTAGGACGGAACGCGCTCCAACCAGCCCAAGGGGGTAATCATCGACAGCAGCAGGTGCAGCTCCGCGTGTTCGGGTACTTTGGACTGGATGAACAGCGTCGCAACGCCGGGATTGAGACCCGCTGCGAGCCAGTCGATGGCCATGGTCCACACGTAGTCCTCGAGCTTTGAGGTGTCCTCATAGCCCGTCGTCAGCGCATGCCAGTCCGCGATGAAGAAGTAGCATTCGTACTGATATTGCAGCTCGACCCAATTCTTCAGCGCACCGTGATAATTGCCCAGGTGCAGCAGGCCGCTAGGCCGCATGCCGGAGAGGACTCGCCGGTTCTGGATGGGACCGCTCACGCGGAGGAGCCCAGCAACACCGTGATGACACGTCCCATCATTCGGTACGCGGGTTCGAACAGCCAGTCGAGCCATCGCATCACCGAAAAGCCGAGCACCAAGAATAATCCCACGGGTTCGATCTTCTCCAAGCGGCTTCCCCAGCGTTGCGGCAGCAGTCCCGCCAATACCCTTCCGCCGTCGAGCGGCGGGACGGGCAGCAAGTTGAAAACCGCCAGCACCACATTGACCCAAATGCCGGCCTCGGCCATGAGTGCAATCCAATTCACCAGGGTCTCATTTCCCCGGATCCGCGCGATGCCGCCGAGAATACCGCACCAAATCACCGCCATGAGGAGGTTGGCCATCGGGCCCGCAAGGGCTACCAGCACCATCGCGCGCCGCGGATGGCGCAGCACACTGGTCGCCACCGGTACGGGTTTGGCCCAGCCGATGAGCGGCCCGCCGATTGCCAGAAGAATTCCCGGGACCACCACGGTCCCAACCGGATCGATATGCCGCAACGGATTCAAACTCAAGCGTCCCAGCAACTCGGCGGTCCGATCGCCGAAGAACCTCGCCATCCAGCCATGCGCAACCTCGTGCAGGGTAATCGCAAAGAGCGCCGGGATTGTCCAAATGGCAATTTTATTAAGAAACGCAGGTAAATCCAATGCTTGCACTCGTTAATTAACTAAAAACACGAGCTCACCTGCCCGCATCGTCCCTGTATTATACGGTTGCTGCGTCCGCAAAGGGGCTGACGTCGCCGCGGCCCACACGCGCTACGACGGCTCGGTCGCCCGACAGGTCGATCACCGACGTTGGGGTCAGCCCGCAATTGCCGCCGTCGAGGACAAGATCCACGCTGTGTTCGAGTCGTTCGTAAATCTCTTTGGCATCGGTGCGGGGCAATACCTCGCCCGGCAGCAGCAAGGTTGAACTCATGACCGGTTCGCCCAACTCCGTGAGCAGCAGCGCCGTCACCGGGTGATCGGGAACCCGCAGCCCAATGGTGCCGCGCCGCTCGTGCTTCAGGCGCCGCGGCGTTTCCCGCGAAGCCTTGAGCAGGAATGTATAGGGTCCGGGAGTATGCGCACGGAGCAATCGGTACTGCGAATTGTCGACGACGGCATACTTGCCGACGTCCGCGAGGTCACGGCACACCAGGGTGAAATGATGGTTGCGATCGGTTTGGCGTATCTCGCGAATTCGCTCCAAAGCCGCCTTGTCGCCGATTTGGCAGCCGAGCGCATAGCACGAATCCGTGGGATAGACGATCACGCCGCCGCCGCGCAACACCTCGACCGCTTGCCGGATGAAGCGCCGCTGCGGGGAAATCTCGTGCAGTTGCAAATAAATACTCATAGCTGTCGTTTACGATGCCCCGGCTGCAGTTGCAGATAGATACTCATAGTTCGTCCGCTATGATACCCGCATGAACCAACTACTCGAATGGTCTCCGCTCCTCGTTTTCTTCGCCGTGTTCGAACTGTTCGGAATTTACTGGGCAACTGCTTCACTCATGTGTACGTGCGTCGCTTTGATGTTCATTCATCGGCTGCGCACCGGCAGCTTCAAACCCCTGCATGTGGTCACGGCCGGCGTGGTACTGGTTCTAGGTACTGCCACATTGCTGCTCCACGACAAACGCTTCATCCAATGGAAGCCGACGGTATTGCTGGGTTTGGCGGCCGTAGCGTTCTTGGGCAGTGGCGTCTTCGGCAGGCAACCCTTGGCACGGCGCATGTTGGAGAGCGTATTCAGCGAGCCTCTGGACCTGTCGCGCCATACCTGGATTGTCATCAACTCGCTATGGGCGGCTTGGTTTGGCGTGCTGGCGGCAGCGAACATCTATATCGCGCAGAACTTTGCGGAAGGCGTGTGGGTCAAATTCAAGGTGTTTGGCATCAGCGTCGCGATGTTGATCTTCATGCTCCCGCAAGTGATATGGCTGAACGGTAAAACCAAGACGGCGCCGGCGGAGCGCAGCTGAGGTGAGCGACCCCAGTGTCCTGTCCCATAAATACCTCACTCGCTGCGCCGCGCCTTTATCGCGCCGGGCGGCGTTGCGCCTCCTCGCCATAATGCTCACTATGCCTCGTCGGCGCGCCTTGCCCGGCGCGAAAATTCGCTGGCGGATCGA
>DASXYI010000152.1:0-57776 GCA_036502605.1 Steroidobacteraceae bacterium
CCCCGCGTCCCTATCCTTCGGCAGGCGACTGGACCGGCCGGTTTTGCATACTGGTAACGCTACGCCACTAAAGATTTTGGGTGAAACGATCATGTCCACCTCGGAACAACCCGGTGCCCAGGCACTCTTTGAGAAGTTCGGCACGTACATTCTTCCGGGCCGCGTGAGCGATCCCGTGCGTGGACTTTCCGAAGCGGTCGAGGCGGAGCGCGTCGGTCTCGGGTCCGTTTGGATCTCCGAACGCTACGCGACCAAGGAGCCGGCCGTGTTGAGCGGCGCCGTCAGCCAGTTGATCCGGCGGGCCCGTATCTGCGGCACCATGTACGCGACCGTGCGCAATCCCGTGGTCACCGCAAGCGTCTGCAACTTGATGCAGGCGCTGAGCGCGGATCGATTCCGTCTGCTGCTTGCCCGCGGCGTCGCTTCGCATCTGGCAACGATCGGATCACCGCCGATTACCTTTGCACGCCTGGCGGATTTCATTTCATTGATGCGCCGTCTATGGGCGGGCGAGACGGTGAATTATCAAGGAGTTCTCGGGAACTTTCCGGCGCTGCAGCTTACCGATCGCCATCTCGGTCCGCCGCCGCCGATCGTGCTGACGGCCGTTGGTCCAAAAACGCTACAGTTCGCGGGCGAACACTGCGATGGAGTGCTGCTGCATCCCTTCATCTCCCCTCAGGGAGTACGCAATTCGGCCAAGATGGTCCGCGATGCGGCGGAGAAGGCGGGCCGAGATCCCCGCTCGGTGCGCATTTATCACAATGTCATCGTCGCACCCGATCTCTCCAAGGACGAAGAAGAGGCGGTGGTGGGCGGGCGCGCGATTACGTATTTCCAAGTCCCCGGCTACGGCGAAATGATCACGGAGATCAATGGCTGGGATGCGAGCCCGCTGCAACGCATGCGCGCACATCCGCAGATTGCGGCTCTCGGCGGCAAGCTCGCCGACCAAGCGTTCACGCGTGCGCAGCTCGTCGACGTTAGTCGGACCTTGCCTCAATTCTGGTACGAGGAGGGAGCCGCGATCGGCAGCGCAGCACAGTGCGCGGCCAAATTGTGCAAGTTCCTCGATGCGGGCGCCGATGAATTGGTGCTGCACGGCAGTGCGCCCAATCAGATGGGACCGCTGACGGTCGAGCTGCGCAAGCTGCTGGCAACGCGGGCGGCGGCATGACCATGACACTACAGGAGTTGTCCGATCGCCAGGAAATTCAGGACCTGATGGTCGCCTATTGCTACGCCATCGACCGCAAGAACTGGGACGACCTGGACCAGGTGTTCACGCCGGATGCGATAATCGACTACACCGAGATGGTCGGCTTTCGCGGTAATCTTGCCGAGACCAAGGCGTTCCTCGTCCAAGGTCTGGCGCAGCTGGCGGCCTATCAACATTCCATTTCAACCAGCCAGATTCGCATTGAAGGCGACACCGCCCACGGGCGCACCCTGTGCTCGAATCCGATGGTCATCGAGGTCAACGGCACGAAGCAAACCATGTTCGTGGGTCTGTGGTATCGCGACAGGTTTGTGCGCACGGCGAAGGGATGGCGCATTCAAGAACGGTACGAAGAACGCTGTTACACCCACAACGTTCCGCCTGGCTTGCTGCCGGAATGAATGCTGCAGCCGCCGCGCCGGCGCCGGTCGCATTGACGAGCCGCGCCGAAGAGCTGACTCTCGAGCAGCTCAACGCCGTCATCCACACGCGCTACCCCGCCGTATCGATCGAGAGCTTCGAGCTCCTCGACAGCCGCCAGTATGGCGAGCAAATGGTTTCCACGTCCGGGCGCGCGATTCTGAAGCTGCACTTTGCCGCCGGTGCGCCGCAGGATTTGCCGGACCGGGTCGTCTGCAAGCTGGCGCTCGGCGCCGGTTCGGTGATGGCCGCATTTTACGAAAACGAAGTTCAGGTATACACGCGGCTGCGTCCGGACCTGCTGATCGAAGCGCCGCGCTCGCTCGGTGCCCTCTATGATGCCCAGAGCGGGCAGTTCGTATTGATGCTCGAGGACCTGGGGCAGCGCGGTGCGCGCTTTCCCAATGTCACGCAGGACGTGGCGTTGTCGGCGATCGAGACCCTGGTCGATACGCTGGCAACCTTGCACGCAAGCCACTGGGAAAGTCCGCGTTTTTCGGGCGATCTTTCCTGGCTGCAGAGCCACGTCCAAGGACGAGTGTCCCATCTGATGAATGAACTCGCGCCGCCTCTCATCCAGCACGAGATCGACACTCAGGTCTTCAAGCGCGAAATGGTGCAACGCCTGCGCACGACCGGACCGGAGCTGCTGGCCGGAGTCCGGTGCTTGCAACGGCATCAGTCGCGGCTGCCGCAGACGCTTCTGCATGGCGATGCTCATTTGGGCAACACGTACTTGCTGCCGCAAGGGTCGGCCGGGCTGTTGGATTGGCAGCTGTCGGTACGCGGCTACTGCATGCATGACGTGAGCTACCTGCTGGTCACGAGCCTGCCGATCGCGCTGCGCCGCGAACGCGAGCGCTCCTTGTTGGATCGCTACCGGGAGCGGCTCATCGCCCTCGGCGTCAAGAATGCGCCGACTGCCGAACACCTCTGGGACGAATACCGTCGTGCCGTCGTCTGGGGCGTGTATGTCGGATGGTTGACGACGCCGGTCGTGAATTACGGCTGGGAGATCAACGTCGTCAATCATCTGCGCCTGACGACGGCCTACGAGGATCTGGACACGGCGCGGCTCGTTAGGGAAGTGATGACGTGATGAATGCCGCGTCAGGGCGTAGCGAGGGTTGCGTCCTCAGTGCTGATTTGTGCGACCAGCAATTCGGCCGAGCGGCGCATATGAGAGCCAAGCAATTTGCAGGCACGGTCAGCCTCGCGCGCGATCGCCGCTTCCATTACCTCGCGCAGTTCGCCGACCAGGTCGCGTTCGCCGGGCGCGGGCGGGGGGGAGCGCCCGTGGTAGCGCAGCTCCTGGATTTGCAGCATCTGCCGTACTCGTCCCAGCCACACGCTGTCGCAGCTGGACACCAAGACGTCGAAGAAGGAATGATGAAGCGCGACGAAGCGACGGTCGAAACGCCGCTGCGGACCCGGCTCCAGCGAGGGCGTTCGCGACAGCTGATGGAAGGCGGCAACGAGCCGCGCTTCCCAGCGAACATCGCCGGCGGTGATGGCGTGCCGCAAACACAGCTCCTCAATTTCGATGCGCGCGGCAGTCAGATCGCGCAAGTCCTCGGCCGAAATCGGAGTGACGCGAAAGCCGCGCTGTGGCCGCGCTTCCACCAGGCCTTCCGAGGTCAGACGCGACAGTGCTTCACGCACGGCTCCCTGGCTGGCATCGAGCCGTTTGCACAACTCGCCGATGCGCAGCGGTTCGCCCGGTTCGAAACGGCAATCGAGCAAGGCTTCCCGAAGCAGGTCATAGGCGCGCTGAGTCAGGCTCGCCGCGGTCAGCGTGGTACTCGGCAAGCTCGAGAAGTTTGGGGTTTCGGGTCGGATCATGGGTCCCTCTTGATCACGGGGTGAGTGTAAGCTAAAAGTATATATTGAAACAAAAAGTATATCAGAGTATTTTGTGGTTTGGGGTCGAGTCAAACGAAGCTCGTTTCGCGGAGAGAATGGTCATGTTGGATAAAGCCGGTTTCGGTGATGAGCGCGTTGAGGATCTGGTTGCCACCGCCAAGTCCATGCAACCCTACCTTCTGGAAATGGCGCCGAAGCACGAGCAGAACCGCCGACTCGATGCCGACGTCATCAAGAAGCTCCTTGCCGCCGATATGTTCAAGGTGGCGGTGCCGCGTCGCTGGGGCGGACTGTGCTTGTCCGCGCACGGGATGGCGCAAGTCGCGGTGGAATTGGCCAAGGGTTGTCCCTCGACGGGCTGGATCTACTGTATCAGCAATTCCGCCAGCTGGGTCGCCAGTCTCGCCACCGATGCGGTTCAGGAGGACGTGTTCGCCGACGGTGTACCCATCATGTGCAGCGCGGTCAATCCGCCGGGCAGCTTCACGGCCGTGGATGGCGGTTACCTGGTCAATGGCGCCTTCCCCTATAGCTCCGGTTGTTTCCATTCCTCATGGGGCATGTTCGCATTGGCGAGCAAAAACGCCGAAGGCCGCTTGGTTCCTGCCGGCCAGTTCTATGCGCCGATGTCCGACACCACCATCCAGGACACGTGGCTGGTCGCTGGTCTGAAAGGCACCGGCTCGAATACCGTCGTCTTTAAAGACGCGTTCGTGCCGCAACGCCGATTGGTGCCGCCGGGACCGCCGGGCCAGCCGCCGGGAAAGAAGTACGTCGGCGAGCCTTCCGATTACTTTGCCCTGTTGCCGCACCTGCGTTCGGTGATGCTGGGTGTGTTGGTCGGCATGGCGGAAGCGGCGCTCGAAATCGTCACCGGCGGCACTTCCAAGCGCGGCATCGTGTACACCACGTATATGCGGCAAACAGATTCGCACGTGGTTCAGAGAGAGATCGGCGAGGCGGCGACGATGATCCACACCGCACGCGTGCTGATGGACACGGCCAATCGCGTGATCGATGAGGCGGCGCTGACCGAGCGGCCGCTCGCCTATCTGGAACAGACGCGCAACAAGGGCGAGACGGTATTTGCCACCGATCTGTTGGTCAAGGCGGTGGAGAAGTTGATGTACGTGTCCGGCTCTTCGGGTTTCATGGAGAGCACACCGCTGCAGCGTTATTGGCGCGATCTGAACGTCGCGGCGCGCCATGCGGCGAATGTACCGCACGTGGGCTACGAGATGTATGGACGAGCCCTCATGGGTGTCGAGCCCAACATTGCGCCTCATCCGTCGTTCATTTGAGGAACATGACGCATTCGTCCGCCGTCTCCAGTCGACCAACCGCCGGACGGCTGGTGGAGGAAGCCTTCAGTCGGGTTGAACTCGAGCCGTACGATGTGCAGGGTGTGCGGCCGGGCCTCGAGGCGCTGGCGGACAGCTTGGTGTGCGAGACGGGGCTGACCTCGGACGGATTCCAACGCGCGCGAGACGGAATCGACGACAGCCTGCGGCGTTTGGCGGCGATTCGCGCCGACCGCCGCCGTCATCCGGAAATCTCGAACGTACGAATCGCGCCCCAGCTATTCATTCTCGGCATGCCGCGCTGCGGTACCAGCATTTTGCATGCATTGCTCGCCGCGGATCCGCAGTTTCGCGCGCCGTTGATGTGGGAAGTCGCGGCGCCTTCGCCGCCGCCGGAAGCCGCGACCTTCGACACGGATCCGCGCGCGAAGGCTTTCGACGATTACGTCAGCGCCGCCTTCGCCGGCGAGTGGCAGGACGTGCTCAAGGCGCATCCGATCGGAGCCCGCGTACCGCAAGAATGCGGAATGATGCTCGAGACTGCGTTCCGCAGCGCCAATCCGGCCATGATGTTCCGGGTGCCGGCGTTCTTCGAATGGTTCCTCGACGCCGATACGAGCTACGGCTACGAAGTGCACCGCGCCTGGTTGCAGCAATTGCAGTGGCACAATCCGCGCGAGCGCTGGGTATTGAAAGTGCAGGAGCACATGTACCACCTGCCGGAACTGGTGGCCGCTTATCCGCAAGCGGTCGTGGTTCAGCCGCATCGCGATCCCGTGGCCGTCATCGCCTCCATTTCCCGTCTGATTCAAGTGATTCGGAGCAACAGCTTCGCCGCGCAGGATCCCGCGGCGCTGGGACGCGAAATGCTGCAGCTGTGGAATCATGGGTTGATTCGATCGATGCAGTACCGCGCCGCGCATCCGGAACTCAACGTGTACGACTTGAGTTATCGCGAGCTTGCGGCCGATCCGGTGAAAGCCGTGCGCGGCATCTACGAGCACTTTGGTATCGAGTTCCGCCCGGAGTCCGAAGCCGGCATTCGCCGCTGGCTGGCGGAGAATCCGGCGGACAAACACGGGCGGCATACCTATAGGCTCGAAGACTACGGTCTCACGCAGGACGACGTACGGGAAGTGTACGGAGATTACATGGAAGCATATCGGGACTACATGTAAGGGCTTGGCGGACACCGAGGGGACACGATGAGCGCAAGGATCGATATCGACGCCGCGTTGGCGCAGTGGCCGGACTACCTGGGTACGCTCGCCGGATCCGGCGAATTGCTGGACCTGCTGCCGGATCCGGCGGATGCGCAGGCGCGCCAGGAGCTCTATCGGCTGCTGTTTCTGAGTCTCGGCACCGGCTTTATGACGGCGTTCGCCGACCCTGATCATCCGGACTTCGTTGCTGCGGTTCATACGGTTTTCAACGCCAGCTCGACCAATCCGGATTTCCTGTACTTGCAGGCCTCGGTTGATGGAGCCGGCATCTATCGCATCACCGGTGTTCGCGGCACGGCGCTGTTCGTGCACGGCGACATCGCGGCCGGCGGCCTTGGCGTGATGGATGAACTCGGGCCTTCGGTCGGGCAGTTCGATCTCGATGCCCTCGACATCCAAACCGACGGTTCTTTCGAAATTCTGCTCTCCGCCGACAGACCGAGCGGCTACGACGGCAATTGGGTCCGGCTCGATCCGCGCGCGCGCACGATCGTCTTGCGACAGGCTTCCTATGATTGGGGCCGGGAGATCGATGGACGTTTCACCATCGAGAGAGTGGACCGGCCGCTGAAGCCCGCACGCCTGAGCGCCGCGGAAACCGCGCATCGCCTGCAACGGCTCGCCGAATACCCGAAGCGCTACGCGGCGCTATGGCTCAAGCACATGGCTGCGATGCGCTCGCGCCGGCTCATCAACCGGTTCGAGGTCGACGACTGGGCGGGGCGCGGAGGTGCCGCAGGTCAATACTATTATCAGGGCCTGTTCGAGCTGAAACCCGGAGAAGTATTGCTCCTGGAATCCGACCTGCCCGAGCGCTGTCTTTACTGGAACATGCAATTGTCGGATCCGCTGTGGAACGCAGTGGACTGGCTCAACCGGCAGAGCAGTCTGAACGCGCGCCAAACACGTCTCGACGGCGACGGCCGTCTGCGCGCGGTGATTGCGCTGCAGGATCCGGGAATTCCCAATTGGCTGGATCCGGGCGGCTTCGACAACGGTTCCATCATGATTCGCTGGAATCGCAGCAGCTCGGGACCTCTGCCCACGCTGAAATCCTTGCCGGCATCCGAGCTGCGGCAGCATCTGCCCGCAGATACTCCCGTGGTGTCGCCGGCGCAGCGTGATGAAACGCTGCGCGCACGCCGCCGCGGTGTGCAGCGGCGGCGCCGGTGGTAGGCGCGGAACAAGCGGCGCCCGATCGCGCGGCGCGCGGCGCTTGGTATGCGCTCACGATCATGCTGTTGGTTTACAGCTGTCATTTTTTGGATCGCGCGGTACTGTCGCTGGTGGCCGAGCCGGTGCGCAAAGAGTTTGGATTGAGCGACAGCCAATTGGGAATGTTGAACGGATTTGCCTTCGGCCTGATGTTCGCGGTCGCCGGGATTCCGATCGGCCTATTGGTGGATCGGATCAATCGCAGCAGACTGTTGGCGTGCATGGTGTTTCTCTGGAGCAGCGCAACCGCGCTCTGCGGCCTGGCGCAAAGCTACCTTGCGCTGTTGACGGGCCGTATGGCGGTAGGGGCGGCTGAGGCCGGCGGAGCTCCGACCAGCCTCTCGCTGATGTCGGACTACTTTCCTCCGCGGCTGCGCTCGACCGCCGTGGGCTTCTATTATCTGGGCAACGCCGTGGGAGGATTGATGATCTTCCTGGTCGGCAGCCGGGTGGCTGCGCAGTATGGCTGGCGCGCCGCGCTGCTGGTCGCTGCGGTACCGGGGATTGCGCTGGCCGTCGTTGCATTTGCGACGCTGCGCGAACCGGTGCGCGGCGGCACCGAAACGCGTGCCGGGAGCGCCTCGAGCGAGCCCGTCGGCCTGATCGCAGCGTATCGCCAGATCGCGTCGAATCGCGCGTTGCTATACCTGTTCGGCGCTGCGCCCTTGACCAGCGCGGCCGCCTCGGCCGCGGGCGCCTGGCTGCCGCCGTTCTTCATGCGCAGTCACGGTATGCACATCAGCGGCGCGGGCCTGGTGCTCGCCATCGCGGGCGGCGGGTTCGGCGCGCTGGGTTCGACGCTTGGCGGAGCGATTGCCGACAGGGTTGCCCGCAAGGACGCGACGCGCCGCACGGGATTCGGCGTGTGCGCGATGCTGTTGGCGATACCGGCTCTGTTGGGCGCCACACTGTCGGTGGCGAACGCGCCGGCGATCGGTCTGACGTTCGTCAGCTTTGCGCTCATTTTCGCGGCGCTGCCGGTGTCCTTCGGCAGCATGCTCACGCTGGCCTCACCGCGAGTTCGCGGCGTCACGTCGGCAACGATGCAGGGGGTCAGCAACCTGCTTGGCTATGGGCTGGGGCCCCTGGGTGTGGGCATGCTGAGCGATGCGCTGGGAGGAGCCAATTCCTTGCGCTACGCTCTCGCCATCGTGTCGACGGTCTGCTGTCTCGGGGCGGCGCTGTGCTTTGTAATGGCACGAGCGTCCATACGCGCGGGCCGCAGCACCATGGCGATGAGCGATGCGATACCTTGTACACGCAGTGCATAGAGGCGAAAAACGATCATGAGCTGGGAAGAGTTTGTCGATCAGCTGCGGCCGCTCGGAGCGAAAATGACCGAGCGCCTGCCGCAGCGGCTGCGCGATGATCCGCAGACGCTGGCAGAGGCGCAGCGGCTGCTGCTCGCCGCGACCATGCGCGCGGCCGCCGATGCCATCGTCGGCGATCGCGCGCACCCCATGTTCGTGCCCGAACTCAATATCGCTCTCAATCTGTTCCAGCCGAACTCCGACACTATATATAAGAGCGCGCTGATCGAGCCCGGGGGCAGTTACCGCCTCCGCGGCGACCGCGGAACGATCAAGTTCATGCGGATGGCGCAGCTTGGCCCGGACACATTGCGCACGGGCAAGCATGCACCCACGCTGATCGACTACGACTTCGACATGCTGACCCTGAGTCCTGGGGGCGCTTTCGACGTCCTCATCAGTCCGCAGCGGCCGGCCGCGCATAGCGGGGACTGGTGGCGCCTGCATCCGCAATGCGAGAAGCTGATGATCCGCTTCATTGGCTACGATTGGGGAATCGAGCGCGAGCCGCGCATCGGCATTGACCGCCTCGACGTCGCCCCCAATCGACCGCGGCCGACGGCGCAGGAGCTGGCGCGGCGTTTTGCCGAGCTGCCGACCATCATCGGCAACGCGGCGACCATGCTGGTGCGGCAGGTAGAGGCACTGCGCAACGACGGTTACATCAACACGCTCAAAACGGCGGACTTCAGCCAGATGACCGGGCTCGCACGCCAGTCATATTATGAAGGGGCATACGATCTCGCCGATGAAGAGGCACTGTACTTCGAAGTCGCCATTCCGAAACAATGCGGCTATTGGTCGCTCATCCTCACGAACGAAATATATGAAACGACCGACTGGTACAACAACCAGAGCAGCTTGAACGGCGCGCAGGCGATTCTCGACGACGAGGGCATGTTCCGCGCGGTGATATCCGCGCGCGACCCCGGCGTTCCCAATTGGCTCGATACTGCCGGTAACCCCAGAGGCGCCGTGCAGGGGCGGTGGCTCGATTGCGATGAGCGGCCCATGCCGATGATGCGCAAGGTGAACGTCGCACAAGTACGAGACCTATTCCCCTCCGGCACGCCGTCCGTAGCGGCGCCCGCCCGCGAGGCAGCGCTGCGCGAGCGGCGCCTACGCGCCCAAATGCGCACGATCTGGTAGCCCATGAATATTTTTGATCTCAAGGGAAAAGTGGCGCTCGTCACCGGCGGTAATTCCGGCATTGGATTTGGTTTCGCGTCGGGACTCGCCAAGGCGGGCGCCGACGTCGTGATCTGGGGGCGGCGCGAGGAGAACAATCGCGCGGCCGTGCGTGCGTTGCAGCTTCATGGCGGCCGCGTGGCGTCGCGCGCAGTGGATGTTTCCGCGGAAGCCGACGTGGTGGAGGGCATGCGGGCCGCGATTGCCGAGATGGGCCGCCTCGATTGCGTCGTGGCGAACGCCGGCTTTGCCACCCAGGCGCCCTTCACGGAAATGACGGCGGAGGTCTACCACGGCTTGCTCAATGTGAACCTGCACGGCGCGTTTTACACGCTGCGCGAGGCTGCCAAGCACATGGTGGCGCGCGCGAAGGCCGGCGACCCAGGAGGATCGCTGATCCTCTGCGGCAGCGGATCCATATTTCAGGGCGTGCCGACGATGGCGCACTACGGCACGGCCAAGGGTGCGCTCAACTCGCTCGCCAAGGCTCTGGCCGCAGAACTCGGTCCGCACGGCATTCGCGCCAACGTCATCGCACCCGGCTTCATCATTACGGAAATGACGCAGGCCGATCCGGTACTCGGAGCGCAGATTGCCGCGGCGGTCGCGGCCAAGGCGCCCCTCGGACGCGCCGGTAGACCCGAAGATCTGGAGGGAGCCGTGGTGTATTTGGCGAGCGACGCTTCGCGCTATCACACCGGCGACACGCTGGTGATCGATGGCGGCAAAATGACGGCAAACTGATATGTTCGCCGTTCCCAATGCGCGGCATTGTCAAGTCGCCTATGTGACCAACGATTTGGATGCGGCGGCGGCGGCACTCGAGAAACAGTTCGGCATTCCCGGATTCTACAAGTTCGATACCACCGGGGTTGCGCAACCGGGCGATCCGCAGCTGCGTATCGGACTTGCCCGCGTCGGCGGTGTCGAGGTTGAGCTCATCGAGCCGCAAGGAACTACGGCGCCTCTATTCTCCGAGGCGCTCCCAAAGGGTGCCGCTGGGCTCGCGATCCGATTCCATCACGTGGCGATTCGCATCGACGGTTCGCTCGAGGATTGGGAGCGGCATCGTGCCGCTATAGACACCGCCCGCCATCCGATAGCTTACCAAGGCGCCCTGGGCGACATGCTGCGCTTCTTCTATACCGACGAGCGCTCGACGCTCGGTCACTATGTCGAGCATGTCTGGATGAGCCCGGAATTATTGGCGCAGTTGGGCGCAGCGATACCGACTTATCCGCCGCAACCGTCACCACACCAAGGGTAATTCGTCGACGTGGATGATGTTGCTCAGAAAAAACGGCACGTCGAATCCCGGTTTGAGTTTGAATTCGGGGATGGCGCGGAACATTTCGGTGATGGAGATTTGCAGCTCGCGCCGCGCCAAGTGCGCACCCAGGCATCGATGCGGCCCATAGCCGAATGTCAGATGCGCGGGACGCCGATCGAGCCGCACTTCGGTGGGCGCCTCGAAGGCCTCGGGATCGTTCGACCCCAGGGGAGTGGACATGGCGACTCGGTCGCCTGGTTTGATCGTGACGCCGTGAATCTTGATTTCCTTGGCGCAGATGCGCAGCGTGGTGACGGCCGAGTAAGCGCGCAGCAGCTCGGACATGCCCATTTCGAGTTTTGATGGATCACTGCGAAGCTCCCGTTGGTGTTCCGGATGAGTCGCCAGATGATAGAAGTGCAGGCCGACATTGGCGGATACCGTATCGAGGCCGCCCAAAAATAAATTAAAGCAATGGCCGAACACTTCCTCGTCGGACCAAGGCTGGCCGTCGACCTGCATCCGGCACGCATTGCTGATGAGGTCATCGCCGGGATTGCTGCGGCGCTTCCGGATTTCGTCGAGCAACAGCGCCTTGACGGCGCGGATGGCTCCTATGCGCAACCCCAGGTCATTGGTGTGCAGCAGCGAGAACTCCCATTCGAGAAACTGATCCATGCGCCCTTGCGGCAGGCCGAGCAAATCCAGAAAGATAGAGACCGGGAACGGGATCGCGAATTCCTTGACGAACTCCACCGCGCCGCGGTCCTTGAATTTCGCGATGTAGGTTTGCGCCCGCTCCGTCACCAGCGAATCCAATGCGTGCATGTTCTTGGGCGAAAATACGGGATTCAGCGCTCTGCGGAATGCCGTGTGACGCGGCGGGTCAAGCTCGGTCGGAATCACATCCCAACTCTCGCCGACCATGGACGCGAATTGTCCATTGCCTTTCTTGACGAAGTCGACGGTATTGTCGTAGACCGACTTCAAATCCTCGGCCCGCCGAATCACCCAGCCGCCGCCGCCGGGCCCTGGAAAGATATCCGTGCCGTAGAAGATGGCCGGCCCGCGATGCAGCTCAGGGATGATGTCGGTGTAGGGGTTTTGGTGCGCCACCTTACGGGGGGTCAACGCAAACGGGCGGGCGAGCTCGGGAGGCACATGATCGGGCAAAGGCATGGCAGGCGCATTCATTCGGCTACTCCATAACGGACGGGGTGCTCCGCCAACACCTTCCGCTGAGGCATTCGGTATGGGGCACTTTAGACAATATGTGTATCATACTATCCGGACGCGCGACGGATGCAAATTCGCCGTACGGGACGGGGGGCTCGGCGACGACTTGATCCTGAGTCAAGTCGCAAAGAGCGCCTTTGCTTGAGGCGCGATAGGCGGAGCGAGTATTTTGGGGAATTGACCCGGGAGTCTGCATGTTCAATCAGCCCAATGCCGCCGTCGATCGACCGTATCCGGGCCGCACGGAAAAACTTCCCGACGTCGTCGAACAGGTCAATGCGGAATGGCTCACGCGCCTTCTACAAAATCGCTACCCCGGCCTGGTGGTCGAGAACATGGAAGTCGTCAAACTCATCAATACGCATACCACCAAAATGCGTTTGGCGCTCGATTTGAACAAGATAGGCCGCGATGCCGGAATCCCGAAGAACGTATGCCTGAAGGCGAACTGGTCCGGTAAATTTCGCAATGTCGACATCAGTGAACTCGAGGCCCGCTTCTACTACTTTGTGCGCGACTCATTGAACATCCCCACGCCCGCTTGCTACTACGCCGATTGGGATCCAGAGGTTGGGCAAGGCCTGGTCGTCATGGAAGATCTTGCGCTGCAGAACGGAGAGTTCGGTCAAAGCCTGCAACACACGGGCGTCGATGGGGTCGCGCGCGCCCTCGAAGGACTCGCGCGTCTGCACGGGGCTTGGTGGGGAAGTCCGAAGCTCGAGGAGCAAAAATGGCTGCCGACGTCGATGCAAACGCCGGTGGACAGCGACCAGCTCGAGATCATGTGGGAATACGCCAAGATCAATATGGCGGATCCAAAATTTCGCAAAGTCATTTCGCAGTGGGTGCTCGACGATCCGCAGCGTTTCGTCAGAGCCTACCAGGCCCTGAATCGATTCGAGCAAGCGCAAACCGGGCCGCGCTGCATCGTTCACGGAGATTGCCATCTCGGCAACAGCTACCGGCGGGCGAACGATGAAAGGGTCTGGCTCGACTGGCAGCTCGTACGCAAGGGCCGCCCCTGGCGCGACCTCACGTACTTCATGATCGGCTCGCTCACGATCGAAGAGCGGCGTCAATCCGAACGGGCGCTGCACAAACATTACCGCGACGCGCTCGTGGCCACGGGCGCGCAAGGCGTGCTCGACCTCGATGGGATCTTCGAGCACTACCGCCGCTGGATCATCTACGGACAACAAGCGTGGATCGCAAACATGGATCAGTGGGGTCAGAACGGTTTGCCGATGAACGAGCGGTTTTTCACGGCTGGTGACGATCTTGAGACCCTCAAGGCGTTGGAGAGTTGAGTCAGGAGCACATATGAGCGAAAAGTACGACATCGTCATTGCCGGCGGCGGCCATAACTCATTGGTATTGGGATGCTATCTCGCGAAAGCCGGCGTCAAGGTGTGCGTGGTCGAACGCAACGAGAAAGTGGGCGGCGGAGTCATGACGCGGGAGTACACGCTGCCCGGTTTCAGGCACGACACGCATTCGGTCGCGCATACGATCATCCAAGGCAATCCTCTCATCCAACGGGATGAGTTGGGCCTCAAGTCGAAGTACGGATTGCGCTACGTCAATCCCGACAAGATGACGGCGGCGATATTCGAAGACGGCACGATTCTCGAGTTTTATTCGGATCTGGAGCGCACTTGCCAATCGATCGCGAAGTTCTCGCAGCGCGATGCCGAAGCGTACCGCCGCTTCAACAATCAAGTCATGGAGAATCTCGACATGCTGGTCATGGGCATGTTCAGCGTGCCGCCGACCGCAGGCGCTGCGGCCGCCATGCTGGATCAAAGTGCGGAAGGCCGAGAATTGCTGCGCACCCAGTCCATCAGTTCCTGGGACTTGATCGAGGAGTGGTTCGAGCATCCGAAGATCAAGATAGCATTGGCACGGTATGCGTCCGAGGCGATGACCAACCCGTTCGACAATGGCACCGGCTTCGGCTTCTACATCATTTTGCCGTTCATGTATCGATATGGGACGGGCGTTCCCGTAGGCGGCTCTTGGGCGCTCGCGGAAGCGTTGCAGAAGTGCTTTTTGGACAGCGGCGGAACGATCAAAGTCAACAGCACGGTCACCCAGATTCTGGTCCAAGGAAAAGAGGCGCGGGGGGTGATCCTCGAAGGCGGCGAAGAAATTATGGCCGCGAAAGGCGTGGTCTCCAGCTTGCACGTGCAGCAGGTGTTTCCGGATATGGTGCCTGGGTTTTCGCTGCCGGCGGATTTCACTCAGAACGTGCGCCGGGTCAAGTACGCGGGCCTTCAGCCGTTCCAGATTCATCTCGCCCTCAACGAGGATCCAAAGTTCAAAGCCAGGGAGGACATCGAGGATTTCTTTTGGGTGGAGAAATCGCATTCCGATGTCGAGAAATTCGCCCAAGCCTTCCGCGATCTCGAGTACGGTTATCCACGGCGCGACTTTGCCTGTTACGTCGGCCAACACAAAGTCGATCCGACGCGCATCCCCGCGGGTAAGGGGGCACTGCATCTGTACGCCTTCCAACCTTACAACTTGAAGGACGGCGGCCCGAAAAAGTGGGATGAAATCGGCAAGCAAGTGTACGACGGCTTCATCGACGACCTGCGTCAGATCACGACCAATATGTCCGACGACAATATCCTCGGCTACCATTTCTTGACGCCGCTCGATCTCGAACGCCACAACAATGCGATGAAACACGCCGACATCGGCCATATCGGCTTGTACAGCTGGCAACTCGGCGGCAATCGTCCGGTTCCAGGATGGGGGCAGTACAAGACGCCTGTGCCAAAGCTTTATATGTGCGGCGCGAGCACGCATCCGGGCAGCGGAGTCACCGGTGGATCGGGACGTAATGCCGCGTACGTCATCATGGAGGATCTCGGAATGGACTTTGATCGAGTGGTTGGCGTCTGAGCCGATTCGAAATGAAGCTCATGAGCAAAGACGGCGTCGAAATGATGGACATCCGTTCTCTCGGACGCGAGGGAGATGTATTGGTCGTGAAAGGCAAGATCATGCGATCGATGCCGGCCACCATCCATTTGCGCCCCGAGGACCTGTGGCAGGCTTTCTCGCTATTCAGCTGGCCGCTGCTGGCGCGATTGCCGATTCTGATGTTCAAAGGCTTCAGGCGCTCGCGCCAAGCGAAGCGGGAGCCGTGATGGAATTTAATCTTTGAGGAGAACTTGATGAGCGCAGGATTTATCGGCCTTGGCAACATCGGCAAGCCGATGGCCCTGCATTGGGCCGGCGGGAAGCAGGCCCTGGTGGTGTTCGACATGGTGCCACAAGCGACCGTGGATCTGGTGGCGGCGGGCGCGAGAGTTGCTGCGACGGTCGCTGAACTCGCCCGCGAGGCGGAGATCATCGGCATTTGCGTGCGCGATGATAAAGACGTGGAGCAGGTGCTGTCCGGTGCGGGCGGCATTCTGGAGAACGCGCGGCCCAATGCCGTGGTCCTGATTCACAGCACGGTGAAGCAGGAATCGATCCTGGAGTGGCATGAGCGCGGCAAGCGCAAATCGATGCACATCATCGATGCCAGCGTGACGCGTGCCACCCTGCCCAATAAGTTCTGCTACATGCTGGGCGGCGACGCGGCGCTCGTGGACCGCTGCCGCCCGCTGCTCACCGCAGGCGGCAATGCCGTGGTGCACGCAGGTCCGGTGGGCGCCGCGATCGCCCTCAAACTTTGCAATAACATGATGACCTACGCCTCGTTCATCGCCATTCACGAGGCGTACAAGCTGGCGCAGGCGTTTGGCATCGATCCGGAAATGCTGCATCAAGTCAGCAACACCAATGGAGTGATCACGCCGAGCATGGCTGGGTTCATCCGCGCCCGCGGCGAAATCGCGAAGCAGGGCGAGGCCGTGCTGCAGGGCGCTTTCGGTCCGCATGGGGCGTTGGGCAAGAAGGATATGGCGGCCGCATTTCAGAGCGCGAAAAAACACCACATATCCTTGCCCGGCGCGCAGAAGACCGAAGAGCTGATTGCCGACGTGTTCGTGAATCGCTACTGAGGTTATGGAACGGCCGCTGGCATAGCTGAGTGCCGGCCTACGGTCGACCGGTCTGGCGCCGCCGCCTCGGCGAGTCTCGAGCCAGTGATGAAGCCAAGCACCATGGCCGGACCGACGTTGCATCCATGGGCGGGCGACTTACCGCGCCAGATCGAGTTGGCATCGAGGCCGGCGGCATAGAGGCCCGGCACCGGATCGCCCGAACCATTAAGGACGCGGCAGCCGGCATCGATGCGCAGGCCCACGGTGGTCGAACCGTCGCCCGGATAGATCTTGATCGCGTAGAACGGCGCTTTCTCAACCGGTCCCAGACAAGGATTGGGAGCGTGTTTCGGATCGCCGATTTCGCGGTCGATCTGCCGCTCTCCTTTGTGGAAATCGGCATCCGTCCCGCTGATGGCATAGCGGTTCATCATCGCGACCGTTCGTTCCAGCCCTTCAGGATTGATGCCGATTCTCGCGGCGAGCGCATGCAGCGTCGGCGCTTCGACGACATAGCCGGCCTTTACCAGCTTTTGGAGATTGCCGGCCCCTGGAAACACCATGCCCATGCCGTACTTTTTCACGCAGCGGGCATCGCCGATGATGTGCGCAGGGACGGAGCCGGTTGCGTGCATGGCATCGACGAAACTGACTGAGGCTTCATTGCCGAAACGCTCTCCCTTGTCATTCACCGCGATGCATCCCGGTTTGGACATGTCGATCAAGTGAGCATAGCGGGCGAGGTAGCCGTCTTCTCGGATCCTCTTCGACACCACCGCCCAGACACCGTTGAAAAAGTTCGTGCCGTCGAGCGACGCGCCGGCGGCCAGAGCCGCGTTGATGCCGTCGCCGGTATTTTCATAGGGCAGAAGCGATACATGCTGATCGGGGTACGGCATGTAGTCCTTGCGAAGCTTTTCATTGGCGGAGAAACCACCGGATGCCAGCACCACGCCTCGCCGTGCCCACATCTTCTCGGTGCGCCCGGCGACGACCGTGCTGACGCCGGCGATGCGCCCGCCGTCCATCATCAGCCCATCCACCGCAACCTGCCGCCGCAGCGTTACTCCCGCATCGAGAGCCGAGCGCAACAGACGCGCGGCAAGGGCATTGCCCATCGTGAGCCGTGTGCCGCGCGCATAGCCGCGTAGTTTGTCGAAGGCGAAGCGGATTCCCAGCTTGCCGAGATGCGATAAAGACTTAAGCGACGGCATGCCGGCAAGGTACGGCAGGTCGAACAGGTCGATCATGAATCCGCCGGGAGCATTGAATTCCTCACGCGCGGGGCGCAACTGCGCGAAAATCTCCTTCAGTTCCTTGCCGTCATATTCTCGGGGACTGAGCAGCCGGCCGAAGCGCGAGGCGCCGGGAATCTCGGGATACCAGTCGCTGGTTTCCGGCGTGAGAAGAAACTCAACTCGGGTGTTCTCAGCCAGCCAGCGAATCATTGCCGGGCCGCTCGCGAGATAGGCATCAATCAGTTCCTCGCGCACGGTCCTTCCGATCACTTCCAACACGTACTGCCGGACCTTCTCGGGTGGATCGACAATACCCGCTGCGACCGCCTGCGGGTTGTTGGGAATCCAAATGCCGCCCCCCGATATCGCGGTGGTGCCGCCAAAATAGTCCGCTTTCTCCAGCACCAGCACTTTTAGCTGCGCATGTGCAGCGCGAACCGCCGCCGTCAGACCCGAGGCACCCGATCCGACGATGATGACATCCCATTCCATGCGTGTTGTTCCCCTTTGCGTAGCGACTGGGTGGGACTCAGCCCTTGAAGGCTGAGCGCAAGCCCGGTCGCGGCCAGCGAGCGTGGTAAAGACGGCCGGTCATCCCGGCGGTAATCCAGGCGTCCTTCAAATCGGGTCCGCCGAAGCAAATATTGGTGACCAGGGGATCGGCAATCGGATAGTGCGTCATCGCCCCACCGGGCTCAATGACGGTAATGCCGCCGTTGACGGTCGTTGCCGCACAGATATTTCCATTCGCCTCCACGGCAAGGCTGTCGAGCATTTGAAATCCCGGAAGGGTGAATGCCTCAACGCCTACCATGAAGGGAGTGGGTGGCGGAGCCAGCTTACCGGCACTCTCGATATTGCAAACCCACACACGCGACGCCATCGAGTCGGCCCAGTAAAGCTGGTCCTCGGCCGCATTGAGCCCGATGCCATTGGGTGAAATTTGCCGATCGATGCATTTCACGATGTGCGAGCCGTCGGGCTGGCAGTAATAAATGCCGCCGTAGTCCCGTCCGGTCGTCGTCCATCGGCCGAAGTCCGTGAACCACATACCACCGCGGCGATCGAACACCAGATCATTGGGCGCCAATAAAGGACGTCCCTCGCAGGCCGTGTACAGCGTGGTGAATGAACCGCTGCGCAGATCGAGACGTTGAATCGAACCGCCGACATACAGCTCGGGAGCAAATTCGACATGCAGCATGCCGTCGCCCGGTTCCGCGACGATGCCGCCGCCGTTATTGCAGACGTACAGCGCGCCGTCGGGGCCGATGGCCAGGCCGTTCGGGCCGCCGCCCAGATCGGCAACGACACTGACCGCGCCGGCGGCGCTCACGCGGCTGACCGTACCGCGCGCGACCTCCGTCAGCAAGATGGACCCGTCGGCCATGGCAACCGGGCCTTCGGGCAGCAGCAGTCCTTCGGCAATCGGCACGAACTGCAGAGGGGATGTTGAGTCGGAATGCAAGATTGGTTCGACTCCTACACGGGGGCGCGGGTGCCGTTTCCGGCGTCGTGCCCGGCGCGAACTGCCGCCAAAATGAAATCAACGGAATGATCGCGCCAGGCCGCCATTCCGGCCTCGGTGGTGAGATCGACGCCCATCATCACCGACAGACAGTGACCGTTGACGAAGCAACCGGCCGTGATGAGCACGGCAGTAGCCAGGAATGTAGCCGGATCAATTCCGCTCCTGAAATTACCGCTAACGGCGCCGCGCTCGAGAATGATTTTGAGTTTGGCAACCAGCGGCGGCATCAGTTCGGGAAATTTATTGCGCGAGGAAATATGCAGCCCATGCTGCAGATTCTCTTCCATGACGGTCAGCCCCAGCATCGGAAACCGGCGGTACTGATCGAAGTGGCAATTCAGAAATGCGCGCAGTGCCTGCGGCGGGGAGAGGTGATCGAGTTTCAGCTCGAGCATTTCGGACATGGCCTGCGCTGAAGCCTCATCCAACAGCGATGCAAAAAGTTCGTCCTTCGAGCGGTAGTAATTATAGACCAGCTGCTTGGTGACGCCGGCCGCCCGAGCGATGTCGTCGACGCGCGCTCCTTCGAGTCCCTTCGCGCCGAATTCCTTCTCGGCCACCGCCAATAGGCGGCTGATGGTTTCACGCTTGGTGTTGTGAGCCCGGCTCATGATGGATGTCATCGAATTCTCCCTGCAACCCTGAGGTTGCCTTCGCATGCTAACACTGGCCTTGGGACCAATCCCACAATGCCTCCCTCATTCGATCGGCGGTAAATAGACGTGCTGCGCGGACCTCCCGATTTGGGTCGGTCCAAAGACTTGGACCCTACGTTCCACTTGCGCCGCGAAGTATCGCAGCAACTTCTCGTCGTGCTCCGGTGCTGCCGTTCTCACAAAAGCCTCCAGCCGCGCTTCGAATTCCGGTCCCTCCGCGGCGGGACCCAGGAGCTGCGCAGCTTCGTCTCGAGACGTGCGGTCGAGCCAGTGTCCGAGATCGTCCGACCGCAGCAGATATTCAACCAGGTTCAACGCGGATTTCTTGCGCGCGGCCTGCATGTCCTCGGCGACCTGAATTTGCTCGACCGCGTCCTTGAGCATGTTCAATATTGCGGCGTTGCCGGCGGGAGCGGCCGTGCCGATCCGCGGGGTCTCGAGCCGAACGTTCATGCACTCGGCCAGAATCAGCACCAATACGCGCTTCAACGCCAGATCCCACTCGAGATAGGTGTCGTGTGGATCACCGGATTTCGGCGTGGAAATCCGGCCGGCGATCTGCATGCAGCTCACGGTGGAGAACAGCGCATTTTGAAACCTCAACGCGCCGACGTCGATCGGCTCTCCGGTCACCGCTGCATAATGCCGGCACAGTTCCCGAAATTCTTCGCCGAGGGACTCGTAGGAGTCGCGCATGCGCATGGTCGCCAGATCCGTCAACGCCTCTCCGATCATCGCGAACTCGAAGTCGTAGAGCGCCTTGAGCCGGCCGCCTGCGAACAGAAACTGTCCGCTGTCGAACTGAATGAAACTAGCCCTGTCGCGATGGGTTGGAACGTTGTTGCGGAGCCAGCGCACGGCAAACTCGATCAACGGTTCCGGGCCTTTTTTGTTTTTCTGATAGAGGGGCCAATAGGCTTCGAGCCCCGCCAAGGCGATCTCATGCGGGGTGGACTGCCGTTTGATGCCCTTGGCGACAAAAGGTTCAATGGGCAGGCGGTGCATCGCGGCCACCGCCTCGATGAACTGGCGCGCGACGGACCTGCGCTCCGCGGCATTGGCGGCCAAGCTCACGTCGCGCGTGCCGGGGACGGCCTCCATGATGATGGCGGCCGGGTCGCCGCACATTCCATAGATATGCGGCACGGGAATGCCATGCTGCTCCAGCACTTGAAGAATGTCCGCCTCGCGACGCAGCTCGGGGAAGGGCAGGATGTCGCTTTTACGGTCGCCCCGCACGTGGATATGCAGCATCACGCCGCTGCGCTCGACCTCGGCGAACCAGGCCGGCCGCCAGCGAACTTGCCGCGTCATCGATATCACGCGCCCGCCCGTGAGATCCTCGATGCAAACGCGGAGTTTCTCCTCATCGGTGGGTTCGGCAGTATCCGGGCGGGCATTCATCGGTTCAGCCTTGGTAGCCTTTCGAACCTGATCATGCACGCCGTGACCGCCCGTCCCACCTGTCTTGCGACAGGTACCGCTTGCTTCGCGGTCAGCCGCTTGACTCGGAGTCAAGCGAATGGGCTTTCTGGGCCGCCGCCCTCAGCCGAAGGCTTCTGCGGTCGTCTTCGTATCCATGTAACTATTGCATGCGCGTCGACAACGAGGGCATTTGGAAAAATGAACAGACTGAAAGATAAAGTCGCAATCGTGACCGGCGGCGCCGGCGGAATCGGCAGCGCAACCGCTCATCGGTTGGCGTCCGAAGGAGCGCGGGTGGTCGTGGCCGACATCAACCTTGCCCGCGCCCGCGACGTTGCGGAAGCGGTCGGCAACGACGCAGTCGCATTGCAGTACGATGCTGCCGATGCTGCGTCGATCAAGTCGCTGATCGAGACGACGATACAACGTTGCGGCCGGCTCGATATTCTGCATAACAATGCTGCGGTGACCGCGCCCGAGAAGCAAAGTCAGGACACGACCGCCGTCGACATCCCGTTTGAGATCTGGGATCTGACCCTGAAGGTCAACCTCACGAGCTACATGGCTGCATCCAAATACGCCTTGCCGCATATGATCGCGCGCGGCAGCGGCGCCATCATCAATACGGCGTCCGGTTCGGGATCGCATGGCGATTTGGCGCGAATTGCCTACGGCACGTCCAAGGCCGCCATCATCAATTTGACGCGCTACATCGCCACTCAGCACGGCCGCCAGGGGATACGGTGCAATGCAATTTCCCCCGGCTTGATTCTCACTGCGGCTGCCGAAAAGACCGTCCCGGAACTGTTGCAGATGATTTCCGAGCATGTGCTGACCAAGCGGCTGGGCCGTCCTGAAGACGTGGCGGCGCTGGTGGCCTTTCTGGCTTCCGAGGACGCCGGATATATCAACGGACAGAACATCACATGCGACGGCGGGATGACGGCACACCAGCCGCATGTGGCCGATTTGCGCAAATTGATGCAGAGCGGATCGAAGGCCTGAGTTGGACTAACGCAGCAAATTATTGCGCAGCTGCTCGCGCTGCGCCGCACCGAGTTGACCGGCCGTGCGCAAATAGCCATCGATGCCGCCGTAGTCCGTGTCCATGGAATGCATGGCGGCGTCCAGATATTCGGGACGAACGTCCAAGGCCACCTGAAGTGCCTCTGCGGTCAGCGGCACACCGACGAATGAGGAGAACGTGCCAACCAGGTCGAGGCTGAGCCGCATCCGGTCGATGCGCTGCGCGGTGAGAAGATAGTCGGCGACGATGTGCTGAGTCTCCACGCCGAGGGCCGCGAGTAGGACGGCGCAAATGAACCCGGTGCGATCCTTGCCGGCGTGGCAATGGATCACCATCGGCAGATGACTCGGGTCGAGCAGATGTTCGAACAATTGCGGCAGTACCGGTGCGAAGGCCGCCGGCATTCCGCGGTAGATCAACATCATGCCGCGATGAACGCCCGCAGGGTTGGGCTGCGAACGGATGGTGTCGATGAGTTCGCTGTGGCCGGCACGCGCGTCGTTGCGAATGTCCAGATAAAGACGAGGGGGCTCGACGCCGACGGGCCAGCGGTCCTGCGCCTGCTGACGCTCCAGTTCGCTGCGCAGATCGCAGACCAGACGGATGCCGAGGGTCGCAAGGTACTCGAGATCTTCCGCGGTGGCGCCGCCGAAAGCCTGAGAGCGGTACAACAACCCGGTGCGCACGCGCCGTCCGTCGCTCGTCGCATAGCCGCCGAAATCTCGGAAATTGGGCAGTCCATTCAAGGGCAAGGAGGCGTTGGCCCAGGATGCATGGGTCCCCGGCATATCAGCTTCCTTTGACGATTTTATGAAGGCGGCGCAGCGTGCCGTGCTTGTCGGCGTTTCCCGGCAGGTTGGAAATGAAGCCGGATACGCCGCGCTGTTGGAGTCCGTCGAGGACTTTTTTTACCTCCGCCGGCGGTCCTGCAACGGTATCGAAGCCTCCGAGGAAATCAGTCAGGCCCAATTCCGCCGGCAGCCGCGAGTTGGCTCCGCCCACCACGCAGTGTTCGGTCGGATCGTAACGGCGCGCCAATTCGGCGAGCGGGCCATGATATTGCTTTGGAACTTGCGCCAACACCTCCGGCATGCGCGCGATGGCCATGCCGTTCACCACGATAAACGCGGTAAGATCGGCCAGCGCTTCGGCGCGAGTGTCGCGTACCGAACAATAGGCGGTGGTCCATATCTGGATGTCCTCGGCGCGTCGACCCGCGCGTACCGCAGCATCCCGCACCAAGGCGATCTTGCGATCGAGCGCTTCGAGGTCGTGATTGGTGAACAGGATGACGCCGTCGGCTTGCTCCCCAGCCAGCGCCAAGGCTTTTGCGCCGAAGGCCGAGTAGAAGATTGGTATGCGCCGCGCGTGGCGCAGCGCCGACACAGGCGCGCCGGCGTACTGCGCCGGTTTGCCGGAAAACAGACTCTGCAGCGCTTGAAAATAGTCGCGAATTTGCGCCTGATTGGCCGGTGCGTGGCCGATCGCCATGACATTGCTGCCGCCCGTCGACAGACCCAGGGCGAAGCGATCGCCGTAGGCATCGGCCAGCGAGCACATTGCATTGGCATTAATGATCGGGTGGCGCACGAAGGGCGAGGTGACGAAGGGCGCCACGATGGCGCCGGGCGATTCCTGTGCGGCGATTGCGAGAGAAATGTACAACTCGTGCCAACCGGCCGGTGAATCGCCAATCGCGGCGATGCCGAAGCCGAGTTCAGCCGCCAATCGCAGGTCGCTGCGGAAGGCATCCAGGCTGTCGCCCCACAGATGACAGGCTCCAAGTTTCATGCGCATTTTCCTCGCGGTTGAGGCCGCGGCGGCGGCAGTTTCGGTTACGACGCGTGGCTCTCTTCAGGGACGGGCGGCGCGGGGTCGCCGTAGAATGTCGTTCGCCGACGCACCGAGCGGCGCGCAGCGGCGGCGACCGCCTCGATGCGCTCCGGTCCCAGTTCCTGACCGTTGACGCCGCCGGCGGCGCGCGTGATGGACTCGTTCATCAACGTACCACCGAGATCGTTGGCACCCGCCTGCAAGCAGAACGCGGCGCCGTCGGTGCCCATTTTGACCCATGAGGTCTGAATGTTCCGGATCCAAGGATGCAGCACCAGGCGCGCCACCGCGTGCATCAGGACCGCTTCACGGAAGGTCGGGCCGGAGCGCGCCATGCCGCGCCGCCACATCGGCGCCTCCATGTGCACGAACGGCAGCGGCACGAATTCCGTAAAGCCGCCCGTGTCCTGCTGCAGGGTGCTTATCCTGAGAAGATGCCGTGCCCAATGGCGCGGGTGGTCGGCGTGGCCGAACATGATGGTCGCCGTGCTGCGAAGACCGACTTCGTGCGCGGCCCGCATCACCGCAAGCCATTCCTCGGTATTGATCTTGTCGGCGCAGATCAGGGCACGCACCTCGTCATCGAGAATCTCCGCGGCGGTGCCCGGCAGACTCGACAGCCCCGCGCTGCGCAGGCGGCTCAAGTAGGCGTGCAGCGACAGACCCAGCGTGCGGGCGCCGTGGGTAATTTCCAGCGGAGAAAACGCATGTACATGTATCTCGGGGACCGCTGCCTTCACGGCGGCCACGATGTCCAGATACGTATGCCCCGTATAAGACGGATGGATGCCGCCCTGCAAGCACACCTCGGTGGCGCCCGCCGCACGCGCCTCCACGGTGCGCCGTGCGATCTCCTCGAGGTCGAGCATGTAGGCGGGACCGCGCAGGTCGTGTGAGCCGCGGCCCTTGGAGAAAGCGCAGAAACCGCACTTGTAGCCGCAGATGTTGGTGTAGTTGATATTGCGGTTGACCACGTAAGTCACGGTGTCGCCGCACACTTCACGGCGCAGGCGGTCGGCAGCCTGCAGGAGTACGCGCAATTCTTCGCCGCGTGCCTGATACAGACTCACGATTTCGTTCTCGCTCAGTGAATCGCCGCGCGCGGCGCGGTGCAGCAGGCGCGCATTCGCCATCGAGGCGACGCGCCGCGATTCTGCCGGCGGTGTGATCCAGTGCATGGCAGCGGCCGGCACCGCATCCCCCGCGCCGGTGTGCCAATCGTCCATATAGGCGAGCCCCGTCGCATCGCTGCCGCGGCGTACCGCGGCACGCAGGCCTGCGTCGAGCCAGCGTTCGGGTTGCTGCGCAAAATGCGGGCCGATGCTCAGGCGCTCGACCAACTCGCGGTCCGCGGCGCTGGTTTCTCCGCGAAGGCGTTCGAGATGCGGCCACGGCGCCTCGGGGTTCACATGATCCGGCGTGACCGGCGATACCCCGCCCCAATCATTGACGCCGGCACGGATCAGCGCCCCCAGCGCGCCCGGCCGGAGATTGGGAGGCGCCTGTATGCTCATTTGAGGGCCGAATAGGAGCCGGGTTGCCGCGATGGTCCAGAGCTGCTCATCGAGCGTGGGCTCCGGCGCGTTGGCCATCTTGGTCCCTGGTTTGGCGAGGAAGTTCTGGATGATGATTTCCTGAATGTGTCCGTAGCGCCGGTGCAGCGCGCGAATCGCCAGGAGCGACTCCAGGCGTTCGGTGCGCGTCTCGCCGATCCCGATCAACAGGCCGGTCGTAAAAGGGATCGCGCGCTTGCCCGCGGCCGCTAAAGTGGCCAAACGGGCCGCCGGCTGCTTGTCGGGAGAACCGAAGTGCGGTCCGCCGCGCTCCGACAGGCGCTCTGCTGCAGTCTCCAACATCAGGCCCATCGATACGCTGACCGGGCGCAGGCGCTCGAAGTCGGCCTCGTTCATCACGCCGGGATTCAAGTGCGGCAGCAGACCCGTTTCATCGAACACGGCCTTGGCAGCCGCCGCAAGATATTCGAGCGTCGTAGTGTAGCCCAGTTGAGCCAGCGCGCGGCGCGCGGCGGCGTAGCGCAGCTCAGGTTGGTCGCCCAGGGTAAACAAAGCCTCCTTGCAGCCGGCAGCGGCGCCGGCGCGCGCGATGGCGAGCACCTGGTCCATCGGCAGATACGGCGCTTTGAGCGCGCGCGGCGCCTTGGCAAAGGTGCAGTAGTGGCAGACATCGCGGCACAATTGCGTGAGCGGGATGAAGACCTTGGGCGAGTAGCTGACCAGGCGCCCATGGCCCGCCAGCGTCAAACGCTGCGCGGACTCCATCATCTCGTCGAGGGGCATGCGCAGCAATGTCTCGACCGCACCTGCATCGTGAGCGAAATCCGAATGGTCCTCGGCAGGAGTCAAGAGAGTACTCATGGTATCGGTCCCGTGTTGAGTGAACCAGCGCCAGTCCGCCGCGGTATCCAAGTCGAATCCCAAGCCGCCGGTGCGCACATGGGCCGCGGCCCCGAATCTTTCCGCGGCCAGCCGGCAGTGCTTCAAGAAACTATCTGCGCCGAATTGCAAATGCAGCCGCGCCGGCAGCGCCATGCACACGGCATTCGTGCCCCGTTCGTGGCGGTCGGGTGCGAGCGCAATGCCGGAGCGGCGCGCTCCGCTCATCAGTTGCTGCACGTCACCAACGCAGAGCAGCGGCAGATCGGCGGGAACGATGAGAATGGTCCTGGCGCCCGCCGCGATGGCGTGATCGACACCGGATTCCAGGCCAGCGTTGAGATCATTGCCGCGATCCTGGACCATCCCCACATCATCGGCGACGCCGTCGCGCTCGCTGCTCACGAGGGCGATGTGGTCGATGCCCGGCACGGCGCGCAGCGTCGCGAGTACATGACCCAAGAGCGCGCGCACCAGCGCCACGCGTTGAACGGGCGATAGGACGGGCGCGAGCCGCGTCTTGCACAGCGCACGGGACTTGATCGGCACCAGGGCCCAGGTACTCATTGGGGGCACATCTTAGCGCGGCGCGAGTGCAATGCGCATCAGCGGCCCACCGGATAGAAGATCGACTTCTCTTGAGTAAACTCCTTGAGCCAGTCCGGCCCGTACTCGCGTCCTATGCCCGAGCGTTTGTAGCCCCCGATGGGGGCATAGGACATCTTGCCGGTGCCGCCGTTGATGTAGACGCTGCCGGCGCGGATCTTCAATGACATCTCGTAGGCGGTCGCCGCATCGGCGCTCAGGATGCCGCCGTTGAGCCCATAACGGGAGTCGTTGGCGATCGCGATCGCCTCATCGTCGTCGTCGAATCCGATGGTGACGCCGACGGGACCGAAGACTTCCTCCTGGGCAATCGCCATGCGATTCTCCACGTCATCGAATAATGTGATGTCGGTAAAGAATCCCTTGGGCAAGTGCGCAGGCCGCCCGCCGCCGCAGACCAGACGCGCGCCTTCGTCGCGCCCCTGACCGATCAGGCGTTCGACTTTAGCACGCTGCGACTCGCGGATCAGCGGCCCCATGAGCACCGTTGGATCAGCCGGATCGCCGATTTTCCACTGGCTGGCGATGACCTTCGCGAATTCGACGAATTGCTTGCGGATCGAGTTGTGCACCAGAAAACGCGTCAGCAGCGCGCAACCCTGACCGCAGTTGACCGCCAACCCGGCAACCGCGCCGATGGCGGCCTGCTGCACGTCGGCATCGGCGCGCACGATGAGCGCCGACTTGCCGCCGAGTTCAAGATGCACGCGCTTCAATGTCGGCGCAGCCTGCTGCATGATGGCCACGCCGACCGCTTCGGAGCCCGTAAACGTCACCATATCGACGTCGGGATGTGAACTCAATAGCGAACCCACTTCGACGCCGCCGGTGACGATGTTGAGAACGCCTTTCGGCAGGCCGATTTCTTCGGCTATTTCACCGAACAGCAGCGCCGAGAACGGCGTGAACGGCGAGGGTTTCAGCACCAGCGTATTGCCGGAGAGCAATACCGGAACTATCTTCGCCAAGTTCAACAAGAAGGGAAAATTATAGCCGGTGATCCCGGCGATCACGCCCACCGGCTCGCGTACCACGCTGCCGCTGCCCAGAATACGCGGCCCCATCGGATTCATCAGATTCGGTGTCGCCTCCACCGGCAGATAGCGGCGGTCGTCGGACGCAGAATGAAGCAGTGCACTGGCAAAGTGACCGAGCGGAGCATCGACCTGCATCGCATTGGTAATTCCTTGGGCGCAACCGACCTCGGCGATGATGAGCTCGACGATGCGGTCGCGCTTGGCTGCCAATGCTGCATGCATTCGGCTCATGATCGCCGCGCGTTCGGCCATCGTGAGAGTGGGCCATGGTCCGCGATCGAACGCCGAGCGCGCCGCCTCGATCGCCGCGCGCGTCGCGGCGGCATCGCCGACCGGCGCGTGACCGATCGCCGCTTCGGTGGCTGGATTGAGCACCGATTCGCCGGTCTGCACTTTCTCCCAGCGTCCGTTGATGTAGAGATTCTCGATATGCGTGTAGGGAACGGTCGACATGGGAAATCCTGTGGTCAGGCCGCGCGCGCCACGCCGACGCGCGCCTTGAGAATCAGTTCAGCGGCGCGCATGCCGATCACCATGGCGGGCGCATTGGTGTTCCCGGACACGATGGTGGGCATGATGGAGGTGTCGGCCACGCGCAAGTTCTCGATACCCCGCAATCGCAGCTGCGGATCGAGCACGGCTGCGGCGTCTTTGCCCATGCGCACGGTGCCGCAGACATGGTAGGCCGTGTTGCCGTAGCGCAGGAACGCGTCGATGATCTGCTCATCGGTTTGAAACTCTGGTCCGGGGGTGGTTTCGGATACCAGCCACGGCGCCAGCGCCGGCTGCGCCGCAAGCCGCCGGATCCAGCGAAACAGGGAGATGGCGGAGCTGACGTCGATATCCGCCGACAAGTGGTTGGCGTTGATGGCGGGCCGCACGGCCGGGTCAGCCGATTGGATGCGGATCGTTCCCTGGCTTTCCGGGCGCATGAAGTAGCCGCCAATGGTGATGCCTGGATGCGTATCGATGTTCACCGTCTTGCCGGAGACACTCATGGAATACAGACCCACGCCAATCTGCGCATCCGGACGATCCAACTCCGGCCGCGTCTTGACGAATCCGCCGACTTCGTGGGCGGAATGCGTGAGTGCCCCTTTGGAGCGCAGCGTGTAGTTCAGAAAAGAGCGCAGCAGACCGACTCCGCTCAAGCGGTTGTTGAGGCTGCCGCCGGTCACGCGGTACTGCATCGCGAGGTAACGATGCTCGCGCAGATTGCTGCCGACGGCGGGTGCGTCCAGCACCACCGGAATACCGTGGCTCTGCAATAGTTCACCCGGACCGATCCCCGACAATTGCAACAGCTTGGGCGACTCGATAGCGCCGGCGGCCAGGATCAGTTCGCCGGCGACGGCGATCGTGCGTGCACCGTCCCGATCCTTTACCTGAACGCCCATTGCGCGGCGATTTTGAAATTCGATACGCAGCACATCGGTGTCGGTGAGCACTTCGAGATTCGGGCGACCTCGCACCGGCGCCAAGAACGCGCCGGCTGCGCTGCAGCGTTTGCCTTTGTACGTGGTTACCGGCTGGTAGCCCATGCCTCCCTGCGCCACGGTGTTCACGTCATTGACGTCGGCAGCGCGCGGCGTGCCTGCCTGTACTGCCGCGTTCAGTACGGCTTCGCACAGCGGATCACCTGCGGGATGCACGCTTATTTTTAGTGGGCCGCCCGCTCCACGCCACTCGCCGGCGCCAAGTTCGTGGTCTTCCAGCGCCACGAAATGCGGTCCGATATGCGGCCAACCCCAGCCTGCGCAGCCGAGCGCTTCCCAATGGTCATAATCGGCGGGCGTACCCCGCACATAGACAGTGCCGTTGATTGAACTGGAACCGCCCAAGGTACGTCCCTTCAGCCAGAGTTCGGGCGCAAGACCGATCCGCGGCAGGGCTTGGTAGTCCCACACATGCGGATTGCCGGCGGCCAGCAGCTTGCCGATGCCGCGCGGCATGGCGATCAACGGACTGGCGTCGGCCGGGCCGCTTTCAATCAGCAGCACCGACACGGCGCGATCTTCGGAAAGGCGATTCGCCAGGACGCATCCGGCAGAGCCGGCACCGACGATGATGTAATCGTATTTTTTCCGCAAGAACCCTCCCGGCCGTATGTGCCCGGGCAGCGCGCGCCGCCGCCAATCGCCGGGGCTTGCCGCGAGCAGCGGCGCAAGACTCAGCGTAGACTGATCCTGCATTACACCCGCGGGATCGAACTGTTCAACCTATCTTTCGGGAGGTGCCGACGCCGACGATAAGCCCGAGCTTACCCGCAACCTGCGTTGTGTTGCCAACACTGAAGGAGAATCCGATCATGCCGCGTTCCACGCTGGACCTGGGCGCTTACGCCTTACCTGGACGCATCATCGACCCTCGTCCGGGCCTCGAGCAAGCCGTCATCGGCGAAGCGCTCGGCCTTGGCAGTATTTGGGTGGCGGAGCGCTGGGAAAAAAAGGAGATCGCCGCGACGCTCGGAGCGCTTTCACAGCGAACTCAGCGGGTGAAACTCGTGGCCGGGATGACGCACTTCGGCACCCGTCATCCCATCGTGCTCGCCGGCATGGCCTCGACTCTGCAGGCACTGTCGGGCAACCGATTCATTCTGGGCTTCGGGCGTTCGGTGGCTTTCGTCTGGAAGAATCTCGGCATTGCGGTACCGGTGAATGTCGCCATGGCGGACTACGCGAAGATTCTGCGCTCGCTGTGGGCCGGCGAGACCGTGAATTACGACGGTCCGGCGGGCCGTTATCCCAACATGCGCATGCCGGAGCTTCCGGAGGTGCCGCCGCCGATGATTCTCGCCGCCATCGGCCCCAAGACTTTGGCGCTCGCCGGCCAGCACTTCGACGGCGTGGTGCTGCATCCCTTTCTCACGGCTGAAGGGGTGGCCCGCTCGGTCGCCATCGTGCGCAAAGCCGCTGAGGAGGCAGGACGCGATCCGTCCGCGGTGAGAATTTATGCAGAAGTCGTAGTGGCGCCGGATGCCAGCGAGGCCGAGATCGTTTCGGCCGTCAAAATACGGGCGATTACCTACTTCACAATTCGTGACCTGGGTGGTCAGCTGGTGGCAATGAACGGCTGGGATGCGGCGCCGTTGGAACGGCTGCTGGCAGATCCGCGATTTCTCAACATGGAGGGACAGAAGGGTACCCACGAAGAATTGCGCGACCGCATGAAGGAAGCGATCACCGTGCTGCCCCCGCAATGGCTGGAACAGGGAGCCGCTTCAGGTCCTACGCACGCGGTAGCGAAACGCCTGCTCGAATACCGCAGCGCCGGCGCCGACGAGATCGTGCTGCACGGTACGACCACGGATCGGCTCGGCCCATTGGTTGCGGCATATGCCCAACTCTGAGTTAGCCTCCGCGCGGGCGCTGACTCTGGACAGTGCGCAACGCGCACTGACCCCGTGGCTTGCGGCAAAGCTGCGCGTTCCCGATTTACGCATGGTGTCGTGGCGTTCCGCCGGAGCCGGCAACTCGGCCGACACGTTTTTTGCCACAGTGGCCGGTGTGATGGAGGGCGCTGCGCGCGAAATGCCGCTGGTCATACGGCGCCAGAATCAAGGCAGCGATATCTTTCTCGATTCGGACTTAACCCTGCCGACGCGCGTGATGGCGGCTGTCGGTGCGCATCCGGACGGCGCCGGAATTCCCGTGCCCCGCGTGGTCGGCTTGGAATCCGATGCCGGCCTCATCGGCGCACCGTTCATGGTGATGGAACAGCTTCCCGGACGCATTTTGCCGCAGAGCCCGAATTACAACAAAGAAGGCTGGCTTGCCGACATGCCGGGCGCTGCTCAAGCGCGGGTTTGGCGCGATTGCCTGGAGATGCTGGCCCGTATTCACAGGCTTCCGGTGTCCGGCCATTTCGATTTTCTCGACCAGCCAAAACGGGGCCGCACGCCCTTCGATCAGTATTTGCACTGGATCGAAGAATGGTATCAATGGGCGCGGGCGGGTCGACCGCATCGCATCACCGACATCGCCATCGAATATCTCAAGACCAACCGCCCAGCGGATGCACGGGTGTCTCTGCTGTGGGGCGATCCGCAGCCGACGAATCTCCTGTTTCTGCCGGACGGCTCCTTGAGCGGCGTCATCGACTGGGAGATGGCCGTCCTCGGGCCGCCCGAGGCTGATCTGGCATGGTGGTTATTTTTTGATGATTTATTTAGCCGAGGCATGGGTGTGCCGCGTCTCGCCGGTCTGCCGGAACGTGCGGTGTGTATCCAATGGTATGAAGCCGCGCTCGGACGATCGGTCGAGAATTTGGCTTATTTCGATGTGCTCGCGGCCTTTCGCATGGCCATCGTCGGCATGCGGTCGGCCGATCGGCAAATCCAGCGCGGCCGCATTCCCCCCACCACGACGGCGCGTGAAAACGCGCCCATCGTGCGCCTGCTTGCCGGACTGCTGGGGGAACCGCTGCCGGAGGTCGGCGCAGATTTCGCAAGTCTGATGGCGGCGCTCGGCATGGAAGCTTCGCTGGCAAAGCAATGAGTCGCATCCAAGAACTACCTCCTTCCCAAAGATAGGAGCATGGCCGAGGAAGCCGATGTACGGTCTCAGGCATTCCAAGCGTCCGGATTTCTAGGGGAAAAATTGCCATGAACGCCGCCGCGATACCCGCTGCCAACATACCTGCTCATGTTCCGCGCGAGTTGGTGCGCGACTATCCTTTCGTGCTCGGCGCCACCTGCGACGAGAATCCGTTCGACACCTTGGTTCCCAAAGTGCACGAAGGACCCGAAGTCTTCTACACACCTTATGTTTACCCGGGGCACAGGCCAGGATGGGTGTTCCGGCGCGCCAAAGATCTGGCCGCGATCTATCAAGACACCGCGAACTTCTCCAATAAGGACTTTGCACCTTTTGCAAAACTTCTGGGCGACACGTGGAACTTACTGCCCGCGGAAACCGATCCGCCCATGCATGCCTTATATCGGAACATGGTCAATCCGCTGTTCGCACCGCGCAAGATGCAAGCGCTGGACGATCATGTTCGCGAGTTCGCGCGCGGCTACATCGCGAAGTTCAAAGACCGCGGCGAATGCGAATTCATGAGCGAGCTGGCATTCCGATTTCCCATCGCGGTCTTTCTGGAATTGATGGACCTGCCGCTCGATCGCATCGACGAGTTCCTCCAATGGGAGATGATGCTGCTGCACTCCGCCGACCTGGAGGTCATCACCGATGGCGTACGCAAGGTCAAGTCCTATCTGATGAGCGTGATCGAGCAGCGCCGCACCCGACCGGGCGAGGACTTCATTTCCCACGGCATCAAGGCGGAAATCGACGGACGCAAACTCACGCCGGACGAGCTGTTCGGTTTCTGCTTCAACCTGTTCATCGGCGGGCTCGACACGGTGTCCACCAATATGGGTTTGCACTTCCGGCATCTCGCGGAACACCCGGATCACCAGGAAGTGCTGCGCAAAGACCCGTCGAAGATTCCGAGCGCGGTGGAAGAGCTGCTGCGCGCATACGCTGCGGTCACCACTTTCCGCACGGTGATCAATCCCGTAACGGTTCACGGCGTGCAGCTGATGCCGGGAGATAAGGTGGCCATGGCGACCACGCTGGCCAATCGCGACCCTGACGCCTTCGAGCGGCCCAATGAAGTACTGCTCGACCGCAATCCGCGCCATATCACTTTCGCCACCGGTCCGCACCGCTGCGTCGGCGCGCCGCTCGCCCGGCGTGAACTGGTGATCGCCATGGAAGAATTCCTGGCCAATGTGCCGGCCTTCCGCATCAAGCCGGGAGTTACTATCCGCACCGGCATCGGCATGATGATCGAGCCCGAGACGGTGCCGCTGGTCTGGAATGTCTAATGTCGAATCAGCCGACGCCGACGCTCGATTTACCGCCGCCGCCCCAGGTGGCGGGCATTTCTCTCGCCGGAACCAAGCCTTATACGATCAGCGCCGATGAAAATCGGGCGCTGTGCGAATCCATCGGCGTCGCACCCACGGCGGACGGCACCGCGCACCCCATCTACTTCTATATCGCCACTCAGGTCGGGATGGGAATGACCGTGGCCGGCCTGTGTAGTGTCTGCGAGTTCGACGTGGAGGAGGGACCCATGATGGCCTCGTCCAAGGTGACGTTTTCGCGGCCGCTGGTAACCGGTCAGCCCTATCAGATCACCGGCCGCATCGTGAGCCTGGTGCGCAAGCCCAGCCGGAAACTCGGTGTGATGGATATGCTGGAGTACTCGCTGGAGCTATCGCTGCCCGATGGCACGCCGATGCTCGCCACCACCAATGTTTGGGTGCTGCCGCGCAGGAGACTTGCGTGAAAGCCGGCGATACGCTCAAGCCCTTCCGCATAGCCTCTGTCAGTCCCGAGGGCATGAAAGCCTGGGCGAAATTTCTGCACGACCCGAATCCCATCCATCTCGACCCGGCCGTGGTCAAGGCCAAGGGGCTGGGCGACCGCGTGATCAATCAGGGACCGGCGAATCTGGCTTATCTCATCAGCATGTTGCAGGGCGCTGTTCCGAAAGCCCAAATCGAATCATTGGAAGTGCGCTACGTGGATAACGTTTTCGGCGGCGAGGCCGTCGAAGCGGGTGGTACCGTCAAAGAAGTCTCGGCGGACGGCTCCAAGCGCCGCATAAGCTGCGACGTTTGGCTGCGGGCCGAAGCCCGCGGCGCGGTGCTCACCGGAACCGCGATCCTCGCTGCACCGCTTTAATTTTCAACCTCGCGCAATCAGGAGACCTTCATGCCCAGTGGACCTTTCGCTCATGTTTGTATGCTGGTCAAGGACCTCGACAAGGCGGTCGACGACTGGACCAAGATGCTGCGCATCCTCGACCCGGGGCAGTTGACGGACCCGGTGGTTCGCTACGATACCTTCTCGAGCGGCGCCGATGCCGGCATGAAGTGGGCAACGTTCGTGTCGCATCACGCCACGGAGATTCAGTTCATTCAACCCGCGCCGGGAACACCGCTCGGCGATCGTCTGGAGAAGATGGGCGAGCATGTGCATCATTTGTGTTTTACCACCACCGATGTGCCCGGAACGCTGGCCAAACTATCCGGTGAGGGCATTCAACTCGCCGGGGGCGGCAAGACCTACAACGATCCGGATATGACTTGGCAGAAATGGGGATGGGTCTCGCCCAAGAGCGCGCACGGCGTGTTGCTCGAGATCGCCTCGCCGTACGAAAGTCATCAGGACGGCAAGTGGTATCCCGCGTCCGAGACGGCGGCTACCAAGGCCTGATCGCACTCTCTTGCAAGAGCCCCGGAGATCGCCCCGTGAAATTTGACGTCACCCTGCTGAACTCGATGCATGTGGTCGCCATGACGCAGCCGTGGGAACACGCGTTGAATGGCGCCGACATCGCCCGCGCGGCAGGCCTCGCCGACGAACTGGGCTTCTGGAAACTGCTGACGGGCGAGCATTTCATCATCCCGAAGTCGCACGTGCCGCTGTCGGGCGACCACTATCTGCATTCGGTGGCGGCATTGTCGTTCGTCGCCAATGCGGCGCCGCGCATGCGGCTCTCGTCGTCCGTGACCATACTGCCCTTGCAGAATCCGATCGTGCAGGCAAAGGCGTGGGCGACGCTCGACTGGCTCAGCGGCGGCCGCGCCGTTGCGCTGGTGGGTGTGGGCTGGCTCGAAGAGGAATATCGGATCCTCGATGTGCCGTTCCACGAGCGCGGCCGAATGTGCGACGAATATATCGCCGCCATGATCGAGCTGTGGACCAGCGACGCGCCGCAGTTCGAAGGCAAGTACGTTTCATTCAAGGACGTGGGCTTCGCACCGAAGCCCGCGCAGAAGCCGCACCTACCCCTGTGGTGCGGCGGCGATGCCGACAACGTGCTCAAGCGGGTGGCGCGCTGGGGCAGCGGCTGGTCTCCCTTTCGAACGCCGCCGGAAAAGTTTCCCGAGCGTCTGGACTTCATTCGCTCACAGCGCGACTACCACGGCCGTCCATTGGACGTGATGTTTGCCATGTCGATGCTGAATGTCGGCGATGCGCATGCGGTGACGGGCGATCCGCGCGCTGAAGGGTTGTGGGATGCGCAAAAGATCATTGACCAATGCCATTGGCTCAAGGGTCTGGGCGTTACCGAAGTGGTGGTGCCGCTGCCGCCGCTGCAAGACTTCGAAGCCTATCTCGATCGCCTGCGCTGGATTGCCGCCGAAGTGATGCCCAAAGTCGCCTGACGGCAGCCAGCCTGTATGCCAATACCCATTCACGCGTGAGGAGCGATTATGACGGATGTGAGTCTTTTTAAGCTGAGCCCCGAAAAACGGGCCGAAATAACCCAGGGTCTGACCCCGAAACAAACCAAGATGGTGACCCATTGGATGGATCTGCACGAGACCATCAACCGCGGCGATTGGGACGGCATGGATAGTTTCTTCGACACCCAGAAGATGACCTACGCCAACCCGAATCGTCCGGATCTCGGCACCTTCAAACAGTGGAAGAGCTCTCCGCAAGGTCTTTACAAGACCTTCCCCCCCTGTCTGTATCGCACCGTGAAGGCGTGGGGGCGCGGCGACGACGAAATCTGCGTGCTGTGCCATCACTATGGCAAGCAGACCGGCGGCCCCTACATGGGTGTTCCCCCCAGGGGACAGGAAATCAATGTGTTTTGGTTCTCGTGGCTCAAATTCGAGAACGATAAGATCGTTCATATCTACAGCATCTCCGACGTGCTGAGCATGCTGATGGACATCGGCGTGATCGATTACAAGCAGCCGGTCGATCCCTACAAGTGAGTCGAGAGCCGAGGGCGTAGGCGATGGCTGGTGCGTTCGAGGGCAAGACCGTATTGATCACCGGTACCGGCGGCGGCCAAGGCCGTGCCGCGGCGCTGCGCTTCGCACTCGCCGGAGCGCAAGTCGTCGGCTGCGATGTGAAAGAGGAGGGCAACCGCGAGACTGCGGCCCTCGTTCGCGAAGCCGGCGGCTCCATGGCCACCATGGAACCCATCGATCTAGGGGATCCGGAAAGCGCGCGACGCTGGATCGAGGATGCCGCCTCGCTGCACGGGCGCATCGACGTGCTGTACAACAATGCGTCGGCTGCGCGTTTCTTGCCGATCGAGTCCTTCACGGTCGAGGCCTGGCAGTTCACGGTCCGCAATGAGCTGGACTTGGTGTTCTATGCCACGCGCTACGCCTGGCCGTATCTGCAGAAGCGCGGGGGCGTCATTATCAATGTCGCCTCGGTGGCCGGTATGTCCGGGGCAGCGGTGGGCGGCACCGCGCACGCGGCCACCAAGGGCGCGATCATTGCGATGACCCGGCAGCTGGCGGTGGAAGGCGCGCCTCACGGCATTCGGGTCAATTCGATTAGCCCGGGTGTCATCGAATCGCCCGGCACGGCGCCGATGCTGGCCGACCCGGTCTTTCGCGATCTGATGTTGGCGCACAATCTCATCAAGCGTGTGGGTCAGCCGCAGGACGTGGTGGGCGTCGCAGTGTTTCTGGCAGGCGAGGATGCCGCGTACATCACCGGTGCGAACTTCGTTGTGGACGGCGGGTTCGCCTGCTGGTAGACCGTAGGCTTCCCACATCGAGCGAACAAACTATGAGCGATTTATTTTCCGTGGCCGGCAAAGTTGCCTTGGTCACCGGGGGCACCAGCGGCATCGGTCTCATGATCGCGCGCGGTCTGGTGGAGCACGGCACGCGCGCGTACATCGTCGGGCGCGATGCGAAAACTTGTGAAGCGGTTGCCCGGGAATTGAGCGAGCGCGGCGTCTGTCGCGCGTTGCCCGGCGATCTATCCACGATCGCCGGGGTGGAGGCGGTTGCGGCCGCTCTCACGGCGCGCGAGAGCCGGCTGGATATCTTGGTGAATAACGCCGGCGCCATGTACGAGGCGCCGATCGATCAATTCGCGGAGGAAGGCTGGGACAGCGTCGCTGACCTAAATCTCAAGTCGGTATTTTTCCTCACGCAGAAACTGCTGCCGGCGCTGCGTGCCGCGGCGCGCGAGCGCGGCCTTGCGAGTGTGATTAATATCGGATCGATGGGCGGGTCGCGTGTCGGGCCCAAGGAGAACTACTCCTACCAGGCAGCGAAGGCGGGGCTGCACCACCTGTCAGGCTCCCTCGCCAAACGCTTCGGGCCGGAAAACATTACGGTCAATGCCATCGCACCGGGGTTCTTTATCTCGCGCATAACGCAGATCCCCGATGCGCAGCTCCCCGCGGTGCTCAACCTGGTGCCGCGTCGCCGCTTGGGCAAGCCGAATGACATCGTCGGCGCCGTTATTTATCTCGCTTCCGAAGCCGGCAGTTTCGTGACCGGCTCGGTTATTCCGCTGTCCGGCGGGATGACGCTGTAGCCGGTACGCAAACGGACGTTTACGGGAATCGCGGACATGCGGGGCATGGCGTTGATCGACTCGCAGCCGACATCCGCTCGGATCAGAAAATTGGTCGACGCGCCGTACTGTCGGTAATTGGCCGGATCGTTTGCGAGGTCACCCCAGTTATGGCTCATTGAGACGACGCCGCTGCGCACGGCAGGGTCGCTCGCGGCAATGGCTGAAATGCAGCCCGATTGGGAACTGACGTCCACCCAATCACCCGCCGCTATGCCTAGATGCGCCATGTCGTCCGGGTTCATGTACAGGGGATTGTGCGGATTGCGCCGCCGGATGGCCGGCGTTTGGTGGCCGATGGAACCATTGAGGTCCCGCGATCGGCGCACCGCCAGCCTGAAGGCAAAGCCATCGGCGCCCGGTGTTTCTGCGAGCACGCTGCCGATTTCCTGCAGCACATCCTGCGGAGCCACGGTAAAACGTCCCGTGGCGCCGGGCCTCGCGCTTTTCACCAGGCTGACATGCTCCGGATCCCACCAGATGCCGTTCGGCCGTGCTTTGAGCTCATCCAGTGTGAGGCTGGCGTTGCGCATGCTCAGGTGCAGCAATGTGTCCGACGTTGGGCGTTCCCGCATATCCAGCGGCGCACCGGCGTAATTGAGCTTCAACCCCAGCCGCTTGGCGAGTGACCAGAACACTACCCAGTCATCGACGACTTCCGAACGCTTTGGCGGCTCGACGATTGCGGGCGTGTACTGCGTCCAGGCATCGAGATACAGGGGGAAGCCCAGCGTGATGGGAATGTCCGCGCGCTCGTATTGAAGCGTCGTCGGAATGATGTAGTGCGCGAGGCGCGCCGTCGCCGTCAGGTGCGGATCGATCACCACCAGGAGCTCCAGCGAACCCAGCGCCTCGAGCATGTTGGTCTTGCCCGGCACTGAGTTGGCGATATTGGCTCCGTTCACGATGAGGGCCTTGATCTGGCCGGGTCCCGGCGTCAGGATTTCATCGGCCAGTGTACCCGTCAGCCGCTCGCCAAAGAGATTTCCGGCGCCGCGAATGCGGCTGGGGGGCGCCAAGTCCCATGGCCTGGAAGCCGGCACGACTTCGGCGTACCACTCGGTGTTGGGGGCGAGAGGGTCCGGGTTCGGCATACGGTCGCCCGGGCGTTTGAAGCGGCCGCACACAACGTCAATGCACTGCGCCAGATGTTCGGCGAGATTCGAGTGCGGCGACATGTTCGGGCCGGTGCCCGTGACGATCGTACCGTGCCGGGATTCAATGCTGACCATGCGGGCGGCTCGAGTGAGATCCTCCGCAGGGATACCGGCGCGCGCAGCGACGTATGCCGGGGTAAACGGTTCGATCGCACGGCGCAACATCTGCAAGCCTGTCACGTAACGCTCGCAGAATTCGGCGTCGTGCCAACCCTCATTCAGAATAATCCGCAAGATTCCGGCCGCGATGCTCGGATCCTCGCCGGGATAGGGTTGGATGAACAGGTCGGCGTGCTGCGCCGTCTCCGTGCGCCGTGGATCGATCACCACCAGTTTCATTCCGCGCGCCTTGGCTTGTTTGAGCCGCTTCACGGGAGCGCTGAGCAACAAGCCGCCCGCCGAGTGCGAGATCAGCGGATTGCAGCCGAAGATCATCGCAGCGTCGAGCGTCTCGATGTGCTCCTTCCCTGCGTGCCAGGAGCCCAGACGTCCGGCAGCCACCATCTTCGCCGACTGGTCGATGGTCAGCGTCGTAAAGAGTTGCGAGGAGCCGAGTGCCTCGAGAAAGCCGGCGTGAATGGCGAATGCCGTGGTGGTGTGGAACGCGCCGGTGCCGCGGAATAGCCCAATCGCCTGCGGACCATCGCGATCCAGAATGACGCGAAGTTTGGCGGCGATCTCATCGAAGGCCCGCTCCGGCGCGATCTGTGCCGCCTGCCCATCGGCCCGGCGTTTGAGAGGGTGCAGCAGCCGCGTGGGACCGTGGTGCGAACTTCGAGCCTGCAAGCCCTTGAAGCACACATAGCCTTCGCTGATCGGGTGATCGCGATCGCCGCGCATGGAGGCGATCTGCCCGTCATCGATCGAGAGGATGACCCCGCATCCCGCGATACAAGTCCGGCAGAAAGATCTCGCCTCATGCATAGCGGCACTACTTCCCGAACCGAACCCGAAACTCCAGTCCATACATGCGAGGCGGTCCATAGATACCGGACGTCATGCCGAGAAAGGCGCCGGATGCCACGGGCGTCGCGATGTATTCCCGGTTCAAGGCGTTACGCATGAAAAAACTCAGATCCAAGGGTTGCCCCTCAACATCGTTCCAGTCGAGACGCAGATTGAGCACCGCATAGGGAGGCAAGTTGGTACCGGTGTACGCAGTCGGACCCGAATAGTATTCGTCAGCATTGAAAACCACCTGGCCCAGCTCTTCCGGCAACGGCAGCTGGTAGCGCACGCCGCCCGAGTAGGTCCTGCGCGCAGTCATGTTGAACGCGATTCCGCCGGTGCCTACATAGGGCGCGAGCGATGCGGGAACATCCTGGGATACCGTCCTGGGATTGAGGAAACCTGCCGCATACGTGAATGTCAGAGAACGAGTTGGGGCGAATGCGCCGTCCAGATCGATGCCCGACACCTGGGTCTTGCCGATATTGACCAACAGCGTTCCGCCGGCCGGATCATTGGCGGGATTGCAGCTGCCGGTGGGTGATACACCGGGTCCATTGTTGGTCGGGGTGCAGAGCGGGGAGGTCTGCACGCCGGTGAGCGCGGTCTGAACATTGTCATACCACCCGCTGAAAGCGGAGGCGTTGAATCGCAGGACAGCACCGCCGATATGCCAGTCGGAACGCATGCCGAGCTCAACGTCCGTCACGGTCTCGGGAGCGAAGCTTTGGAACGGTGCGAGTCGGCCGATGAGCGTCGGACTGTTGATGCCGCCTGCCCGGTAGCCTCGACGCGACACCAGGTACGTAAATAGGTCCTTGTCCAACTGCCAGTTCAGACCGGCCGACCAGGTGGGCGCGTGGGAACTCGCCGCATTGATGCTCGAGCCGGTAATATCCGCCGCATGGGCGGCGCAAGCGCCGGGCTGCACGGCCCCGGAATTCGTATCGGTCAGCCCCGTTCCGGTACAGGAGGAGATATCGTCCTTCGTATAGCGCACGCCCGCCTCGAGCGCCAGTCCTTGCAGCACATTGCTCAGATCGTACGTGGCATGAACAAATGCGGCCTTGCTGGTTTCGGTAATGAAGTTGTAGCCGGGTCCCGCCGAAGGCGTACCCACGATATGCGCAAACCCGACAAAATTACCCTGCGCTCCGGTGGGCTCGTCGTGCAGATAGAACAGGCCCGCCAACCAATCAAGCTTGTTGTCGATTGCTTTGCCTCTGATCTGAAGCTCATCGCTGATCTGCTTGACGTTGTTGTCCAGCGAGCCGCGGATGAATTCCAGCGGGATGCCGGCGGGAAAGGCGCCCGTGCCGTCGGTAATGATTACCGGCGCACCGTCCACGTTGATGTAGTAGGACAAATGTGTATTGCGGTAGCCGAAGATGTTGACGAGCTGTATCGGGCCGAGGTCAAGATCGGTGCGATTGGTGACGCTGGTGCGGCGGTTATGCGTGAAGTCCGCCTCGGTCGTGTCGACCACGAACGGACCGCGCGCCTGCTGCAATGCCAATTGCTGCTGCAGCGCTTTTTGAATCCCGAGTTGGCTCAATAGGGTGAATCCGGGAGCGACGCCGATGAGATTCGTGCCGTTGCCGTTGTCATCGCTCTTGTAGTAATCCACGGTGGTGAGGTTCTTCAGACCTTGCAGCGGCTCCAGCAGCAACGACACACGCGCAGCCTTGGAGTCGATGTTGTCCAGGGGTCCGCCCACGCCGAGATTTTTCGTGTAGCCATCGCGCCGATGCAAGTCGCCCGCAATGCGCAGCGATACTTTCTGGTCCACCAGGGGCAGGTTCAGGGTAACTTGAGTCTCGTGGTCCGAATAATTGCCCACCGTAGCGGAAACGCTGCCGCCGAAGTCATACGTCGGCGGAGCCGGTGTATAGAGAACCGCACCGCCCGTCGTGTTGCGGCCGAACAGCGTTCCCTGCGGTCCTTTCAATACTTGCACGGAGCTGATGTCGTACTGCGGCACGGAGCTGCCGAAGGTCACATCCGGGACTTCGGCGAAGTAACTGACCACCGCCGGGGAACTCGGGCCGGACAAAGCCTTGCTCTGTCCACGAATCTGGTAGACGACGTTTTCGTTGCCGCCCGAGCCAGACAGATAGACGCCCGGGGTGCTCATCTGCAGATCCTGGGTCGTGGAGATCGACTTCTCGCGTAGACTTTCAGCCGAGAATGCCGTTACCGACACTGGCACGGACTGCAGCGACTCTTCTTTGCGCCGCGCAGTGACTGTGATTTCTTCGAGGACGTTGGTCGCCGCAGCGCTCGCCTGATCCCCGGCGTCCGTATCGGCAGCCGCATGCACGTCGAGCGCAAGCATCGCGCCGGTCGTGGCGATGACACATAGTACCTTTGACGCGTAATTCATAAACTCCCCTGATTTCAATCGTTGTTATCTCGTGCAGGCAGCTACCCATCGAGCTTGGATTGCGGGATGCTCGATTTACGGTGCTCGGTGCGTGTTTGCGAATGCCGCTCAGAGTAGAGCGCTTTCCCGGCGGGAGGGCAGAGGATCGTTTGACCTGAAGTCAACCATCTCGCAGATGCGAGCGGGCGCGGTCAATCTTTTTACTGGATGAGAAATCCACCGTCTACGGCAAGGGTATGTCCGTTGACGAAGCCCGCTCCCGGCGAGCACAACCACACCACTGCGCTTGCGATTTCATCGAGCGCGCCCCATCGTCCCATGGGGCTGGAAGCAGCCACCGCATCATGTATCGCCGTTGGAAATAAGCGGTGCGACAGGTCGGTGTGGAACGAGCCGGGCGCCACAGCGTTCACGCGCAACCCTTTGCCGCCGTATTCGACCGCTGCAGCGCGCGTGACGCCGATGACCCCGTGCTTACTCGCGTGGTAGGCGACTCCCAATGCGCTGCCGTTGACTCCGCCCACCGAGGATACGTTGACGATCGCGGCGCCCGGCCGCTTCAGCAGATGCGGGATTTCGTATTTCATGCAAAGCCACAGCCCTTTGAGATTGACGTTCAAGACATCATCCCAGGCGTCCTCGGGATAGTCGGCGATGGGAATGAATGCCGGACCCTCGATGCCCGCATTGTTCACCGCAAAATCCAGCTGACCGTAGGCGGCGATGGTCTGCGTAATCAGTGACTCGATATCGGCACGCCGGCCGACATCCGCGCGCACGAAGCGTGCCTCGCCTCCCGCCGCGCGAACTTCCCGTACCGCGTCCTCGCCGACCTGTTCCCGGCGTCCGCCGATGATGACGCGCGCGCCTTCGCGCGCGAGCGCCAGCGCGCAGGCTTTGCCGATGCCGGTCGCGCCGCCCGTGACCAGGGCCACCCGCCCCTTGAGATAGGTGTCCATCAGTTCGGATAAGGGAACATGCCCGGATCGACGCCGATGATCTCGCTGCAATCTCGGCTGACGATGCCGTCCGGCCGGTAGGCATAGTCGCCCGCCGCCTGGCGCGCGGCCAGCTCCTGCATCAGCAGACGATATCCCGTACTCGGAACGTCGAGCTTGGAGTGCAGATCGCGGCGCTTTTCGGGGCGGGCGTAGCGCGCGCTTTGCGGCGACGTCATTGAGCTGTCCTGGCGCGATACCAGATAGCTGGCCTTGGGCATGACGTAGCGGAACAAATTGTGCGAGCGGGAGGTATTCATCGCGAAATCCAGGCGCGTGCGGTCCCGCGTCTCTGGGACGCAGGGATGGAACAGGGGTACATCATCGCCCGGCCGGAAGCGGCCGTAAGCGATGGCCGCGTGGCTGCGCACGTAAATGCGGATCACCTGGCGCACCTCCTGAGTCTTGGCCTTGACGCCGCCGAAGAAGCGCATGGCCGGCGCAACCGTTTTACCGACGCAGTGGCGGACCATGGTGATGGTCTCGGAATCCGAAAACACCTTGATTTCTTCACTCTCGGACTTTTCATCGCCGACCACATTGGCATGGAGAAAGTCGGCATGCGTGAGGTCGATTAGATTCTCGAGCGACAGCGGCGCGGTGCAATCGAAACGAACCGTGCCGCGCATGTGTTTGGGCAGTCCGCCCCTGGGCGGCAAAAAGGGCAGGTTGGGCAAATGAATTTCGTCGGCAGCGTCGGGATTGCCGAACCACCCCCAGACATAGCCGTAGCGCTCCAATGCCGGATAGCGGCCCGTGCCGCCCGTCAATTCGCTCGCCGGGCGACACACCTTCTCCTTGGGATGGAATTCCGAGGCGATGACGGCGCCTTTGTCGCGCCACAGATAGTAGGGGTGCGAATAAATCGCGCGCCGTACCGGGCGCTCGCCGACGGCATCGGCATGCGCGAGGGGAAACCAGGTGTCGCGCAGCACGATGCCATGCGGCGTCCAACTGTTGGCAGAGAATTTCGCGTCGGGTGGGGAGCGAGTCTCTTTATCGCGGATGTCATGTGCAAGATCGAGCATGGTGTTTTCCTTCGCTAGGCAACGCTTTGTACGGGTGAGGGATACAGCGCGCGGCGCAAGTCATCGAACACCACCGAGGCCGTCGGCTTGAGTGTGCGCAACGCGGCGCCGTCGACGGTCGCATGCACTTTGATGGGATTGAGCCATCGAAGCACACGGCCCGCCAGCTTCGGAAGGTCCGCTCCGCGGACCGCACGCCAACGCACGGCGGTCACTCCGCGCCCCGCCGGCACCGGAGCCAGGCGCAGCGACAACAGTTCCCTGAAGTCGCGATCACGGAGCAATAGCGCGGTTTCGCCGGTCACCGGTTCGGTGGATGAGATCAAAGTAAGGGGATAGTCGCTGCTGAACGCGGCCGGCCAGTGCGGCCGCTTCCATTGACAGCTGCGCTCCATCACCAACTGCCCGTCCTGCTGGTGCAGTTCAGACATGAGATAGGTGGTGAAGTGAACCCCGACTATGCTGAGCAGCAAGGCAGGCTCATCGAACAGGGCGGCCAGATAGCGATCGTGGTCGAGCGCCACATGCACCGTACCGGACAGAGGCATGTCGATCGCCGCTGTCCGCGGCGGCCTGGCCTCGGTATCTTGCGATATGCGCACGAATCCCGCCGCCTCGTGCACCGCGAACCGCTCGGCTCTGTAAACGGCCGAAAAGCGCTGCTCGTTCTTGAGATTCGGAATTTCCCTCACGCGGCCGGTTTCGCCGTCGTAGCTCCAGCCATGATAGCCACACTGAATCCAGCCCTCCTTGCGGATGCAGCCCAGCGACAGAGGGGCGCGCCGATGCGGACAGCGGTCCTCCAAGGCACGCGCCTGTCCATTGAGATCGCGCCACAGCACGACCGGACGATCGCCGATATCCACCGATAACGGTTTATCACCCGTGACTTCTTCGCTGCGCGCCACAGCCCACCAGGTCGATTCCATGGTTCCTCCTGCGCCTATCTTAATATAAAATTGTCAGATGGCAATATATGACTGACATGCCCGCCGGTTCGCGTTCCACGGGGGGTCCAAAGGCGCTAAAAGGGCCTAAACCTAGGCCTAAGCCTAAGCTGCTGAGCCGCCGGCGTGGCCGCCCACGGGCGGACGCCGCGCACGCCGTCCCGGAGGCCCGAGTGCTGGATCTGGCGTTTCAAACCTTCGCCCGCAGAGGATACGAGGGAACCACGCTGCGCGCGCTCGCCAAGCAATTAGGGGTCAGCCATAACTTGCTGAATGTGCGCTTCGGATCGAAGGCCAATCTGTGGCGGCGCGCGGTGGACGCGCGGGTGGCCCGCGCCGCGCCGCCGGTGTACGCCGCGTTTGACGCGCCCGGCCTGAACGATGAGCGGCGTTTGCAGCAGTTCCTTCATCGATTCTGCCGCTGGGCCTTAGAGAATCCGGAGTTGGTCGGCATTACCAATGTCGAGTGCCGCCACGCTTCATGGCGCCTCGACTACATCGTCGACGGCTACCTGCTGCCCTTCAAGCAGCGCCTCGACGCCTTGATGGAGAAAGTCGCAACGATGCGCCCGGTGCGCCCGCTGTCCACGCCGGCGCTCATGTCCATACTCGTGCAAGGCGTGGGCTTTTACTTTGCGTCGGGACCCATGCTCGAACGAATCGGTGCGGCTCACGAGATCGCCGCTTCGCATCTCGATGCGCAGGTCATTCTATTTGCGGAGTTCATTCTCGCGGGATTGCTGCCCCCGCTCGAAAACGATGTTGCGGCGAGTGCACGGGAGCCGCGATGAGCGACAAACTTCGGATCTGGGCGCAGTTGCCGCCGATGCCGCGCGAACAATTGATTGCGGCGGTGCAGCGTTTCGAAACCGCAGCTCTAGAGGGGATCTGGTGCTCGCAGACCTTCGGTGCGCCCTTTGGCCCGCTATCGGCGGCAGCGGTCGCCAGCAATCGGCTCAAGCTGGGTACGGGCATCGCGCTCGCGTTCGTGCGCAGCCCCCTCGAGACCGCGTGCAACATCATGGATCTGGACCTGCTCAGCGGCGGCCGTTCGGTGCTCGGCTTAGGATCGAGCGCAAAGAGCCTCACCGAGGATGCGTTCGGCATGCCCTACGGCAAACCCTTGCGACACATGCGCGAGGTGATCAAATTCATTCGCCTGCTCATCGCCAAGGCGCATACCGGCGAACTCGGTGTGCTCGAAGGCGAGTACCATCGGCTGGACTTGCGTCACTTCCGAACCTTTGCGCCGCCGCTGCGCACCGACATTCCCATCTATGTGCCGGCGGTGTTTGAAAAGGCCTGCGAGATGGCGGGGGAGATCGGCGACGGGCTGCTCGGGCACCCGCTGTGGAACGAGCGCTGGATTGCCGAAAAAACGCTACCTGCGCTGCGGCGCGGCCTCGATACCGTGAGCCGCGAGCGCGGCGCCGTCACCTTGAACTTGCAGATGTTCGTTGCGGTGAACTCGGACCGGCGCGCTGCTATCGAGGATGCACGACCGAGCGTTGCTTACTACAGCCAGTCGCCCCAGTACTTACCTTACTTCGATGCGATCGGCTTTGGCGCGGAAGCACGCGCCTTGCAGGAGTGTTTCGCGCGCGGCGATCTTGAGGGGATGGTGGCGGCCTGCAGCGACGCCATGGTGGAGAGCATCGCGATCGTGGGATCCGCCGACGAGGTCCGGCGCCGAGTGCTCGAGCGCACGCGCGAGTCTGATGCTTGCACGCCGGTGATACCGCACTACGCACTGGCGCAGGACAAGTTGGATTACTACACAGCCGGAATCGCCGACATGTTCTATGGCGGTACCCAGACTTCTCGCGCTCTCAGCGCGCGCTTTTGATTGACCGCAGGTCAACCGTCGGGCTGGCGTACGATGGATCATTCTAAAGTATTCTTCGAGGCCAATAATACAGCCACAACACAGCCACAACTAAAACGTCGGCCTGCCGTAGGCATCGGGCCTAACTCGAGCGCAGCGAACGAGAGGTGATCCATGGCGGATGAGTTCGACGTCGTCATCGTCGGGGCGGGCCACAACGGACTCGTCGCCGGCACTTATCTGGCGAAAGCCGGTCGGCGCGTACTCATCGCCGAGCGCGGTCCGAAATTGGGCGGCATGACGAGTTCCGGATTCATGATTCCAGAAGCGCCCCAGCACATGGTGACGCCCTGCGCCGTCGAGCTGATCTTCGTACGTGCCACAGGCATCATCGAGGAATTCGATCTGCTCCGCCACGGTCTGCGGACGGTCGACCCTGACCCGTCGTACGCCTACCTTCATCCCGACGGAAACTCCATCGCGGTATTCCGCGACGCGCGGCGTACCGCGGAGGATATGGCACGGCTGTCGCGCAACGACGGCAGGGCGTACCTGGAATTTGCAAAGCTGCTCGATGCGCTGGTCGACATCGGCCTGCCGGTGATGCTCAACGATCCGGGACGTTGGAGACTTCGCGACCTGGTGAAAATGATCGGCGCTCTGATTCGCAATCGGCGCTTGAAGAACGAGCTGACCGCGTTGACCACCGGCACTGCGGATCAGATTGCCTGCGAGTGGTTCGAACACCCGGCGTCGATCGCATTGATGACGGGGATCGCCGCCGGGGCAGGACCGATCGATGACGACGGCAATGCAGCCGCTTACATGATCTTCGGCATGCTGCATCGAGTGGGTGTGGGCAAGCCTATCGGCAGCATGCAGAGTTTTTCGAATGCCCTAGGCTCGGCTTTCAAAGCGGCGGGCGGCAGCCTCCAGCTCAACGCGCCGGTGGCCGAGATTCTAATCGAGGACGGCAAGACCCGCGGCGTACGGCTCGAGGACGGCCGCATCATCAAGTCTCGGGTCGTCGTGGCGACCTGCGATCCGCGCACCGCATTCCAGCTGGCCACGCCCGCAGGAATCGAACGCCGCATGAGGGTGCGTATGCAACATGCGCCCGCCGGCCGCGCCAACGTCGTGCCCTTCCTGGCGAACATTGCCATGTCGGCGCCGCTGCGATTGCGCCGGCATCAGGAGCTGCGAACCGATGGGGCGGATCTGAACAAGGCGGTGGGATTGATCGGTACACCCGAGGAGGTGCGCCAAAGCTTTGCCTATGCCAAGCGCGGCGATATCCCGAATCGGCACGCGGTATCGGTGACGCCCCTGAGCAACAGCGACCCGACTCAAGCGCCCGCGGGTCAATCGCTTGCCTACATCTACTTGCCTGCGGCGCCGGTGGTGGCACGCGAGGGATGGCCCGCGGTGCGCGACCGGGTCATGGACTCGGTCATCGCCCACGTCGGCGAGTTCTACGAAGGCTTCGACAGTGAGATCGGCCGCTTCGTCGAAGCGCCGCCGGACCGGGCGGCGCGCCTGAACGTGACCCACGGCTGCGTCACGCATATCGACTTCGCGTCGTCTCGCTCGGGGAGCAAGCGCCCGGCTGTCGGACTCGGGGGACCTTCGATCGCTCCCGGTTTTTTTCTCGGCGGCGCGGGCATCCACCCGGGCGGCGGCGTGAGCGGGCTTCCCGGCCGAATTGCCGCGCGCCGAGTTCTGCGTCATTTAAAAACGGCGCGCTGAGAGCGCAGACGACACGCTGAGGGCGCAGACGACGTGCTGAGAGCGCAGGCGACGTTGCGATGCTTAGTCCTGGTCCAAGCCGAGTTCCTTGATCAGGCGATTCCGTAGCTGGAACTTCTGAATCTTGGACGCCGACATCGGCCATTCGGTGACGAAGCGTACCAGGCGCGGTACTTTATACGAGGCGGTTTCCGCACGGCACAGTTCGATGAGTTCGGCTTCGCTGACCTCGAGTCCCGGATGCAGTTCGATATATGCGGCCGGGACTTCGGTGTATTTGGGATCCGGGATGCCGACCACCTGTGCAAGTTTCACGGCGGGATGCTTGGTCAGCTGCGCCTCGATTTCCGCTGCAGCGACGTTTTCACCGCCCACCTTGAGCATATCCTTCAGGCGCGTATGGAACATCACATGCTCGTTCTCATCCAACGAACCGATATCGCCGGTGTGAAACCAGCCTTGGGTGTCGAAGCATTCCGCGTTCTTTGCAGCGTCACGGTAGTAGCCGGAAAGTATGCTGTAGCCGCGCAGGCAGATCTCGCCGCGCTCGCCGGTCGGCACGTCGGCGTTGGTTTGCGGATCGGCGATGCGTACCTCCACGCCGAGCAGCGCAGTGCCCAATCGGGAGTAGCCCAATTCCGGGTCCATGCCGTAGTGGCCCGTCGAAACGATTCCAGAGGCCTCGGTCATGCCGTAGGTGCCGAGCTGCAAAGTGCCCGGCATGGCAACGCGGTAGATCTCGCCGACGCTCTTGGGCTGCGCGGCGAAGCAGCTATTCATCAGCTTGACCGACGACAAGTCGGTCTTTTTGAAATCGGGGTGATAGGCCAGAGCCTGCAGAAAGGTAACGAACGGCGCAAAGATCAGAGTGACCTTATGGTCGCGCAGCAGCTTGAGGGACACGCCGGGATCGAAATAACCCATGCTGATATAACAGCCGCCGACGGCGAACACCGCGATGAGCGGGCAGGTCGCGGCGATATGAAACAGCGGCAGCGGCGACCACACCTTGTCTTCGTGCGTCAGCCGGAATCGATCCTTGCCGAGCACGATACTCGTGCGCACCATGGCTTCGTGCGTGAGCACGCAACCCTTGGGTTGGGAGGTGGTACCGGAGGTGTACAGGATGAGAGCCGGATCGCGCACGCACACGCTGACGCGGCAGCGGTGTACGTCCACTTCCGCAATGCGCTCGGCGCCTGCGTCGAAGCGCTGCTGCGTCACGAACCCCGATTGCGGCATCCCAAACAACACGATATTGCGCAGTTTCGGCGCTGCCGAGAGCATCAGCCGCTCGGCATCCTTGGCAGAGGCGAGCTGCGGCAGCGCCGTGTTGAGGCGTTCGACGAAGTTCACCTGCTCGGCGATGGCATCGGTGGTCAGCAGGGTCACCAGGTCGGCATTCTCAATCACGTACGCCAGTTCAGCCGAGCGGAAGCGCGCATTGATGAGCACCGAGACCGCGCCGCACAGCGCAACGCCGAACAACATTTCCACCAGCGCGGGGCTCGTCGGCATGAGAATGCCGACGTTGTCGCGCGGCTTGACGCCCATGGCGCGCAGGCCGCGCGCGATGCGCATGGCGTTGGCCACAAGCTGCGAATAGGTGCGCTGCGAATCCGGGAAGATCAGGGCAGGGCGTTCCGGATACCGATCCCACGCATCCAGCAAAAGATCTCCCAGGGTGGTTACATAGGCGCGGCTGCGCGCCAAATCTTCGCCGACGTAGGGGACATAATGCGGTTCGCCGAAGGAAGTAGTGGGCGAGACAGACATAACTCGAGCTCCTGCAACTCGCGGGTAGGAAGGCACTGTCGCGCCGACTGCGGTACCTTGACCTCTATCTTTCGATAGGTACCGCCCCTCAGCCGAGAATTCGCTGCAAACGGCTGAGCCTCAAGCTGGCGATCCGCCACTCGCCCGCGACCAGTGCGTAGGTCTCGTGATAGTGGCCGAAGCCGGTCAATGAATTCAGTCCAGGTACGGGACGCGCGACCCCTTCGGGCCAAACCACCACATCGTGCATGGCCCAGATCCCGGTGGCGGCTGTCGCCGAAATCAGGTTTATTTCAGGTGAATGTACCTGATGGGTGGTCCGGGCGCTGTCCACGACGCCGCGCACCTGCGCAACGATGGCCGAACGGCCGTGAACGATCTGCGGTCCCATCTCCGGGGTCACATCCTCGCTCACGTCCAATGTGGCGTTCTCCGTGAACAGCATGCCCCAGTCGTTCCAGCGCTTGGTGTCCATGAATCGACAGTAGCGCGCCTTGGTGCCTTCGATGGCATTGATCGCAAGCAGTTCGTCCAGCGTGTTCATAGTGGTTCCCTGGCAATGGCTGCGGAAGTTTTGCATGGTACCGCCAAATGAGATTCAATTTGCAGTCGACCTCGTTGCATGCACGAAGTAGAATCCCGTGCCACATGACTTTTCAAAACGATCCTCTCCTCACAGGCTTTGCACTGCGCGGGCTCGAGCTGCGCAATCGCATCGTGATGTCGCCCATGACGCGCGGGTTCTCTCCCGGCGGAGTGCCTGGGCAGAATGTGGCCGACTACTACAGCCGCCGAGCCGAACGCAAAGTCGGACTGATCATCACCGAAGGTGTCGGCGTCGATCATCCGGCGGCGCTCGGTGCCGGCAGCATGAACGAGGACAATGTGCCGGTACTTCACGGCAGTACCGCTCTGGAAGGATGGAAGCGCGTGGTCGACTCGGTGCACGCGGCGGGCGGGTTGATCTTCCCCCAACTCTGGCACATGGGCGCTATACGACAAGCGAACAGCGGGCCGTCCCCCGGGACCCTGTCGTGCCGGCCCTCCGGCATCTGGGGCCCGGAACACGGACTCGTGTCGATGCCGCCCGCGTATTTGGAACCCATGATGCGGTTGACTCGGCCAATGAGCGACAGCGAAATAGCCGACGTCATAGCGGGATTCGGCAGCAGCGCGGCAAATGCAAAAGCGAGCGGCTTCGACGGCATCGCCGTTCACGGTGCACATGGGTATTTGATCGATTCATTTTTCTGGCGGGAAACCAATAAGCGCTCGGATCAATGGGGCGGCGATATCGGCGCGCGCACGCGCTTCGGGGCGGAGATCGTCCGTTCCATTCGGCGCGCGGTCGGACCGCTCCTCCCCATCATGTTTCGATTCTCGCAGTGGAAGCTGCAGGACTACAACGGTCGGACCGTGAGCACGCCTGCGGAGCTCGAATCGATGTTGAGGATACTCGCGGATGCGGGCGTCGACATCTTCGATGCAAGTACGCGGCGCTATCAAGAGCCTGCGTTTGCCGAGTCGCCGCTCACGTTGGCCGGCTGGACAAAAAAGCTCAGCGGCAAGCCCTGCATGGCGGTGGGCGGAGTCGGCCTGCAGAAGGATTTGCAGGGCACGTTCGAGAACGGCAGCGAAACATGCGACAACTTGGCGGATGTACGGTCCCGCATCGCGGGCGGCGAATTCGACTTGGTCGCGGTTGGGCGCTCGATTCTCGGCGACCCGGATTGGGTCATCAAAGTCGAGCGCCGCGAACCCTTGCGGCGTTTCAATCTGCAGGCTTTCGCGACGCTCGAGTGACTCGGAGCGGCATCAAGGAGTTTTCCCTGCTACTGCCTGCTGCATCGCCTTTCCCCAACCGAGTTCGTAGGGGGCGGCCACCGCCGTTTCAAACCGCAGCACCTTGATTTTCCAGCCCTGTGCGGTGCGGACGTACTGCTCCTTATAAAGACCCAAAATCCACAGCGATACATCGCCCGGCATCGTGGAAGTCACCAAGGCGTGCCAATGGCCTGTGGCCGCGTCGCCGTCGACTTCGATGAGAGGATTGGTCACGTAGTGGACGATAAACCTGACGGCGCGAAACTGTTGGAAGAGCGCCTTGATCTCGGCGCGGCCTTTGGCATAGCCGGCGTTCGGCGAACCGTCCCAGATGCCGTCTTCGACGAACATATCGGCTACCGCATCGGCATCCGTGTGCGTCGGACCCTGCCAGCCGCCGTCGTTGTAATTGACGTAGCGTGCCTTGAGCTTGATGAGCTCTTCGCGATCCTCGAGTGCCTTGAGCCGCTCCTCGATGGTCTTGGTCATACCGCTGTCCTCTCGTTAAGTATGCGCATTGGCGCCGCAGCCTACAGGGGAGCGCTCAACTTGAACCTATCGGTAGATAGGTGCCGGTAGAGTCGCCCGAGCGCAGCGTGCAGCGATAACCGGAGATAGTCATGCAACGCCTGCAGAACAAGGTCGCGATCGTCGCCGGGGGCGCTACCGGAATCGGCGCGGCCTGCGCCAAGCGCTACATCGCCGAAGGCGCCAAGGTCGCCATCGGCGATCTCAATATCAAGACCGCGCAAGAGCTCGCCGCATCGCTCGGGCCGAACGCGGTCGCGATTCACTACGATGCCTCGGACGCGGCTTCGATCCAAGCCCTGGTAGAGAAAGCGGCCGCAACATTCGGCCGAATCGATGTGCTGCACAACAATGTGGGATTGACCTCGCAAGCGATTCAGCGGCAGGACACCACGGTGACGGACATTCCCTTGGAAATCTGGAATGCCGTACTGAACGTCAACGTCACCTCATTTCTCTTGGGCAGCAAGTACGCGATTCCGCACATGATCAAGGGTGGCGGCGGATCCATCATCAACACTTCGTCGGATTCCGGCCGCGTAGGGGACGTCACCCGCACCGCCTACGGAGCATCGAAGGCAGCAATTATTTCCCTCACCCAGCACATAGCCACCCAATACGGGCTGCAAGGGGTGCGTTGCAATGCGATTACGCCGGGCGTGATTTTGAGTCCGGCCATGAAAGACGATCCGGTGCTCGTAACGTTGATAAAGCCGCACATTCTCACCCCGGAATTCGGTGAACCCGCCGACATCGCCGCATTGGCCGCGTTTCTGGCCTCCGACGAATCAAAGTATATTACGGGTCAAGCGATCGCGTGCGACGGGGGACACTTGGCACATCAGCCGCAGATCGCCGACGTGCGCAAGTTCGAGGCCGGGGGAATGCGATGAAAGCCTATGCGGCAGCAAAGAACAGCTCTAAACTCGACGTCGGGCATTTGACGGCGGCCGCCGAAACCGCCACCGGATTGTCGGACTGGGGCAAGGATCAGTCATTTCGCATCGGACTCGAGAAGCTGGTCGAGTCCATGAACGGCATGGATGCCCCGGACTCGCTGGTGCAGCAGGCCGGAATGCGGTTGACGGGCAGCCTCATGACGCGCCTGCATTTCGTCGACGATGAGAAGCGGCATCCGGAGATTCTCGAGGAGAAAATCGAACGTCCGCTGGTGATCGTCGGTCTACCGCGCACGGGAACTACCATCACGTACGATTTGCTGGCGCTGGATCCGGCGGCGCGTGCGCCTCGAAACTGGGAATTCGCGATGCCCTGGCCGGCACCCGAAATCGCCACCTGGGACAGCGATCCGCGCATCGCGCAGTTGGACGCGATTTTCGCCCACTTGCTGCAAGGCGCGCCGAAGCTCGCGGATATACAAGATATCGAAGCCAGGGCGTGCGCCGAATGCAATCTTGCCTTCACCCATCACTTTGCGAGCACGCAATTTCCGGCAGAGTGGGGCATGATTTCGTACGGAAAATGGCTGCGGGAGAATCCCTCGGTGCCGGGGCGCTACGCGACACACAAGCGCCTGCTGCAGCAGCTACAGTGGAAGGGGCCGCGGGGACGCTGGACTCTCAAGTCGCCGGAACACCTATGCACGATCGAGGAGCTGCTCGAGGCCTTTCCCGGCGCCTGCTTGGTATGGACCCATCGCGATCCCGTCAGCGCCTTCTCCTCTTTGTCGAGCATGCTGAACGAGTTTCGCAAAGCCGCCGGCGTGAAAGAGGATCCGATCGCCGTCGGCCGCTACGTGATGGACACGTGGAGCAACGCGCTCGAGCACGCGACCGACGTGCGCAATCGCAAACCGCAGGTGGACGCGGCGGTCATCGATATTTCACACAAAGAAGTCATCGCAGACCGCATCGACGTGGTCAAGCGAATTCATCGGTACTTCAAGCTACCGTTCACGGCTGAACACGAAACCGCGCTTCACGGCGCCGCGATGAAGAGCATCTCCAGACGCCTCGGCAAGCATACGCACAAGCCCGAGGACTTCGGAATCGCCCGCGAAGAGGTGCGCGCGCTGCTGCCCAAGTATCTGGCGCGATTCGGCTATTTGTTCGACGAAAAATGAGTTTCCCAGGAGAGACAATGACATCTGTGTTGAACCGTTTTCGTCTCGACGGCCGCACGGCGATTCTCACGGGAGTGGGCCCGGGAGTCGGAGAACATGTGGCCAAGGCGTACGCCGAGCTGGGCGCGAATGTGGTGATTTCAGCGCGATCCAAAGAGCGGCTCGAGCGTATCGCTGCGGAAATCGATGCCCTCAAAGGGGGCCGCGCGCTTGCCGTGGCCGCGGACGCGGGCAGCAAGGAGGATTTGGTTCGCTTGGCGAATGCCGCGCGCAAGCGCTTTGGACCGATTCACATCGTTTTCAACAACGCCGCGGCCGGCGTCGTTTACGCGCGCGATGGCGGCCTATGGGCAAACACCGATGAAGTATGGAAAACGGCGATGGACGTGAATGTGCTGGCGACTTGGCGATTGACCGAACTCACCACGGATGACATGCAAAAGCACGGTAAGGGAAGCGTCATCTCCGTTCAGAGCTGCGGTGGATTCACGCCCCTTCCCCCGGCGGTCGCCTACGGCGCGAGCAAGGCCGCGCTTGCGTTTCTGACGCGCTCGCTCGCGAAAGCATTGGCGCCGCATACCCGTGTAAACGCACTGTGCGTGGGTTCGATGAGTCCCGACGGGAAGGAAGCGGAGATACACAAGGGCCTGAACCTCGCGGAACGAAATGCCATCAAGCGCTTCGGGGCAGCCGATGAAGCGGTCGGTGCCGCAATCTTGCTTGCCGGTGACGCCTCGAGCTACACGACCGGCAGCACCGTCTTCGTCGAAGGCGGCCGGGTAGGAACCATCTCCTAGAGAATTTGCACGGCGGTAAAGCGCCGGAACGCGATTCTCCATCCCTGCGCGGTCTTCAGCAATTCATCGTCGTAAAAGCCGATACCGCGATGGACCTCGCCGCCGGAGGGTCCCGGCATCAAGAGCGCATCCACGTACGATCGCGCCACCGCACCCTGTGCTTGCGCGGCAATCAAGAAGTTGCTGAGACGATGCAGCGTGTGCCCCATGGCGGCGTGCGCCTGCTGCATGAAGGCCGTGATTTGCGCCGCGGAACTCCACTGGCCGAACGCCCCATAGTCCGTGCGCGCGTCTGCGGTAAAACAGGCCTCGAACAACGGCCAATCACGCTGATCAATCCCCGTCGCATAGCGGGTGAGCAGAGCGATGATCTCTCGTTCGTCCGTCGGCGTCAGCATGGATCCTCCGGGGCGGCTCAATCGGCCCCGAAGAACGCCTTGGTGATTTCGGCGACAGCGAGCAGCCGACTGCGGCGTTCTTCATTGAGCGTATCGGCATCCTGATGCGGTCCCAGCGGGAAGACATAGCTCGGGCCGGCCGGTAGGTATCGAAGCGCGATTTGAACCACGTCCTTCGGATCGTAAACACCTTGCGGTTTCAGATTTCTCGCCGCCAATGCCTCGCGCAGCACCGGAGTGTCCATCGCAGGGGCGGCGACGCTCAGCACGTCGACGCCGAACTTGCGTAATTCAATCCATAAGGACTCGCCGAAGTTCAATTCAAAGGCCTTGGTGCCCGAGTACATGGCAAGCCGCGGCTGGCCGCCGAGCGCAGCGCCCGAGGTCATGAGCACGATGCCGCCTCGACCGCGGGCCTTCATCAACGGCGCGAAGGCATGGACGGCATCGACAACCGTACTCACGTTCATGTTGATCAGCCGGTGCGAGTGCTCGAGCGGCATATCCAGGAAATGTTTGCCGGTGGAGTCGGCGCCGGCGTTGGACACATACAGTCCTACCTCCACGTCGGCCGCCGCCTCTTGCATGCGCTGCGCGGCATCAGGCGCCGACAAATCGACGCTCAACACGCGGGCTTGAACCTTGTACTTGCCGGTCAGCTCACGCGCAATCTTCTCGAGCGGTTCCGCACGCCGCGCCGCCAGCAGGCAATGAATGCCGACGGCCGCCAACTGCCGCGCATACTCCGCACCCGTGCCTTCCGAGGCTCCGGCGATGACGGCCCAGGGGCCATACTTGGCTCGCATGTGTTCGGCACTCATGGCGGGTTGGGTCTGGACTGTCATGAATCCTCCGTTATAGATCGCGAGCGGGTCTGCGCCCGAGCTCAGCCAGAATAGCATTTTCGATTTACGGACGATCTCAAAGGCGATTGACTTCACGAGTACCGTTTGGGCTTGACGATCTTCGGTCAGTAGTGAGAGCTTCC
>DASXYI010000153.1:0-89412 GCA_036502605.1 Steroidobacteraceae bacterium
ACGTCAAACAGCGGTCGGCTTAGAGTCTAACTCCGGCATCCGACCAGAACAGATGACAGCTACGATACGTGATCTGGAGTACTCCGTTTCCGCGAGCGGCGCCTTGGTTCACCTACCGTAAGTTCGTTACGCTCGCTAAGCAGCCACTCCGAGGCGCGTTGCCACACGATGCCGCGAGGCAAGTCACGCGGGCCTTCCGAAGCGAGGCTGATCAAGCGCACCTGGCGCTGTGATGGAGGCGCGGGTCCCACGAGCGCTCGAATGGCTGGAGAAAGCCTATCGGGAGCACAACCCCGATCTCATCGAGCTGACGCGCTAGCCCTCGTTCGCGGGCCTGCATTCCGACGCGAAATTCCGCGAACTGGCGGAGCGAATCGGTTGGCACAGCGTGGCCGCTGTCTGACTTTGAGCGCCTGATGCGCTGACCGCTGACTCGCCGGAGGGCTCACGCCGCCCAGAACCGTTCGCAAACGCAGGTCAGCGGGTTAAGTGGTCACTTTCACCGCCGGTGCCGAACGCGCCGATTGAAAAGGATTGGCATATTCTCAGCGCAATGGGTGCGATCGACTCCATTGATGCCGCACCCTTCAAATTTGTTTTCGCAGGCGGCACGTGCCGGAGCCACTATAGCCGCTGCGTGAACCCGTTGTGATGACGGCTCTCGGCGCCTTGTGACAAGTCTTGGACAAAGGCGTAAAAGGCGGTAGGCAACCAGAGTGCTTTTTGGGGAACTTGGCGCATGGGGCTGGAGCCTGATACGACGCGGGCCCGGATTTGCACCGCATCCGTCGAGTGGTATCAACTATCAACATAGGAGATGTCCATGAACACTGCAGTCGATATGGTGTCGCTGAGCACACCGGTTAAGCGCTTCGTGAGTCAGGCTCGTCAAGCCTTGATCGATGGCCGTTGGCAGGATGCCCAGTCGGGTGAAACCTTCGAAGTCTTCAATCCTTCCAATGAAGCCGTGATTGCGCGTGTGGCCGATTGCAAGCGCGCCGATGTCGATTTGGCGGTGGCTGCGGCGCGCAAGGCGTTCGATCAGGGCGCTTGGCCGCGCATGTCGCCTTCGGCACGCGGCAAAATTCTGTGGAAGATCGGCGATCTGATCCTCGAGAACCTCGAGGAGTTGGCGCAGCTGGAATCGCTCAACAATGGCAAGCCCATTGCGGTGGCGCGTGGCGCCGACGTGCCCTTGGCCGCGGACCTGTTCCACTACATGGCGGGCTGGGCCACGAAGATCGAAGGCAGTACGATCCCCCTTTCCGTGCCCTACACCCCTGACGCGCAATACCACGCCTATACGCGCAAGGAGCCCATCGGTGTCGTAGCGCAGATCATTCCGTGGAATTTTCCCTTGCTGATGGCCGCCTGGAAGTTGGGGCCGGTGCTGACGGCCGGGTGTACCGTCGTGTTGAAGCCGGCGGAAGAGACTCCGCTGTCGGCGCTGCGTCTCGCGCAGCTGTGTTTGGACGCCGGCCTACCGCCGGGCGTGCTCAACGTGGTCACTGGTTTCGGCGAGACCTGCGGTGCGCCGTTGGCGGCGCACAGCCAAGTGGACAAGGTGGCCTTCACCGGTTCGACCGAAGTCGGCAAGCTGATCGTCAAAGCCGCGGCGAATGATTTAAAGAAAGTCACGCTCGAGCTCGGCGGCAAGTCGCCCAACATCGTGCTCGACGATGCGGATTTCGATGTGGCGATTCCAGGCGCGGCGAACGCCATTTTTTTCAATCACGGCCAGTGCTGCTGCGCGGGCTCGCGTCTGTTCGTACAGGAAAAAAGCTACGATCGCGTATTGGAGGGCGTCACCAAGGCCGCGCGCTCCATACGCTTGGGTCCCGGCCTGAATCCACAGAGCGAGATGGGACCCCTGGTGTCGAAGACCCAGTATGATCGTGTCACCGGCTTTCTGCGTTCCGGCAAGGAGGAAGGGGCTCGCACGGTATGTGGCGGCAAGCGCCACGGTGAGACCGGTTTTTTCGTCGAGCCCACCGTGCTCGATGGCACGAGCGACAAGATGCGCGTGTATCAGGAGGAGATCTTCGGGCCGGTGGTGACCGTGATGCCCTTCAAGGAAGTCGACGATGAGCTGATTCGCCGCGCCAACGACACGGTGTACGGGTTGGCCGCGGGCCTCTGGACCAGCAACATCAAGCGGGCCCATCGCATCGCCAACCAGCTACGGGCTGGTACGGTCTGGGTCAATTGCTACAACATCTTCGATGCTGCGATGCCCTTTGGCGGCTACAAGCAATCGGGCTGGGGCCGTGAGATGGGTAGCGAGGTCCTCAAGAATTATCTTGAGACCAAGTCGATTTGCATGAGTATCTGAGCTATCGAGGCGGCAGGCGCGTCCGCAGCGGGCGCGCGCCTGCCGCAGCAGCGCTGTCATTTAACTCGCAAGGAGTAGGGGATGTTTCGTATTGCACCCCTCAGAGTCTCGGAGCGCGCGCGCTGGACGGAGCTGTGGTCCGAATACCAGCTCTTCTACGGCGTCGAACTCCCGGCAGACGTCTCTGAGAGCACATGGCAACGCCTTCATAACGGACGCGCGCAGGGCCTGGGCGCGCGCAATTCCGCCGACTATCTTGTCGGTATCGTCCACTTTTTGTTTCACGAGGATACCTGGTCAACGGCACCCGCCTGCTACTTGCAGGATCTCTATGTGGATTCGACGGCGCGCGGAACCGGTTGCGGCCGAATGCTGATCGAGGCCGTCGCCGAGTCGGCTCGGACGGCCGGAGCGAATAGCCCTTATTGGTTGACCCATCAGAGCAATGCGGTGGCACGACGGTTGTATGACCGTTTGGGGCAAAACCAAGGCTTCGTTCAATATACTTTCATGGCGAAAACAGACGTCGAGCGTCCCGGTTAACATCGGAGATCGTAGTTCCGTTGATCCAAAATGGACGGTTGTTGCAGCGGGCGGGCGCCATGCGCGAATTCGTTGGTCAATGAAGGAGCCAGTAGCGTACGCCCTGTTCCTCTAAAAACGCTTGTGCCCCAGCGCCCTGCAGCAATGCCACAGTGGATAGTAATCCTGCCTCCGTGCAGCTGCTGGCGGCGACGGTGACTGAGCGCGGCGAGCCGGCCACCGGCCATCCCGTACCGGGATGTAGGATATGGCCATACCGTATGCCATCTTTTAACAAGTAGCGACGAGAATCCCCGCTCGTAGCGAGCGCGCCATGCTCCAGATCGAGCACCATCGTCGCCTCTCGATCCGTATCCGGTCGTTCGATACCCACCCGCCACGGACCGTGCGACGGCGGGCGGTTGGCGCGCAAATCGCCGCCGAAATTGATGAGGAAGGGAGCCTTTTCACGGGCCGCGAGCAACGAATAAGCCCGGTCCACCGCATACTCTTTGCCAATGCCGCCGAAATCCAATTCCATTCCGGCGGGCAGCAACAGGCGCGGCGATTTCCATTGAAGCTTATCGAATCCCACCAAGGGGAGAAGCGAGTCGATCGCAGCGGGTTCGGGAATGCGATCCGATCCATCGAATTTCCAGGCACGGCGCAATACGCCGGAGGTGATGTCAAATAGACCCTGGCTAAGATCAAAACACTGCTTTGCAAAGTCGATCAGCGAGGCGGTTTCCTCGTCCACTTCGACCGGGGTATCGCGGTGTTCGTGAATCCAGGCGACGACGCTATCGTCGCGGTAGCGACTGTATTTTTTCTCGATGCGCCACGCTTCTTCCGCTGCGGCTGTGCCAATCGCCAACGCTGCATCGCAGCTCATCGTGGGCAAAAGCACTTCGCACGGATTCGCCATGGCGGTAAAGCTCACCGCGAGTAAATTCTCATCTCGCGATTCGACTATTACCGTGCTGTCGGGCCCATTGCTTGCTGCCGATGCCACCCTACATCCCGTGGGTTGATTTCTAAAACCGCCACCCAACTTGAACCAAGATCGCTTTGAGACCTGGATACAGATCGAGACCTTGTAGGCCGATGGGCGTCGCGGTCCGCTCAGCGAAGGTCTGTTGATAATACTCCGCCCGCACACTGAGTTCGGACTCGGCGCGACCTCCCAAGCCGGGCAGCTTTTGCGCGTACTTGAGTCCATAAGTAAGCGCGTGAAACGGGCCGAGACGGGAATCCGAGGACTCATAGCCGACGGCCGGCTGTTCCGTAGCTAGGATGAAAGGCGTGTAAAAATCAGCCGCAGTCTGGCGATACCAGCGAATACTGGGCTCGATGTAACGGACATCGGACAACGACCAATGAAAGTGCAGTTGCGCAGTATCCGACCGCACTCCCCAGTTATCGCTCATGTAGCGCAGCGAAAGAGCCGTCGACATCTGCCGGTTCCAAGCGACGCGATTTTCCCAATACGCGCTCTTGCGCGTGCGTTGATCGGGCCGGCTTTCAAACTCGTATCCAGTGGTATTGCCGGCGATGTCGATGATCGAGGTGATCTTATAGGGATCATTCAGATATCCCTTGAATCGATCGACCGATAGGTTGAATTCGGTAACCCAACTGCGACTCATCACCTGAGTGAGCCCAATCACTACGCCCACCCCGTTCTTTGTCTTACTCCCCGTCTTGGCGGACAGTGCGTAATCGCTTCCGGGTACCGGCGCGCCGCCAATCGGACGCAAAGAGTCGAATTCGTTATTTAGACCGAACGTCAATGTCGTGTTTTTTTCGTTGAAGTCGTGCGCGATCGAGGCGCTAACCGTAGCAGAATAAAAATCATCCTCGCCGGAGACCTTGCCGCCGACGCTCACCTGCGTCACTCGCGTAATGGGCACGCTCCAATCGGCACCGACCGCAATGCGGGCGTCTGAATAATTGGGGTCGACGGGCAATTGTCCTGGAGCAGTTGTGTAGCTATGGGACGCCTTTCCCGAGGGCGACGAAAACGTCTGTACGCTATGACTGGTCAATGCTCCGTTGGGACTACTGCCCGACAAGGCGTCGAAGGTCACATTGAGAGCGAGCGCCTGCCCATCGGCAAAAGTCTTAGCGACGTTGACCACGGGCTCGATCGCTTCGATACGTCCATTTTCATGGTAATAAGCCAAGGCGGAATCAACGGACCAATCCTCGAATAGCCCGCTATCGGCCGAGGCCGCACGCGCTTCCTGGCCGCGAGCGCCAGCGGCGCCCAGCAGGGCGCAGCTCGCGGCCATAAGCCCTCGCCGCATATTCACCGACTTGGGTGAATTCTTCGGTTTCAGTTGCATCCGCAGCCGCCGCCCGCGAAAGATCGGCCGCCCGACGAGGCTTCTTTACTGAAATACATATGATCGTCGATCGCGGCATCGAGAGGATTGGCATCTAGCCGCATGTCGGAGCGCGCCAGAGTGTCCCGTTCCCACGGCTTGACCCCAAGTGAACCGCAGCCGCTTGCGAGCGTCGTACCGCCCAAAATTAGAATCAAACTGACCTGCTTGAATGTCATGGCTCCCCCTGAAACAAGTTACTTTTCGGCCAGTATCTCGCGCAACTGATTCTCATAAACGGTGCCATCCACCGGCCGAAATCCAATATGGGTAAAACGCACGACGCCTCGTCGGTCGATAATCATGCTGGTCGGCATGCCCTGCACCTTGAAACGCTCCGCCGCTTCCGCCAAAGGATCGAAGCGCACGTCGAAATTTGGGTGAAATCTTGCGAGAAATCGCTCAGCGTCGGACCGATGCTGGTCAAGATTCACGGCGACAACCGTTAGTCCCTGGCCCTCGTAGGTATCTTTCATCAGCTGCAGCCATGGGAATGACTGCTGGCAAGGTGCACACCAGGATGCCCAGAAGTCCAAATAGAGCACTCGGCCCCGAAATTCACCGAGATCAATCGGCGAGGCCGCATGTGCCATGGGAGCCAGCAGAAAGCAGACGACGATTAGAATTGATCTCATCGCTCGATCTAGGCCAAGAAAGTGTCCAGCCAATATACGCTCGCCAACGCCATCGCACGACTCCCGAAGCTGTCAATTTGACTGGTTGCGACGTTCACTTTGCACTGCAAAGTGAAATAATGTCAAGCCCACACCTTTGAAGGCGGTGACGTAGGAACGTCACGCTGGCTCCAGAATTAAGGACGACCGGCGTGTCCGCAAGTGGCTGATTGAAGAACTACGATTGTGGTAGCATACCGGCCCGGTTGGAACCCGATAAGCGCCAACAGCACGGTTGCTCCAGTGCCAAAATCGAGTACCAAACCCGGGGATTTGGGGGATTCGAGGGATACGGTTTCCCGATAGATCAGTAAGTTATTGATCTTCGGATTCACCCTCGCGGGTTCGATTCCCTCCCTCTCCGCCAAGTATTGCGATGATTTTGGGTTTATGCGCGCCCGTAGCTCAGTTGGATAGAGCGCCTGGCTACGAACCAGGAGGCCGGGAGTTCGAATCTCTCCGGGCGCACCAATATTCCAAGGACCGATTTTCTACCTGACGGGCGGTCCTGGCCATGGGTTATGACCGTATACACTTCGAGGCAGGTTCGTTCGGCACCTATGCGGCCATGACCTACATCCGTCGCCACGGAGCTCATGTTCGCAGCACCTATCTCAGCAGCTTGGTGGTGCTGGACAACAAGGTACCGCTCAACCACGCCCGTGCTGCGCAAGAAGGACTCGATGCGCTTCTCACCCAATGCGAGGCCGACGCGGCCTGCTGTGGGGCCTATCCTGTGCGCTCCGACATAGCCGAGATCCTCGAGAGGCTTCGCACGCATCCAGTCGACACTTGGGTGCGTCATCCCGAGGGTCTGAGCGGCCGGTAGCTCGGCGAACAGCGCTGGGCGGATCATTATTCATTCAGTCGCACGCCGGCCCGGCGCGTAGTGCGGCCTCAAGAATGGATTTGCTCCACTCCGGTGCGCGCTGCAATGCCTTTAGATCATCGGGGGCAGGGGAGATGACTTGGCCGTTTTCCATCTCGAAGACGAGCACAGGGTCCGGCACGGTGCCGTCGGCGGCTGCCTCCGTGCTATTGTCGTAGACCTTGATGTATGCCACGTGCGGCATGAGTTTGATGAGGTTCAACTGTGCATTCGGATAGCGCTCGCGGATTTTCTCTTCTGGAATAGGATGGCCACCTGCCGCAACGCGAGCCTTGACGCGCGCGATGTGCAGTTCGGGAGAAGACAGTCCGCAGAACCAAATCAAGACGTCATGCGTTTTTGCGGCCTCCAGAATTTTTGCCATCACTGACTTACCGCCCAGTGTCGTCTCGAAGGCATGGTTCAAACCCTGCGCGATGGCTTCTCCAAGGCGACGCATGCCCTCTTGCCACGCGTACGCGTTCGCCGTTTCCTGGTCGCATCCTGTTGAAGCCTTGAACTCACGAGCGAACGTATCGGGGTTGAACCAGGTTAATCCGTCGCGTTGCAGGAGGTGACCACCGACCGAGCTCTTGCCGGCTCCGTTTACGCCGGCAAGGACATAGAGAACGGGCCGCGTCATCAATAACCGGAGCCGGCTTTTACTTTGCCACCCAATTTGGCACGACCGCGCATCGTCGACTGCAGGCGAGTTGCAGCCGACCGGCCCTGGAGCGCCGAGAGACGCTCATCAAAGGTTCGCCTTAAGTTCGCAAGTGTCGATTCCGTCTGAGCCTCCGCCTGCTCTACGAGCTGCATGATGGCTTCATATTCCGCCACGGGAATGATGACGGCCTCGGGCTCATCGTGATTCGTCACCACAAGCTTCCCCTTGCTCCGCAGCGCATTCATCATTCCGCGCCACCCTAATTTTTTCAGATCGGACGCTGGAGTTCGAGGCAGCTTCGCAAGGGGCAGAAAGGTGGGCGGTTTTGCCGAGGTGGTCATACGGTTCTCGTTAAGCTCGCAATCCTGGGGCTATTCTACCCCAATAGCCCATTTTTGCCATTTTACCCTTTCTTGCCTATTTTCGCCCTGTCTAACTCACAGCGCAAGCGCCCGCGCTAGATCATCGTGTTCGAAGGCGCTTGACATACGGCGAATTTCACCTCGAGTCGCGCCAAAAGCTGTTGCGACCTCGCGCCAGGTAACGGTCGCCGTCGCCACTTGTTTGGCAATAGTTTTTGCTTCATCGGTTGCGATGCCGAAGAATTCCGCGACCGATATAACCAGATTCAGGTCGCAAGTAGCCTCATCGAGGCTGATATTTGTAGTCAAAATCCGCGGACGAACATCCAGCGGAGTCGGATTGATATCATAAACAGGGGAAAGGACCCATCCGTGCGGTCCCGCCCACAGAAATCCGTGATTGCGCAGGTGATCATCGACGTTCGATATCAACACGTTCAGGGTCATGCGTCGGTATAGCTCGCGCGCATCATCTCTTGCCCGCGCTCCATACTGAGTCAATACATCGACGAGTTCCGGATAACTTCCGCGCTCACCGTCCTTTAGCCCCATCATCGAGAGCCCCGACAGGAACGGAACGCGTTTACCCTCGGCACGATCGAAGCGACGAGACAGCATCACCGGCTTCTCGGCGACGCGAATCAACTCATGTTCCGGGGTACGAATACCTGCATGTCCCGCGAGAGCGAATGCAACTGCTTCCCACAATTCGACACTGTATTCGTCGTTTTCCTTCGGAAACTTCGCAATCGCAAGATGACGATGCTGGTCCATGACGGAAACTTTCGGGCGTGCGCCTCCGAGCGAGGAGCCTGGTGCGAAAATCAGCTGCAGATCCTCATCTGTTTCTTGGTCGCGAAGAATTCGTTCGGTGACCTGAAGTAAGCGCCCGAGTTCGATGAGTCCCGGCACGCCGACCGAAGTGGGCGCCTGAAATACGTCGTCGCCCGTTTTGCGAAAGCGCAATGCGCCGAGGCGTGACACATCCGCCACGCCGAGCAAGTAGTCGACCTCAAGCAACGTCCGCACAGTCCGTCCTTCGCGCGACGCGAGGCGCCGTTCGGCCCGCTGCATGAGTCGTCGGCCCCACGTGTCGGGCGCGGAATCGCCGATGGACCCGAAAATGGACAGGCCACCATCGGGAACAAAGGGGCCCCGGTCGAGCGTCAGAGCCGGCTCAAGCGAAAAACGCGCCGGATCGGCAAGCCAGTCGGCGTGATATTCAAAGCTCGTAGCCTCGCCGCTGCGCCTGACGTGACGGTGCACCGTTCCGACCCGTTTCAAGCCGGACTCGAAATCTACGTAGACATCGATATCAGCCATCGCGTTTCTGGCGCGGACGACGGAAATGCACCCGCTCCGGGAGGTTTTCGGAGGCAATCGCGAGGCCGGTAACGTCGCGGCTTGGATCTGCGAGCTGGCTGAGTCCATCAAGGAGTCCCAGAGCCTGAAGCACAGCTGCGTAGATACCAATGCTGACCGAGGCATCGCCCGCTTCAATTCGCCGTAAGGAAGGGCGACTCGTAAATGCTCTCTGGGCTACGACAGCCGCCGGCAAGCCCCGCCGACGCCGGGCGTCCCGGATATCCTGGCCGAGCTTGTGAAGGCTGCGCCGGACGCCTAGGGAGGGTCGATGTGGAGTGGCCAGAAATGGAATCTTGGTATACCTTTAAAGGCGATAATGTAACATGAAGTTTCCTATTTCTCCACAGGTGCGGATTCGCAGGAGGCGCTACCAAGCCTCAAATCGAAGACTACCGTCCGGCCAAGCTGGACGCGCCGGCGCGCAACGACGGGCCCGCTGGGTCTCAGCAAGCGCTCGGATACGAGGTTTATCACCACGATTCGCGTAGGCGAGGTGCACGCGGACCTGCCATTAATTCGATGTTTGCAGAGGCTAGCCACGGTCAATCAGCGCGTACACCAAGCTAACCTGTGCCCATTTGGATTCGTCGATTCGCCGGCACTCCTCGGCAAGGAGGTTTTAACTCACGTACGCGCGGCTCGATAAAACAAACTCAACCAGTCAGAGACTCGAGAAACAAGGGATGGCCATCGCCACCGTACTGAGCCGCGAACAGCGCGGAATTGACGCACCTGAGGTGCGAGTCGAAGTCGACATCGGCTCTGGACTGCCGGCCTTCAACATCGTTGGTTTGCCCGAGGCCGCGGTGAAGGAGAGCAAGGATCGTGTGCGGGCGGCCCTCACCAACTCCGATTTCCAATTTCCATCGGGCCGCATCACCGTCAACCTGGCCCCCGCCGATCTGCCCAAGGAAGGCGGCCGCTTCGATCTCCCCATTGCCATCGGCATCCTCAGCGCCTCCAGTCAACTGACAGACGCGCGATCCGAGCTGCAAGGATGTGAACTCTACGGCGAGCTATCGTTGAGCGGTGAATTGCGGTCGATGAGGGGGGTGCTGCCGGCGGCCCTCGCGGCGTCCGTCGCTCGGCACCCGGTGATCGTGCCGCACATCAATGCTGCGGAGGCCGCACTGGTCAAGAATTGTGAGGTGATAGCGGCGCGACACATCTTGGAAGTTTGCGCTCATCTCGATGGCGCGGACCGTCTGGAGTTATATCGAGCAGAGCCGCCTGCCCTAGCACGCACAGCGCTGCCCGATTTGTGCGACGTTCGCGGCCAGTCGCTTGCCAGGCGCGCTTTGGAAATCGCTGCCGCGGGTCAGCACAGTCTGCTGTTGATAGGGTCGCCGGGGGCGGGGAAGAGCATGCTCGCGCAGCGATTGCCGGGCATCGTTCCGCCGATGAACGATGCGGAAGCGATGGAGGTGGCGGCCCTGCGCTCGATTGCCGGCCGCCCGCTGAAGGCGAGCGAGTGGCGCGCGCGGCCATTTCGGAGTCCGCATCATACGGCCTCGGCCGTGGCCCTCGTCGGCGGCGGTGGCCACCCCCGGCCGGGAGAGATTTCCCTGGCCCATAACGGCGTACTGTTTCTCGATGAACTGCCAGAATTCGACAGGCACGTCCTGGAAGTGCTTCGCGAGCCGTTGGAAGCGGGCGCGATTACGATTTCACGTGCGGCGCGCCAGGCGGAATTTCCGGCGCGCTTCCAATTAATCGCGGCGATGAACCCTTGTCCGTGTGGCTATCTCGGCGACGCGAACGATAAATGTCACTGCACTGGAGATCAAGTGCAGCGGTATCGCGCCCGGATTTCGGGTCCGTTGCTCGATCGTCTGGACCTGCATGTATACGTGCCGCGCGTAGACTTCAAGAGCCTGCGCGAGCCAAGTGGCTGCCGTGAAGCCAGCGCGGAGGTCGCCGCTCGCGTCATGCGGACTCGAGAGTTGCAGATACAGCGCCAGGGGGCGTGCAACGCCCACTTGGACAATGCGGCGGTGGAGCGTTACTGCACGCCGAGCGCTGGCGGGTTGGGCATCCTGGAACGCGCCATGCAGCATCTCGGCTTGTCGGCCCGGGGCTACCACCGAGTCTTGAAGGTGGCGCGCACCATCGCCGATATGTGCGGCGGGCCGCAAATCGAAGTGAGACACATCACCGAGGCGCTCGCGCTACGGTCGCTGGATCGGCAGGGGATTGCTCGAGCCGTCTGAGTTAATAAAAAAATCACAGTAAATTCAATGGGATCTGGTGGAGATGCTCGAAAACGATCTGGCGCGGAGGAGGGGCACTCGCACGGTGTGCGGCCGTAAGCGCCACGGGGAGACCGGCTTTTTCGTCGAGCCCACGGATGCCGGAGGAGAGCGTGAGTTGCGTGACATTGCGCGACTTGACTTGTTAACGCCTGGTGCTGATGATTGAGGCGGGCGTCGCGACCCGGCAACGATACGGAAGCCGCAATCGCATTGCTTCGTAAAGGCCATGTGTTTGCTTCAGCCGTTCCGACAGCCGGGTCCAGAGCAAGGTTCTGGAAGGATTCACCGTGGACGAGCTGCGCAAAACCGTGATTCGTCGTCGTGACATGCTTCTCGCTGTGACGGCCTCCGCCGTCGCGGCGGTTGTGGGTGCGGCATCAATCCCTTCGGTCCGGACCGCTGGCGCCGTCAGGCGCGACAAGCGCAAGCCACAGTACCAAGCCAACTCCCCAGAGGTTCAGGATTTCTACCGCGTCAATCGCTATCCGGGGAAATGACGGCGTCTATGCTTATCAAGAGATCAGAACGGCAGGTCCGACGCGGTGAAGGCACCGCCGCCATTGTGAGCCAAGCCGCAGGTGGTCTCGATCGTCGGTCCTTCCTGCGCCATTCAGGTCTGGTCGCCGGCAGTCTCGCCGGGCTTGGTGCGCTGCCGCTCGGCGGCGTGCGCAAGGCGGCGGCCGGCGAGCCACCGTCGCCGGATACCGCGGTCGTGCGCCGCAAGAATATCTGCACCCACTGCTCGGTCGGCTGCTCGGTCATCGGCGAGGTTGCGAATGGCGTCTGGATTGGCCAGGAGCCGGATTACGACAGCCCGATCAATCGCGGCTCACATTGCTGCAAGGGCGCGGCTGTTCGAGACGACGTGGTGGGCGAACGGCGGCTGCGCTATCCGGTGAAGCTCGTAGATGGCCAATGGAATCGAATTTCCTGGGATCAGGCTATCGACGAGATCGGCGACAAGCTGATGGAGATCCGGGCGAAGTCGGGACCGGAATCGGTCTACTGGCTCGGATCGGCCAAGTTCACCAATGAAGCAGCCTATCTCAACCGCAAGTTTGCCGCTTTCTGGGGAACGAACAACTCGGATCACCAGGCGCGCATCTGTCATTCCACCACCGTCACCGGCGTCGCCAATACCTGGGGCTACGGTGCGATGACCAACAGCTACAACGATATTCGCAACGCCAAGACCATCATGATCATGGGCGGCAATCCGGCCGAGGCACATCCGGTTTCGTTGCAGCACATTCTCGAGGGTAAGGAACTCAATCGCGCCAACATGATCGTCATCGATCCGCGAATGACGCGCACTGCAGCCCACGCAACCGAATATGTGCGTGTACGTCCCGGCACGCATATTCCCACCATCTACGGGATGATCTGGCACATCCTCAAGAATGGCTGGGAGGACAAGGAATTCATTCGTCAGCGCGTCTACGGCCTGGAGGATGTGCGCGCGGAGGTAGACAAGTGGCCGCCCGATGAGGTCGAACGCGTCACCGGTCTGCCGGAAGCACAGGTCAAGCGTGTCGCTGAGATTTTCGCCAAGGAACGGCCCTCCACGCTGATCTGGGCGATGGGTCAGACCCAGTACACGGTCGGGACGGCGAATGTACGCGCCAGCTGCCTGCTGTTGCTGGTCACCGGCAATGTGGGTAATTACGGGAACGGCGCCAATATTTTCCGCGGCCACACCAATGTTCAGGGCGCGACCGATCTCGGCCTCGATGTGACCACTCTTCCTCTCTATTATGGCCTGTCCGAGGCGGCGTGGCGGCATTGGTGCCGGGTGTGGGAGGTCGACTACGACTGGGTACGCTCCCGCTTCGTCGACAAGACTTTCATGGAGACCCCCGGCATTCCCAGCACGCGCTGGTTCGATGCCACCTTATTGCCCAAGGATCAGGTCAGCCAGCCGGACACTTTGAAGGCCATGTTCGTGATGGGGCATGGCGCCAATACGATTACCCGGATGCCGGACTCGGTGCGGGGAATCGAGAAGCTCGATCTTCTGGTCGTCTGCGATCCCTATCCGACCAGTTGGTCGGTGCTCTCGGGCCGCAAGAACGGGACTTATCTGCTGCCGGCTTGCACCAGTTTCGAAATGGATGGGTCGCGCACGGCGTCCAACCGCTCGCTGCAGTGGGGCGAACAGATCGTGAAACCGGTGTTCGAATCGAAGAACGATTACGACACCATGTATATGCTCGCCCGCAAGCTGGGCTTTGCCGACAAGCTGTTCAAAAACATCAAGGTCGACAATGGCGCGGTCTCGGCCGAGGACATTCTGCGCGAGATCAATCGCGGCGGCTGGTCCACCGGCTATTGCGGTCAGTCGCCTGAGCGCCTCAAGGCGCACATGCGTAACCAGGCAAAGTTCGACCTGGTGACGCTCAGAGCGCCGAAGGACGATCCCGAGGTCGGCGGCGATTACTACGGTCTGCCTTGGCCCTGCTGGGGAACGCCGCAGCTTCGGCACCCCGGTACACCCGTGCTCTACAACACCAATCTGCCTGTGGCGGAAGGCGGCGGCACGTTCCGCGCACGCTTCGGCGTCGAGCGCGTCGTCAAGCGCAAGGTAATGGAGAACGGTCAGGAGATCGAGAAGGAGGTGCATGAAAACCTCCTTGCCGAGGGCTCCTATTCGGTTGGTTCGGAGATCAAGGACGGATACCCCGAGTTCACCCTCGGCGTGCTGAAGAAGCTCGGCTGGGACAAGGATCTCAGTGCGCAGGAAATGGCGGTCATCAAACGCGTCAACGCGACCAATCCCGACGCCGTGAGCTGGTCCACCGATCTTTCCGGCGGCATCCAGCGCGTGGCCATCAAGCACGGCTGCAGTCCTTACGGCAACGCCAAAGCGCGCATGATTGCCTGGAATCTGCCGGACCCAATTCCGGTGCACCGCGAACCGATTTTTACGCCGCGGCCCGATCTCGTCGCCAAATATCCGACGCGGCCGGACGCCCGGCAGTTCCGGGTACCGAATATAGGATTTACTGTGCAGAAAGCCGCCGTCGACAACGGCGTCATCAAGGACTTTCCTCTGATCTTGAGTTCCGGACGGCTGGTCGAGTATGAGGGCGGTGGCGAGGAGACTCGATCGAACCGATGGCTGGCTGAGTTGAAACAGGACATGTACGTCGAAATCAATCCAGCCGACGCGGCCGAACGCGGCATTGCCGATGGCGGCTGGGTGTGGGTGAGCGGCGCCGAGAGCCATTCGAAAGCGCGGATGAAGGCGCTGGTGACGGAGCGGGTGGGCAAGGGCGTGACGTGGATGCCCTTTCACTTTGCCGGCTGGTTCCAGGGCGTCGACCAACGCAGCAAATATCCAAAGGGCGCCGACCCATACGTGCTCGGCGAGAGCGTGAACGTCCTCACGACCTATGGCTACGACCCGGCAACCGGCATGCAGGAACCGAAGTGTACCCTCTGTCAGATCAGAGCGGCCTGAGGAGGGGCTTACCATGGCGCGGATGAAGTTTCTTTGCGACGCCGACCGCTGCATCGACTGCAACGCGTGCGTCACCGCGTGCAAGAACGAGAACGAGGTGGGCTGGGGCATTAACCGCCGGCGGGTCGTCACCATCAATGACGGCAAGCCCGGCGAGCGGTCAGTCTCCATGGCCTGCATGCACTGCACCGACGCGCCCTGCGCCGCGGTCTGCCCCGTGAGCTGCATCTTCCCGACGGAAGAAGGCGTGGTGTTGCATTCCAAGGATCTGTGCATCGGATGCGGCTACTGCTTTTACGCATGCCCGTTCGGCGCGCCGCAATACCCGAGCGTCGGTAATTTCGGATCCCGTGGCAAGATGGACAAATGTACTTTCTGCGCCGGGGGCGGCGGTCAGGAAGAGACCGGCAGTATCGAAGAATTTAAAAAATACGGGTCCAACCGTCTCGCGCAAGGAAAGCTTCCGCTCTGTGCCGAGATGTGCTCGACCAAGTCATTGCTGGCAGGCGACGGCGAGATCCTTGCCCAGATCTACAAAGAGCGGGTATTGAAGCGCGGCTACGGGACCGGCGCCTGGGGCTGGATGACGGCTTATCACGAGGAGGTCTCGGTGTGACTCGCGATGCGGGCAGAGTGCGGGTCATGATGACGCTTCTTGCGCGCGTGCGGCATACCGTCGCTCTGCTCATGTTCTCGGCGATGCTCGCCGCACTGCCGGCGGGCGCGCAGCAGCCCAATCCGCAACAGCCGGTCGATCCGGACGCGAGCGCAGCGAAAGAACAGACGCTGCTTCAGCAGGTGCCGCGCATCGAGGGGCGCATCGACATTCCCGACAAGAAAGCGAGCGTGCTCATACAGCCCGCCGGCCGGCAGTGGGATTATTTCCATGAAGTCCTATTGCGCTGGCTGGGCGCGATCGTGATCCTCGGCATGATCGTTCTATTGGCGCTCACCTATCTGGTCATCGGGCGGATCCGTATTTCGTCCGGGCGTTCCGGCAGAAAGGTACGCCGATTCACTGGGTTCGAGCGCTTCTCACATTGGTTGACGGCGGTGTCTTTCGTCCTTCTCGGTTTGACGGGGTTGAACATCACCTTCGGGAAGATCGTGTTGCTGCCGGTCATGGGGCCCGAGGCGTTCAGCGCCTCCGCACAATATGCCAAGTATGTGCATAATTTCGTCAGCTTCTCGTTCGTCGTCGGTCTAGTCCTGATCGTCGCTCTTTGGATCAAGGACAATATTCCGGGACGAGTCGACATCGATTGGGTGAAGCACGGCGGCGGCTTCATCAAATCGAAGCATGCACCTGCCGGGCGCTTCAATGCCGGCGAAAAGTTGGTTTTCTGGTTTGCCCTGGGGGCCGGCATCGCCGTGATCGTTTCGGGCTATCTGTTGCTGTTTCCGTTCTACCTGACGAATATTGCCGGGATGCAAATTGCGCAGGTGGTTCATGCCGTGGTTGCGGTGCTATTCGTCGCGGTGATTCTTGCCCACATTTATATCGGCACCCTCGGAATGGAGGGTGCGTTCGAAGCGATGGGCACCGGCGAGGTGGATCTTAACTGGGCCAAGGAACACCACGATCTGTGGCTCGCGGATAAGCTCGCGAAAGAGGGGTCGGCAGGCCAGCCGGGACCGCCGCCGGCTGCTCCCGCTCAATGAGATCATCGCGCCGGCCGCTCAACCGCCGGGCTTCTCCCCAGTCTGTGTCTCGTCGCGCTCGGTGAGATAATCGTCAGTCGTGCGCACCGCCGTGCGCGGCGCGCCATAGGGATCGAATTCCTTCTCCGAGACGAAGGCGACGCGGCAGTCGTCGCACATCTTGATGAGATCGAGGCGCTCGGGTGATCCTTTGAACATCCAATGCCTATCCGCGAGCTTCGCGACGACGCGCTCGATCGTGCTCTTTACGCCGAACGGCTTGGCGCAGCGGATACAGCAGAACGGCTGTTCCTCTTTCAGGACTCGCGCGCCGCCGGAGCCGGCGCGGAAATCGAGCCGGGGCTTTAGAGTTATCACCTTCTCGGGGCAGGTCGCCTTGCACAACCCGCATTGCACGCAAACCGCTTCGGTGAAGCGCAGCATCGGTCGCTGGGGATCATCGGTCAGCGCGCCGGTCGGGCACGCCGCTACGCAGGAGAGGCACAGCGTGCAGCCGGCCGTATCGATCTCCACCGCTCCGAACGGGGCGTGCGCAGGGAGCGTGACCACGTCCGCAGGTTCCGGCGCGGCACGGTGAAGTTCGCGCAGCGCAAACTGCAGCACACCCCGCTTGTCGCCAACCGGTAGAAAGCTCGCGGGACGTGCTACTGCCGTCATCGTCGGAATCGTGCGCAGCGTCGTGCCCAGGACGTCGGGATCGTCCGTTTCGATGGTGGCGATCCGGCCCGCGCCGAAGCCAAGCCCGGCCAGGATGGGCTCGGCCAGCTCGATCGTTCGGGTCAATCCGGCAACATCGTGGCGCGGCTGTGCCCGTAGCAGCAGTCGCACGGTGGAGGCCCCGTAAGCGAAGACGGCGGCAATCGCCTCGAGACCGATTTGGGTGACCTCGTTGACGGTAAACGGCAGCACATGCGCGGGCAGCCCGTCGCCGAACCGCGCCAGCGCCTCGATCAGCGGCGCTCCGTGCGGGTCGTCGTGCAGCAGCACAATGGCGTGCTCTCCGCCCGCCTCGCGATACGTCATCATCAACGCGCGAATTTTCCGCAGCAATGCATCGGACGGCGGCAGCGCATAGGCAGCAGCGCCCGTGGGGCAAGCGGCGGCGCACTGGCCGCAGCCGGCGCATATATGGGGGTTGACTGCGACGTGATCGCCGGCCGGTGCGATGGCGCCGGTCGGACAAAGGTCGAGGCAGCGCGTGCAGCCGACGATCTGGGAGCGCGAATGCGCGCAAAGATGGTCGCTGAAGGCGATGTAACGCGGCTTGTCGAAGGTCCCGACGAGATCACGCGCTTTTAGCACGGCGCGCAGCACCGCAGCGGGATTGCCCGGATCGGCACGGAGATACCCGTCGCGCAGATCGGCGGCGGGGAACAAGGGATTGCCGCCGGAGAGATCGAGAACGACATCGCAGCGCGATACCGCGCCATCACGCGCAGGCCCAAACGACAGCGTGCCGCGCGAGGATGGCGCTGCTTGCGCAAAATCATCCACCGTGATCTCGAAGGCGCCGAGATGCCCCTTGGCCGAGCGGACCGTGCCTTTTGCGACGGGAAATTCCCTGACGCGCGGCGGCACGATGGCGGCCGGGGGCTTGATCAGCACGGTGATATCGAGATGCTCCTTCAGCAAGATGCCGGCCTCAACGGCCTGCTCGTCGCAGCCATAAATGAGCACGACGCCATCGCTCTCGAGCGCAACGAAGGGTGTTTCGGGCAAAGGCTCGGCCGCCGCCGCGAGCAGCGCCGCCATTTTCGGCCCCGCTGCGGCCGCATCATAGGACCAGCCTGCCGTCTCGCGGATATTGACGAAATTGACCGGCGCCGTCCGTCCGGCTTCGGCGGCCGCCGCGGAGAACACAGGGGCCTCCTGCGTGCAGCCGACCGTCAGCGCGGCCGGGTCCTTCGCCATGGTCTGAAAGCGTTCGAGCTCCGATCGGCAGAGCCTATGTGCCGTCGTCACAAGTGCACCGCGGCAGCTGCGACGCACCGCCTCGGCGCCGAGCGGCATCGTGTCCTCGCACGTGCAGAGCAAGATATTCCCAAGTAAATCAGGCATTTTCTTGCGATCCGTGACTACCGAGGGTTTGTTTCACGCACAGAATTGCAGTGAGCGAGCATAGCAAGCCGAATGGGAGGCTGCCATTCCGCTTTAGGGGACTTTCTATCCGCGCCGATGCGGGACTATAGTCGCTTAGTCGACGGATACCCGCCCAGGAGGTCTGCGTGCTGATTAGGCTAGACGCGTGAAGTTACTGAAGACTGTCCGGGCGGATCCCTCGGATACATTTGTGTTCGATAAGGCGGCGGAGCCTGGCGAATGGGCCATATCAGGCGCGCTGATGTTTGCGCAACTGGATCCGGCAACGCTGGAAGGTAAAGCCCGAGCCGCGTTTCGATCGGGTTTTCTGGGAATCGGGTCGTTCGGTTGGTCGACGTTGGCCCGGATAGTCGAGGCGAGCGACAAGGATCGCACAGCAGCAGTCGAACAGTTGGCAGTACGTCTTGTGGAGCGCTTCGGCGCTCCTGATCTCATGACGGCGCGCTCCGCTGCGGAAGAGGAAATCACTTTCGCAGCATCCCTCTGCGATCATCCCACGGGGATGCTGGTGGCGGTGTCGCGCCGCTATGAGAATGACGTGACCCACGAGGCGTTTCGGACCTTGCAGGCGATCGGTCGACCAAAGCCCGCGCCCGTGTTTACCTTTATCAATGTGGCGGACGAGGAGGAAGCGCCAGCCGAGCGAATCGACCTTACGGCGCTCGCACATGGAGAGCGCCGTTGAGCGACAGGCGCGACTTCTGGCTTTCCTGCGGTCATCACTTGCTCGACCGCGGCGAGGACGGAGGCTTGGTCGTCACCGACGAATTCCTCAAGGCCTATCTGGCGCGACCCGAGATGACGCCACCGCCCGACGCCTGCGTGGCCGAGCGAGCGATGCACCGGGATTTGCTGGTGGATCCACGGCAGCCGGTCGCCTCTGGGCAGATCGCCGCTATCGCTGACCAGGACGCGCGCGAGAATTGGGAATTGATGATCTCATGGAGGGATCATATGGTGCGGCATGTCACGTTGGAGGCGGCGTATCTCGCCCTCGTGCGGCATGACCTCAAATTCCCACAGATCTTTCTCAATCAGCTCGTGCAAGTAATCTTGCGCAATATGTTGCATGAGTGTGACGACGCCTTCGTGCTGCGCGCGGCCGAACTGTTCTTCCGTCCCCAGAAACTGACATTGTACGAAGGGACGCTGGTGGCCGCCGATGAGGAAACCGTCTCGGGCTTGGGCACCAGGCCGCTGTCGCCGTTGGTCTCGCTGCTGGGGCTGCCCTCCGCAGCGGAGATCGACGTGCTGAGCGAGGCCAATGCCGGCAGGTACTGGGAGCGAAGCGATGCGTTCGACATGGCGCTCGATCTCACCGCAGGCCGCCGCGGGCTCGCTGCGCTTGGCGATGTCGTCACGCGTTGGGTGCGTCACCTCCTCGCGATTGATGTCGAGATCGACGCAGTGACCGAACTGCGCGACGTAACTCTCACCTGGTATGTCGGTATGGACGCCAATGCCACGCGGATCGGCGATGCGCTGTGGCACGGCGACGAGCTCGATCAGGCGGCGCGGGAACTCGTGGTCGGCCTTTATCGCCTGACCTTCGCCGACGATACAGACATTGTCGAGAAGGCCAGGGGTGCGCCGACCTATCTGATTGCGGCCATGTCGCCCGACAAAGTGGTGCGGCTAAAGCCGCAGAACCTCATCACCGGCCTGCCTGTGCGCCGCTACGCCGGAGTCCTGCATTGAGCTCGCGGGGCGGAGAATTGACGTCGACAGCGCTGGCGCGCATTCCCGTCGGCGTCGTTGTCGAACGGCACAGGGCAAAGAGTCCTTGGCTTGATTTCCTGTGTCGACCCGTCTCGGTGCTCGCAGGCGTGCCTGCAGCGGCACCTTGGACGGTGATTGGCTCCGAGGGAGACGTGAGCACGTTCTATGCCGGTGAGGCCGTGATCGAGCTTTACCGAACCGAGACAGCCAACTACCGCGACAACCTTGCTTCAGGCGCCCCGCTATTATGGGTGGTGCTGCGACCGGCGGCCGGAAAGGTCGGATTCGAGCTGCTCATGGTAACGGCGGATCCGGCAGAGGGTGAGGCGCTGACGGGGGCCGGCAACGATCTGGTCGAGACCGTGCCGATGCCGGTTCCGATCGGCGAGATCGTGGCGAGCTTCATCGCCGAGCACCATGTCGAACACTCGTTTATCAAGCGCCAGCGCGATCGTTCCACGCCTCGGTCGCCTGCGCGCCGCGCCGGCGGTTCGGAGCACGAGGGATGAGCGAGTCTGAAAACTTCCTCTCCCGCTGGTCGCGGCTGAAGCGTGAGTCTGGTTCGGAGGAGAGCGGCGTCGACGAGAAACGAACGGCAGACGCGTTGCCGGATGCAGATATTCCTTCTTCCGCTGCTTTCGATCCGGCATGCTTGCCGCCAATAGAATCGATCGTTGCCGGCAGCGATATCCGGCTATTTCTGCAAGCCGGCGTGCCCGCAGAATTGACCCGCGCCGCGCTGCGTAGCGCGTGGAGCGCCGATCCGGCAATTCGCGATTTCATCGGCATCGCCGAGAGCCAGTGGGACTTCAACGACCCTGCCACCATCCCGGGATTCGGTTCGCTCCGAGCCACGGATTATGGACCAATCCTATCGGCTCGTGCCCTCGGAAGCCTGAACAATGCCGCCGAAGAGGTGCCGGAAAGTTCCAGGGCTGTCGAGCAGCTGGCATCAACGAACACCGATCCTGAATGCTGCGAACCCGTCGATGACGGTGGGCAGGTTCTCCCTGCGCCGGCGGACAGTTCCTCTGATGCTGAGCTTGAGATAACTGGCGTAGTTTCGGCCGCTCAACGGGACGCCTCCGAAGCGACACTTGATCCGCGGGCCAGGCGTTCCCACGGCGGTGCATTACCCAAGTAATTCAGTTGTTATGCGGTCGATGAGTATCGGATGCTCGTCGGCGTTCGAACGGCCTCACCTCCACCATCGGAGAATAGCGTAGATGCAGGATCCAGGGTTGCGGGGCGCCGCGGCGGTTGTCGATGAGGTCGATCTTGCGCGGGCACAAGAATACTCGCTGCTCTCCGCCTTACTCGTGCGCAGTCCCGATGCCCCAATGCTCGGTCGACTGGCTCGTCTGCGCGGGGACACCAGTCCGCTAGGTCTTGCTCACACGGCACTCGGGGAAGCCGCGGCCCGGACGGATGCAGCAAGCGCGGCGCGGGAGCATTTCTCTCTGTTCGTTGGGCTCGGGCGCGGCGAACTTCTTCCCTATGCGTCATACTATTTAACGGGTTTTCTCCATGGGCGCCCGCTCGCGAGTCTTCGCCAGGCGCTTCAGCGTATCGGCGTCGAGCGATTAGGCGAACAGGCGGAGCCGGAAGATCATGCCCCGATTCTTCTGGAAATCATGGCAGGTCTTGCCGGCGGGGCAATTCCAGCGCCGGCAGGGACCGACCGTGAAATCTTCGACGACCATCTCGCACCGTGGATCGCACGTTTCTTTTCGGATCTAGAGCGGGCCGCATCCGCGAGTTTTTACGCCAGCGTAGGCACGCTCGGCCGAACCTTCATGGAGATCGAAACGCAGGGCTTCCTGCTTCCGCAATAAGCGGGCCCTCTGGACTTCACTCGAGCACGAGTATCCCTACGGCCGCCCGCGGCAACCCGATTCGCCCGTTCTACAGTCGGACACCCGACATGGAGAACGCGGCGCTTACCGACTCCTGGACGGCTGTGTCGAGAATCGCGGCAGCGGCTACCGCGATGAGGATAGCAACAACACAGGCGGCAACGAAACTGCGCATAGGCATTCTCCAGGTTGTCGGAGTTTTAAATGAATTCAGCGAAACTCATGTGCGTATGGTAGCGCGAAACAAGCCAGGGACCTCGCTTTCAGAATATTGTGCGGGACACTCGGATTGATTCCCGGTTGTCGACAAGAGGTTTAGTCAAGAAAGCGAGTGGGCTACCAATCCGGATGGTATTGCATAGTATTGCGCTACAACATTCTGACCGATGGATGACTCGGCCGTTTTGCCATGGCACCTTAGCCTATTCTTTGACTCTAAGGCACTCACCAGATCGATGACGACAACCCCGTGAGTCCAAAGGCAACGTCAATGAGCAGGCACGCACCACCTTCCGCTTTGACCTTTACGATCATTCTCATGGTCACTCTTTCCGGATGTGCCGCATACAGGAAGTGCGGATTCGACGGATGCCCTGGCGATGCTGAAATTACGGCTGAAGTGCGCTCGCTGTTTAATCAGCACCCGGTGTTGGAGCCGCCGAATCTGCTCAGCGTACAGACACTGAATCATGTGGTGTATCTGAATGGTTTGGTCGATACGGATCGAGAACGCATGATGGCGGAATCGGTCGCGCGCCAGGCCACCGGCGTGACAAAGGTCGTGAACTCGATCGGTATTAGCGGGAACCGCTAGTCGGAGCCGACGCGAAGCGTCCAAACACGCCAGCTAGGCCCCGCCATCAGCCGCAAGCGCGGCGGTTCAAGGAGGTATGCCATCTCCATTTCCACAGCGCCGCCGATAGGCCCCAAGCCAGCAAGAACAGCCCTACGATGAGATACCCCAAAACGCTGAAATCGAGGTTCGCCACAAGATCAAAAATGCGTCCGTGCAAATCGAGCAGACCGATGAACACCTGCAATAGTTCGATTGTCCCGACCAACAGCGCGGCGGCGATCGACAGGCTGGTGGTGGTTATATTGTAAAAAAGTTTACGCAGGGGATTTACGAACGCCCAGTCGTAAGCCTTCGACATGAGGATGCCGTCGGTGGTGTCCATCACCGTCATGCCGGCCGCGAACAGGATCGGCAGCGACAATACCGCCGCAACCGGTATATTTCCAACTGACGCGCCGGCAGTCATCGCCAGCAAGCCGACTTCCGACGCCGTGTCGAAGCCTAACCCGAATAACAACCCGAGCGGATACATCTGCCAGCTGTGATTCATCAGCTTCTGTAGCCGCCCGCCAAATAAGCGGTTGAGCAAACCGCGCTGCTGCAGCAGCTGCTCGAGATGCGCATGGTCATGAGTGCCGGTCTTGGCCTGTTGCCAGATCTTCAATACATCGAGCAAGATCAACAAATTCAGGATGCCGGCAACCCATAAAAAAGTGCCGGATACACTCGCGCCGATCATTCCACCGATGCCTTTCAACTGCGGGAATACCTGTTTCACAGAGGTTGCAGCGAATGCGAGACCTATGCTGAGTCCGAGGACCACGGTGGAATGTCCGAGCGAGAAGAAAAAGCCCACACCCAGCGGCCGTTGGCCCTTTTGCAGCATGAAGCGGACCGTGTCGTCTACCGCGGCGATGTGGTCGGCATCGAAGGCATGCCTCAGCCCGAACATGTAAGCCGCGAACCCTAGACCGACGAGTGCCGGATACGATTGCGTGTAATGCAGGTACAGCCCCCACCCCAAGCCGTGCAAAAGCGCGATGAAGCCGTAAAGCCCCGTCATGCGCATCCACTCGGCGGCCGAAAACGAAAGATGCACTCGGAGAGTCTTTCTCCGGTCCGTGCTAACTACCGGAGGAATCACAGACGACGCTCGACATCGCGCCATTGTTCGGCCAGCGCATCGCGGAATTCCGGCGCAGCGATCGAGATCAAGGCATGAGCGCGTTGCGGGACCGTACGATCGCGCAGATGGGCCGCACCGTATTCGGTGACGACGATGTCGGCGGCATGGCGGGGCAGGGCGATTAGCGGGCGGCCCGGTGCGGCGCAGACAATCCGGCTGGCCCGGCCTTTGTCGCCCGTGGCCGTCACCATGACAATGGACCGCCCGCCGGGGGAGAGCTGCGCACCGGCGGCAAATGCGGGGAGGCCACCGACGCCGGCGACTAGGCGGCCATTGAGGGAGTCGACGTTGACCTGACCGAACAGATCAACCTCCACTGCCGAATTGATTGCGCAGAAGTTCTCGATTGCCGCTATGCGCCTGATATCGTGAGTCTCCGCAGCGGGCCGGAAAAAGAATGTGGGATCGCGATCGAGGCGGGCGTAAAACGCCTCATTGCCGAGGGCGACGCCGCATTCGACGGCATCCGCTCCGTCGATGGCGCCGGCGTCCAATAGCGGGATGACCTGTCCTGAAACCATCCCGGAGTAGACGCGCAGCCGACGGTGATTCCTCAAGGAGCCGAGGACAGCCGCCTGCAGTCTGCCGATGCCGAATTGCAGCGTGTCGCCGTCTTCGATGAGGCTTGCGACCAATGCGGCATGATGCAAGGCTCCGGTATCGGGTGTTTCATCCTGAAGCGTTGGGATCGGCGAATCGCTTTCGAACGCGACATCGCAGTCCGCTGCATGCACAGCGAATGAACCTCGAGTGCGGGGCAGGCGGGGATTTACATGCACGATTCGGAACTTCGCCGAATTCCAGACGGACGGCAGGAAATCCTGGCTGACGCCTAAACTGCACATCCCATGCTCGTCGGGCGGCGATACCTGGGCAACTGCAACATCGATGGGACACAGTCGCCCCAGGTCCCGAACGATCCCGGGATAATCGAGCGGCAACAAATCGACGCGACCGGTCGACAGCCCGTCGCGTAAGGCCGGCGACATGAAATACGCGCGTTGACGCACGCTTGGATGCAAGCCGAGGTAATCGCCGCGATTGACGCCGGGGAAGTGCACGCCAACAAACGTCACACCATCGGTTCGTTCGGGATCGCGGGCGAGTGCTTCAAAAAACGCCAGGCTCTCGCCGGACATGCCGGGAACGAATACCGTCGTACCCGGATGCAGCGGGCCGAGCGCCGCGGCGGATGGCGACAGCCGAAGAGAGGCGCTCATATGGAGGAAGCTTTGGACGCCACCGATTTGCCGCCCCAACGCTTAGAAGGCGACTTCTTTTGCGCCTTTGAGCTGAAGAATTTCTCGAGCTTCCTCGGAGGTTGCGATGCCGAGGCCCAGACCCTCGATAATTTTACGCACCTGGCGCACCTGCTGTGCATTGGACTCCGCCAGCTTGCCAGCGCCAATCCATAGCGAATCTTCCAGTCCCACTCGAACATTTCCGCCCATCGCTGCCGCCATCGCCGCAATAGGCATCTGCGAACGACCCGCCCCCAAAACGGACCAGATATAGTGCGCTCCGAACAGACGGTCGGCCGTCCGTTTCATATGCATGACATCATCCGGATGCGGTCCAATCCCGCCGAGCAGTCCGAACACGGTCTGAATGAACAAGGGAGGTTTGACCAAACCTTCCTGCAAAAAGTAGCTTAGATTGTATAAGTGACTCGTGTCGTAGCATTCGAACTCGTAACGGGTACCGGTATCATTCAGTGTGCGGAGCGCATATTCGATATCCTTAAATGAATTTCGGAACACGAGGTCGCGCGAGTTTTCCAGCATTTGCGGTTCCCATTCATGGCGAAACGTTTTGAATCGGCGCAGCATCGGGAACAGCCCAAAATTCATCGACCCCATGTTCAAGCTGGCAATTTCCGGTTTCCAAACCGCGGCAGGGGCGACGCGCTCGGTAACAGCCATAAATGGAGAACCACCGGTCGTGAGGTTCACCACAACATTGGATCGACTCTTGATCTCGCGCAAGAACGGTGCAAACGCTTCCGGTGTTTGATCCGGGCGCCCGTCCTGCGGATTACGTGCGTGCAAATGTACGATCGCGGCGCCGGCCTCCGCAGCACCAACCGCTGCCTCGGCGATTTCCGCCGCCGTAACCGGAAGACTGGGAGACATCGACGGCGTGTGAATTGAACCCGTTACCGCGCAGGTAATGATGACCTTATTGGCGATGACCATATGAACCTCGGAGAGAATTGCCTGCTGTCTTGGAAGCGAAACGATGTGAGCAGATAGTATTACAATCGCGGCCCTGGCATAAGGCGCTAGGGTTCGTTTTTCTCGTCGTTGGCGTTCGGGTAGAACAATTGCTCGCCGTCGATCTTGTAGTTGGCGATGTCATTCTGCCCATCCGGCGAGATCAGATAGTCGATGAACCGCTGGCCAAGCTCCTTCTTTACGTTGGGGTGCTTGTCCGGATTCACCAGCATGACGCCGTACTGGTTGAATAGGTGCTTGTCGCCTTCGACCACGATTTGCAAGTCGCTCTTATTCTTGAAGTGGATCCAGGTGGCGCGATCGGACAGCACATACGCATCGCTCGCGCTGGCAGTATTGAGCGCGGCGCCCATGCCCTGGCCGATCGATTTGTACCAGGGACCCTTATCCTGATCGATATCGATGCCGGAATTCTTCCAGAGATCGAGCTCGGCGATATGCGTGCCGGAACGGTCGCCGCGAGAAATGAAAGATGTCCGCTTGTCCTTGATGGCCTGCAGCGCCTTGCTGATATCCTTCATGCCCTTGACGCCGGCGGGATCGTTCTTCGGACCGATCAGCACGAAGTCGTTGTACATCACCGGATAGCGCTTCGGGCTTTCGCCGTCAGCGACGAATTTTAATTCCGCCGACCTGGCGTGCACGAAGACCACGTCGGCGTCGCCGCGCCGGCCCGTATCGAGCGCCTGGCCGGTGCCTTGTGCGATGACTTTCACCGTGATGCCGGTCTTCTCCTTGACGATCGGCAGCAGATAGTCGAACAAGCCGGAGTCCTGCGTCGATGTGGTCGAAGCGACCACGATCGACCTGTCTTGCCGGGCGCACGATGCAGCGGCAAGAACAATCACACCGAGCGCAACGGCGGCACCAAGAGCCCGGGCGGTATGCATGATATTTTTCATTTGTTCCCCCCTCGCTAAACCAACAATTCGCCGGCGATGTATTTTCTTGCTTCCTCAGTCGCCGGAGCCGCAAAGAATGCCTCCGCCGGTCCGCTCTCGATGACACTGCCACGATGCAGCAGCACGATCTCGCCCGCAAGCCGTTTGGCTTCGCCGAGATCGTGAGTGGCCATCACCACCTTGATGCCGCGCGCGCTGACGGCCCGAACGATATCTTCGATCGCCTTGGTGGCAGCGGGATCGAGACTCGCGGTCGGCTCATCCAGAAACAACACCGCGGGGTCGCGCGCCAGAGCCCGCGCCAGCGCGAGCCGCTGCTGCTCGCCGCCCGACAGCCGCCGCGCCGGACGGTCCGAGAGGCCTTCGAGCCCGACCAGAGACAGCAATTCGGCGATGCGCTGTTCGCGCTCGGCGCGCGGCACACCGGCGGCGGCGAGGGCATAGCTGATATTCCCGGCAACGCTGCGCCGGAGCATCACTGGCCGCTGGAACATGATGGCGCGGTGCGTCGGCGGCGATGCTTCGCGGCCTCCCCAGGTGATGTGTCCGCGCGAGACCGGGATAAGTCCCATGGCCGCACGCAGAAAAGTCGTCTTCCCAGAGCCGTTGGGGCCGATCAGCACAGTCGGCGCTCCCGGCAGGATGTTGATCGAAATACGGTCGAGGATGGTCACCTCGCCGGCGAGGATTGCGACCTCCGAGAACACGATGGGTAGGTCCGAGGCGGACGCGCGGAAGTTCATCCGGCGAAACGTTCGCCCGCGCGGCGCGCGCCCCAGGCCAGGGCGCTGATCGACATCACGATGAACATCAGGACGATGCCGAGACCGATCGCGAGCGGTAGGTTGCCTTTGGACGTTTCCAGTGCGATCGCCGTAGTCATCGTGCGTGTGAAGCCTGCGATATTGCCGCCGACGATGATGATGGCGCCGACTTCCGCGGCCGCCCGGCCGAATCCCGCAAGCAGTGCCGTCACGAGGGAAAATCGTGCATCCCAAACGAGCGTCAGCACCCGGCGCAGCGGGCCGACATGCATGGCGGTAAGTTCGTCGCGGTACTCAACCCACAAGTCCTCGATGGTTTGGCGAGTGAGAGCCGCAATGATTGGAGTCACCAGAACCGTCTGCGCGATCACCATCGCCTGGGGCGTAAACAGCACGCGCCATGATCCAAGCGGTCCCGAGCGCGAAAGCCCCAGGTAAACCGCCAGTCCCACCACCACCGGCGGCAGGCCCATCAAGGCGTTGAGCACGACAATCACCGGTTCTTTGCCGCGAAATCGGGTGAGCGCAATCAGCGCGCCCAGCGGCACTCCGATCAGCGCAGCGAACAGCGCGGCGCTAAGGCTCACCATCAACGACAGCCGTACGATGGCGAACAGCGCCGGATCGCCGCTGAGCACCAAATGAAGAGCGGACGTGTTTTCCGGCATGGTGGAATTCAAAACAATTTCATTAGCGGCATTGGCAAACGATCATGTCCCAATGCTTCCCATTCCGTCAAATTAGCCGAGCCGCCGTTTTGGAGAGCGCACGTCGGTGAATCATCAGGTACGCCGCCGGCAGCACCAGCATCGAGAGCATCGGCGCGGTGATCATACCGCCGACCATGGGCGCCGCGATGCGTCGCATGACCTCCGAACCCGTGCCGCCGCCGAACATGATGGGCAAGAGCCCGGCGATAATTACCGCGACCGTCATCGCCTTGGGCCTCACCCGCAGTACCGCGCCTTCTTCGATGGCTTCGATTAAATCCGCTACCGTATGAAACCGGTTTGCGGTGCGCCGCTTGGCGATCGCGTGATCGAGGTAGATCAGCATAATGACCCCAAATTCCGCCGCAACACCGGCAAGCGCAATGAAGCCGATGGCGGAAGCAATCGAGAGGTTGTAGCCGAGCAAGTATAGCAGCCAGAAGCCGCCCACCAGAGCGAAGGGTAACGTGGCCATGATGAGTGCCGCGGACACGAAGCTTCTGAAGGTGAGATACAACAGCACAAAGATGATGACCAGCGTAAACGGCACGACGAGTTGCAGTTTCTTGGCGGCGCGCTCCAAGTACTCGAACTGTCCGGACCAGGTTATCGTGTATCCGGGCGGCAGGTTGACGCGCTGACTAACGAGCTTCTGCGCCTGCGCCACATACCGCCCCAGGTCGCGACCGCTGATGTCGACGTACACCCAGCCGTTGAGCCGCGCGTTTTCGCTGCGCAACTGCGGGGGACCGTCGGTGACGAGAATATCCGCCACGGCGCCCAGCGTCGTGGTTGCACCCGCCGCGGTGACGATCGGGAGCACCTGGAGTTTGTCGACCGAATCACGCAGTTCACGGGGATAGCGCATGTTGATCGGAAAGCGCTGCAAGCCTTCGACCGTCTCGCCGACGTTCTCACCGCCGATCGCAAGCGCCACGACCTGCTGCACGTCGGCGAGACTCAAACCAAAGCGCGCCGCGCGAATGCGGTCGATGTGCACTTCCACATAGCGGCCGCCGCGGACGCGTTCGGCGTACGCGGAGCGGGTTCCCGGTACGGCCTTCACCGCCGCCTCAACCTGCTCGCCGATCCGTTCGATCACCTTCAAGTCAGGTCCAGCGATCTTGATGCCGACCGGACTCTTGATGCCGGTGGAGAGCATGTCGATGCGATTGCGGATCGGCTGCACCCATAGATTGGAGAGCCCCGGTATGGTCAATGCCGCATTCATTTCATCGATGAGCTGATCCTGGGTCTTGCCGCTCGGCCATTGCGATTGCGGTTTGAAACGGATCGTCGTCTCGAACATTTCCAGGCCCGCCGGGTCGGTCGCGGTCTCGGCGCGGCCCATCTTGCCGAACACACGCTCGACTTCCGGAAAGCGCATCAGGATTTTGTCCGTCTGCTGCAACAACTGAGAGGCCTTGTCGGCCGACAGGCCGGGCAGCGCCGACGGCATGTACAGCAGATCACCCTCGACCAGGGGCGGCATGAATTCGCTGCCCAGATGAGCGACGGGCACCAGAGTAAGAAGGATCACGAGCGCAGCGAGCCCCAGCGTCGTCTTGGGGTAACGCAGAACTACGCCAAGCAGCGGCCGATAGAGGGCAATCAACACTCGATTGAGCGGATTGCTGCGCTCCTCCGGAATCCGCCCGCGGATGAAGTAGAACATCAAAACGGGAATCAACGTCACCGAAAGACCTGCCGCCGCCGCCATCGAATACGTTTTGGTGAACGCCAGCGGACCGAACAGTTTGCCTTCCTGGGCCTCGAGAGTGAAGACGGGAATAAAGCTCAAAGTGATGATCAGCAGGCTGAAGAAGAGCGCCGGCCCCACCTCGGCGGCGGCTTCTGCGATCAGCTTCGCTTGCTCGAGCGTCGTCGCGCGGCGGTCCGGATTGGCATGGTTCCAGGCCTCTACGTGTTTGTGCGCGTTTTCGATCATGACCACGGCCGCATCGACCATGGCGCCGATGGCAATCGCGATTCCGCCCAAGGACATGATGTTGGCGTTGACACCCTGCCAGTTCATGACCGAGAAGGCGGCCAGAATGCCGAGCGGCAGGCTGACGATGGCGACCAGCGCCGACCGTAAATGGAATAGAAATAGCGCGCAGACGAGGGTGACGACAATGAATTCCTCGATCAGTCGGTCGCGCAAGGTGGCCACCGACCGGTGGATCAGTTCTGAGCGGTCATAGGTGGCGATGATTTCCACGCCCTTCGGCAGCCCCTGCTGCAGGCTCGCGATCTTGGCCTTCACCGCATCAATGGTCTCGAGCGCGTTTTTTCCGGCCCGCATGACAATGACACCGCCGACGGCTTCGCCCTTGCCGTCGAGTTCGGAGATACCGCGGCGGATTTCCGGACCAATTTGCACCCGCGCGACATCGCCGAGCAACACCGGCGTGCCGCCTAACCCAAGCCCGACCGGGACGCTGCGGAAGTCGTCCAGATTTTTGAGGTACCCCGTGGCGCGTACCGCGTATTCGGCCTCGCCGAGTTCCAGGACCGACCCGCCGGTTTCATTGTTCGAATCGCGCAGCGCCGACTTGACCTTATCGATGGTGATGCCGAGAGCACGCATGCGATCCGGATCGAGCACGACTTGATATTGCTTGACCAGTCCACCGATGCTGGCGACTTCTGCGACATTGGGCACGCTCTTCAACTCGTACTTTAGGAACCAATCCTGCAAGGCGCGAAGTTGCGAAATGTCGTATTGCCCACTGTGGTCGATGAGCGCGTACTCATAGATCCAGCCGACGCCCGTGCCATCCGGTCCCAACGTCGGCTTGGCCGACGGCGGCAGTCGGCCGGTCACCTGATTGAGGTATTCGAGCACGCGCGATCGTGCCCAATACAAATCAGTCTTATCGTCGAAGATGATGTACACGAAGGAGTCGCCAAAAAATGAATAGCCGCGCACGGTGCGCGCGCCGGGAACCGACAGCATGGTCGTGGTCAGCGGATAGGTGACCTGGTCCTCGACAACCTGGGGTGCTTGGCCCGGGAACTCGGTGCGGATGATGACCTGCGTATCGGACAGGTCCGGCAGCGCATCAAGCGGAGTCGAGAGCGTTGCATGAACGCCCCAGGCAGATAGCAGCAGCGTGCCCATGAGCACCAGGAAGCGGTTCTGAATCGACCAGCGGATGAGGGCGCCCAGCATGTCAATGCGCTCCATCCGGTGCTTGGGCCGGCGCCGGCATGAGCTCCGGTCTCGCGTTCTTGTCTTGGGATTCGTTCGATCCGGCCAGGTTCTGGAAAGCCCCTCGCAGGCTCGCTTCCGAGTCGATCAGGAACTGTCCCGAGGCGACGACATTCTGACCGGCGCTCAAGCCGTCGAGAATCTCGGAGCGGCCGCCGTGTTCCGCGCCGGTGCGGACCAGCGCCGGGCGAAAATGCGTGCCGTCGTCGGCGACGATCACGACGCTGCGCGTGCCGGTCTTGATCACGGCCTCCGTGGGCACCGTCAGCACCTGATCCTGCGTCGCCCCGCGCAGATGCACTGCGGCGAACATGCCGGGGCGCAATCGCAGCCTGGGATTCTTGACCACGACGCGTACTTTGAGCGTGCGGGTGGCCGGCATCAGCTCCGGATAGAGATAGTCGATCCGGCCCTGGAAGTGTTCACCGGGAAGAGCTGGCAGCTCCGCCGTCGCCGGATCACCCGTCTTGATCCACGCCGCCTGCGTCTCGGGTACCTCGGCGTTGATCCAAACGCTGTCGAGAGCGGCAAGCTGGAATAGCACGGTGCCTGGCGCAACCGCAGCGCCCTGACGCACGCCCAAGTCCATGACGTAGCCGTCGAAGGGTGCGAAGTAATCGACGCGCCGCTCGGCTTGACCCGTTTTCTCGATATGCACGATCTGCGGCGCCGAGAGACCGAACAGGGCAAGCCGGTGCCGCGCGGCCTCGATCAGCTGCGGGTCCGCAGAGTTGCGCGCAATCAGCAACTCCTGCTGCGTTGCCAGCAAATCCGGAGCGTAGACCCCCGCGAGCCGCTGCCCGCGACGGACCGGATCGCCGACCGCGCGCACGTCGAGTTCTTCGACCCAGCCCGGTTGACGCACCTCAATCGCTTCGATCCGGTGCTCATCCACCGCCACCACGCCGACGGTATCGACGTCGCGGGCGAAGCTGCCTTGCTCCACAGCGCCGAGGCGCACGCCCAGGTTCTGCACGACGCGCGGATCAATGGCGATGCTGCCGGCCGGTGCAACGGCGGAGCCTGCCTCGTCCGGGTACTTCGGAACCAGCTGCATGTCCATGAAGGGTGACTTGCCCGGCTTGTCGAAGTGCTGCTGCGGCTTCATAGGATCGAACCAGTAGAGCGGCTTGTGCTCCGCGTTTGCTGAGTTGGGGGTCGGGTCGCCCGTCCCCGTTGTGCATTTCGCCACCAGCTGCACGACAATGACCCCCACGATCAGGGAACCCAGCAACAGAAACCTGGAATTGCGATTCACGGGGATTCTCCCGGACGATGTTCTCCCGGGCGATCTTGGGAAGCACCGAAATACTGCAGGCGAACCTGCGCGCGCGCCGCTTCGACGGCGAGCCCTAAGCGTTGCAGCTGAATGTCGAGCAGGCTGCGTCGGGCCAATAGCACGGCATCAAAGCTGCCGCGTCCCGCCTGGTAGGCGCCGCGCGCCTCCTCGATGCGGCGCGTTGCATTGGGAATGATCGCCGTATCGAATTCGCCAACCCGCTCTCGGTAGTGATGCCAGTCGAGGTAGTCCTGGCTTACCCGCGCGTGCAGTTCGCGCAGCAGATCCCGTTTGCGATCTTTACTCGCGCGCGACCGCTCGAACGCGGCCGAGAGCTCCGGGTCCTGACGATTCTTGGTGAAGTACGGCAGTCCGATACTGACCTGGATACCAACGAAATCGGAGAAGCCGGGCCGGTAAGCAACATATCCTTCCACCGAGAAATCCGGCTTGTAAGCTTGACGGGCGAGGGCGATGTCGGTCGCCGAGGCTTCGATCTGCGTGTCCAATCCGTCAATCACCGGATGATGATCGACCGCCGCCATGAGTTCCGGCAGCGCACTGGGCGGCGGCGGCAATGACAGAGCGTCCGCGAGCGGCCGCTGGGCGTCATCGCCGATCCAGCGCGCCAGCCCTGCGCGCATTCTCTGTGCCTGGTGCAACCAGTCGTGTTCCTTATCCCCAAGCAAACCGGCTTCGACTTTGGCCGCCGACCAGTCGGCCTGCGAAGCCTTGCCGCTGACATAGTCTTTTTCAAGCGACTGCACTTGCAGAGCGGCTTCCGCGGACAGCTTCTGGGCCAAGGCCAGTCCTTGTTCGGCTGCATAGACATCGAGCCAGGCGAGGGAAGCATCCCGGCGTATCGCGCGCCGGTCGTTGTTGAGCGCCGCGCGTTCGGTCTCGGCATCGAGTTGCTTGCGCTCGCCCTTGAGCCGACGCTTATCGGCACGAGGCAAGTCCTGACTCAAGCCGACCGTGAATTCGGTGAAGTTGTCGCGGCGGAGGCTGAAAGCCTCGCTGGTATCCACCGGCAGCTCTTTCAGTCCACCGGAGAGTCTAGGGTCGGGCAATTGCGCCGCGGCGATGGCCTGCCGTTCGTTGGCGTTGATCACCGCCTCGTGCCCCCTCAGGATGGGCTGGTCGACCAATGACAGCGCCGCCGCTTCGTCCAGCGACAACGAGGGTGCCGCGTCGCTCGTCGGTCGTTCGGCGGCGTGATGCGGGGGATCAGGCAGTGCATCCAGCGGTGCCGCCTGAGACGCAGTCGCGATGACCAGCAGCAACGAGCAGGAAGCCTGGGACCACAGGCAGAGTCGGGACATTCTCACGTCGTTCTCCAAACAATAACTTCGTCACGCACGGAGCCGTCGGCGCGCGCTTCACATCGCGTTGCGCGCAATGAACGCGCACGAAGCGGCGCAAGGAAGACCGAATTGGATTGCAGATACGGGCCGGCAAGGGCCCAAGACGAAGCGAGGTTTAAAGGCGCAGGCGCCCGGTGCTCAGATAGAGCAACGCATAGGATGGACTAAAAGAAGACATAGCAGGAATGGCCGCCGAACGGCCCCATGCAACATAGGCCGTCGGCGAAATCGCCGGCGATATCAGTATCGCCGGCATATCGAAACGCTTTAGATGTTTGTGGAATTCGTTCGATGATTCAACTGCGGCAAACGCCGCGGACGTGATTGGACTCGAGGCACAGCAGGATTGAACACCATTTGACGGCGCAGCGGTCGATCCTCCGGTGCTGCACGGCGCTAGTGGTCCATTCGGGCAACAATCCTGCGTCGGCACGGGTTCAGCGCACGCGAATGCCGGCAATCCCGCGAAGAACAGGCTTGCCAGCACGATCGTCAGGCTGAAGATACGGCGCAACATGATCCGGAATTTAACCTTCGGTTAACAATCGATGGACCGCCAAAATAGACCTTCGTTGCGAAGTATACCGGGGATTGGCGCCAAATATTGCAAAACGGCGCTCACTTCCGCGCATCCAACGCGCCTACACCGCGTACCTGAATCGCGTGCTTGGCAGACCGCCTGATCTATTTCAGGTAACGGTCGAACCAGTTCAGCGTGCGGCGCGTGGCGTCGGCGACATGTTCGGGGTCGCGCAGCCCGTGGCCTTCGCCCGGATAGATCATGATGGATGTCGGCACATTGAGCGCTTTCAATGCGTGCCAGAACTCCTGGGTTTGCGGTGCCGGGCATTCGATATCGCGCTCGCCGACGTATGCAAATGTCGGGGTTCGCACATTGCGGATGAAATTGATCGCCGATGATTGGGCATAGACCGCCGGATCTTCGTACACCGAAGCGCCAAAATACGGCAGCATCCAAGCGTCGATGCCGTTTTGGCCATAGTAGGATAGCCAATTGCTGATGCCGGCGGCCGCGACCGCCGCCTTGAAGCGGTCAGTCTGCGTCACCGCCCACATCGTCATGAAGCCGCCATAGCTGCCGCCGGTTATACCGAGCCGCGTTGCATCGATGGGCGCGGCTGTCACTGCGGCATCGATGCCGGCCAGAATATCGCGCAAGTCGCCGTGGCCAAAGTCGCGGACGTTGGCCAAGGTAAAGAGTTCGCCTTGACCGTAGCTGCCGCGAGGATTGGGACGAAACACCGCGTAGCCGTTCGCCAGCAGCGTGGCCACGAGGCCGGGACCGCTGAAGCCAGGCACCGCCGCGGCTGCCGGACCGCCGTGAACGATGGTCACCATCGGTATCTTTCCGTCCATGTGCTCCGGCAACGTGAGCCAACCCTGCACGAAAAATTCATCACTCCTCCACCAAATGCTTCGCACCTGGGCCTTGATGCCCATGCCGGCATTCTCGGCGGTCAAGTTCCGCCAGCGCTCCGGCGTTCCGATTTCAATTTCCGGCGGCTCGGTGAACGACTCATGTTCCGCGGCGATCAGTCCCGATGGACAGGCCAGGCGCATTTCCTCGGCGCGGGTGCCGACAGAGTCTGTGGTGCTCCCCAGAACTCGTGGGTCCTCCGCGCGCTGTCCCAATCCAAGATCGGCGAACTGGGTTTTGTCGCCCTTGAGCAGCTTCGCCAGCAGCCGCCCATCGCAGCGCCATGTCAGCGCGGTCGCAGATGCGCGCAACCCGGGCGTCATGTTGACGGCCACACCGCCATCGAGCGGCACGGTGTATACGTCGCCGCCGGTCGAGCCGAAGTCGCTCATGATTCCGGCGATGAAAGCGACTGTCTGACCATCACGCGATACCGTCGGGGCGGCAATTTGCTGGCGAATGTGCTTGGGGACGTACAGTTCGCGGGGGCTGGACTCCTTTTCAGAGAATGCGTACAACTTGGCAGTCCACCAATTGTTGTCGCCGTTACCCGGGGAAGCCGTTCCAACGAATCCCTTTCCCGCGGGGCGCCAATCATATTCATAGACGTAGAGCTCTGGCGGCGAAACCCAATGCAAAGAGCCATTCTCGACAACGGCGATGCGCTGCTCCGGCGTCCCTTCATCGAGATCGCCTGCGATCGGCGCCCCTGCTTCCGTGGCGCCGACTTCCTTGGTGGCGTCAGCCGTCGCCAGCATGGCGAGCCGACCGTCGGCTCCATAGCGCAGTTCGCCGATCGTCCCGTTGAAGTCGAGAACCTTGGTGAGCCCGCTGCCGTCCGATGCCACCGTATACAACGAGCGTGAATGGCTGCCGGGCACACGCAAGGCGAAGCTCAAGCGCTTGGCGTCGGGAGTCCAGGTCGGAGAATCAGGCCAACACTGCGGCACGTGGCCACAGGGCAAAGCGACCCTGGTCGCGGCGCCGTCGCGGACGCGCCTGATGACGAGTTCGCGAAGCGCCGGATAGTACCCGCCCGGAGGCGAATCGCCCTCCACCGACGCCACGAAGGTTGCGTTCGGGGAGATCTCGACCCGCAGGAATCGATGCACCAGCTTCTCGGGCGGCGCCGTCTCGATGGCCTTGGCGAAGCGCCCTCCGGCTATCAGCAAAGTACCCATCATCGTACCGGTAGCGATGTTTCGCACGCACGCGCAAGCAATTTTCCGGCGGATATTCATGATGCATCCCTTAGGTCAAATTGAACCTTAGCGGGGCTTAGCTTACATGGGCGGCAGTGGCCGCGGCAGTGGCCCCAAGAGCCGGCTTGTGGCCTCGCAGGCATCACCCGTAGAATCCACCCGCGGTTTTACCCGGGACGGATACCTATATGCGCGATGCCAAATTCACGGTGCTTGGGATGGCTTTGCTGTTCGCCTCTCTTGCCGGGGCTGCGACCGACATGCCGCCGGCGCCGGCCGGCGCGATAAAGATGCCTCCCACGGCCATCATCAAACCCGTTACCGAAACGCTGTGGCGCCGAAAGGTCACCGACAACTACCGGTATATGGAAGCGCTCGATCCCTCGACCATCGAATGGATGAAGGCGCAAGGCGGGTATACGAGATCCGTGCTCGATGGCATCGAGCCGCTGGCGCGCCTCAAGACCGACGTGGCACAGTTCTCTGCCAGCTTCGGGCTGATTCAGGGCTATGTGCTGTTCGGCGGCCGAGCGTTCTACGAAGAGCGAGCCCCTGGCTCCGATAATTTCGATCTGATCATTTCCGATAGCGCGGGGACGCGCAAGATCGTCGATGTGGCGGCGTTGCGCAGCGCCAATGGCGGCAAGCCGTTTGCCGTCAACTATTTCCTGGCCTCGCCCGATGGCCGTAAAGTTGCGGTCGGAATCTCCGAGGGCGGCTCGGAAGATGCGGCACTCACGGTTTATGATGCCGTCAGCGGCAAGACGATCGCCGGACCCATCGATCGCGCGCAGTTCGGCGCCACTGCCTGGAGCGATGATTCAAAAATCCTCTATTTCGTTCGTCTGCAAAAGCTCGCGGCGAATGCCCCGCCGACCGATAAATACAAGAACGCGACGGCCGACTCCTGGGATTTGAAATCTGAACCGGTGGCGGTACTGGGCGCCGGAGTGGGTCACGGCCCCGCCTTCGAGCCAACCGAGTTTCCCGCGATCGCGATGAGTGTCGGTGCGCCCTTTGCGGCGGCGCTATCGATCAACGGCGTACAGAACGAACTCGCGATGTGGGTGGCACCCGCCGCGAAGGTGAACGATCCGAATGTCCCGTGGAAGAAATTCATCACGCGCGACGATGACATCACCGGTGCGGACATGCGTGGAGAAGAGATTTTTCTGCTCTCCCACAAGGATGCGCCCACCTTCAAAGTTCTCTCGCTGCGCGCGGGCCAGCCGCTGTCGTCGGCTTCGGTGCTGGTGCCGGCGCAGCCTGACCGCGTGATCGAAGGGATTCACGTCGCATCGGACGCGCTCTATGTCCTCACGCGCCATGGCGCGTATTCGCAATTGCTGCGCATTCCCGCCGGAGCGAAGAACATCGAGGAAATCCCATTGCCGTTCGCGGGGCATATCGATGAGGCTTTCAGCGACCCGCGCGCGTCGGGGGTCTCCATCAAGCTTTCCAGCTGGGTCGTGCCCACCACCATGTACGCCTACCAGCCTTCGAACAAGTCGTTTACCGACCTTAAGATCGGCGTGCACGGCGATATCGTATCGTCCAACTATGTCGTCAGCGATCTGGAGGCCAAGGCGCCAGACGGCGTGATGGTGCCGCTGTCGCTGGTTCAGCCAAAGGGCGCAAAAGGCGCGCAGATCACCATCATCGAAGCGTACGGATCCTACGGCGTTTCCGAACTCGCGGATTTTAGCGTGCGCCGAGCGGCCGCGATGCGCCATGGCATTACTTACGGCGTGTGCCATGTGCGGGGCGGCGGCGAACTGGGTGAGGCATGGCGCCTCGACGGCAAGGACGCGAACAAGCACAACACATGGGGCGACCTCATCGCCTGCGGCGAGTACCTGATCGCTCGCGGCACCACGGCCAAGGACAGGTTGTTCATCATCGGCGGATCGGCGGGCGGCATTACCATGGGGCGATCGCTCACCCAGCGGCCCGATCTTTTCGCCGGCGTCATCGATCTCGTGCCGGCGGGAAACACCTTGCGTGCGGAGTTCTCGGCCAACGGACCGCCCAACATCCCGGAATTCGGCACCATAAAAACCGCGGCGGGATTCAAGAATCTCGACGAAATGGATACGATTCGGCACATCAAAAAAGACACGCAATACCCGGCTGTGATGGTCACGACGGGGCTGAACGATCCGCGCGTCGCGCCGTGGGAACCTGCGAAGGTCGCCGCCGCGTTGCAGGCTTCCGGCACGACCAAGCCTGTGCTGCTGCGTATCGATGAGGAAGCGGGCCATGGGATCGGCTCGACCAAGACTCAGACCGATACGCTCACGGCCGATTGGATCGCGTTCGTTTTCTGGCGGGCCGGGCTGCCGGCATGGCAACCGAAGGCCCAATAAAACGGCGGGTTTAGGTCCGCACCCGGCGCAAAGCGTTGCGCCAGCCGGTGATTTGCGCATCGCGCACCGGTGCAGTCAATTTCGCATCGAAGCTCGCATCCGCGCGGGCCAGAGCGGCAATGTCGCTGAGCGAGCGATACGCGCCGCAGCCGAGCCCCGCCAAGCATGCGGCGCCGAACGCGGTCGACTCCGTAATACGCGGTCGGAGGATGGTGAGGTCCAAAATATCCGCGAGCCGCTGCATGAACAGGTTGTTCTGCGCCATGCCGCCGTCGACCTTTAGATTTGCCGGCCGCAGACCGTCGGCGGCCATCGCATCCAACAGGTCATAGGTTTGATAGACCACGCTATCGAGCGCCGCCCGCGCGATTTCGCCGCGGCTCGATGCGCGGGTCAATCCCGTGATGGCGCCGCGCGCCTCGGCATCCCAATAAGGCGCGCCGAGGCCGGTGAACGCGGGCACCAAGTACACGCCTCCCGCGTCCGCTACCGAAGCCGCCAGCGATTCGACATCCGAGGCCTGTGAAATGAGCCCCAGCCCATCCCGTAACCATTGAATGGCGGCGCCGGCCGACAGGATGGATCCTTCCAGGGCATAGGTCACTTCGCCCTTGAGTTGGTAGGCGATGGTGCTGAGCAGACGATTCTTCGACGGCACCAGTTGCGCCGCGGTGTTGAGCACGAGGAAGGCGCCCGTGCCGTAGGTGCTCTTGACATCGCCCGCGGCAAAGCAGGCCTGGCCGACCAGCGCGGCTTGTTGATCGCCGGCAACGCCGCATATGGGCAGCGCCTGGCCGAGTACCGTCTCGTCGGTAAAGCCGAAATCCCCTGCGGTGTCCCGCACTTCGGGAAGACACGTCATCGGCACGTCGAACAATTCGCACAAGGCCTCATCCCAGCGGCCCTTGCGAATGTCGTACAGCGCCGTACGGCTGGCGTTGGTCGCGTCGGTCACATGCAGCCGGCCTGCCGTGAGCCGCCATATGAGAAAGCTGTCGACGGTGCCGAAGGCGATGTGGCCGGCCTTCGCTGCGTCCCGCGCTCCCGATATGTGGTCGAGAATCCAGGCAATCTTGGTGGACGAAAAATATGGATCGAGCCGCAGCCCGGTCTTACGCGCGACTTCCGCTTCCGCATTGTCGCGATCCAATTCACGGCAGCGGTCGGCGGTGCGGCGGTCCTGCCACACGATGGCATTGAACAGAGGCACGCCGGTGCGTCGATCCCAGAGAATGGTGGTTTCGCGTTGATTGGTGATACCAATGGCGGCGACGCCGATGTGCGCCGCGTCCAACTTGCGCAGCAGCTGGCGCGTAGTCGACAGCACGGTGGCCCAGATCACCTCGGCGTCATGCTCCACCCACCCCGGAGCGGGATAAATCTGCTCGAAGGTCTGCTGTTCCAGCGCAACGGTTTTGCCCTGCAGGGAAAATCCCATGGCACGGCTGGAACTCGTTCCTTGGTCGATCGCAAGCAAGATTCCATCAGACACGGTTAGTACCTCTGGAGCACAGGTGCGGTGGCCGCCCCATATACCATTAAACATCCCGGGGCTAAAAGTCGAAGTGTCCGATGCGTCCGCGGACACTGTCCGCGGACAGCACCGCTCCCGCACCGCGAAAAAAAGTCATTTAAAAATAGCGAGTTAGCGTGTGCCGCGGGCGTGGCACGCGGCTTGCTCTGCTCTGCGTATGAATCTCGTGGCTGTCATAGTGCGCTATTCGCTGATGCTGATTGCCATCGTTCTAGGTGGGCAGCCCGCGCATGCCAACGATCTCAAACAACTCTACGAGCTTGCGCTGACGCGGGACACGGTGCTGCAGGTCGCGCACTTTCAACGCGACGCTGCCATCGAGGTACGTCCGCAGGCGCTGGCACCGCTCCTGCCGCAGCTGTCGGCGAGCGCGTCGGCCACGCGCGAACGCGCGGGCTACGAGAGCTCGCAGATTTCGAGCACGCAAAGCGCGGGTTGTGCCTTGAGCGCCGACGCCGGAACGCAGCGCTGCTATGGCACGGTGCGCGGGCTGGGACTCAACCTGTCGCAGACGCTGTGGAGCTACCAAGCGTTCAATCAGCTCAAGGAAGCAAATTTCCAAGCCGCGGCCGCGGAGGCGACCTTCAGGGGGGCGGAGCAGAATCTGCTGCTGCGGGTCGCGCAGGCGTACTTCGGCATTCTATCGGCATCCGATCAACTCGCGGCCAACCGCAGCGAGCGGGAGGCGTTCGGTACGCTGCTCAATCAGGCCACGGTTCGCCAGCAAACCGGTGTCGGCCCGCGCAGCGATGTTGCCCAAGCGCAGGCTTTTTACGATGCAACCGAACAGAGCGTCATCGATGCGGCAAACGCGCTGGACGATGCGAATCTGGAGCTGACCGAAATCGTCGGTCCGCGAGCCGACCGTATCGCCCCGCTGCGCGACGATATTCCCTTGTCCTCGCCTGAACCGGCCTCCGCGGAGGAGTGGGTGGCAGCCGCGCGGCTGGAGAATTTCGACGTGCGCGCGGCGCAGCTCAAAGTCGAAGCGGCGTCGCGGGACGTGTCGGCGCAGCGCGGGCGGGGACTACCCACGCTGCTGCTCACGGGCTCGAGTTCGAAGCTGTCGCAAAATGAAATCCTCGGCGGCAATCAGACTTTGGATACCGTGGGTGTGTCGTTCAGCTGGCCGATATTGCAAGGCGGTGCGGTCGCTTCGGCCGTGCGTCAATCGCGCGCCTTGTACCGTCAGGCCGAGGCGGCATTCGACGCGGCGCTGCGCGACGCCGAGAGGCAGACCCGCGCCTCATTTAGAAACATCGTCAGCGGCGTGCAGCGCATCGCGGCGGCGCGGCGCGCCGTGGCTTCCGGGCGCGATGCGGTGGAGGCCAGCCGGCGCAGCGTGGAGTTCGGCACCGGCAAGGAATTCGACTTGCTGAACGCACAGAACAACTACTACGTCGCGATTCGCGCGTATAACCAAGCTCGGTACGACTATCTGACCAATGTACTGGGGCTGAAACTCGAGGCCGGCCGTCTAACCGAACGCGATCTGATCGCGATCGACGACCTGCTGGTTGAAGGCGGCTAGCCATGCATCTGCTACCGAAGGAACCCGTCATGCTGCGCGACACGGCCGGACAGGACCGCGTGATCGAACGGCCGGCTCCGTGGAGGCGCCATCGCACGTTGGCCATCGTGTCGGCCGTCGCCGCGGCGGCGCTGTGCGTGCTGGTGCTCTATCTGGTGAAATATTCCGGCGCCGGCGCATCGGTGAGCCGCGAGCGGCTATCGATCGCGACCGTCGAGAGAGGCAGCTTCGTGCGCGATGTGGCGGCCGACGGCCAGGTGGTCGCTGCCGTGAGTCCTACTCTGTACGCCAATGTGGCGGGGACGGTGACGCTCAAAGTGCACGCCGGCGATGCCGTGACCAGGGGTCAGGAACTGGCGAGCATCGATAGTCCCGATTTGACGGCAAGACTCTCGCAGGAGGACGCGACCTTGCAGGGGCTGAACATCGATTGGCGCCGCGCCCGTCTGGATGCGGAGCATCGGCTCCTGCAGCTGCGCGACGCATATGATCAGGCGCAGGTCGATCAGAAGACCGCGCAACGCGAGCTGGATCGCAGCCGCAAGGCCTACGAACTCGGCGCCTATTCGGAACTGCAGACGCTCAAGGCCGAGGACTCCTTGGAAAAAGCGAAGTTCGCTTTCGCGCAGGCTAAAATGGCCTACGAGTCTCAGCCCACGCTCAATCGGTTCGATGTCGACAGCAAGAAGGCGCTCCTGGATCGGCAGCAGTTCATGGTGACCGACCTCGAGCGCCAAGTGGAATCCTTGAGCGTCCGGTCCCCCGTCGAGGGTCAGATCGGCCAGGTGCAGATTTCCGACCGTGCCAGCGTTGCGAAAGATACGGCGCTCCTGACGGTCGTCGATCTGTCGGCCCTCGAGGTTGAGATCAAGATTGCGGAGAGCATGGCCCGGGATCTTCGTCCGGGCATGAAGGCGGATCTGGAAGGCGGCGGCAGGCATTGGCAGGGCACGGTGAGCGGCGTTGCACCCGAAGTCGTCAACGGGCAGATCACGACGCGGCTGCGGTTCGGCGACGACAAGCCGGCGGGCTTGCGCCAGAGCCAGCGGCTCGGGGTGAGGATATTGATCGATCGGCGCGACAACGTCCTGATGGTCGATCGCGGCAGCTTCATGGATCAAGAAGGCGGGGGATTTGCCTACGTCGTTCACGACAACGTGGCGGAGCGGCATCCGGTCAGTCTCGGCGCCGCCAGCATCGCCAAGGTCGAGATTCTCGAGGGTCTTGGCGAGGGTGATCGCATCGTCATCGGCGGCACCGATGCGTTCAATAACGCCGCGCGCGCCATCCTGACACATTGAAAATGTCTCATTCATCGATACGGGAAACAACCATGCTCAAGATGACCAATCTATCGAAGGCCTACCGCACCGAAGTCGTCGAGACCTATGCGTTGCGGGACTTTTCCATTCATGTCCGCGAGGGCGAGTTCGTCGCGGTCACCGGTCCCTCGGGGTCCGGAAAGACCACGTTCTTGACCATCGCCGGGCTGCTCGAGGAGTTCAGCGGCGGCGACTACCAGATCGATGGCGCCAATGTACGGGGCCTCAGCGACAATCAACGCTCGCGGCTGCGCAACGAGAAGATCGGCTTCATCTTCCAGGCATTCAATCTCATTCCGGACCTGAACGTCGCGGACAACGTCGACGTGCCGTTGCGTTACCGCGGGCTCAACGGGCCCGAACGGCGGCGCCGCATTCAGCAGTCGTTGGAGCGTGTCGGTCTTTCCGCCCGCGCGCGGCACTATCCGTCGGAACTGTCGGGCGGACAACAGCAGCGCGTCGCGATTGCGCGGGCGCTGGCGGGCACGCCGCGGCTGCTGCTCGCCGACGAACCGACGGGAAATCTGGATACTCAGATGGCGCGCGGCGTGATGGAGCTTCTCGAAGAGCTGCATCGCGACGGCGCGACCATCGTCATGGTGACCCATGACCCGGAACTCGCGATCCGCGCCCAGCGCGAAGTGCACATCGTCGACGGCCAGGTAGTCGATTTGATGGCCTCGCCGCGCTTGGTCGTGGGCGCCCACGCACAGCTGTAGGAGAAATTCATGTTCGCCTATTACCTTGGTCTGGCGCTCAGGAGCCTCAAGCGCAATGTGGTGCTGACGGTGCTGATGATTGCCGCCATCGGGGTCGGCATCGGCGCATCGATGACCACATTGACCGTGTTTCGCGCCATGTCCGGCGATCCGATCCCGCAGAAATCCACGCAGCTGTTCACGCCGCAGATCGACAATTGGGGACCGACGCAGCAGCACGTGGTGCCGGGCGATAACGAGAGATTGCAGAGCCAGATCAGCTACATCGATGCCGTGAATCTCATGAATGCTCGCCCGGCGCGGCGGCAATCGGCGATGTATGCCACGGGCTTCGCGCTCACGCCGGCGAATCCGCAGCTGCAGCCGTTCCAGGTCGAAGCGCGGGCCGCCTACGCGGATTTCTTTCCGATGTTCGATGTGCCGTTTCATTACGGCGCGCCGTGGAGCGGGGCTGACGATGCGGCACACGCGGACGTCGTGGTCATCACGCGCGAGCTCAACGACAAGGTGTTTGGCGGCGTCAACAGTGTGGGCAAGGTTCTGAACCTGGACAATCATGACTATCGGGTGGTCGGAGTCGTGGACAAGTGGGAGCCGATTCCGAAATTCTATGATTTGAACAATGCTAGATATGGCAAGAGCGAGCAGATCTTCCTGCCGTTCACCCGCGCCATCGATGCCCACCTGGAGTCATGGGGCAACGTCAATTGCTCCGGCCACGGCAAGCCAGGCTGGGAGGGCCGCATTGAATCCGAATGCATCTGGATGCAGTTCTGGGCTGAACTGCCGACGGCCGCCGACGCGGCGCGCTATCGCACCTTTCTCAACAACTATGCCGCCGAGCAGCAGCATTCCGGCCGCTTCAATTGGCCGGCGCACACCCGGCTGCGCGACGTGCGGGAATGGCTGGTGAATCAGCACGCGGTCATGAATGAGGTGCGAATCCTGGTTTTGGTATCGTTCAGTTTCCTCTTTGTTTGTCTTCTCAACGCGATGGGACTGATGCTGGCCAAAATCATGGGGCGCAGCGGCGATATCAGCGTGCGGCGGGCGCTCGGCGCCAATAGAAGGGCAGTGTTCGCTCAATGCCTCATCGAGGCCGGGGTCGTCGGGCTTGCCGGCGGTCTGCTGGGGCTGGCATTGACGGCGCTCGGTCTGGTCGGCCTGCGCTCGCTGCTATCCGACGAAATCAGCCGGTTGACACACCTCAATGTGATGGACGTCAGCCTCGCGGTAGCGCTCGGGGTGATTGCCACCATCATCGCGGGCTTGTATCCGACGTGGCGCGCCGTACACGTTCAGCCGGCTTGGCAACTCAAAGCTCAGTAAAGGAACCACCATGGAACTTCGTCCCATTCTCTCGGCCATGCGGCGCAACAAAGTGGGCGCCATTCTGATCACCGTGCAAATGGCCATCACGCTTGCGATCCTGTGCAACGGCTTGTTCATCATTCAGCAGCGTGTGGCGGCGAGCCAGCGCCCCAGCGGTATGGAAGAGACGCAGCTGTTCGCGATGTCCAACGGGTGGGTGGGCGATCCGCCGGATCTGGCGGCGCGGCAGTCGGCCGACATGGCAGCACTGCGCTCGCTTCCGGGAGTCGTGGACGCTTACACCACCAATTCCTATCCGCTGTCCGATGGCGGTTCGACGCAGGGGTGCAAGCTCAAGCCCGATGAGGCGGAGTCCAGCACGCTCTGCGCCGTGTATTTTGCCGACGAACACGGGCTTGAAACCCTGGGCCTCAAACTGATTGCCGGGCGCAATTTCACGCCGGCCGACGTCCTCGAGAAGGGGGCCCATGACATGACGCCGCCGAACGCGGTCATCATTACCCGTCAATTGGCCGACAAGCTGTTTCCCGGCAAGTCCGCTCTCGGCGAGTCTATTTATGTCGAGTCGACACAGCACAGAACTCCCATCGTGGGCATCGTCGACACACTGCATGTGCCGTGGACGGGGATGTCCGGCTGGGGCAGCACATTCTTCTACAATTCAATCATCGAGCCGTTTCGATACACGACCCAGTATTCCCACTACGTGGTGCGCGCCAAGCCGGGACAACTCGCGGCGGTCATGCAAGCGGCGCAAAAGAAGCTGTTCGAGGTCAATCGCGCGCGCGTGTTGGAGAAGGTACGGACCATGACCGAAGCGCGCGCCGAGGCCTATCGCGATGATCGCGGTCTCGCCGTCATTTTGGGCGTCGTCTGCGCCGCCTTGTTGGCGGTGACGGCGTTCGGCATCGTCGGGCTAACGAGCTACTGGGTGACGCAGCGGCGGCGGCAGATCGGCATCCGCCGAGCACTGGGCGCCACGCGAAGCACCATCATGCGCTACTTCCAGACCGAAAATCTGTTCATTGCCGCGGCGAGCGCGATGCTTGGGGTCGCGCTTGCGATCGCCTTGAACCTGTGGATGGTAAATAGCTTCGAGATGGCACGATTGCACCTGAGTTATGCCCTCGCGGGCGCGGTGGTGGTGTTGCTGCTGGGCCAGCTCGCGGTACTGTGGCCTGCGCTGCGCGCGGCATCCGTGCCTCCGGCATTGGCAACCCGCAGCGTGTAGCGCGCGGCATATGCGTGTGAAGTTACCCGGCAGCCGCTAACATCAGGCCATGCGAACAGTACTCGTCATCGACGACAATCCGGCGGTAGCGCAGGCCTTGGAGCTGTTATTCGGCCTGCATGACATTCGTACAGTAGCCGCAGCGACGCCCGAGCAAGGTGTTGCCATGCTCTCGAGGCAGCGTATCGATCTGGTCATCGCCGACATGAATTTCAGCGCCGACACCACCTCGGGCGACGAAGGCGTCGCCTTGTTTCGTGCGCTGCGCGCCAAGCGGGCCGATCTGCCGGTTATCCTGCTCACGGCGTGGACGCATCTGGAAGCCGCGGTGCAACTGGTCAAAGCGGGTGCCGCCGACTACCTGAGCAAACCCTGGGACAACGACAAACTGTTGGCGGTCGTCGAAAATCTGCTCGAATTGGCGGAAACGACCCGCGAACGCGAGCGCTTGCGGGACGAGGCCTTCAGGCGGCGCGAGCGCCTGTCCGAACAATACGATTTATGCAACATCGTGTTCGCTTCCGATGTGATGGAACGGGCCGTCGAACTCGCCTGCCGGGTCGCGCGCGCCCAAGTCCCCGTGCTCATCACGGGACCCAACGGCGCCGGCAAGGAGCGAATCGCGCAGATCGTGCATGCAAATTCCGCGGTCCGCGGCGGTCCCTTCGTGGCAGTGAACTGCGGTGCCATCCCGCCGGAACTGATCGAGGCCGAACTGTTCGGCGCCGAAGCGGGCGCCTATACCGGGGCGGTGCGGGCGCGCGCAGGGCGCTTTGAACTGGCCAATGGCGGTACGCTCTTCTTGGACGAAATCGGCAACCTGCCGCTGGCCGGCCAGGTCAAGCTATTGAGAGTCCTGGAGACGGGACAATTCGAAATGTTGGGATCAAGCCGCACCCGCAGTTCGCAAGTTCGCATCTTGAGCGCCACCAATGCGGACCTTCCCGCGCTGATTCGCGCCGGCAGCTTTCGTGAGGACCTGTACTACCGCCTGAACGTCATCGAAATCGCACTGCCCCCGTTGACGGAACGGCGTGCCGATATATTGCCGCTGGCTCGGCACTTTCTCGGCCAGGAGCTGCAGTTGAACGAGGCGGCGGCGGCGGCATTGCTGGCTCACGACTGGCATGGCAATGTGCGCGAACTACGCAACTCGATCGAGCGCGCGAAGCTCATGGCGAGAGACGGGATTGTCGCTGCGGCGGACCTGAATCTACCCGCGCATCGCTCTGCGGCGGATGGCGATGTTCCGCGCAGCGGTGCGGAGGCAGCCATCAGCCGCGAGACCATCGAGTCGAGCCTGCGCGAAGCCGGGGGCAATGTCAGCCGTGCCGCGCAAAGCCTGGGACTCTCCCGTCAAGCCTTGTACCGCCGTATGGAGCGTTTCAACATGCGCCCGCCCAGCGGCCCCTGATGCGCTAATGGCGCGCCGCCGGCTGAAGGCCAGCCTTAGGTTCAGGCTCGGCATTTTGTTGCTGGGCGTGGTTGCGCTGTCCGCGGCGCTGAGTGTGTGGCTTCCCCGCGTGCTGGGCAGCGCGCTCGGCAGCCTTGGGATTTGGCTGCTCGTCGTCGGCATTGCTCTCGTACCGGCTTTCTGGCTGTCTGCGAGGGTGCTGCGCCCGATTCAACAGGTGCTGCGCGCGCTGTCGGGCACGGTGGCAAGCTATCGTGAGGGCAATTTCAGCCAGTCCCTGGTGGTGGAGCGCGACGACGAGTTGGGTGAGTTGATGGCGACTCACAACGAGCTAGCGGCCGCGCTTCGCACGCAGCGCGCACACCTGGTGCAGCGAGAGTTGCTGTTGGATACCGTGATGCAGAATTCGCCGGTGGCGCTGGTGTTGGTTGACGGCCACGAACGCATAGCCTACGCCAACATCGCCTCGCGCCACGTCTTGAGCGAAGGCCGAAGCTTGAATGGCCTGCAGTTCAGCGAGGTCCTGCAGCGCGCGCCGCCGGCCCTTCGGGCCGCCGCCACCCAACAGGGCGACAGTCTATTTTCCGCCGAGATCGAAGGCGTCGAGGAAACGTTTCATCTGTCGCAGCGTTCGTTCGTGCTGCAAAGCCGTCCCTATCGCCTGTATTTGTTGAAACGCCTGACGCGTGAGCTATCGCGGCAAGAGGTTTCAACCTGGAAAAAACTGATCCGGGTGTTGAGCCATGAGCTCAATAATTCTTTGGGACCGCTGTCATCGCTGGCCCATTCGGGCGCCGAGATCGCGCGCCGCGAAGACTACGCGGCGCTGCCGGCCGTGTTTCGAGCAATTGCCGAGCGCGCCGAACACCTGCATCATTTTGTCGGCAGCTACGCGGCATTCGCCAAACTACCGGCGCCGCGGCCCGAGCGAATCGTGTGGCAGAGCTTCGTTTCCGATCTGGCTCGCCAGGTGCAATTCAAGCTGGTCGGCAAGCTCCCGCCGTCGCCGGGCTGTTTCGATCGCGTTCAAGTGGAACAGGTTCTGATTAATTTGCTGAAGAATGCTCACGAGGCCGGGGGGGCCGGCGATGCCGTGGAGCTCGAGTTGGCTTGCGCCGGCGACCAGCAGCGCATCGAGGTGCGCGATCGCGGCTCGGGAATGAGCCAGGCGGTGCTTGCGCAGGCCTTACTGCCGTTTTATTCGACCAAGCGGAGCGGAACCGGGCTTGGCCTCGCACTCGCGCGTGAAATTGCCGAGGCGCATGGCGGGCGAATTCATCTCGCCAATCGCGACGGCGGCGGGCTCTGCGTTAGCGTGGAGTTGCCGAACGCGCCCTTGCCAGACGACGCTTGAATCAGCGCCGTTGCTCAGTCGAATTCGGTGGGTAGTTCGGGATGTTCCGCGTGCAAAAACATGAGTTCGATCTGCTGCGCCGTCGTGCGTCCGAGCGACAGCTGCGGCACTTCGTGCCGCGGGAAAAACGCAACCTCGCTGGTTTCGTCGCTGCTGCGGGCGCTTCCGCCCCTCAACTCGCAGATGAAGAACATCTTGTAGATCGAGTCGATGTGGCGGGGCGAGTGACGTTTGCGGTAATCGTGAACGGCGGCGAGTTTTACGGCGCGAGTTTGAAATCCCGACTCTTCGGCGATTTCCCGGACCACGCACTCGGCGGCCGTTTGGTTCACGTCGGCCCAACCTCCGGGAAGAGTCCAGCCGCCGTCGCTCACTTCCCGCACCATGAGCACTCGTCCATCGCGAAAGGCTGCCCCGCGGACGTCGACTTTAGGGGTTGCGTAGCCCGCATCGTGCCGGAAAAGTTCGAGGACTTTGGTTTCGTCTTCGCCCGAGCCGTGAGCGATCATTGATGCGGCCAATTCGCGGATGCGTTCGAATCGCTGACGATCGAAAGGATCGCGGCAAAACGTCAAGCCGATTTGTGCGATGGCCCGGAGTTCGCGCCCCGTCACCAACCACCCAGGTTCGTTCATCCGCCGGCACCCGCCACCGCGCAACTCGAATCCAGCAGCAGCTCACCGGTGGGTCCGGTGCCCGTCAGCACGATGAAGCCGGGACCCCCCCTAAATTGCATGCCGGCGGCCACCAAGGTGTAGTCGCCCATGTGATGGCGCGCGGGACTCAGGTTTGCGAGCAGCTCGAACGGATTCGAGCCATCCAGGCCATCGCCCATGATGCGCAGTGCTTGGTACGTCGATCCGGCAACGCTCACCGGGGACCAGATGTCCGTGACGCGCTCGGCTGCCGTGTGCAAGGAGTCGAAGACATCTTGCCGCAGGCATTCGATGTGAATGTGGAACTGATCTTGGGAGCGGGAGTGCGCGGTGTTCACGGCAAGTCCTATGGCGCTTCTGGCCACAGGATGGCCGACGTACTGGGTGATCAAATCGCGCGCATGCCAGGCCTCCGCGAAATAATTGGGCGCCTCGGGATCGAGTAATTCACCGCTTTCGATGCCCGCCATCGTCTGGGTCGGAATCAACAGGTAGTGCGCGCCGCCTTTGCGATCGGCAAGCACCGCGTACCCGGAATGGTTGGTTTTCGAATCCGCGAGATATACGCGCTCGCAGGGCGCAGGGTCATGATGCTGCGACCAGTTCACGACGCATCGGTCTTGCACGATTTGCCGAAGGGCGTCGCGGCCGGTGCCGACCTCCGGCGTATCGGTGGATGAGCCGGAATACTGCCTACCGTGAGGCTGTTGGTCGAGCGCCCATGCCGCGGTGGGGACGGCGCTCACGGCGGCCGTGCCGGCGGCGGCGATTCCAATAAAGAGAAGTCTGCGTAGTTGCGGGTTCACGTCATTCCGTCGGGCAACAGGGTAAACACCCATCATTGCAAATTGGTGGCATTTCGTCAGTCCCCGCCATCGCCGGTCCTTACTTGCAAATGCGAATCATTCTCGATAGCATTCGTTTTCGCATTGGAGTACGGCCGGCAGGTCTCGGCTCGTACGGGAAAACTGGCGGATGAATTCAAGAAATAGAGTCTCTTTCGTCGCGGCGCCTGTGTGGACCGCCGCAACGACACTCGCCTGCTTCGAAATAAGGAAACACAATGACGCATCATTCGACGACTCAGCACTCGACACGGGCGGCCCTATGGTTGATGTCGGCGCTGTTCGCCGCGGGCACCGTGACGGCGGCCGAGCCGGCCTCCAAAGCCGGCACGGAACAGCAGCAAATCGATGCGCTGGCGCAGCAGCTGCAAGCCGTGCAAGCGCAACTCAGGCAGCTCGCCGAGCAGAATCAGGCGTTGCTGCAGAAACTGCAGCAGGACGAACAACGCGTGAGCGTGGCCGAGAGGCAGACCGCGGCTACACCCGTGCCGCCCGCTGTCCCTGGGCAGGCCCCGGTTCCGACGCAGTCCGCGCCCCCGGGGGCTGCAGCGCCCATGTCCGCGTCGGCGAGCGCTGCGCCGAGCGGGACATCGCCGTTTTCCAACGTGCGGCTGTGGGGATACGGCGAACTGTATTACACGCGGCCCTCGCGCGAGCCGAGCAAGGCGCAAGCTGACCTCGCGCGCGCGGTTTTTGGCATCGGCTATTCGTTCGACGCGAAAACCGAGTTCAATTCGGAGTTCGAAGTCGAACATGCAGTCTCCTCGGCGAGCGACGTGGGTGAGTTCGAAGTCGAGCAGTTCTATGTCGACCGTCAATTGAGCGATGCGGTGACGGTTCGCGCGGGTCTCTTCCTCATGCCGTTCGGCTTGTTGAACGAGCACCACGAGCCGACGAATTTCTACGGCGTGCAGAGAAACTTCGTCGAGACGCTCATCATCCCCAGTACTTGGCGCGAGGGCGGATTCAATGTACACGGCGACACCCCAATCGGCATCAGCTGGAACGCGGGGATCACCACGGGTTTCGATCTGTCGAAATGGGACTTTGCCCCTGAGTTTCCGCAGTACACGACGGCGCTCGATCTCGAGAATAACGGTTCCGCGCCGCTGCAGTCGACGCATCAGGAATTGGCGCTCGCCAACGCCCATGACTTGAGTCAGTACGCGGCCCTCGGTTACTTCGGCCTGCCGGGGCTCACGCTCGGCGCCGCCATCAGTACCGGTAAGGCGGTGAAAGTGCCGGCGCCGCCGAATGCGCCGATACTGGGCGACAATCGCGTGACCTTGTGGGAAGCGCACGCCCGTTGGACACCGGCCAAGTTTGATCTGTCGGCGCTCTACGCACACGGCTCGATCAGCAACCTGGCGGGAGCGAACGCATCGAATCCGGGTTCGCCGAATCCGATTCCATCGGAATTCTATGGCTACTTCGCGCAGGCCGCCTATGGGCTATGGGAGCAGGGCGACTACCGCCTGGCACCCTTCGTGCGATGGGAGTACTACAACATGGGTTCGAGATATGCCGGCACGACTGGTCCTGTGATTCCCGCAGGTCTATTGCCGGTCTCAGCGACGCCCGGCGACTATGGCTACTGGCCGCGGAATCACGATCGAGTCTGGACGGTCGGCGCGAATTTATACGCGACGCCGCACGTGGTGTTGAAGGCCGACTACCAGTGGTTCCGGCTCAACAGCGATTTCAATCGCTTCGACCTGGGGCTGGGCTTGAATTTCTAAGATCGCGCATCGCTCGCGGCGGACCGGATGAGCGGCACGGCTCCATAGCGGCCCCGTAGATAGTTCTTGGCGATCAGCTCGTGTTTGCGCGGGCTCGATCGCAGCAGCGGCGCAAGGCTGCCGGCGTGTTCGCCATTCAGCTGCACCAGCCATATCTCGTCGCGCCGCAGGATCTCCAGATCCATGAGCGTCGTGTTGTGGCTGGTCAGCAATAACTGCGCGCCGCGAGTGGATACCGCCGGATCATTGATGAGCTGGATCAAGAAACGCGCCACCAAGGGATGCAAGCTCGTGTCGAACTCATCGATGAGCAGCAGCTTGCCGTGCTCGATCGCTTCCAGCAAGGGTCCGAACAGATTGACGAGGCGACGCGTTCCCGCGGCTTCGAAGGCCGAGTCCAACCAGATGGGCAGCCCCCCCTCGCGGTCGTACAAGAACTGGATCAACGGCCGGGCGGCGCCAGACTTGAAATGCCCCGCCGCTGCGCGCGCGGCGCCGTGATCGACCGGCGGGCCTCGTTCGGCGACGCGCACATCGTCCACTTGAATGTCAACGGCACGCAGCAATCGCAGCAGCCGCAGCTTGAAATTCACATCCTGTATTCGGGCCGCAGCCCGGCTGAGATCGGCCATATCCCCCGGAAAAATGATTTCCAGAGAGTGTTCCATCCAATGCAGCAGCGGCGCCAGCTGTTTGGAGTTGAGCTGCGCGGCCGTGGTCAAAAACAACGCCCTGGGGCGGGTTGCCTTGCGCCACATCTCGCGCGGACCTTTGAAGTTGGGCGAAAACAGCGCCCATTCATCTCGCTGAGTTGCCTCATCGAAGCGGCGATCGAACCACCGCTGCGCCTTGCCGGTGCGATAGACGAGAAGCCGTTCCGAGCGGATTCGCTGCGAGTCGTACGACATGGCATAACGATAGCGCACATGGTCGAGCAGCAGGTCGAGCTCGAATTCCGTCGCTCGAGACTTGGCCGGACCGAAGCGGAACGGCGTGTGCCGTTCGCCGAATTGCGCATCGGAGTAAGCCGTGGAATGAAGTATGAGGTCGCGAAACGTGGCCAACGCGACGAGCAGATTGGTCTTGCCGCTGGCATTGGGCCCGAACACGATCGCGGCTCTGGAGATCCTGGGTACCGATTTCATGCCGGTTCGAATCAGGTGCGTCGACTCGTGCGTGCGGTCGGATGAGGTCGAATAGCTAAACGTTTGTTCGGTTAAAAAAGACCGAAAATTCTGCAGCTTGAACCCGATTAACATGATGTCCGGAATTCGCGATCGAATCCTCCTCGTACTGTATCGAGCCTATTGTATCGAGGCCGACCTGCCGCCGGTGCAATGTGTGCGATACCGTACCCGCTATCGCGACGCAACAGGAAACCTGAGACATGTAGCGCCGATAGCACACTCCATTCGCGTACTATACGCGGCCTCATGCCCACCGTACGCCTCGACAAGGCATCCTTGAGCTTCGGCCTCAAGCCGCTGTTGGACAATGTCGCCCTGCAAATCCGCAAGGGCGAACGCGTCTGCTTGCTCGGCCGCAACGGCGAGGGTAAGTCCTCGCTGCTGCACTTGATTACCCGCAATATCGTTCCGGACAGCGGCGAGGTATGGGTGAGACCCGGTGTCAAGGTAGCCAGCCTCGCGCAGGAAGTCTCTCCCGCCAGCGATCAATCCGTCCTCGATGTGATCATGAGCGGCGTCGACGCCGCTGGGAGCGAGGGCGATTGGCAGGCCGCGCTGCAAGTCGATCAAGTGATATCGCGGCTGGAGCTCGATCGCGACGCGCCGATGAGCGCGTTGTCGGGGGGTTGGCGGCGGCGCGTGATGCTGGGCCGGGCGTTGGTGTCCGAACCCGACCTGCTGCTGCTCGATGAGCCTACCAATCACCTGGACATCGAGGCCATCACGTGGCTGGAAGACATGATGATCGATTTCGACGGCGCGTTGCTGTTCATCAGTCACGATCGCGCCTTCGTGCGCCGTTTGGCGACGCGCATCGTGGAACTGGACCGCGGGCAGCTACGCGCATGGCCCGGCAATTACGATGACTATGTGCTGCAAAAGCGCGCCGCGTTGGAGGTCGAGGCAAAGCATGCGGCACTGTTCGACAAGAAACTCGCACAGGAAGAAGTATGGATCCGCAAAGGCGTACAGGCCCGCCGCACGCGTAACGAAGGCCGGGTGCGCGCATTGGAACAATTGCGCATACAACGCAGGGAGCGGCGCGAGCGCATCGGCCAGGTCGATATACGCGTGCAGGAAGCGGGGCCCTCCGGCAAATTGGTTTTTGACGCGGTCAATGTGACCAAGGTGTTCGGAACCGCACCCCTCATCGCGGATTTTTCCGCGCGCATCATGCGCGGCGACCGCATCGGCATCATCGGACCCAACGGCTGCGGTAAGACGACCCTCATCAAGCTATTGGTGGGTGAACTTGCACCGACCGAAGGAACGATCAGCCGCGGCACGTCGCTGGCGCCGGCCTACTTCGACCAGCAGCGCGACCAGCTGGATCCGTCGAAATCCATCATGGACAATGTCACCGGCGGCAGCGGCGAGACCATCACGATCGATGGAAACGCGCGGCATGTCTCGAGCTATCTGCGCGACTTTCTCTTTCCACCCGAGCGTTTGCATGCGCCCGTCAGCATGTTGTCGGGGGGCGAGCGCAATCGCCTATTGCTGGCACGGCTGTTCGCGAAGCCCAGCAATCTACTGGTGATGGACGAACCCACCAATGATCTCGACGCGGAAACGCTCGATCTGCTCGAAGAGATGGTGGCGGAGTATGCCGGTACCTTGCTGCTCGTCAGCCACGATCGCGCCTTTCTCGACAATGTCGTGACCAGCACGCTGGTCTTCGAGGGTGCGGGCCGCGTCAACGAATATGTGGGCGGGTACACCGATTGGTTGCGGCAACGCAGGCTGAGCGCCGTAACCGCTAGAACGCCGCCGGCCGCACGGGCCGCGCCGGCGGTAGTACCCCCGCCCATCCTCAAGCCCCGCAAGCTCTCCTACAAAGACCAGCGCGAACTCGACGCAATGCCCAAGACCATTCAGCGTCTCGAGACCGAGCAGGCGGAACTCGCGCGCAGCATCGGCGATCCGGAACTTTTCCGCCGCAGCCCGGCCGACGCTGCCGCCGCATTACAACGGCTGCAAGCGGTGGAGAAAGAACTCGAGGACGCCTTCTCGCGTTGGGAGGAGCTTGAATCGGCGGCGCTAGCCAAACCGAGAGAGGCCTAACGGCGCGGGCGGCCGCGGCCCAGGAGATCGCTGGGATTAGGCACACCGCCGGCGCCATCGGGTATGACCAAGGAGGACGCCTGCTCGCGGCGCATTTCCTGAAGTTCGCGCATGGTCTGTTGCACCGCCTGTTCGGCGGCGTCGCCGAATTTTGCGATCGCGCCATCCAAGGTCGGAGAATCCAGTTCAAAGCTGATGGGAACAGCACCCATCGGGGTCATGACCTGTGCTTGTCCGACGAAGATAACGGGGCGCGCCCCGTCGGGTGCCCCTTCCGCGGTCACCGGCGTCAAGCGGCGTATGGTGCCTAACCGTCGATCGGTGAACGTTTCTTCGCGATAAATCTGCGTCGCATCCATGGCTGCCTGTCGGCCATCGTTGGCGGAACTCATACGTGGGTCACCTTTGGAGAAAAGCCGAGAATCCTTGGGATAGTACCCTAGGAGCCGGACAGGCTCCTAGCTGCACCGTCTCGGGGATGCCCTGATACGATAGGCAGCTTGACAGTTCCCCACACAAGGGTCCCCGCATGGACCACGCTGCTCGGCGTCGCCCTCTTTGGGCTGGCGCTGTTCTGGCTGCATCACGTGCTGGCCCAATACCGCTGGCAGGACATTCTCGCCCACGTCAACGCCATCCCGACCTCGCGTTTTTTGGCCGCTGTGGCGCTCACCTGCGCCGGTTACGGGTGCCTGACCTTGTACGACGCCCTGGGGTTGAGCTTCGCCGGCGTGCGAGTGCCCTATCCGCGGCTCGCACTGATCTCGTTCATGGGCTACGCCATCGGCCACAACGTCGGGCTCAATACCTTGAGCGGCGGCGCCGTTCGCTATCGCGCTTACTCGCCATTGGGCCTGACGGCGAAGCAAATCGGGACGGTAATCGCCTTCGGCACACTGACCTTCGTGCTGGGCGCGGCGGTGCTTCTCGGACTGTCCCTGCTATCCCAGGCCGGCATGTCGGGCTCGGTCCTGCACGTCCACCCAACGGTGGTGGTGCTGGCGGGCTGTGTGCTGCTTGGCGGGGTGGGATCGTATCTGTGGCTGGCCTTTTCCCGGCACAAGTCTTTGCGCTACGGCAAGATCGTGATCCCGATACCCAAGGGGCGGGTTGCGTTGGCCCAGATTGCCGTTGCCAGCGCTGATCTGTTGTGCGCGGCCGGCGTCCTTTACGTGCTGCTGCCGCAGCAGGCGGCAATCGGGTTCGCAGAATTCGCGGGCCTGTATCTCATCGCCATTACCGCCGGCATCATCAGCAACGTTCCGGGCGGTGTGGGCGTGTTCGAGTCGGTGCTGCTGCTGATATTTCGGTCGGTACCGCCGGATCAATTACTGGGCGCGCTGCTCGCCTATCGCATCATTTACTATTTCGGCCCGTTCGGGGTGGCCCTGGCACTGCTGGGGACGCACGAGATTTGGGTTCATCGCGGACCGATGGTGCGAATGGCGCGGCTGGGACGGACCTGGCTCAGCGCTGTGACGCCGCAGGCCACCGGCGTGGCCGTATTCGGTGCGGGCGCCGTGTTGCTGTTTTCCGGCGCAATGCCTGCGATCAGCGATCGATTGATATGGATGCGGCATTTCGTACCGCTGCCCGTCCTCGAGTTGTCGCACTTGCTCGGCAGCGCGGTCGGCATCGGTTTGATGGTGCTGGCCAACGGGCTGTACCGCCGCCTGGATGCCGCGTGGTGGCTGACCGTATGGCTGCTGTGCGCCGGCATTTTACTATCGCTCCTCAAGGGCTTCGACTATGAAGAAGCCACCGTTTTGGGCGTCATAGTCGTCGTCCTGGTGTCGGCGCGCACGCGCTTTCGCCGCCGTGCATCGCTCATTGAACAGCGTTTCTCGGGCCCCTGGATCATTGCGGTGCTGTTGGTCCTCGGGACCGCGGTTTGGCTGGTGCTGTTCGCGTATCGGCACGTTCCCTACGAGAAGGATTTGTGGTGGCAATTCGCGTTCGAAGCGTCGGCGCCGCGAAGTCTGCGTGCCTTGTTGCTGGCCGCCATGATTGCCGCGGCCTACGGATTATGGCGATTGCTGCGGCCTTCGAAACCGCCGATCTCCAATCCCGCCCCGGAAGATCTGCAGCAAGCGCAGGCATTGATCGCGAACGGTCACGACACCAACGCGAATTTGGCGCTCCTCGGCGACAAGCACTTGATGTTCAACGCTGATCGTACGGCGTTCATCATGTATCAAGCGTCGGGCAGCAGTTGGGTGTGCATGGGAGATCCCGTCGGGCCCGCGGCGCTGTGCGAACCCCTGGCGTGGGACTTTCTCGAACTTTGCGACGGTATGGCGGTCTTACCAGTCTTCTACCAAGTGGCGCCCGACAATTTGTCGCTGTACATCGATTTGGGATTGACCCTGACCAAGCTCGGTGAAGAGGCCCGAATTCCGTTAGCCGCTTTCTCTCTGGAGGGGGCCGACCGCGCCGACCTGCGGCAATCCCATCGGCGTGCCGGCCGCGACGGTGCGGAGTTCGATGTCGTGCCGCGCCGCGACGTGCCGGCGATCATCCCCGAGTTGCGGGCCGTCTCGAATTCGTGGCTCGCGGAAAAGCAGGCCGGCGAGAAGCGCTTTTCGATGGGATATTTCGAGGAACGGTACCTGTCGAGTTTCGACTGCGCCGTGGTGCGCCGCGCCGGCGCGATCGTCGCCTTCGCCAACATTTGGCGGGCGGGGATGGGAACGGAGATCTCCGTGGATCTGATGCGCTACAGCGATGCAGCGCCCAAGGGAGCGGTCGATTTCATGTTGATCGAGTGCATGCTGTGGGGCAAGGCGCAACAATATCAGTGGTTCAACCTGGGAATGGCGCCGCTCGCGGGACTGGAAGAGCATGCCCTCGCGCCGACGTGGCACAAACTTGGGCGCATGGTGCAGCGTTATGGTGAAGCGTTCTACCACTTCGAGGGTCTGCGTAAATACAAGGAGAAATTCTTGCCCGTTTGGCGGCCGCGTTATCTTGCCGCGTCGGGGAAATTCGGCGTGGCCGGCGCGCTCCTGGATGTGACATCGCTCATTTCAGGCGGTGTCGGCAGGGCGTTGACGAAATAAAGATGAGAAGCCGTTGTTGAGGCGGAACTTGGCGTTGGCGGCGGTGCTCGCGGCCCTCATATTGCCTGCAATGAAGCCCAAGGCTGCGAACAGCGCCGATACCGCCGCGGCGCCGGCGGCGGCTACCGAAGTGTTCGACTACGGCCGCTTCGGAACGATCACTGTCTATGGCGGCCGGCACAATCCCGCGCATCGCGGAGGCGATCCCCAGGATGTGGTCCTGTTCGTATCCGGCGACGGTGGCTGGAATCTGGGCGTCATATCCATGGCGCAGCGACTCGTGGACAAAGGCGCGGTGGTGGCGGGCATCGACATCCGACATTACCTTGCACAGCTCGAGAAGGCCTCCACGCAATGCGTTTCGCCCGCGGTCGATTTCGAGAATTTGAGCCACTACCTGCAATCGAAGCTGCGGCTCAAGCACTATGTGCAGCCGACGCTCATAGGCTATTCATCGGGCGCCACGCTGGCGTATGCGGCGCTCGCTGAATCTCCGGACGGCCTGTTCAAAGGCGCGCTGAGCATCGGCTTCTGCCCCGATCTGGATTTGAAAAAACCGCTGTGCAAGGGTTCGGGCATCGAAGCGAGTCCGCGTCTGGATTCGAAGGGGATCCGGAAGGGCGTGGATTTTTTGCCCGTCCGACAACTTCCCGGCCGCTGGATCTCGCTGCAAGGCGAGAGCGACCAGGTCTGTTCCGCACCGCTGACCCAGAAGTTCGTGGCGGCCGTGCCGGGCGGCGAGATCGTGATGCTACCCAAGGTGGGTCACGGTTATTCGGTCGAGAAGAACTGGGTGCCTCAGTATGAGGCGGCCTACGCCCGGTTGACCGCGCGCCGGCCGGACGCCGCCAGAGCCCCTGCGCTGCCGGCACCGGTGGCGGACTTGCCCCTGATCGTCGTGCCGGCGGCCGGCGGCGGCGGCGGCGATTGGTTCGGGGTATTCCTGACCGGGGACGGCGGTTGGGTGGGCCTGGACAAAGGGGTGTCGGCGCAGCTAGCGAAACACGACATACCCATCATCGGCTGGGATTCATTGAAATATTTCTGGTCGCCGCGCACTCCCGAGGGCGCCTCGAAGGATCTCGATCGCGTGCTGCGCCACTTCTCTCGCGCCTTGGGTAAATCGCACGCACTATTGATCGGATATTCGCAGGGCGCCGACACCATGCCTTTCATGGTCAATCGATTGCCGCCCGCCACCCGCGAAATGGTGGGGCTCACGACGCTGCTCGGCATCAGTGATAACGCGGCGTTCGAGTTTCACGTGACCAACTGGCTCGGGGATTCCAGCGGCGGTCTTCCGACTGCGCCGGAACTCGAGCGTTGGAGCGGCTCGCCGTATCTTTGCCTGTACGGCGAACACGATGCCGACTCCGCTTGCAAACAGCTCACCGGCCATGACGGAAGTGCGCTCGAATTGCCCGGTGGTCATCATTTCGGCGGGGGCTATTCCGAGATCGCCGACGAAATCCTGAGTCGGCTGCCCAATCTCTAGTGCGACCTCAGCTCGCGCCTGCGCGAGCGCGCAGGCCGCGCTAGGCGGTACCGAATTCGAATTCGCGCTCGATCTTGGCGACCGCGTCGCGCATCTTGGGCAAAAACTGTTCTACGGCGGTGCGCAGCGGGACGGCAGTCGCGGCGTACCGCACCGAAATCGTCGCCAAAACTCGGTCCTTTGAGCGAACCGGAATGGCGAGGCTGGTCTCCTCGGAGACTCGCCGCGCGCGCTGCGCCATGCCAAAACCCTGTGCCCGCGTCTCGTTGAGAATGCGCTCGACCTCGACGCGGCTGCGAACGAGCCGGTCTTCCGGGAGCGACGAACGCGCCAATAATTCCAACAGCGTCTCGCGCTGCGCTGCCGTGCAATATGCCAAATAGGCACGCCCCGCCGCCGAGGTCAACATCGGTACGCGGATTCCCGCACCATATTGTTCCAATGCCAACGGGCTCTGGCGATCGGTGGTTTCGCGAATCACCATCGCGGCACCGGAGGGCGTCGCGAATGCGATCGGCCATACGACAGCCTCGCAGAGTGAAGCAAGGTGAGGCTTGGCAATGTGCGCCACCATGGCTTCATCGTCAAAGCCGTCCGACAAGGCGCGGACCATGACGGTCGGACGATAACAGTCGTCGAATGAGTCGCGTTCAACGTAGCCGGCGAGCCGGAGCGTTTCCAAAATGCGATATGTGGTCGTCCGCGGCAGCCCCACCGCGTTCGCCAACGTGTTGATGGCCGCGCGCTCCAAGCGGTTCAGCTCCGTCAACACCTCGAGCCCACGGTTCAGCGCCCTGATCGGACGAGTGGATTCGCGCGCGCCCTCATCGTTGGCGGCGTCTTGGCGCGATTCTATCAGCGGGTTCACCTGCGCATGCATGGGAGCTTCCTCTAAATTCCTTATCTGCCGATTGTATAACCTAACCTTAGATCTAATCCTTAGACAAAACATACACATACCTTGTAGGCATCCGCTTACGCAGAAAGCCTGAATACCGATCTCACCAGAAGCTGTGGACAGCGGAAAACACCTAAAGTGCCGCTGGATATGCAATACATTCTGCATTAGTTTCGCTGGCGGCGCGGCCGGGGGCGGGTTCAGCTACAATTCGCGACCGTTTTGTGCTGAATCAGGAATTGCATCTACCATGTCGGAAACATCAGCCCCTGCCACGGCCTCCGCGCCCGAACCCACTCCGGTGGAAGCGGTTATTATCGGCGCGGGCCCCGTGGGCCTATTTCAGATATTCGAGCTCGGGCTTCTCGGAATCAATGCGCATATCATCGATTCGCTGCCTGTAGTCGGCGGGCAGTGCACCGAGCTGTACCCGGAGAAGCCGATTTATGATATACCCGCGCTGCCCGTCTGCGGCGCCCAGGAGTTGATCGATCGCCTCCTAGAGCAGGCTAAGCCCTTCAAGGCGACGTTCCACCTCGGGCAGGAAGTCACGGAAGTGAAGCCTCTGCCCGACGGCAAAATCCTCATCGCAACCGCCGCGGGCACTCGCCTCAGCGCCGGTGCGGTGGTGATCGCAGCCGGCGTCGGCTCGTTTCAGCCGCGGCGCCTGAGCTTGCCCGACATCGAGCAATTCGAGGGCAAGAGCGTGCATTATCGCGTGAAGACCGCCGCTGATTTTTACGGCCGCGATCTCGTGATTTGCGGCGGCGGCGATTCCGCGCTCGATTGGACCGTGGCGCTGTGCGAAAAAGCGCGCTCGTTGACGCTGGTGCATCGGCGCGCTGAATTTCGAGCGGCACCCGCGACCGTGGCGCGCATGCGCGAACTCGTCGCGGCCGGTAAAATGCAGCTGGTCGAGGGGCATGCGGTGGCCGTCCACAGCGACGATCACGTGGGCGGAACCTCGAAGCTCACCGGCATCGTCCTGCAGACCAACGACGGAACGACCACGTTGCAGGTGGCCGCCGACCATGTGCTCGCGTTCTTCGGTTTGCATCCGAAGTTGGGCCCCGTCGCCGAATGGGGACTCGAACTCGAGAAGAAGGCACTCAAAGTCGACACCGAAAAATTTCAGACCAGCGTGCCGGGAATCTTCGCGATCGGGGATATCAACACCTATCCGGGCAAGAAAAAGCTGATCTTGAGCGGCTTCCATGAGGCGGCGCTCACGGCGTTCGCGATCCAGCATCACTTGTTCCCCGAGAAGCGGCAATTTCTGCAATACACCACCACGAGCCCCATCATGCAGAAGCGCCTGGGCGTGGCCGGAGCCGGCACGCATTGAAACCCGGATGAACCAGCTACTCGATGATCTCGTCAAGGTGATGACGCTCGAGCGAATCGAGTTGGATCTGTTTCGCGGCGAGAGTCGCGATATCGGCAGTCCGCAGGTGTTCGGCGGGCAAGTGCTGGGTCAGGCGCTGATGGCGGCGACCGCAACCGTCGAGAATCGCCCGGTTCATTCGCTGCATGCCTATTTCTTACGGCGCGGGGACTTCAACTCGCCCATCGTTTACGAGGTCGACCGCGCGCGCGACGGCAATCACTTCTCGACGCGGCGCGTCGTAGCGATCCAGCACGGCGCGCAAATCTTCAATATGTCGGCGTCATTCCAGGCGGACGAAGACGGCCTGACTCATCAGGTCACCATGCCGACAGTACCGGCTCCCGAAGTTCTTCCGGAACTCAGCAGCTACTTTGCCGAGATCCTGCCTCATTTGCCGCCCGGCATGCGGCGGGTGCTGGAAAGGATGCATCCATTCGAGTTCCGTCCCACGCAGCCGCCCAACTTCCTGAAACCGGAGAAAGTAACCGCGCACCGGAACGTCTGGTTTCGCGCCGAGGGTAAGTTGCCGGACGACGAAGCATTGCATCGCTGTTTGCTGGCGTACGTTTCCGACTTCAATCTGCTCGATACGGCTCTGATGCCGCACGGCATTTCGGCTATGGCCCACAAGCTCGTGGTGGCCAGCATCGATCACGCCATGTGGTTCCATCGCGGCGTGCGCGTGGATGATTGGCTATTGTATTCGACCGACAGCCCCAGCGCTTCAGGGGCGCGCGGGTTTTCGCGCGGCAGCATATTCGCCCGCGACGGGCGCCTCGTCGCCAGTACCTCGCAGGAAGGGTTGCTGCGGGTTCGCCCATGAAAGCCATCATCATCATCATCATCGTGGTCGGAGCGCTCATCGGCGGGCTCCTGACGCTGCGCAGCACCCGAAGTGCGGGCATGCCCGATAAAGACGTGCTGGACCGCGCCAAACGGCGGGCCCGTGAACAGGCGGCAAAGGACGAGAAGGAGGACTAGCCTACCTAGGCGCTTCGCGCCGACTCTACGGGGTCGAAGCGCATTGCGCTGCGCAGTCCCTGCTACGCGCAAGCCCGGGGTGGCCATCCTTGGCCACCCGTGCGACGCATGCGTCGCACCCGTCCGATATTGCTCGCTGCGCGAGCATAAAGAGCCGCTAGTGCGTTTTCGAGAGCTCCCAGACTTCGCGCGGCAGCACGAACAAGTGGCAATCCCACCAGCGATTCTTCGCGCGCCGATGTTTACGGAACACGGCCTCCCAGCGCATCCCGATTTTCTCGAGCACGCGCATCGAAGCCTGATTGTTCACGTCGACGGTCGAGATGATCCGGTCGGCGCGCAAATCGAAAAAAGCGGCATCGACCAGCGCCAGCGCGATCTCCGTGGCGTAGCCCTTGCCCCAATCGGCCACCCCAAGCATGTAGCCCAAGTCGACCACATTGCGCTCGATCAAGGACAAATCGCATGCGCCGATCACGCGGCCCGATCCGATTTCCTGCACCGCCAATTCGAAACGAGTTCGCGGGACTTCCTCCTGCGAGGCAAGCAGCTCTTCCAAGTAGTCGGCAGTACCTGCTTCGTCGCGCGGTCCGAAAAACAGGTATTTCGTCACGCGCGGATCCGACGAATAGGCGTAGATGGCGTCGAAGTCCGATTGCACAAAGTCGCGCAAACTTAAACGAGCCGTGCCAATGGGCAGAGCGAGCCCGCGCTGCGGCTTCACCTTGATCATGTGAGAACCTTGCCGGGATTCAAAATGCCCTTCGGGTCGAGTGTGCGTTTGAGGTCGCGCATCACGGACAGTTCGACCGGGTCGGCGCGGCTCGCGAATTCCGCCGCCTTCAGCCGCCCGATGCCGTGTTCGGCGCTGATGCTGCCGCCGAGACTGTCGACCAGATCGAATATGGCGCGCTCGAGCTGCTCGCCGCGCCGCAAAAACGCGGTGCTGTCGGCGCCGGGACGCAGGCTGACATTGAAATGTAGGTTGCCGTCTCCCAAGTGGCCATATCCCAAGACGTCCCCTTCAGGCGCCAGGCGGCGCACGAGAGCCGAGCCGTCCTCGATGAGTTTGGGGACCGAAGAAACGGGCACCGATATGTCGTGCTTGAGGCTTGCGCCATGATGCCGCTGTGCCTCGGGAACCGATTCACGCAGTTTCCACATCGACAGCGATTGCGCGATGGAGGTCGCGATCAGTGCGTCTTCGACCATGCCCTCCGTCGCGGCTCGCTGCAATTCGTCGGTCAACAGCGCCGCGAGATTCTGCCGCGGATTGGGCGAGGTGAGTTCAATGAGCAAGTACCAGGCGGCGCCTTGCGCCAGCGGATTGGCGACGCCTGCCACGTGCTTCACCGTGAGTTCGACCGCGAGTCGCGGCATCAGCTCGAACGTGGCGACTTGATCGCCTGCGGCGGTGCGCAGCATGCTGAGCAGATCGAGCGCATGTTGGGGCGAATCGACAGCCACGAGCGCCGTCGCCGTATCCGCAGGCAACGGAAACAATTTCAACGATGCCGCGGTGATGAGCCCTAAGGTGCCCTCGGCCCCGATGAACAGCGATTTCACGTCGTATCCCGTGTTGTCCTTGCGCAGGCTCTTCAAGCTCGACATCACCCGTCCGTCGGCGAGCACCACTTCCAAACCGAGCACCAGGTCGCGCATCATTCCATAGCGCAGCACCGCCGTCCCGCCGGCGTTCGTCGACAGATTGCCGCCGATCTGCGCGGTGCCTTCCGAGCCCAGGCTCAGGGGAAACAACCGGTCCGCGTCGCGCGCCGCGGTTTGCGCTTCCGCCAGGGTGCATCCGGCTTCGATTATCATGGAATAATTGGCCGCGTCGAGCCGCCGAACTCGGTTCAAACGCCGCATGGATAGCACGATCTGCGAACCGCTTTCGTCCGGCGTCGCTGCTCCGCAATAGCCGGTGTTGCCGCCATGCGGGACCACGGCCACTTCGTCGCGATTGCAAATCTCGAGGATTTTTGAAACTTGAGCGGCATCGCGAGGCAGCAAAACGAGGGGCGTGGCGCCGCGATACAAGCGCCGAAAATCGACTATGTAGGGAGCCAGATCTTCCTGCGAATCGAACCAGGAGCCGCTGCCGACGGCCGCCTTGAGTTCGTTCAGGGTGTCGCGGCTAGGCGGGCGAGGCATGGGTCATCTTAACGCAAGGGCAAACGTTCGACGAGGAGTCAGAAGCGCTTGCCGGTTGCCTCCCGGACCGCCGCGGGAAGGCAGCGGCCTTGGCGGGCGTACAGGGGACTCAATGGTGCGGCGAACGCAGCGCCGCGATGCGGGCATCCAAAGGTGGATGGCTCGTGAATAGCCGCATGAAGCCCCCGCCATCGCCGGTGCTGATGCCGAAGGCCTGCATTTGCGGCGGCATGGGTTCGCCATGGCTGCGCTTCAGCACTTCCAGCGCGCCGATCATATTGCCGGTTCCCGCGAGATCAGCGCCGCCACGATCGGCGCGAAATTCCCGTCGCCGCGAGTACCAACTGACGATCATGCTCGCGAAAATTCCGAGCACGATCTGTGCAATCATGGTCGTCAAAAAGAAGCCCATGCCGGACTCTTCCCGGTCGTTCTTGAAAATCGCCTTGTCGACGATGCCGCCGATGATTCGCGCGAGAAATATCACAAAGGTGTTCAGCACACCTTGCAGCAGCGCGAGCGTCACCATGTCTCCATTCGCGACATGGCTGATTTCGTGACCCAATACCGCTTCCGCCTGCGGCCGCGGCATGCCGCGGAGCAGGCCGCTGCTCACCGCGACCAGCGCGGCATTGCGTCGTGCGCCCGTGGCGAACGCGTTCATTTCCTCGGCGTCAAAAATACCTACTTCGGGCATGGCGATGTGGGCTTGCGCCGCCAGCCGTTGGACCGTGCCGAGCAGCCAAGCCTCCAAGTCGGTCTGAGGCGCCGCGATGACGCGCACGCCCATCAGGCGCTTGGCGGTCCATTTCGACAGCGCCAGCGAGATCAACGCGCCGCCAAACCCGAAGATGGCGGCGAAAACCAGCAGGCCGCCCGCGCCGCCTTGTCCCAACCGGACGCCGAAGACTTGTTCGATGACGAAAATCACCAAGCCGAGCAGCAGGAGCACCGCCAAGTTCGTGACAATGAACAGGAAAATGCGCTTCATGAACCTTTTCTTTCGGAACAATAGCCGCAATATGGGTAACGCGGCATTCCAATGGTCGGGACATTGCGTTTCAATTTCAAGCGGCGCGCCCCTCATAGGGGACAGGGTTAGATCGGATGCGTCCGTTTGGCGGACGCCGTAGGCTAAGCGCCTGTTTCAATAAAGATCACAGCCAGGTTTGAGGCATGCAATTCAAGGATTACTACGAAACTCTCGGTGTGTCTCGCGGCGCCGACGCGGAAGAGGTAAAGCGCGCGTATCGCAAGCAGGCTCGCAAGTACCATCCCGACGTCAGCAAGGAAAAGAACGCGGAAGAGAAGTTCAAGAACGTTCAGGAAGCATACGAAGTGCTCAAGGACGCGGACAAACGTGCTGCGTACGATCAGCTTGGCCGGGACTATCGGTCGGGCCAGCAATTTCGCCCGCCTCCGGATTGGGAACAGCGCTTCGGCCAATCGGGGGGCGGCCATCGATTTTCCGATCTCAATGGCTTCAGTGACTTCTTCTCCAGTCTTTTTGGCGCGGCCGGCGGAGGCGCGGCCGGCGGAGGCGGCGCGGGCGGAGGCGGCGCGGGCGGAGGCGGCGCGGGCGGCTACTCCCAACCCGAGGCCGACGGCGGGCAGGTTGAGGTGTCGATCGAGGAGGCGTACGCGGGCACTCGGCGCCGCGTCTCGATCCACGAGAACGGCCGTGCGCGTCTGGTCGACGTGCAAATCCCGGCCGGAGTGGCGGACGGTCAGGCCCTGCGCATCGGCGCCGCCGGCGGCCGCGGGGCACTGATTTTGCGGGTCAAATTGCGGCCCCATCCGATCTTTGTTCTGCAAGGCAAGGACGTGCAGATCGAATTGCCGCTGGCGCCTTGGGAAGCCGCTTTGGGAGCCAAGATAGCCGTACCGACACTGGGCGGAACCGTCGAGTTGACCATTCCGGCCGGCGCCCAAGCGGGGCAGAAACTTAGGCTCCGCGGTCGTGGTTTTCCCGGCGTCCCGAGCGGAGACCAATTCGTGCTCCTCAAGCTCGTGACTCCGAACGCGGGGACCCCTCAAGCCAAAGAGGCCTATGAACGCATGCGGCGCGAGTTCAATTTCAACCCCCGGGCCGCGTGGCCGCCGTAAGCGCGATCGGCGGGGCAGGCGGGCCGCGCCGCAGGGGGTCGCGCGGGGCCGCGCCGGCGGCGCTAGCCGTCGGCTAAGGTGCCGGTTTCGCCCGGCGGATCGGGCGTCATACCGGAGCCGCCATCCCGGCGCCGTTCGGCGGCGACCAAAACACTTTGTGGTTTGACGAACAAGGCCGACACCTCCGGATACGAGGCGCGAATACGGCTTTCCAGTTCGACAACGGCGCGCTCTATCTCCGGAGCGCGCATATAGTCGAAGAAATCCAGGCTCAAGGTGGCTATCACACTATGCGGGGCGATCTGCAAGGTGACGATGCTATTGGCGCTGCAAACGCCGGCAATGCCGGACGCGGTGCGCAGGATGGCATCGCTCAAGACCGGGTCGGCGCGTTCGCCGATCAGCAGTTTTTTCGACTCCTGCGCGAGCAGCGCGGCGACACCGACCAATATGGCGGCGATGACCAAGGACGCCACGCCGTCCCAGCGAGCATCCCCGGTGCGGATCGCCGCGGCCGTGCCGGCTGCCGCGGCCAGAATGCCGAGTAAGGCGGCGGAGTCCTCGAAGACGACGATGAATGCGGGCGGGTCTTTCGATGCGCGGAACGCCTCCCACCACCCCAGATTTCCCTTGGCGGCGCCAAAGGCGCGCAGGCTGATCCACCAGGACGCACCCTCGAAGGCGAGCGAGACGGCGAGCACGGTATAGATGACACCCGGACGTTCAATGGGATGCGGATAGAGTACTCGGCTCACGCCTTCGTAAACGGAGACCCCGGCGCCCAAAGCGAATATCAGCAGGGCGACCACGAAGCTCCAAAAATACAGCTCCCGCCCATAGCCCAAGGGATGTGAGCGATCCGCGGGCCGCTTGGAGCGTGCGATGCCATAGAGCAGCAGGACCTCGTTGACCGTGTCGACCAGCGAATGCACCGCTTCGCTCAGCATGGCCGCCGAGCCTGTCATGGCCGCGGCTATGAACTTGGCCAGAGCCACCATCAAATTGCCGGTCAGGGCCGCCCAGACGGCCATGACCGTGCCGCTTTTCGCCATCGTGCGTCGTCCCGCGCAGATACGCTCCCAAGAAGCGCTTGAAGTCTCGAGCCGCGGCCCCACTTCGCCCTGTGGGTACCGCCCGCTACATTGATCAACCAATAACGATTGTAAGGCCATGACGACCGAAACACAGCCACAGATCAAAGAGTTCCAAGCCGAGACCAAGCAAGTGCTGCGACTGGTGATCCATTCGCTGTACTCGCACAAAGAGATTTTTCTGCGTGAACTGATATCGAATGCCTCGGATGCCTGCGAGAAACTCCGCTTCGAGGCAATTGCCAACCCTGCCCTCATGGGTTCGGATGAAATGTCCGTGACGCTGATTCCCGACACGGCGGCCGGGACGCTGACGGTCAAGGACAATGGCATTGGCATGAATCAGGACGAGGTGGTCGATAACCTGGGGACCATTGCGCGTTCCGGCACCAAAAGATTCCTCGAGGCGTTGAGCGGCGATTCCGCCAAGGATGCGCAGCTGATCGGTCAGTTCGGCGTGGGGTTCTATTCCTCGTTCATCGTCGCCGACCGCGTCACCGTCTTGACCAAGCGGACGGATTCCGAGGGAGTGCGCTGGAATTCGGACGGCGAGGGTTCTTACCAGATCCAAGCTTCCGACAAGGCTGATCGCGGTACCGAGGTCATCATGCACCTTCGCGACGAAGACAAGGAATTTTTGGAGCCGTCGCGGCTTCGCGGGTTGGTGCGCAAGTACTCGGATCACTTGAGCATACCCATCGTCCTCAAGAGCGGCGATAGCGCAGATACCATCAATCAAGCGAAGGCATTCTGGACGCGGCCGAAATCCGAATTGAAGGATGAGGACTACCAGGCGTTCTACAAGCACTTGACCCATGATACGGAAGACGCGCGCGCGTGGGCCCACAATAAGGTCGAGGGCAATATCGAGTACACGTCGCTGTTGTACTTGCCAAAGCGCGCGCCGTTCGATCTATTCGAGCGCGAACCCCGCGGCGGAGTGCAGCTTTACGTCAAGCGCGTCTTCATCATGGACAAAGCGGCCGAATTGTTGCCGCCCTGGCTGCGCTTCATGCGGGGACTCGTCGACAGCGCCGATCTGCCGCTCAACGTGTCGCGCGAACTGCTGCAGAACAATCGCACCGTCGAGAAGATCAAGTCCGCGTTGGTGAAGCGGTCATTGGATCTGTTCGAGGAACTCAGCGCAGATAAGCCGCAGGAGTATGCGGAGTTTTGGAAAACCTTCGGCGTTGTGCTCAAGGAGGGCGTCATAGACGATGCGGGCCAGAAGACTCGGATCGCGAAGCTGCTGCGCTTCAATTCCACTGCATCGAGCGGCGACGCCCACGGCGTGTATACGCCCGACGTGACGCTCGATGCCTATGTGGCGCGGATGAAGACGGACCAGAAAGCCATTTACTATTTGACCGCCGATTCCCTCGCCGCGGCGCGCAACAGCCCGCACTTGGAGGGCTTCCGAGCGTCAGGGTTCGAGGTGCTGTTGCTCACCGACCGTATCGACGAGTGGGTTGCGAGCCACCTGCACGAGTTCGAAGGCAAGACGCTGACGAACGTTGCAAGCGCCGCCGCGGATGTGACATCCGCCATAGAGACCCCCGAGAAGGCCGCCGCGGAATCGAACTACAAGGACACGGTCGAGCGCCTCGGCAAGGCTTTGCTGGGGAAGATCGCGAGCGCGCGCATCTCGAGCCGCCTGACGGATTCGCCGGCAGTACTGGTCGCCGGAGAATTCGGCGTCAGCCTGCGCATGGGCCGCATTCTGAAACAGGCGGGCCAGAACAATCCGTTCGCCACTCTGCCGATTCTCGAGTTGAATCCGAAACATGTGCTGGTCGAACGGCTCAAGGAAACCGCCGATGACGCCGCGTTTTCCGATCTCGGCCATGTGTTGTACGATCAGGCGATGTTGGCCGAAGGCGGCGATCTCGATGATCCGGCGATCTTTGTGCGGCGCGTAAATAAGCTCATCGTCGAAGGGCTCGCGGCCGCGCCGAAGATCGTCTTGAGCTGAACATGCTCACGCCTCGCTGGGCTTCGTCGGAGAGCGCTGCGGAGGAGCCTGCCGATGACTCCCCGCTGCTCGACGCCTATTCCGGCGCGGTGATCGGGGCCTTGGAGCGCGTCGCACCGGCGGTAACGTTCATTGAAGTGGAGAATCGCGGCCAACCGAAGGGGCGGCACGCCTCGCGCGGCAGCGGTTCAGGTTTCTTGTTCACGCCCGACGGCTATCTACTGACCAACAGTCACGTGGTTCACGGTGCCGATCGCATCACGGTGCGCTTGAACGACGACACCCGGTTCAGCGCCGATGTGGTCGGCAACGACCCGGATTCGGACCTTGCGGTGGTGCGAATAGGGTCGCCGACGGCGCTGCCTTACGCGGAGTTCGGCGATTCGTCGCGCGTCCGCGTGGGCCAGGTCGCGATCGCCATCGGCAACCCGCTGGGTTATTCGAAGACCGTCACCGCGGGCGTCATTTCGGCGCTCGGCCGCACTCTGCGGGCAACCTCGGGCAGGCTGATGCACGATGTAATCCAAACCGATGCGGCGCTCAATCCAGGAAACTCCGGCGGACCGCTCGTGGATTCCAAGGGACGCGTGATCGGCGTCAACACCGCGATGATTCCGCAAGCGCAGGCGATTTGTTTTGCGACCGGAATCAACACAGCCAAGTGGGTCATCGGACAGTTATTCGCGCACGGCCGGGTGCGGCGTGCCTACATCGGCGTGTCAGGGGCAACCGTCCCCATCGCCACCCGCGTCATGCGCCATTTCGAATTGACCCATGGCAGCGCCGTGCATGTGCTGGAGATCGTGCCCCGTAGTCCCGCGGCGCGCGCCGGTGTCGCGGTCGGCGACCGCATGATTGCGCTCGACGATCAGCCAATCTCCGGAATCGACAGCTTGCAACGCCTGCTCGACTCGACCTGGATCGATCGCGATTGCGAGCTCAAGATTTTGCGCAGATCATCCATCATCAAGGTGACCTTGAGGCCCATTGAATTGCCCGCGCAAGGTGCTTGAAAAAAAACGTAGGAGCCGTTGCGATGAATCCACGATCTCATCTAGTTTCGTTGGCAGTGCCGCCTGAGCCCACCGATCACATGCAAGGTTCCGACCATGCCCGGGTCACGGTGCTCGAGTATGGCGACTTCGAATGCCCGAATTGCAAAATGGCGGCGCAGACACCGAAATTGTTGCTGGAGAAATTCCCCGTCAACGTCCGGTTCATATTCCGGCACTTCCCGCTGGAGGAGGCGCATCCGCATGCATTGCTGGCTGCCGAGGCGTCAGAGGCTGCCGCGGCACAGGGAAGTTTCTGGAAAATGCATGACCTGCTATTCCAGAATCAAGCTCATCTCAAGGAAAAAGACCTACTCCGCTATGCCAGCCAGGCGAGCCTCGACTTGGTGCGCTACAAGGCTGAGATGGATGATCACATCTATTTACAGAAAGTTCGCGAGCACGTCGAAAGCGGCCGCCGCAGCCACATTCGAGCCACGCCCACCTTCTTCATCGATGGAGTGGTACAGGACGTCTCGTTCGGCATGCAGGCATTGCACGACGCGGTGGCCGCAGCCGTGCATCGCGCCGGCTAGTCTCGCCTCAGAACATAATTAAGGACGGGGTCGCTTCGACCCCGTAGGAGTGGCGCGCAGCGCCTTTCAAGGCGGGGTCGCCTCGACCCCGTAGGAGTGGCGCGCAGCGCCTAACTAAGACGCAGCGCCTAACTAAGACCAGTCGTCGCCTCCACCGCCCCCGCCGCTGGAATCGTCCCAAGAGCCGGGATCATTGACGCCGAAATCGGACCCACCCATGTTGCTGTTGTCCGATTGCTGCCAGTCGCTGTCGCTGGCGGCGGGCGGCAACACGGTCCCTTCTCGACGATCGCCATCCAAGAAGTGATGCGCAAGTTCCTCACCCGCGACCACACCCGCGCCCACGGCAAGGCCTGAAGCAAGCCCGCCGGCGATGCCGGAACCCATGCCACCGCCCATTGGAGCACCTTGACCGCCGTAGCCGCCGGGGCCATAGCCACCGCCCGCCGGACCGCCGCCCATTACCGGAGCACCCGCAGGGTATTGCGAGTAGCCACTACGGCGACGGAACAGCATCCACAGGACGCCAACGACCAACGCGAGGACTAGAACCGTCCCCCAAGGGAAGTGGGCCGTCGCGGGAGCGGAAGTCATGCCGATGACTCGCGGGCTCTGGCTGGTCCGCGGAACCATTCCGAGTTCGGCCTTCAGCGCTTGGACCGAGCGGGGATTCTCGTGCGGCAAGCCGGGATCGAATTCTTCGGCTTGGGCGAGTTCCGCGCGGGCGAGCGAAGTCTTGCCTTCCTTCGCATACAACTCTGCCTGGATATAGTGAGCCTTCGCGCTTTTCGGATGGTCGCGAAGAACCTGATCCATCATTTGCTGGGCCTGATCGAGATGACCGGCGGCCGCAGCTTCATAAATTTGATGTACCGTCGGATCGGCAGCGTCCGCCAGCACCGGCGCGCTGAACGACACCGCCAATGTCAATGCCGCCGCCGCTAAGCTTGCAGCCAGGGTCGCACTCCGTAGTATCCGCATAACAAGCCCCCACATGGTCGAAATGACCGTTATAGCGTTAGATATGGGCATCTCAGCGAAGTTCAACGGCGGACACCCGGGGCGGCGTTTTTGTACAATTCAATTGACATGAACAGCGTCTGAAAATTCCCCTCGCCGAAGCCATCTTTTATATGGCGGGACCAGCGAGAGACTGAGTTCACATCAGCTTTTCCGCACCAGCGTTTCTATGCCCTCCAGTAAGCGACCCACATCGCCCTCCGTGCTGTACATCGAGATGCCGGTTCGCAGCAGGCCACCGCGCTCAGCAAGTCCCAGCAATTCGACGGCGCGCGATGCGTAAAAATTTCCATCCCATACGCAGACGCCTTGCGCACCCAGCGCGGTCGCCGCCTCGGCCGCCGTGTGCTTGGCCAAGGTGACCGATACGGTAGGCGCGCGCGCGCCGCCGCCGAACCCAGGGCCCCATACGCGCACGCCCGGCAGGCGCCCTACCGCGTCGTGATAGATTTTCGCCAATCGATGTTCGTAGGCGGAGATGCCGCTCATCGCGTCGACGATGCGTTCGCGCAACGTCATGCCCGTACCCCAACCCGCGAGATAATCGACCGCCGCACGCATGCCGTCGATCGCCGCATGGTTGAGCGTGCCGGTCTCGATGCGATACGGTGCCGCCGCCTCCTGCACGCTCAAGCGATTGGTCGGCAAGCGGTCGAGCGCGCCGGGTTTCGAGTACAACACGCCGACGTGCGGCCCATAAAATTTATAGCCGGAGCATAGTAGAAAATCGGGGTCCATGGCGCGCACGTCGACTGAAAAATGCGGCGCGTAATGCACCGCGTCGACCACCAACAATGCGCCGACGGCGCTGGTCAACCGCCGCGCCAGAGCGATGTCGTTCACCGTGCCGAGCGCGTTCGACGATGCGCCGATCGCGAACACCTTCGTGCGGTCCGTGACCTTCGCCGCCATGTCGGCCGCGTCCAATTCGCCGGACTCTTTGAGCCGCACTTCTCGAATGACCGCACCGCGATCCTGCAGGCGCAGCCAGGGACCGCGATTCGCCTCGTGATCGAGCTGCGTAATGAGGACTTCATCGCCCGCCTTCAAGGTGCGGCCGATTGCGGCGCTCAGGGCGAAGTTGAGCGTGGTCATGTTCTGACCGAACGAAATGCACTCCGGTCCGGCGGCGCCCAAGAAGGCAGCCAGAGTTTCGCGCGCCAGACTCAAGCGCCGGTCGACTTCGCGCGACGGCGGGAAATTACCGTGGGTATTGACGTTGCAGCACTGGTAAAAATCCACCATGGCCTGGATCACGGCGGTGGGCACCTGAGTGCCGCCGGGGCCATCCAGAAATACGAGTTCCGGTCCCCCCCGAGAGCGCTGCAACGCCGGGAAGTCCTTGCGGCAACGTGCGTTGTGTTCGGCAGTGAACGCCATTACAGTAAATCGTAGGTGAAATCGTAGCCGGTGGGAGTGGCGTCCCGCGGATGCAGTTTCAAGCTGCCCTTGGCGCCCGCATATTTTCCCGTGCCGCCGGTGACCACCAGCAGCGAATCGCCTTCATCGAGAAACGGCCCCTCGACGGTGATCTGACCCGCTTTCAAGGTCAACGTCCAAAAGCACTCCCAGCTCTTGGCGACGATGGTGCGAACGCAATAGCCCTGATCGCTCCCGACCTGCGTCTTATTCGCCGCATCGAACACGCCGTTGGCGAACACCAACATATCGCCCACCGAGTCGCCCTTGGCGGTGAGGTCGACGGTGGTTTCGCCCACCGGTCTTTCCACGACCTTGATCTGTTCCGCCGCGAACGCCGGCGCAGCCGCCAGCACTCCGGTCAGCACCGCTGCGCGTGCCGCGCGCGCCGTTGCGCGCCTCGTTAAACCCGTCACCGCCCAAGCCAAGAAAGTCGTCATTCCAAGGTCCCCTTGAGTTCACGCGTTACGCGCGCGTTTGAAGCTGCGATAATACCAATGTGCGTAAATTTTGCCCGACAGGCTGGCACGAGGTGCCGCCATGCTGAGCCGCGATGTGTTGCCCTTGATCCATGAGGCGGCGGCGCGAGTGTACTCCGTGGTCAACGAGACGCCGTTGGTGCCCATCCCGCACGGCACTGAGAAGCCGTATGCTGCGATGGCAAAGCTCGAGCAGCTGCAGATCACCGGATCGTTCAAGCTGCGCGGCGCGACCAACAAGCTCATGAGTCTGAGCAAGGCGCAAGCAGCCGCCGGCGTGATCACATCGTCCACCGGCAATCATGGGTTGGGGGTGGCGACCGCAGCGAAACTGTTGGGCCTCGATGCCGAAGTATTTTTGAGTCAACAGGTCACGCTCGCGAAACGCGAGAAAATTCACGAGCGCGGTGCCCGGATCCGCATCGTGGGCGCCGATCCGCTCGCGGCGGAAGTTGCGGCGCGCGCCGCGGCTTTGCAATCGGGGCGCACTTATATTTCTCCGTACAATGACCCTTACGTGGTGGCCGGCCAGGGCACCATCGCCGTCGAGTTGATGCGGCAGGCGCCGGATTTGGATGCGATATTTATCGCCACCGGCGGCGGCGGGCTCTTGAGCGGCATCGGTATTTACCTGCGGCACGCGGCACCGCACGCCGAAATAATCGGCTGCTGGCCGGAAAACTCGCGGGTCTTGTACGAGTGCATCAAGGCCGGGCGGATATTCGATGTGCCGGAGTCGGCGACCTTGAGCGAAAGCACCGCCGGCGGCGTCGAGGAACACTCCATCACATTCGATCTGTGCCGCGAGGTCATGCATCGCGGCGTGCTGGTGACGGAAGATGAGATCCTGCAAGCCATGCGTTGGGGTCACGCGCAGGGCTGGGCGATGGAGGGCGCGAGCGGCGTGGCGTTGGCGGCGTACTTCAAGGACGCGGCACGCCATGCGCACAAGAAAGCCGTGGTGCTGATTTGCGGCGGCAATCCCTCGCCCGCAATCGCCGCCCTTTTGGAACCTGCGGCCTAAGGCGGAAACTGCGGCCTAAGGCGGAGCCTGCGGCTCAAGGCGTGAACTGCGCCGCCACGACTTCGATCAACGTGGGTCCGGATGAAGCAAGCGCCGCCCGCATGGCCTCGGTAAGAGCGTGCGCATCCATGACGCGCATGCCCGAAGCGCCATAAGCCTTCGCCAAGGCGATAAAATCCGGGTTGCGCGCGATCACGCCCGTCAACGGAATACCGGACGCCTGCATGTCGTCGCGGATCTGCCCAAGCGCTGAATTGTTCCACACCACGATGGGCAGGCTCAGGCGTTCCTCGACCGCGGTCATGAGTTCGTTCAGCGTGAATTGCAGGCCGAAATCGCCGACAAGCGCAAGAACAGGGCGAGCCGGGCTCGAAATCTTTGCGCCCAACGCCGCCGGCAGGGCGAATCCCAACGTGCCATAACCCGACGGGTGAAACCATTGTCCGGGCGCGTTGCTCGCGAACGCGTAGTTGCCGAGGTAGGCGATTTGCGTCATGTCGCTGAACACCACGCCGTTCCGCGGCAGCGCGGCGCGAATGGCGCCGAGGACACTGCATTGGACGCGGGCACTCGATTCGAATGAGCTTTCGATCTGCGTTCGGTAACTCCCCGCACCGCCGCTCTGAGTTTGCCACCCCGTGCGCGGCGTGAGCCGCTCCTGGATCGCCTGTAAGCTGCCGCGCGCATCGCCACAGATGGGAACGTCGGCCCCATAGTGATCCGCGAGCTTCGCCGGATCGACATCGATGCGAATCAAGAGTCCGCTCAAGGGCAATTTCATTGCCGTGAAAAGATCCGTTTCCGAGAGTTCTGTACCTACCGCCAAGACCACGTCGGCAGCGGCGATCAACGTCTGGATGGCGCGGTAGGGAAGCGATGTACCGAGATTGGCCGGATGGTTTTCGGCGAGAATGCCTTTGGCCGCTGCCGTGGTCACGATGGGACAATCCAGAGTATCGACGAGGCGCTCAAGCTGCGCGCCGGCATGGCGCGCGCCGCCGCCCGCGATAATGATCGGCCGCGCCGCGACGGAGAGGACTCGCACGGCCGCGTCAATTTGTTCGGGAGCGGCTTGGGGCATGGGCGCCGCGTCCGGAAAGCGCGTTGCCGGCAGTGTGGTGAGTTCGGCCAAAACATCGAGCGGCACCTCGAGATAGGCGGGCCTCGGACGTCCGGTGCGCAACGAGGCGAAACAAAGGCGCAGATGATCGCGCACGTCCTCGGCACTCGCCGCCGCCCGCGCCACGCCGAAAATACCGGCGGCCAGCGCCCATTGGTTGTGCAGTTCATGCAGCACGCCCCATTGCTTGCCGAGCGATGCCCGCACCGGCGTGCTCGAGACGACCAACAGCGGCACCGAGTCCGAGTGGGCCTGCGCCACCGCCGTGAGAATGTTGGTGAGCCCGGGGCCCGAGATGGTGAACGCGGCGGCCGGGCGGCCGCTCAAGCGCGCGTAGCCGTCCGCGGCAAAACCGGCGCCTTGTTCATGACGCACGAGCACGTGGCGGAGCTTGGAAGCCGCCAAGCCGCGATATAATTCCAGGTTGTGCACGCCGGGAATGCCGAAAACAGTGTCGATGCCGTTGGCGGCGAGCAGTTCGACGAGATAGCAACCTATGGTGCGCGACATGTTCAAAAGTATGCAAGGCCGTCCCCCGGTGTTGCAATAAGCGAAGGGTTTCAGCGGATGAAATTTTCGAATTTGGTCGAACGAATCTCGGGCGATGGCGCCGATGCCTGGAAAATCCACTACCAGGCACGCAAGGCGCTCGAGCGCGGCGAAGACGTCATTCTTCTCAGCGTGGGTGATCCGGATCTGGACACCCCGGCGCCGGTCATCGCACGTGCGATCGAAGCCTTGAGGTCCGGCGACACGCACTACACGCCGGCCACCGGCCGCGAGACGCTGCGAGCGGCGATTGCCGCCGAGCACCGCGCCCGCAGCGGCCAGGCCGTCGATGCGGGCAATGTGGGTTTTCTCGCCGGCGCGCAAAACGCGCTGTTCTGTGCATCGTTATGTCTGGCCGGGCCGGGCGACGAAGTGATCGCGTTCGAGCCGCTGTATCCCACGTATCCCGCCGCGCTCGAGGTGTCAGGCGCGCGTATGGTGCGTGCAACGGCATCGGCGGCAACGGGTTTTCGCGTCGATCCGGCGGCGCTCGAGGCGCTCATCACGCCGCGCACGCGGGCCATCTTCTTTGCCACCCCGAACAACCCCAGCGGCCACATCCTGAGTGAAGCGGATCTTGCCGTCATCGGCGGATTGGCGCGGCGCCACAGTTTATGGGTGGTTGCCGACGAGGTCTATGCGGGACTCGCGCCCGGCGGCCGTGTACCCAGCCTCGCGGCGACCCTGCCCGAACAAGTCGTCACCATCGGCAGCTTGTCGAAGTCCCATTCCATGCCCGGCTGGCGGGCCGGCTGGATGGTGGGGCCGAAGCCGCTGATGACACATGTGGAATCCTTGGCGATATGCATGTTGTACGGCCTGCCGGGATTCATTCAAGAAGCCGCGCTGACGGCCTTGGGTGTAGCGCCCGCCGCAGAATCCCGCATTCGCGATTTTTGTGCGTCCCGGCAAGAGTTGCTTCTGGCGGGTCTCGAGGGCGTGCGGGAATTACGCTGCTGTGTCCCGGACGCCGGCATGTTCATGTTGGTCGATGTGCAGGGCACCGGCCTGTCGGGACACGAGTTCATGACCGAGCTGTATCTGCGCGAGGGAGTGTCGGTGATCGACGGCGGCGCATTCGGCAGAGCGACCCGCGGCTTCGTGCGCGTTTGCTTTGCCACCGACGAGGCGCAGCTGCGCGACGCGTGCGGACGCATCCGACGGTTCGTACAGTCTTTGAACAAATCGAGGTGACACACATGACTGACATGGGTGTGGTGGTTCGTGCGGCAGGCGGCCCTGAGGCATTGGAGTGGACGGAACTCGAGACCGCTGCACCGGGTCCCGGCGAGGTACGGATTGCGCAGCGGGCCGTCGGCGTCAATTTCATCGATACTTACTTCCGCAGCGGCCTATATCCGTGGCCGTCGACGCCGTTGATTCCCGGCGCGGAAGCTTCCGGCGCGGTCGAAGACGTAGGTCCTGGAGTCACCGGGTTCAAATCCGGCGATCGGGTGGCGTACACCATGCCACTGGGGGCGTACCGCACGCGCCGCGTGGTGCCCGCCGATCGGCTGGTCAAGCTGCCCGAATCGATTTCTTTCGAGACGGCCGCGTCCGTGATGCTGAAGGGACTGACCGCGCAATTTCTCCTGACATCCTGTTTTGCGGTCAAGGCGGGACATACCGTGCTGGTCCACGCGGCCGCCGGCGGCGTGGGTTTGCTGCTGGGCCAGTGGTTGAAACTGCTCGGCGCCACGGCCATCGGCACGGTGGGTGCCGCCGAAAAAGTGGAGACCGCCAGGGCCAACGGGTACGCGCATGTGATCGACAACAAGTCGGAGGATTTCGCGGCGCGCGTTCTCGAGATCACCGGCGGCAAACGCTGCGATGTGGTCTATGATTCGGTCGGCAACGATACGTGGCGCGGTTCGCTCAAGTGCCTGAAGCTGCGCGGCATGTTCGTTTGCTTCGGGCAATCGTCCGGACCCATCGCTGATTTCAAGTTCTTCGATCTGGCGACTGGCGGCTCATTGTTCGCGAGCCGGCCGATGCTGTTCGATTACATCAAGACTCAAGCAGAGCTGCAGGCGCGTGCCGATGACTTGTTTGCTCGGGTGGCGGCGGGCCAGGTCAAAGCCCACGTCGGCCAGGAAATGGCTCTCAAGGATGCGGCTGAAGCGCACCGGGCATTGGCGAGCCGCCGAACCATGGGTGCGACGGTTTTGCTGTCCTAGAACCGGGGCCGGCGCCCGCGAGGGTGCGTACTCACACCCCCAGCGGCAGCGCGGTCGATTCCTTGATGACGGTCACCGCCACCGATGAATTGACCGACTGCACGTAGGGAATGCGCGACAAATAGTCCAGATAGAACGCCTCGTAGGCTTTGATGTTGCGCGTGACGATTTTCAGCAGAAAGTCCCATTCACCGGTGAGCGTGTAGCACTCGAGCACCTCGGCACGGTCGCGGATCGCCTCTTCGAATTTCGCAATGGCCTCGCGACCTGTGGTAGCGAGTTTTACGTGGGCAAACATGGTGACATCGAGACCCAACGCGTTGCGATCCAACAAGGCCACTCGGGCTTTGATGACGCCGTTCTGTTCGAGTTGTTGAATGCGCCGCCAGCATGTCGTGGTGGACAGGCGAATCTGTGAAGCGACCTCGGCAACCGACAGCGCCCCGTTCCTCTGCAGCACGTCGAGCAGCCTCAAATCCAGTCGGTCCAAGGCGGGACGGGTAATATTTTCCATTATTCACGATTTTTCGGAATGAATATACCGAATTATCCGGTGTGCCCCTAATGAATGCAACATCGGGACGCAACCGGACGTAGATTGCGCAGTGTCGGGGCATCTAGCGGGGAAAATCATGAAGAGCCGGTCTCGTTTGCATCTGCCACAAGCGCCCGCGCGTCCGGGTGAAGCGCCCGATTTCAGTTATGTGCATCTGTCGCCTGCGGGAGCCGTGCCTCGACCCGACGTCAATGCTCGCTCGCGGGATATTGCATTCTTGTCGACCGAACTCGTGCGCGTTCTCGACGATGCGGGTACCGCGGTGGGCCCTTGGCATCCCCATCTCGACGCGTCCGACCTGCAGATTGGTTTGCGGCACATGCTGCTCACCCGAATCTACGACGATCGCATGCAGCGGACGCAGCGCGCCGGCAAGATCTCCTTTTACATTCGTTCCCTCGGCGAAGAGGCGGTCTCGGTTGCGCAGTGCATGGCGCTGCGCCCGGCCGACATGCTGTTTCCCTCGTATCGCAACCAGGGCCTGCAGATTGCACGCGGCATTCCGCTGGTCGATCTCATGAATCAGTTGTTATCGAACACGCATGACATGTGCAAGGGGCGCCAGCTGCCCGTGATGTATCACTCCAAGGCCGGCAATATATTTTCCATCTCAGGCAATTTGGCGACGCAGTTTCCGCAGGCGGTGGGCTGGGCGATGGCGGCGGCGATCAAGGGCGAAGACCATCTCGCCGCGACTTGGATCGGCGAAGGCAGCAGCGCCGAAGCGGATTTCCATCACGCCCTCCTGTTCGCCTCGGTGTATCAGGCGCCGGTCATTCTCAATGTGGTCAACAACCAATGGGCCATATCGACCTTTCAAGGCTATGCCGGCGGTGAGCAGCGCTCCTTTGCGGCGCGCGGTCCGGGCTACGGCATCGCAGGCATCCGCGTCGACGGGAATGACTTTCTTGCCGTCTACGCGGTGACGCAATGGGCGGCCGAGCGAGCGCGCACCGGCGCGGGCCCCACGTTGATCGAACTGGTGACCTATCGTGCCGCCGCTCACTCGACCAGCGACGATCCGGCCCGCTACCGCGCCAAAGACGATCAGGAACATTGGCCCCTCGGCGATCCGATAGAGCGGCTGAAGCAACACTTGATTGCTCTGGGCGAATGGTCCGAAGCGCGTCATCAAGCCCTTGCCGCCGAACTCGACGGATTCGTCGGCGCAAGTTGGAAGGAGGCAGTGACCTTCGGCACGATGAGCGAAGGCCCGCGCCTCAATGCAGACCTGATGTTCGAGGATGTGTTCAAGGACATGCCGCCAAGTCTCGAGCGCCAGCGGGCGTTGATGCGCGCCGAGCGAGGTTGAGGGCATGGCGAACATGAACATGATTCAGGCCTTGAATTCCGCCATGGACATCATGCTGGGGAAGGATCCGTCGGTGGTGATCATGGGCGAGGATATCGGCTACTTCGGCGGCGTGTTTCGCACCACCGAAGGTCTGCAACGCAAGTACGGGGAGCATCGCGTTCTCGATACGCCGATCGCCGAGGGGGGCATCGTTGCCGCGGCGATTGGCATGAGCGTCAACGGGCTGCGGCCGGTGGCGGAAATTCAATTCGCCGATTACATCTATCCCGGCTTCGATCAGATCGTGAGCGAGCTGGCGCGCATCCGCTACCGCAGCGCAGGCGAGTTCTTCGCGCCGGTGACCATTCGCACGCCCTGCGGCGGCGGGATCCGCGGGGGCCAGACGCACTCACAGAGTCCGGAGGGCATTTTCACGCACGTCAGCGGGCTCAAGGTCGTGATGCCGTCGAACCCGTACGATGCCAAGGGATTGTTGATTACCGCGATCGAGGACGATGATCCCGTGGTCTTCTTCGAGCCCAAACGCCTCTACAACGGGCCGTTCGACGGCGATCCGAACAAGCCGGCCGTGCCGTGGAGCGCACATCCGAAGGGCCAGGTCCCGGAAGGTCACTACACCGTTCCGCTCGGCAAGGCGGAAATCGTGCGCGGCGGCGCGGACCTGACCGTAATAACCTATGGAACGATGGTGTTCGTCGCCCTGGCCGCCGCCGCGACATTGGGGCTGGACGCCGAGATCATCGATCTGCGCTCGCTCGTGCCGCTCGACGTCGACACGATTTGTAGTTCGGTACGAAAAACCGGGCGATGCGTGGTGGCACATGAAGCCACCCGGTTCTCGGGGTTCGGAGCCGAGATCCTGTCAGTCGTGCAAGAAGAGTGTTTCTGGGATCTGGAGGCGCCGATTCACCGCGTCGCCGGTTGGGACACACCGTATCCGCACGCCTTCGAATGGGAGTATTTTCCCGGCCAGGCGCGCGTGGCGGCGGCGCTCAGCGCAGTGATGGAGCCAACATGAGCCAGTTCGTCTTCAAGATGCCCGATTTGGGCGAGGGTACGGTCGAGGCGGAAATCGTCGCCTGGCACACCAAGCCCGGCGACTCGGTCAACGAGGACCAGGTCATCGTGGAAGTCATGACCGACAAGGCTGCGGTGGAAGTACCCGCGCCGGTCAGCGGACGGGTGGTATCGATCTCGGGTGAGCCGGGGGACAAAGTGGCGGTCGGGTCACCGTTGATCGTGTTCGAATTGGCGGCAATGGCGCCCGCAGTGGCCGCAGCGCCATCGCCCACCGCCGCGCCATCGCCGAGCGTCGCGCCACCGCGGGTCCCCGCGGCTGCCGAACCCGCGGCCGCACCGCCGGCCGCACCCGGCCCCTCGGCCTCCAATGGCGGCCAGGCGCCCCGCTCCGGCCGGGTGATGGCGTCGCCCGCCAATCGCCGTCGGGCGCGCGAGGCGGGTATCGACTTGTCGACGGTCGCGGGATCAGGACCCGGTGGGCGCATTCTCAGCGGAGATCTGATCGCGGCAAGCGGCCAACTGCCCGCGAGGACGGCAGGCGGCGTTTCCGCGGAAACGTCGGCCCGTGAAACGTCGGCGGCGCCATTACCCGGACCCGCGGCGCGGGCGCCCGGACCGCCATCGGGGGCGCGACCGGCCGCCCAGGAGACCACCGAGATCAAGGTCATCGGCGTACGCCGGCTGATTGCCGAGCGCATGAGCGAAGCCAAACGCACCATTCCGCATTTTGCCTACGTGGAAGAGGTCGATGTCACTGAACTCGAATCGCTGCGGCAGCACCTGAACGGCAAAATCCCTAAAGGTGAGCCGAGCTTGACATACCTGCCCTTGGTCATTCTGGCGCTGACGCGGGCGCTCGAATCGTTTCCGCAATGCAACGTTCTGCATGACGCTGTGCGCGGCGTTCTCATCCGCCACCGCGCCGTCCATGTGGGTATCGCAACTCAGACTCCGGATGGGCTCAAAGTCCCGGTCGTTCGCAATGCACAGGCATTGTCGCTATGGGAACTCGCGGCCGACATTCGCCGCGTTTCCGAGCGGGCGCGTACCAACAAAGCGTCGCGCGAAGAATTGGTCGGCTCGACCATCACGGTGACCAGCTTGGGCAAACTCGGCGGCATCGCCTCGACGCCGGTGATCAACGCGCCGGAAGTGGCCATCATTGGACTCAATAAGGCCGTGGACCGGCCGGTGGTGCATGACGGCGCCGTCGTCGTGCGCCGAATCATGAACTTATCGTCCTCATTCGATCATCGCTTCGTGGACGGTTATGATGCTGCGGCAATGATTCAGGCATTAAAAGACTTACTCGAGCATCCGGCGACGATTTTCATACCTCAGGTGAAGACCCCATGACAGCAACGCCACAGCGACCACCATTCGGCACCTTACTCGCTTCTCACATGGCCGCAGCCTCGTGCCAGGACGGGCGTTGGAGCGCGACCGAGATCAAGCCGGTGGGACCGATCGAATTGAGTCCTGCGGCGCATGTGCTGCACTACGCGAGCACCTGCTTCGAGGGGTTCAAGGCCTTTCGGCGCGCCGACGGCTCGGTTCACGTCTTTCGCATGGATCGGCACATCGAGCGCATGCGCCAAAGCGCGCGGCTGCTGGTGCTGCCGGAACCCGCCGCGGCGCAGCTCGCCGAGATGGTGCGCGCGGTGATCGAGCGCTGCCGCGAAGCCGTGCCGGAAGCACCCGGCGCGCTGTATTTGCGGCCAATTCTATTCGGCACCACGGCAAATATCGGTGCGGCGGCGACGCCGGCGGCCGACGCTTTGCTGTTGGTCCTGGCAAGTCCGGTTTGGGATTATTTCGCCGGCGGCATGAAGCCGCTGCGCATTCTCGTCGATGACGAGCACACCCGATCCGCGGCACAGATGGGCATGGTCAAAACGGGCGGCAATTACGCCGCGGCGATGGGTCCGACCCTGGCCGCTCGGGCGGAGTATCAGGTCGACCAGGTGTTGTTCTGTCCGGGCGGCGAGGTGCAAGAAACCGGCGCCGCGAATTTCCTCTTGCTACGCAAAGGCGAATTGCTGACCCGCGGCCTCGACACCACCTTCCTGCACGGCGTTACGCGTGATTCTCTGCTTACGCTTGCGCGCGACAATGGATATGCCGTGTCGGAGCGCGTGTTCGACGTCAAAGAAATGCTGGAATGGGTGAAAGCCGGCGAAGCGGCTCTCTCGGGAACAGCCGCAGTCCTTGCCGGCGTCGGCACCCTGATCTATCGCGGCAGCGAACATCGCGTGGGCAGCGGCGACGTCGGCCCGCTCACCCGCACCTTAAGGTCGCAGCTGGTCGCGATTCAGCAGGGTGAAGCGCCCGATCGTCACGGCTGGCTTGAAAAGGTTTAAGGGGCGCCGCAAGGCAGCGCCGGCAGGCCGGCGTCTGTCATAGAAGCGCGATCCAATCAGTATTCTTCGCGATCCTCGTCCTCATCGTCGAGATCGTCGTCGTCATCATCGTCGTCTTCATCGTCGTCCCAATCGTCGTCGTCCTCCTCCTCCTTGGCATCTTTCTCCGCCTTCGAGCCCGACCAGCCCTCGGGTTCCTCGGTGAGTTCAAGGTCGAGTTCCGCCCAGCCATCGACATCCAATTCCTCGAGATCGCCGTCGAGGTGTTGAATCTCAACGGTTTCCTTGTCTTCATCCACCTTGAGCACTTGAAACGTCTCTTCGTTTTCCAAGTCCTCATACCACTGCCCGACGGTCGGTTCGTACTCTCTTCCCACTTCAGGTCGCCCTCTGTTGTTCGATTGCGCTTTATGAACGCAGATATTAGGGGAGGCTGGTTGCTCAAGTAAATGGCAATATTGAGCCTCCATGACCGCAGCCGACCGCAAAACCGCCGCTCGCCGCTTGACAGATGCCAAACGCGTCGTCGTAAAAGTGGGATCGGCATTGCTGGTCGACGCCGAAAAGGGGCGCCTGAATCGTACCTGGCTCGAGAGTTTTGCGGAGGACGTGGCTCGCCTGCGCAAGCGGGGCCAGGAGGTCATCCTGGTGTCGTCGGGCGCCATTGCATTGGGACGGCGGCATCTCAAATTGAGCCCCGGCAAGCTGCGCCTGGAGGAGAGCCAGGCGGCGGCCGCGGTCGGTCAGATTCGCCTGGCCCACGCCTACAAGGAATTGTTGGATGTGCACGAAATCACCGTGGCGCAGATTCTCTTGACCTTGGGCGATACCGAGCAGCGCCGCCGCTATCTCAACGCAAGAGGAACGTTGAATACCCTGCTCGCGTTGGGTTCGGTACCGGTAATCAACGAAAACGACACGGTGGCGACCGCCGAGATTCGCTATGGCGACAACGACCGGCTGGCGGCACGCGTCGCGCAGATGGTCGGCGCCGACTGTTTGGTGCTGCTATCGGACATCGATGGGCTATACACTGCAAATCCGCATGTGGATCCCGATGCCGAATTCATCTGCCGCGTACTCGAGATCTCCCCCGAGATTGAAGCCATGGCGGGCGGCGTGACCAGCGACATGGGATCCGGCGGCATGCAAACCAAGCTTGCGGCGGCCAAAATTGCGGTGGGAGCGGGGTGTCATTTGTGCATCGCGAAAGGGGCATTCCAGCATCCGTTGAAGCGCATCGAAGACGGCGCGCGCTGCACCTGGTTCGTTCCGTCCTCGACGCCGGTCGCCACCCGCAAGCAATGGATCGCGGGAACGTTGAAACCGGCCGGCGCGATTGCCGTGGATGAGGGCGCCGTGCGCGCCCTCATGGGTGGCAAGAGCCTGTTGCCGGCGGGGGTGACGCGGGCCGTGGGGCGTTTCGAACGAGGTGATACCGTGAGTATCATCGGGCCGGACGGCGCCGAGGTGGCGCGCGGAATATGCGCGTATTCCGACGGCGATGCCGCCCGGATCATCGGGCGCAAGTCCGGCGAGATTGAAAAAGTGCTCGGGTTCAGAGGCCGCGATGAAATCGTCCATCGCGATGATCTGGTGTTGTTGAGAGCTTTGTGAGTGCCGATATGAAGCATAACCCGCAGCCGCTGCCGGAAATCATGGCAGCCATTGGGCGCGCCGCTCGGCAGGCGGCGCTTGCTTTGAGCGTCGCCTCGATCGATCAGAAGAGCCGTGCGCTGAAGGCAGCGGCGGCTAGCTTGCGCGCGCGCCGCCATAAGATCCTTGCCGCCAACGATCGCGATATGCGTGAGGCGACGGGGAGGAGTCTCTCGCCTGCCATGCTCGATCGGCTCAAGCTGGACGAGCAACGCGTCGAAGCCATGGCTCGGGGGATCGAAGACGTCGAGCGCCTCGTCGACCCCATCGGGACCGTACTCGCCGAGTGGTCGCGCCCCAACGGCATGGTGATTCAACGGCTACGCGTGCCTCTCGGCGTGATCGGCATCATTTATGAAAGCCGTCCGAACGTAACGGCCGATGCGGGCGCGCTATGTTTGAAATCGAGCAACGCCGTCATATTGCGCGGCGGCTCTGAGAGCGCCTATTCGAGCGCGGCGATCCATGCGTGTTTGGACGAGGGATTGAAAGTCGCAGGTCTTCCCGCCAGCTGCATCCAGCTGGTGCCGACAACCGATCGGGCCGCCGTCGGTTACATGCTGGCCGAGATGGTGAACGACATCGACGTGATCGTGCCGCGCGGCGGCAAGAGCCTAATCGCCCGCGTCCAGCAAGAGGCTCGCGTGCCGGTGATAGGCCATCTCGAAGGCGTGTGCCACGTCTACGTCGATCGCGGCGCCAATCTGCAAATGGCCAAGGACATCGTGCTGAACGCAAAGCTGCGACGCACCGGGGTGTGCGGTGCGGCCGAGACATTGTTGGTCGATCGCGCGTGCGCCGCCACGCATTTGTCCGCGCTCATTGGCATTCTGCTCGACGCGGGCTGCCAAGTGCGCGGCGACGAGGCGAGCGCGCACGTCGACGAGCGGGTAGAAACCGCGACCGAATCGGATTGGTACGCCGAGTATCTCGACGCCATCATTGCGGTGCGGGTGGTTGACGATGTGGACGCGGCGATCGCGCACATTCAACGGTACGGCTCGCAGCACACAGACTGCATCGTGACCGACGATGCGGTAGCCGCCGAGCGATTCTTGGCGCGAGTGGATAGCGCAATCGTGCTGCACAATGCCTCCACGCAATTCGCCGACGGCGGCGAGTTCGGCATGGGAGCGGAGATCGGCATCAGCACCGACAAGTTTCACGCGCGCGGTCCGGTGGGCGTGGAACAGCTGACCAGCTACAAGTATCTTGTGCGGGGCAGCGGACAGGTCCGCGATTAGTTAGTTTTTCATCGCGCCGCGCGCGACCCCGATTGATGAAGCTTACAAGAGTATGGACAGGAGCAGGGTAATACGGCATACGCTAGCGTTGGCGTCGGGATCGAGGTCGGTTTCTCCTTGGTGCTGCGAGCCCGTT
>DASXYI010000154.1:0-66500 GCA_036502605.1 Steroidobacteraceae bacterium
CTAATGGTCTTTCGAGCCGGGTCCGCCAGTCGAACCTTCGATCGATTTTTGGCACGGAGTGCCGATACCGCTCGCGGGGCTCGTCAACACGGCTACGATGGCGTCGGCGAACGCCGCGATCTCTCGTTGATACCCCTCGACTATTCCTGCGTAGCCGGTATGGATCTCTTCGTCGGCCTGGAATGTGCAGGCTGTAGCCCGCGCGCCATTGGATCGCTGGCCCGTGGCGGATAAGGTTGCACTCCAAGACGCCTCGAGCAGTGCGTACCGCCCGAGTTCCGCCTCGAGATGTTGCACGTCGATGTCGAGCGTTAGCTTTGTAAAGGCGGGGCTCAATCCGGTCATGCGGCCCAGCCGGCGCTGAAGCTCGAGGCGCACCGCATCTTTGATTTCATCGTTCACTGGCGACGCCCATCGCTCATTCTCGAGAAGCGTCACCTCGGTCGGCCCGGTGCGAACCATCAGCTCGGAGCGGTTGAGTTGCGGCGGGGTATGGACCACTCGCACATCGATCGCGAGGGATATCTGCGAAGCTGGCAAGGTGGTCTTGTCGGGCGGCGGAGTCAAGGTGTAATAACGAACCGGTGCCGACGTACACGCGACGCCGACGCCCACGAGGCACGCAAGAGCGAACCGTAGATAGAAGCCGTTCACGGTTGGGCGTCCGAGGATAAGGCTGCGGGCCTCTCGGGCATCTTTTGCGGTCGCCTCCCGCGCAAAAGCGCATCTGGATGACGATCGAGATAGTCGGCCAATTCACGCACGGCCTGCAAGGTGCTGCGGGTTTCCGATAAGGTGTCAGTGAGACCGCGTTGCAAGGGCGATTCCATGTCCAAGGTCCGGTCGGCAGAATCGAGCGTGCTATGCAGGGCCGACAAAGTATCCACGGCGTTCGGCAGCACTCGGGTGTGGAGTTCGCTCAAGGTTTCGTGAAGGTCTGCCAGGTCCGTATGCAAATCCGCCGCGATTTGCTCGAGCGGGAGATCATTCACCTTCTTCACCAGCCGGCCGACGTCTGCTTCCAGTTCTTGAAAAGACCCATTCACCGTCGGCAGTTCGAGCGGCCGAATCGACGCGTTAAAGGCTACTCGAGGGCTGGCGGGCCGAAAATCGAGCGCGATATAGAGCTTCCCGGTCAGCAGGCTTCCCGATCGCGGCTGTGCGCGCAGACCTCGTTGGACCAAGGTTCCCACGAACGTTGCGAGCGTTCCGTCGCTTTCGGTCTTCCCCTGCGCGGCGAGTGCCTCATAGGCTTGACCCATACGGCGCGGATAGACTTTGGCGGTCACAATGACCGGAAATGATTTATCTCGAGGCTCGTAGCCTAAGTCCACGGCGACGACGGACCCAATGTTTACGCCGACAAATTCGACCGGCGCGCCCACCTCGAGGCCCCGCAGCGCCTGTGCGAATCGCATCCGGACGTAGCGCGGGTCCCCATCGGGCGGCGCCATCGCTTCGGTTTCGTTTTTGTACAGCGTGAACTCACCCGGCGTGGCGCCCGCCGCAAAGAGGGCTTCGATGGGCCCATCGTCGAAGGCGAGGCCTCCGGCAAGCAGCGCCGCCAACGATTCGGTTTGCACGTTCAGCCCGTCGGCGCCGAGCCTGACGTCGATTCCGCTGGCGTTCCAGAAGCGCGTCACGGGCCTCACGAAGCCATCATAAGGCGCCTCGATAAACACGGTCACTCGCGTGCTGCCGTCGGGCAGCAAATTCTCATCGATCACGCGACCGACCTGGAACTGCCGAAAATATACCGGCGCACCTACGCCAAGGGAACCGGCGCGAGCAGCGTGCAGCTGAAGCTCGCGGCCGCGCGGACCATGCGAAAGAGCGGGCGGATTCTCCAACCCCGCAAAGTCACGCTCACTGAGCGTGGCGGCGCCCGTCTTCATGCCGATATACACTCCCGATAGCAAAGTACTGAGCCCCGACACGGAGCCGACGCCGATGCGCGGTCGCACGACCCAGAATTGGGTATCCGCCTTCAGCAAGCTCGCCGCGTCTTTCGACAAATCGGCGGTCACCATGACTGTTTGGTGATCCGCGTTCAGCACGACGGCCGAGACGTGCCCCACCGTGACGTCCCGATACTTGACCAGCGTCTTGCCCACTTGGACCCCCTCGCCGCTCAAGAAGCTGATCGTGATCCGCGGACCCGCGTTCTCCCAATTCCTGATGAGCAGTGAAATGCCGATGGCGGCGGCGGCTATGGGCACCACCCACACCAATCGCGGAACCCAGCGTCGGCTCTGCACCGCCGGCGTGGGAAGCTCCTCCTCGGAAGGTGGCGTGGGCGCCGCGCTCATGCTCGTCGATCCCAGATCAAGCGGGGGTCGAAGCTCAACGCCGACAACATGGTCACGACCACGACGGCGCAAAAGAAGGCGATGCCGGCGCGCGGTTCGGCGGTGCCTAACACCTGAAACTGCATCAAGGCCGAGGTTAGTGCGACAACGATGACATCGAGCATCGACCAATAGCCGATGAACTCCACGATTCGGTAGAGTGCGGTTCGCTGATGTTGCTGCCATCGGCTGTTCTTGCGTACCGTGAGGAGCAGCAAGCCGATGGCGATGAATTTCGTGAACGGCACCGCAACGCTGGCAATGAATATCAACAGGGCGATATCCCAGTCGCCCGAATGCCAGAACTCGAGAATCCCGCCGAGAATGGTGCTGTCCGCCTCGCCCATCAATCCGCTGGTGTGCATCACGGGCAACAGGTTCGCGGGAATGTAAAAGACGACACCTGCAATCAGCCAGGCGAGCGTCATCTCGGTGCTGAGGGGCGTGCGATGGTCGATGCGACTTTGGCAGCGCGGACAGCGCCGATCCATCCTGAGAGATGCGCGGGACACTGCAAGACCGCAGGTTCGGCAAAGACTTAAGCCAAGTTCGAGTGATTGCTTCAACGGCGTCATGTTTTGACCGCAGGGGCAATCGACCACCAAGACTCCGGGTCACAGCGTCCGAGTAGGGCTAGTACTATTGTTAAGGCTGCGGTCGCCCAGATACCGGCCCCCGCCGTAATGGGGACCCAATTCGCGAGTTTCACGATTGCGACCAAGGCGCCAAGCAAGAAAACCTCGGTCATGCTCCAGGGACGCATCCGGTGCAGCAGCTTCATAATCGGTCCAAAGCCGGGCGGGCGGTGCCCGAAGTGCGCGAACAGCAGCACCCAGAAGAGGAGCGCTATTTGCACCGCGGGGATGAAAAAGGTAGTGAACGCAAGCCCCAAGGCAGCGACTGAAATCCAGCCCTGCTGCAATGAGCGCACGGCAAACCAGATATTGGCCTTGGTCTCAATCCCCGCGATGTCGATGCTTAGGATGGGTGTGAGATTCGCGATGGCGAAAAAGATCGCCGCGGCGCAGACGAGTGCCAATCCACTCTCGACTTTCGCGCCAAAATAGCGTGCTAGAACCGCATCACAGCGCCGGCACAGGGCCAAATCGCCGGGGCGTAAGGGAATCGCGCGATACACGGTGTCGCAATCGCGACAAATGAGTATCGGGTTCACGGCCGCGGCACCTGTTGGGCCCCTCGCTAAAGATTCTCGCCGATCATTTCGAAAACATCGCCCCGCCTTCCCATGCATAACGGCAGAAGCGCTTCGCCCTGCGCCGCAAAGGCACCCGCTTCCTCATGGCGCATGTGCACAAACTTGATATCACTGCGACTCAGACAGGTGGCAAACGTGTTCAGCGTGTCCCCCACGATGCCGTAGCAATTCTTGACGCCGGCTGACTGCAAGGTCTCGACAATGACTTGCGCTACTTTCTTGCTCATTGTGATCTCTGCCACCTTAAGAAGTGGGCAATTGGATGGCCCGCAACGCTGAGATTGACACGGGGTATGAGGCAGTCCCATCCCCCCAATGGGTGAAAGACAGATCCGGGGTCCACAATCGAAGTTTCCCCGGGGGGCCGATATCAAAATGTTCCAGCCCCGGAGAGCATTCGTGAAGTTGTAGGACCGCGTGGATCTGTGCAACGATTGCCAAAGCAATTCCCGCGGGTGTCTTCGCACCGATGTCCAAAGCCTACGGGTCCACGGATCCGTCCCGCGACAGCCTCTAGCGTAGAACCAGCCTCCCTGAGCAGCCTGGCGCGTCGCGTCTCCCGCTTCGGATGCGGCTTCGATTACCGGCGAATCGTTGCATAGCTATCTGAGGTAAGGCCCGAAAATCCGCACCCTAACAGCTGCCCAACTGCCCCGTGTTGTGCCGCTAATCCTAGCGAGCGATCGTGTGCGAGCGGCCATTGCAACCATATCTTGCGATTAAGAAATCGCAGTGCCGCTGAAAAATCCGATCTTACGGTTACCTTTGCATGATAGAGACTCGGATTTGATGCTCAATCAGGTCGCGAGGTTTCGAATCACTTGATTCGAGGAGAATCGAAATGGCCGACAAGAGTTTATCCCAATTCACCTATACCGCTCTGATAAATGCTAACGAATGGGTGGATATCGCGGACTGGCTGCTACACTTGCCTGACAGGGGATATTCAACGATGCGCGCCGCCGGACCACATTGCTGTGGAGCAGATTGGTAGCGGGCTCGTGATTCAGCATTACATTGGCAAGGAACCGAGAAACACCACTGCCATATGGTGTCGCACTCCGACGTTTACCAGAACTGTTGGGATTGAAGGTCTGAACTGCGCCTCAGAATTGTTTCTGATCGCTACGTTACTAACAAAGGATGCGTGGCCTCGCATGTCATGGCGCGTGCCGAACTCGATCAGCTGCAGCCAATTCGCGAATCATATCCGTGAACGCGCGCATCGCCGCTGCTAAGTGGCGGTGACTGGGGTAGTACAAGCACAGCCCTGGATATGAGGGCGTCCAGTCACTCAGCACTTGTACTAGTCTCCCCTCGGCAAGCGCGTTTCGTGCACCCCATTCATTTACGTACGCGAGTCCGGCGCCCTCCAGCGCGGCGCGCAGAATCAAGCGGTCGCTGTCAAGCGTTAACGGACCGGTGATGTCTACACTCAAACTTTGTCGGCGCTTCTCAAACTCCCATCGATAGATCGACCCGCCAGGGAGTCGGTATCGAATACAGACATGCTCCTTTAGATCGGAGGGCGAACGCGGCTGTGTCCTCGTTGTGAAGTACGAGCGAGACCCGACTACAACATGCCGCTGAGTCTTACCGATGGGGATCGAGATCATGTCACGTGGGACCATTTCGGCCAATCGGACTCCGGCGTCAAAGCCGTTGGCCACAATGTCGACAAGCCCCGATTCCGTGACTAGCTCGAGCTGCACATCATCGCCATAACGACGCAAGAATTCTGTAACGATTGGAGCCAGGATTTGCTCGCCGGCCACCTCCGAGGTGTTGATCCGGATCAGTCCGGCCGGTGTTGAACGTTGCTCGTTGACTTCACGCATTGCATCCGCGATCTCGCTCATGGCGGGCTTGACCCGGGTCAAAAACTGCTCTCCGGCCAGAGTGAGCGAGACGCTACGAGTCGTCCTGTTGAAAAGACGCAGGCCAAGACGTGACTCAAGGGACGCTATCGCGTGGCTTAGTGCCGAAGCGGAAACGCCCAGATCATTCGCGGCAGCACGGAAGCTCTTGCGAGTTGCAATGGCCGCGGCGGCGTTCAGTTCAGAAAATCCAGGCGTCAGCATTGTACGAAATTACTCATCATGGCGTCCTCGATTACATGTATTTTCAAGATGATCCCACCGCCGTATAAAGGATGCAAGTGCATTAAGGAAACCAGGAGAACGCCATGTCCCGCTTCACTACCCCCTTCGGCTTTCACACGTCCGCAGCTGAGGTCATTACCGGGGTAGATCTCACCGGCAAGCGAGCGATCATCAGCGGAGGAGCAGCGGGGATCGGTATTGAGACAGCACGTGCATTGTCTGCCGCAGGCGCCGCCGTCACTCTCGCGGTCAGACGCCCAGACGCGGCCGAAGCCGCAGCGGAGGAGCTTCGTCGATCAACCGGCAACCCCACAGTCGACGTCAAGTACCTCGACCTCTCAGACCTTCATACTGTTAGGGCCTTTACCTCTGCCTGGAAAGGTCCACTCCATATCCTGGTCAACAACGCTGGCATCATGGCGGTGCCAGAGCTTGAGAAGACTCCCCAGGGATTCGAGCTTCAGTTTGGCACGAATTTTCTAGGCCACTTCGCACTGACCACCGGTTTGCACCGAGCGTTGGCCGCAGCAGGGGGTGCCCGAGTCGTGTCCCTGAGCTCCACAGGACACCTGTTCTCGCCGGTCGTATTTGACGACCTCGGCTTTGATTTCATTCCCTACACGCCGATAGTCGCCTACGGACAGTCCAAGACCGCCAACGCACTCCTCGCTATTGGCATTACGCAGCGCTGGTGCAGCGATGGCATTCGCTCCAACGCGCTTAATCCCGGTGCGATCGCGACTGGTCTACAGAAGCATACCGGCGGTTTGAAGACTCCAGTCGAGAAGCGCAAGACCCTGGCGCAGGGAGCGTCGACGTCGGTATTGTTGGCCGCCTCTCCGCTTCTTGAGGGCGTTAGCGGTCTTTACTTTGAAGATTGCAACCAGGCGCAGCAGGTCACGCGGCGCCCAACAGACTTTACGGGGGGGTACGCAGCCTACGCCAGCGATCCCGGTAACGCAGAACGTTTGTGGGAACTCTCCCTCAAGCTGATCGCCTGACGTTGGGAGAGTCTTCATGTCCGAACTGAAAGTTGGCTTCGTAGGATTAGGCGATCAAGGCGCCCCGATGGCTGAGGCGATTTCTGACGCCGGCTTCGAACTCCACGTCTGGGCACGGCGGGCACAGTCCTTTGACGCTATATCGACAGTGAAGTACCTCCACCACGACAGCCTCGAGTCCTTGGCGGTCATGGTCGATGTCCTCAGTCTGTGCTTGCGCGACGACGAGGACATCTGGAACCTGCTCAGGCAGCATCGGCTAATAGAAGCGCTACGTTCAGGATCCATTGTCATCAACCACGGCACTGGCGATCCAACCGAGAACGAACACATCGGCGCATTCCTCGCCGAATCAGGGATCAAGTATCTCGACGCACCCGTTAGTGGTGGGCGACCAGGCGCGGTCGCGCGAACGTTGACTACGCTCGTCGGTGGCGATGCGAACGACTTTGCGCACTGTCGTGAAGTCTTTGAGACTTTCTCACGTAAGGTCGCTCACATGGGAGGTGTCGGCTCCGGCCAGTTGACCAAACTACTCAACAACGCCATGACAATGACGAATCTCAAGAATGCTGTCGATGTCTTCGGCCTCGCAAAGAACCTAGGAATCGACATTCGCCGGCTATATGACGTCATCACGGTAAGCAGCGGATCAAGCGCCGTACTCCAGTCGGTCGGTAGTCAGATCAATTCCAAGGCTGCAGTTCATATCCAAAGGCTCATGCGCAAAGACATCGAGCACTTCGCCGACGCCATGCGCGCACGCGGTCTAGATCCCAGCTCCGTGCGCAAGCTAGGCTTAGGCGGTGCCGATGGTGTTCTTGAACTTGCGCAGTGGATCGAAGGCAGCCCTACCTTTTAGGGTGTCCCAAAAAAAGGGGGTTTGCCATGTCGGATCGCGAACGTTTCAGGGTCCATGTGTTAGGACACTTTCGCATACTCATGGGGACCGACCCCATCACTATGCCACCACGCTCACGCAAGCCGCAGGAGGTGCTGCAGGCGCTGATCGCGTTCGGGGGAACCGAAGTAAGCGCGGGTGTGCTGAGCGATGTGCTGTGGCCAGATTCTGAGGGCGATGCCGCGTACCACGCGCTCGAAACCACCCTTTTTAGGCTGCGGCAGCTGCTCGGGGCACGCGACGCGGTGCGCATGCAGCGCGGCAAGGTCAGCCTGTGCCGGGATCAGTTGTGGGTCGATATGTGGCAAGTCGAGGAGGAACTGCGGCGTACTCATAATCAGGAGGTGAACAGCATCGAAAAAATCGACCGTCTCCGATCTCTTTATCAAGGGCATTTCCTCGAGAACGAGACCGAAAAGCCTTGGATCTTGAAGCCGCGCCAGGAGTTGCGCGACAGATTGCTGCGCGCCATCCGCGACGCGGCGCGTGAGTGCGAACACGCGCGCCGCTGGGAGGACGCTGCGAACTTGTATGGATCGGCGATCGAGATCGACTCGCTCAACGAGGGTCTATATCGAGGCTTGATGCTCTGCCACCAGCAGCTCGGAGATCACAGCGAGGCGCTGCAGGCCTACGGGCGCTGCCGCGAGTCGCTGGAGCACTTTCTCGGCGTACCACCCAACGAAAAGACGCAGGCTCTTTATCACAGCGTGCGCGAACGCGCTGCCCACGTCTCGGTCGGGAGCGAGTCGTAACGCGCGCACTTACGGCCTGGACGCTGCCCATGTGTTTGCACGGGCGAGGAGACAGCCATGAGGCTCATTTCCAGGGTCGCAGCTCGGTCTATTTGGCCGACAAATCAGAGGCGACTGGCTACGGGGCGGGAACGAAGAACGCCGTTGGATTCGCATCTGGTCGACCCCCGCACGGCTACCTGTAACACAGCATCTACGTTGGTGCTCGTGAGGGCGTTCACAACTCCGTGCAACTGATATTCCCAATTGCGATCCTGTTTAGCGCGAGTCTGCTAACCCTACAAGGGTGCGCACGAACCCCCCATCCCCGAGCCCGCCTCATCCTAAGGGGACGCGCCGAACGCTATTCGCATGCTTGAGCCCGATCAGCGCTTCTCGACCCTGCCCTTGCAAAGTGCCGCACGGCGGGTTCGTGCGCAGCGCACGAGACAGCCTGGCAACATCCTTGCACTCTCGTGTGGCGGGGCCGACGGCGCCTTTGGCGCTGGTGGGTCTTACGCGATCCGCGTTGCGACCCCAATACGCCGTAGTCACGGGTGTCAGCACCGGTGCTTTGATCCAGGTATTCTGGACACACTCACGGCCGGGCGTCAGCGACGTCCTTCCGTGAACTGCCCCTGCTTGCCGCCAAAGTGGGCGATGGCATAGCTGGCGACCGCGGCGATTTCGGGATCAGTATAGGCCGCGCCAAACGACGGCATGGCGGTTGCCGCGGCATGGTCCGGAGCGCTGGTTCCCTTGGACACGCTTCCCGGCCGCGGTCTCGCCGACAGCCTCGATTGTGGTGATCTCACCCTTGACGGCAGAGATCGGAAGTACGCAGGAGCGAACCGGGTTGCCGTCCAGATGTACGGTGCAGGCGCCGCACTGGCCGATGCCGCAACCGAACTTTGTGCCGGTCAGCGCCAGCACGTCACGCAAGGCGCAAAGAAGCGGCATGTCCGCGGCCACGGTTACGTCGACAGATTTCCCATTAACGAAAAGCCGCGTCACAGGCCAAGGCTGGGAGGTCTTATTGGGTTGCATCATTAACCCCGGTGCTGTGATTGACAGGACTCCGTGGGATCTCCATTCTCGCTTCCTCAGCATGGTTTCGACAGTTTGAAGCGATGGCGATGATCTTCGAAAACTCTCGAGACTGAAGGGCCGAGGCGAGGATTCCCTTGAATGATAAGGTGGCTTGGGGAGTACTGAGCGACGCCTCTCAAGCTCAGTGGATAAGTGGGATATTGGCCGCAAGCGCGATGTCGGCGGCGGCATCGAGCTTCTCGTCAATGTGAAAAAAGCGGGCAACCGTTCGATCTGAAAGCTCCTTGGTCATCTTTTTATACCACTTGGTCTTCAGTTCGCTGGTGTCCTTCAAGATCGCAAAATCTTCATTCGCTAGAGCTCGCGCTGCGTCCTCACTCATTGAGTTTTGCTGCGCCAAGAAGTCAGTGATCAACCGCACCCTACGGTCCCCGATTTTCTGCCGCTCGGCGCGATATTCGTCATAGAGCGGCCAGAATCGCGTGCTCTCGGTTTCGGTTAGCAGCATGTTGGCCATGACGATGTTACGCCGGTCCTGGCCTGCTTCCTGCCGCAGCTCGGCGATCGCCGGGGCGAAGTCGCTGAATTTCTCATTGACAATCGGTCGCGCGGGATCGGCCAAAGTGGGGCTTGCGACCAGAAGAGCGCTCGCGCTCGCGATACCCACCATCGCAGTTGAAAGAAGACGACTTTGCCATGAGCTGACTCGGCGGAAGCAACTTAGCGTGACCATTGGAACTCCTAGTACAAAGACATTTGAAAGCAATCTATTAATGGAAGTGAGCGTAACGACATCCCTGCGGCCAACGGGATCCCCCGTTTGGGGATCGAAGTTGAAAATGTACAGTCGGCAATCCGCATCCTTACGCGAGCAGCCTCCAGTAGTGATCGGCGATGAATGCACCGAACAGAGCCATAAGGTAAGTGATGGAGAAACGAAAGGTTCGAATGGGAAGGTCGGGCCGAACCTCTCGGTGAAGAGCCCAGGCCAGGTAAAGAAAGCGCGCATCGAGCACGAGCGCGGCCGCCAGATAGATCAATCCGCTCATGCCAATGACTGCGGGGATCAGCGTGCATAGAATGAGCAAGACCGTGTACAGCAGAATCTGCAGGCGCGTGTAGGGAATGCCGTGCGTCACCGGCAGCATGGGTATGCCCACCTTCGCGTACTCCTCGCGTCGCGCAATCGCGAGCGACCAGAAATGCGGTGGTGTCCACGTAAAGATGATCATAAACAACACCAATGCCTGCGTATCGATGGAGTGGGTCACGGCCACCCACCCGAGCACCGGGGGCGCTGCGCCGGCGGCGCCGCCGATCACAATATTTTGAGGCGTCGCGTGTTTGAGCCAGCAGGTATAGATAACCGCATAACCGATGAGTGAGCCGAACGTCAATAACGCGCAAAGGCTTCCGACCGACAGCCGTAGCAGCAACATTGAGCCCACACACAGGGCACCCGCGAAAACCAGCGCATGACTCGTCCGCAGACTTCCGGTCGCCAGGGGTCGCCGCCGGGTGCGCGCCATCTGTTTATCGATGCGCCGGTCGAGGATGTGATTGAGTGTCGCCGCGGAGCCTGATGCCATGGCAATGCCCAGCGTGCCGAACACTAGCGCCGGCAGCGGTACCATCCCGTGCGAGGCCAGAACCATCCCGACGATCGCCGTGAACACGATCAACAAGCTCACCTTGGGTTTCGTGAGCTCCACGAAATCGCGCCACCCTGGCTGGGACAGTGCGGTTATCAGCGAATCATGGGGGGCGATTGCCATGGGCAGAAAGGTGTTGCTAGCGCTGGGTGTCGACGCGGTCAGTGCAACGCATGGGCGGGCTTGCTTTCCGCTGCAACGCTACCGTTGCATCTGCATCAGTTTATCCATGGGCATCATGTTGTGGTTCAAATGAGCCATGATGATCATCGATCCGAATACCAGGAGACCCACAACGAAAATGCCAAAAGCGAGCGCGAGAATATTGTTGGTCTGGTCCGGCGCGCTCGAGATGTGCAGGAAGAACACCAAGTGAACCCCCATCTGAGCAATCGCGAGAACCCCCAACAGGATGGGGACGCCAGGCGGATAGATCACATCGGTTGACGAAGCCCAAAAGGAGGCCAGGGTCAATACGACGGCATAGCCTAAGCCGATCAGGTAACTTCCGCGCGTGCCGTGCGTGCGCACATGGGCGCCCGGAGCCATGCCTTGTGCTTCGATTTCGGTGATTTCGGTACTCAAAGGTGGGCTCCCAGATATACGATGGTGAATACGCCGATCCAGACGATGTCGAGCGCGTGCCAGAACAGGCCAAAGCAGTAGAAGCGGCGGCTTACCATCGGCTGGAATCCGAGCGTTGCCACCTGCAGTAGCATGACGATCAGCCAGCACAGGCCGATGGTCACATGCAGTCCGTGGGTGCCCACCAAGGTAAAGAAGCCCGAGAGAAATGCGCTGCGGGACGGCCCCGCGCCAAGCTCAAGCATGTGACTGAACTCGCTCACTTCGAGATTCAGAAACGTGACACCTAAAATAAAGGTGATCGCCATCCAGAAATAAGTCGAGTTTCTGTCTCCGCTCTGCACCGCGAGCGAGCCAAAGCCGCAGGTGACGCTCGAGGCCAGCAAGCAAGCGGTCTCGATCAGCACGTGTTTCTTGTCGAATAGGTCGGCGGCCGTTGGGCCGCCGGCGGTTTCGCCTGAAAGCACGGCGTACGCGGCAAAGAGCGCGGCGAATATAATGATGTCGGATAGCAAGAACAACCAAAAACCGTAGCCCGCGACCACGCGGGTTGGCGCAGGACCCCGAAGCGAGAGCGGCACCGCATCGCCGCTCGCGAGCGTTTGCTCCGCCGCGCTCATACCGCGCCCTCCTTCAGCCCTTGGAGCCGCTCATAGGCGGCGACCTTCTCTGCGGGCACCTCGATCTCGCCATCGGTGCGCCACGCCTGCACAAGACCAACCACAATCACCCCCAGAAGTCCGAGTCCGGCGCCCCACCAGATGCGCCAGATGAGGGAGAATCCCAGTAATACCGCAAAGAAGGCGAGAAAGAAGCCCGTCGGATTGTTCCGAGGGACATGGATCGTTTCATAAGTCCGCTTGAGGTTGCGATCCTGCGCAGTAGTCCCGCGCTGTTGCTTCATGGCCCAGAACGCATCCGCGCGACCCACTGGCGGCAGATGCGAGAAGTTCCACGCCGGCGGCGGGGACGGGGTCGACCACTCGAGCGTGCGACCGTTCCACGGATCCCCTGTCACATCGCGATTGAGTTCGCGCCGGCGAATGCTCACGGCGAGCTGCACGCCGGTCAGTGCGATACCTAAGAGGATCAGTACAGCGCCCGCGAGAGCGACGAGCATGAGCGGCTGCCAATGCATGTTCGAATAGTGTTGCATGCGCCGCGTCGCGCCCATGAGGCCCAGCACGTAGAGCGGCGTGAAGGCGAGGTAGAAGCCGAAGAACCAGCACCAGAACACCGCTTTACCAAGCCGCTCATTCAGCGTGAAACCAAAGGCCTTCGGAAACCAATAAGTGATGCCCGCCATGACACCGAAGACAACGCCACCAATGATCACATTGTGAAAGTGCGCGATCAAAAACAGACTGTTATGTAGAACAAAGTCGGCCGGCGGAATCGCCATGAGGACACCGGTCATACCCCCGATGACGAAGGTCACCATGAACCCGATCGCCCAATAGATGGGCACTGTGAAGCGGATGCGGCCACCGTAGAACGTGAACAGCCAATTGAAGACCTTTACACCCGTCGGCACGGCGATGAGCATCGTCATGACGCCGAAAAAGGCGTTCACGTCTGCGCCGGCGCCCATGGTGAAAAAATGATGCAGCCATACCAGGAAGGAGAGCACGCAGATCACCATCGTTGCCATCACCATTGAGCGGCGGCCGAACAACGGCTTGCCCGAAAATGTCGCGACCACCTCCGAGAACACTCCGAACGCGGGCAGCACCAAGATGTAAACCTCCGGGTGGCCCCAGCACCAGATCAGATTGATGTACATCATCGGATTGCCGCCGAGATCGTTGGTAAAGAAATGAAAACCGCAATAACGATCGAGCAGCAGCATCGCAAATGTCGCCGTCAGGATCGGAAAAGCCGCGACAATCAGGAGATTCGAGGCGAGCGCGGTCCAACAAAAGATCGGCATTTGGCGGTAACCCATACCCGGCGCCCGCAATTTCAAAATGGTGGTCGTGAGATTGATGCCTGATAACAATGTTCCTAAGCCCGAAATCTGTAAGGACCACAGGTAATAGTCGACGCCGACCCCCGGGGAGTACGCGACTTCACTCAACGGCGGATAGGCAAGCCAGCCGGTACGGGCGAACTCGCCGACCACCAGCGACACGTTGACCAAAAGCACTCCCGCCGCGGACAGCCAGAAGCCGACGGAGTTAAGCACAGGAAAGGCGACATCGCGCACACCAAGCTGCAGCGGCAAGACGAAGTTCATGAGCCCGATGACGAACGGCATGGCCACGAAGAAGATCATGATGGTGCCGTGCGCCGAGAAGATCTGATCGTAATGTTCGGGCGGCAGATACCCCTGTGCGTGACCGGCGGCAAGGGCTAGTTGGCTGCGCATCAACATGGCGTCCGAGAAACCGCGCACCAGCATCAGGAGCGCCAAGGCTATGTACATCACACCGATGCGCTTGTGATCGACGCTGGTGATCCATTCGCGCCACAAGTAGGGCCACCAGCCTTTGACCGTCACCAGCGCCAATACGCAAAAAATGAGGAAACCGACTGTGCCGGACGCGATCATGACGACCGGCTGGTCGAAAGGAATTGCCGCCCAGGTGAGCCTGCCGAGCATTATTGCCCTCGTTGCGGCGAGACGGCCGCCATATGACCCGATGAAATCCTATCGAACAGACCATCGCTCACCCGCGCGTAGGTCTGCGCCCCGTCGGCCTTGGCGGGCCTCGACAGCTCCTCAAATGTCCTCGCATCAAGGACGCCGCCCTGCGTCTTCGTCGTGTCGACCCAATCCTTGAAGGCCTCGGCTTCAGTCGACACGAGATCAAAGCGCATGTCGGAGAAGCCGTCGCCGCTGAACTGCGCTGAGAGACCCTCGTAAGTGCCGGGTTGGTCGGCCTCCAAATTGAGCCGCGTGACCATGTTCGGCATCGTGTAGATCTGACTGCCCAACTGAGGCACGAAAAAGCTGTTCATGACCGTCGTCGAGGTCAGGCGAAATCGAAGCGGCACTCCCGCTGGAACAACCAAACGATTCAAGCTCGCGATCCCCTCCTGCGGATAGATGAAAAGCCAGCGCCAGTCGAGGGAGATGACTTCGATTTCGAGCGGTGGCGTAGATTCTGCCAGCGGCGCCGGGGGATCAAGGTCATGTGACCCTGTCCACGCTATGCCGCCGAGAAATAGGATAATGAGGGCTGGAATGGACCAGATAATCATTTCGATTCGGCCGGAATATTCCCAGTCTGGCCGGTAACGCGCTTGGCTGTTTCTGGCTCGAAACCACCATGCGAATCCCAGCGTGAGCACGATCACCGGAATGACGACGGCAAGCATGATCGCGGTCGAATCGTAGAGAATGACTCGCTCGGCCTTGCCCACGGGACCGTGCGGGTCGAGCACACCCTCGCTACATGACGCCATCAACATCGCGGCGCTCGTCACCAAAATTGCTCGCAGCCACATTGCGGATGCGCATGGTGTTCTAGCGGCCTCCGGAGACATCCGATCGTCACTGGCGGCGTGCATCACGGACTCCATCGGTACTTACTGGCGCGGTTAGACATAGTGAGAAATTCTGTGGAAATCCCGCGTCCTTCCCAATCCCCCCAATGGGGGGCTTACCACCTAAGTGGTTGCGGAGTGCGGCCCGGGCGTAGCGGTCGGAGCGTTCAGGGCCGCTCGTACCACGGCGGTCGATTCGGACTTCGCCGATCATGCCGCCGCCCTAAGGTTCCGGGTCTACCAGCTTCCCCGTGATCCGGATGCCCGCGCCGTCGACGCTGTAGGTCTTGTTAATGAAGATGAGAAGAGACGTGAGCGCCTCGGCCGCCGCCGAATTGGCCAGCATGCCGCCGTGCAGTCCGCGCAAGCCCGCTTGGTTTGCCAGTGCGACGACCTTGGCGCGCGCCGCTTTGTCGTCTCCGAAGACGAGCACGTCGCAGTCGATGTCCTGATCGGTGGTGAGCTTATGGGCGGCGACATTGTGAAACGCGGAAACCACCGTCACGCCGTTGCCGAGCAGACGCTGCGCGCGGACTGCGGCGCTCCCCTCGGGCGGAAGCTGCACGCGCATCACTTTCGGCGGCACCAGGGGTACGGTGGTGTCCACGACGATCTTGCCCGCAACATGCGGACCGATCTCGGCCAAAGTGGACTCCTGGGCGGCGAACGGTACCGTGACGATGACGATATCGCACATGGCTGCCGCATCGGCGTTGGCGGCGCCGGTGAGACCGAAGCCCAGATCGCCGGCGACCTTGCGCGCGCCTTCGGCCGAACGCGAGCCGATCACGACATTGCAGCCCGCCTTCGCCAGCCGGCGGGCGATCGCGGCCCCGAGCTTTCCCGTGCCGCCCGCCACAGCGATTCTCAAGCGTTTACCCAGGAGGCGCGCGCCGCCTCACGGCCTGCGCGGCGCAATGGCGTCTGCACCACGGGCGCTAGCGGCGCGGCGAGATAGGATGCACGATTCCGATCGGCGGGAGGAATACCGTACAAAGTCGTTCGCTGCATCGGCACTCGGTTGATCGAGGTAATTAGCGCGTCCATTTCCGCCGGCGGCAGCTCCTGACCGTGTTGCGTGCCCGCGGCGCGGGAAATGCTCTCATTCACCTCATCCGGAGTTAGATATGCCGCATGACCGGTCTTTGGTCGCGTCGCGAACGTACAGTAACTGCACACGTCGCGGCACAGCCGCGTCAACGGAATGAATACCTTGCGTGAGAAGCTCACGCGCGGCCCGTGGTGGGCATCCCGCATGCGGCGCGCTTCCGCCAATAGCTCTGGGACCGAGGACGGTTCCAGCAATTCAGCAAAGATCCGACCTACAGGTGAGATTTGACGCATGATTGGATCAGGTGTTGGAGCATACTAGGTGGCAAATGTTGGCTGGATCTTAGCCGCATCAATAGACGACGGAACCTCCCAGAATCCGTAGTCTGGCTCGCGCGAACGACGACACATCAACAGTCGATCCTCGAAGTACGCGATGCAGGCAACGAGGATCTTGGGATTCGCATGGTGAATCGCTCCGCAGCCATCACACACTGCGCAACCTCCACTGCACGAGGGTATAGAAGTGATCCTCGCGCTCGTGATCTTCAAAATCGGCTGTAACAGCTGAGCCGATTTGGACTGTCTGCAGTGGATCGCCAAGGAGGTTGCCGATCATCCGGACATTCCCGGCGTGAGGCAACTCGACGAGAATCACGAGATATGGGCCCTGCTCTTTCAAGGCCGGATGCGTGGGATGCCACACTCGTTCCCAGCTGTAGATTCTCCCGGTCGGTTCGATTTCGACCCAGTCGATCTCGAAGGAAAGGCAGTTGTGGCAAAGCCATTCCGGGCCCCATTGGAAGGTCCCGCACTTCGAGCAGCGCTGGATCATCAATCGGCGCTGCCGAGCACCATCCCAATACGGCGCGTCCAGCCCGTCATCTTCGGCGACGGGGACGGGCAAACCCTCGGCGAGATAAGTCATTACAGCGTCTCCGCCGTTCCAACGATGAGGTTGGAGGTTGGTGCGACCATCGGTCCCGAAGCCATGAGCGCCAGTTTTGCGTTCGGCACTTGCGCTGTAGAGTGGCCACGCAATTGCCGCACCGCTTCAATCTGTAGCCCCACGCCGTGCATATAGCATTCGGCGAGATTGCCCCCGCTCGTGTTGAACGGCAACTTGCCAGCGGGAGCGACGAGATTTTCAAGCGTCAGAATCTCGTTCGCCTCCTCTGCCTTGAACAAGCCATGCTCCACGAGCGCCATGAGAACTCCGCCGGTAAAATTCTCGTAGATCTGCACCGTGTCGATATCGGTCGGTTTCACGCCCGCCGTTTCGTAAAGCCGCGGCGCCAATGAGGCAAAGCCCGCACTGGCGTAGAGCGGCGCATTGTGGCTTCTCGCCGCCTCGCGATAACCCGTGCCTTGTGCGGCAGCCAGAACATAGACGGGCTTCTGCCTCAGGTTCTTGGCCCACTCCGCCGGAACCACGATGAGGGCGGATGCCCCGTCATTCTCCATGCAGCAATCAAAAAGACGATGAAACGGCTCGACGATGAGCCGTGACGCGTCATACGCGTCCTCGGTGAGCGGTTTACCGTACATGACGGCACGCGGATTCATTTGAGCATGATGATACGAGGCCATCGCGATGGACCGGAGCGCGGCGCTCTCGATTCCATGGTCCTGCATGAATCGATTGACCTTCATCGCAAACATTTGCGCGGGCGAAATCATTCCATGCGGATACCAGGTGACTCGATCGCCCGAGATTGTCGGATTCCCGGCCAAACCGGCTCCTCGACGAAAAGCGCCGCTGGTAATCGAGCGATAAACGACGACACAGTTCGCAATTCCCGCTGCGACCGCAGCGGCTGCATTGCCCAGCGCCGCCGCGCCCCCACCCCCGCCGCCGTCCCATGCCAGGTTGCAAAACCTGAGTTCCGGTAGTCCTAATGCAGCAGCAAGTCGTACCGGCATGCTGCGCTCGTCGGCAAATGAGGCAAATCCGTCGATCTGCCGTACGTCGATGCCCGCATCCTCGGCCGCCGCGAGAATCGCCTGAAGCGCAAGCTTGAATTCGGGAGTCGGTGACTTCCCGCGCTTGTAATAAAGCGACTCGCCTATTCCCGCGATCGCCACTTTACCCCGCAGCGTACGCTCCATCATTTAAAGTGAACCTCGCCACGATCGAGGATCACGACATCCGGGCGCTCGACGGATCGCGCGCGGAAGCGTGCCCCGGTGTCGGTCTTGTAGAATTCGTAGCGCATGGTTTCGCCGGGAAAACCGACACTTTTGAACCGCACGAACATCGATTGAATTCGATCGGGGTCGTTATCGCAGAACCTCTCGATGCACGCTCGGGTTGCAAGACCCATTGAACACATGCCGGCCAGCCAAGGCTCCGGAAACCCGGCCTTCTTGGCGACTTCAGGATCGGCATGAACCGGGTTGTAGTCTCCGCTCAGGCGGTAGATGAGAGCGATCTGGCGCGTGGTCTTGACTTCGTGGACCGCATCCGGCGCAGTGTCCGGAAGCGGATGTCTCTCCCGTATGGGAGCTCCGAAGCTGCCACAGCCGCCATCCCCCCGTAAAAAATTGGTCTGCTCCACTTTTGCCAGCAGCGTCCCGGCCGAGTCATAAAGCTCCTTCTCGAAACTCACCGTGGCGCCACGACCCGGGCCTTTGTCGGCAACGCCGGTAACTTTATGCTTGGCGATGAGTTTTCCCTGAACGGGGAGAGGCGCGAAGACCTGATAAAAGTGTTCGCCGTGCAGCAACTTCACCCAGTCCACTTCAAGCTCGGGTTCGGAAAGCCAGAAGCCGGCATAGCCCATGATGCAACACATCGAAGGTACGGCCTTCTGGCCGTCTTCGTAAACGAATTGAAGCTGCGTCCGATTGTTGGGGTCCATGCCATAGCCCAAACCCAGCGCGTAAAGGATTGAATCCCGGAAGGTCAGATCGTGCTCAATCGTCGGAAACGCGTAATTTCGCAACTTCTCCAAATTCATTCCATTCCCCTGATCAAGCGGAATATTTTTTCAGGAACACGCATGGGATAGCCGCTGCCGAGACCTATTTAGCTGCCTTGAATAGATCACGCCCGATGATGTGTTTCAGGACTTCCACGGCTCCGCCACCGATGCGAACCAGCCGCGAATCCACGAATGCGCGAGCAATCGGATATTCCCGCATGTAACCGTAGCCGCCGAAGAACTGCAGGCAGCTATCCACCACTTTGCCCTGCAGCGTTGATGTGAACAATTTGACCTTGGCCGCGTCGACGGGACTCAGCGTGCCGTCCATGAAGCGGCGAATGGACCAGTCGGTGAAAATGCGCGCGGCGGTGGTTTCGGTATGAAGTTGAGCCAGGACAAACTGCGTATTCTGAAAATCGCCAATCGTTTGGCCGAAGGCTTTGCGCTCGCTCGTATATTTTATCGTCCAATCGATCACAGCTTCGCAGACCGATGTGCTCCGAATGGCCTGGCCGAGCCGCTCTTGCACGAGGCGGTCCATCAGCATACCGAAGCCGCCCCCCTCCTCGCTGACGAGATTGGCGGCCGGCACATGAACATCGGAAAAAAAGAGTTCGGCTAAATCCGCGGCATGCGCACCAATTTTCTCCAGGTTACGACCCTTGTTGAATCCCGCGCGATCCGCCTCGACCAGCATGAGACTGATCCCCTTGGCTCTTGCGGCAGGATCGGTCTTTGTCGCCAGAACAACGAAGTCGCAGCAAATTCCGTTGGAAATGAATATTTTCTGTCCGTTGACGACGTAATGGTTCCCATCCTTTATGGCGCGCGTCTTGATATTCTGCACATCGGAACCGCCGCTTGGCTCGGTCATGCCCAAGGCGCCGATAGCATCCCCGCTTACCATCCGGGGCAGCCACGTCTTCTTGAGTTCCTCGTTTTTGCTCGCCATGAGGTAGGGTGCAACGACTTCCGAGTGGACGAGGAAAGCGCCGCCAGGCCCGCTCACGCCGGCTCTCCAAAGTTCTTCGATGACGACGACGTTATACAGCCAGTCGGCTCCCGAGCCGCCATATCGTTCGGGAACATCGCAGCAAAGAAGGCCAAGTTTACCCGCCTTTCGCCACAGCTCGCGCGGGAGACCCCGTTGGCTTTCCCACTCGGAATGATAGGGCGCGATCTCTTCCTCGATAAAACGGCGGATGGTCGCCCTGAAGGCCTGATGATCTGAGGAAAAAATTCCACGATCGTCCATGACGAACTCCATATCTAAAGCAGATATTGAAAGAATTGATAGGCCAAGAAAGCCCTTGCCCTTGTACCAGAAAGCCTAATTTCCCTTGATAAGAGCCTTTCTCGAACTCCCAAATGTGAGAGGTCATTGCCAAGATTGGTCGATGATGCGTCCCTGGCGTCCGGTCAGGAGAAAAGATCGCGCCCGATGATCTGCTTCATCACCTCGACGGCACCCCCGGCGATTTTTGAGACGCGTGCATCCACAAAGGCCCGCGCGATCGGAAGCTCGAAGGTATACCCGGACCCGCCGAAGAACTGCAGGCATTCGTCGGCAACCCTGAAATGAAGGTTCGAGGCCACCAGCCTGACCTTGGCCGCATCGACGCCGGACAGCTTGCCGTCGAGAAAGACCTCGATGCTGCGGTCGACGAAGACGCGCAACCCGGCGGCTTCGGCGCTGAGCTCAGCCAGCTTGAACTGCGTGTTCTGAAAGTCCGCGATGGTCTGGCCGAACGCCTTGCGCTCACGGGTGTAATCGATGGTCCATTGAATGATGGCATTGATCGCACTGGCGCTGCGGATGGCTTGAACGAGCCGCTCCTGGCTAAGCTTGCTCATCAGAATGCCGAAGCCCGCCCCTTCCCCGCCCAAAAGGTTGCCGCTCGGAGCCTGCACGCCGTCAAAGAAGAGTTCGGCCGTGTCCTGGGCATGAAGACCGACCTTTTCCAGAAGCCGGCCGCGTTTGAAGCCGGGTTGGTCGGTCTCGATCACGATCAGTGAAACGCCCTTTGCGCCGGCGGCCGGATCGGTCTTGGTCGCAACGACAATGAGGTCGGCGTTGAAGCCGTTCGAGATGTAGATCTTATGGCCGGTGATGCGATATCCGTCGGCGGTCCGATCAGCCTTCGTGCGCAGGCTCTTCAGGTCGCTGCCCGCATCAGGCTCGGTCATCGCTATCGCGCCGATCATTTCGCCGGAGACCATCTTGGGGAGAAAGCGTTGTTTGACCTCCTCGCTGCCATAGCTCAGCAGGTAGGAAGCGACCATTTCGGAATGAACCATGAAGCCGGATCCCGGCCCGGAGACACCAGCCCGCCACAGTTCTTCGATCACGACCACATTGAAGAGCCACTCCGCCCCCGCGCCGCCGTAAGCAGTCGGAACATTGGCGCACAGCAGACCCTGTTCGCCCGCCTTGCGCCAAATTTCCCTCGGCACGATGCCGTCACGTTCCCATTGCCGATGGAAAGGGACGATCTCCGCGTCGACGAAGCGCCGGACATTGCTGCGAAACAGCTCATGCTCCTCGGAGAAAATAGTGCGTGGAATCATCCCCTTTCCTCAGTGCAGCCCGAAGACGGCTACAGCCGCCACACCCAGATACGGCACGCCGCCGAGATTATGCGTCAGGCCCAAACTGACGTTCGGGAGCTGACGCTCGCCGGCTCGTCCCAAAAGCTGGTTGTAGATCTCATACGCCATACGCAATCCCGATGCTCCGATCGGATGACCAAAGCATTTCAGGCCACCGTCCACCTGGCATGGAATCTTGCCGTTGCGGTCGTAAACACCATCGAGGATGTCGGTCACTGCGTGGCCGGCTTCCGACAGGAACAGATCTTCCATGGTGACGAGTTCGGTAATGGAGAAGCAGTCGTGAACCTCGATGAGGCTGAGTTGCGACTTCGGATCCGTGATTCCGGCTTCCCTGTAGGCCTTGGCGGCAGCGTTGCGGGTGTTGCGGACATAGCTGCCGTCCCACTGGTCGGTGGTGGATTCCTTCCCGCTCGAGACCGACAGCTGGACTGCTTTCAGCGTGACCAGATCCGTCTTGCCCAGCGACCGCGCGATCTCGGGCGTGGTGACAATGGCTGCCGCCGCACCATCGCTCACGCCGCAACAATCAAAGAGGCCGAGCGGCTCGGCGATCATCGGCGCGTTGAGAATGGTGTCCATGGAGACGGCCTTACGCAGATGTGCCTTCGGGGAATGGACGCCGTTCTGGTGGCTTTTCCAGGAGACATGCCCGATGGCGCGTTTCAGATCGTCCCGGTCGACTTTGTATCGCGCCCGATAGCCGGCGGCGAGCTGGGCGAACCCCGCGGGGGCCGACCCCATGGGGAGCCATAGGTCGTTCAGCGTTCCTTTCGTCTGGACCGGCAGGCCGCCATAGCCAGCGTCCTTGAGCTTTTCGGAGCCAACGGCGAGCGCAATGTCCACGGCACCCGACGCAACGGCATAGGCCGCGCCGCGCAATGCCTCGGTTCCCGTGGCACACATATTCTCAACGCGGCTTACCGGAATGCCGTCGAGGCGCAACGCGGTCGCTGCGGGAATGGCGGAGATGCCGACATTGATCCGATCGAAGCAGGATCCGGTCCAGGCCGCGTCGATCCGGCTTCGCTCGATCCCCGCATCCGCGAGGGCCTCATCGAACGCTTCGGCGAGCAATCCTTCCGTGCCCACGTCCCAGCGTTCCCCGAAGCGGGAACATCCCATCCCGATGATTGCGACCTTGTCTTTGATGCCCGTTGCCATCACTCACTCCTTTCGTATCGAGGCCCGCTCAATTGGCGGGCGCTGCTTTCCAGAAATAGCGGTAATAGCCGCGGGTGTCGTCGCGCTCCTTGATTCGAAAGCGCATTTGAAGCCGGGTGCCGACGCCGAAGGTGGTGGGCTCGACATCGACGAACTCCATGAGGAGGCGTGCCCCGACGTCGAACTGTGCAAACCCGACATACAGAGGCGGCGACGGGTGATAGGTCAATGAGTCGGCGGTGTAGGTCAGAACCTTCGCGGCCTCTTCGGCAAGGCAGAGCGGCTGCAGCGCGCTTGCCGGCGCCTGGCATTCGACGCAGTAGGCAAGTTGGGGGAACTGCACCTGGCCGCACTGCGAGCATTTGCCGGCGACGAAGCCGAAGACCTGATCGGACGAACGGTATTGCTCGGTCAAGGCCGTCTTGGTGTCCCGCTCCGCGCGCATGCCGTAGTCGGGGTACAATTCACCATAGAATGTGGCGAACTGGGTGTAGCTTTGGACGCCGAACCCGCGCGCCACGCCGTCGCTGACAGCAATCGTGGGCCGGGCCGATACCACGGCATTGGTCGCACGGAACACAAGAACGTCCGCTCCCTGACCGAAACCCGCCACCGCGATGACGTCGCCCGGCACCGCCTGGTCGAGAACGTTGGCGAGCATCAGGAGGCTGTGGGCCGTGCCGGTGAAGCCGACTTCGGCATCGAGGGAATCGGCGACGGCCGTCGCGGCGATGCCGGCTGCCTTGGCGATGGCATCGGCAATTCCCTTGCCCGGCGCCGGGAAAATGAACTTTGTCACCTCGGCCGGCGCGACCTTGGCGTCGAGGAGCGCCGCCTTCAGGGCCTTGAGGCCTACCTTGAGGTAGCCTTCATCGCGAATCCAGCGCTCCTCCCAGTAGTAATCATAGGCGGCGCCGGCTGCCCTGAAGTGATCGACGAGAAGCGTGGTTCTGGAACTGAATCCGAGCAGTTCGGCAGCGACTCCTTGATCTCCGACCAGAAAGGCGGCCGCGCCGGCACCATATTGCATTTCCTGTGCGCTGGCAGGACGGGCCCGCAGCCGGTCCGATCCGATAACCAGGATCGGCTCTCCGGATGAGCGCATGGCAGAGCCGAGCGCAGCGATCCCTGCGCGATGAGACCCGCCGAAATCGAGGACCCGCACGTCATGATCGAGTCTCAGCGCCGCGGATACGATAGCGCTTGACTGCAGATCGGCCGATGGAGCCGTGGTCGAGGCCAGCCGAACTTCGCGGACCGTCTTGCGATTCAGTGTCGGCACACAGTTACGTGCCGCTTCCACCGCCATGGTGACAATGTCTTCGTCCCAGGAACAATACGCTCGTCGTCCCTTGGCGAGTCCCTTCAACGACGGCGCAACCCACTGGTGCGCCGAAGCGATTGCGCTTCTTTCCAACCTTGGCCGGGGAATGTAGGCACCCCAGGCGGTGATTCCAAACGTCATCGGAGTAAATCCTCTATGCGACTTCGGGGTAGGCTCACCGAATGCGTACAATTCCGCGGTCGAGCACGATTTCGTTGCGCTCGACCACACGGGCGCGGAAACGCCACCGGTTGTCTTCTTGGAACAGTTCGAGGCGGATCGTCTCGCCCGGAAAGACGGGCTTGCTGAATCGCGTGAAAAGCTCGACGAGCCGGTCGGGATGGTTGTCGCAAAGCTCGCGGACCAGGCCGAAGCAGGCGATCCCGAAGCTGCACAATCCGTGAAGGATCGGCCGCTCGAAACCGGCCGCCGCCGCCGCCGCGGGATCGGCATGGATGGGGTTGTAGTCACCGTTCAACCGGTAGATCAGCGCCTGACGGGGAATGGTCGCGATCTCGATGACCTTGTCCGGAGCCCGTTCCGGCAGCACCTCGAGCGGCGGCAAGGGTTTTCCCCAGCTGCCGCATCCTCCGTCGGCACGTAGGAAATAAGTCGCATGCACGCGGCAGATCAGTCCGCCATCCGCGTCGTCGATGATGCGCTTTTCGAAGTACACGACGGCACCCTTTTCAGGTCCTTTGTCTTCGACACCGAGGACTTCGTATTCCCCACGGATCGTCGCCGTCGGCTTCAGCGGCCGTTCGAAGATCACTCCCTGTTCTCCGAAGAGAACCTTGAGGAAATTGATCCCGAGGGCGGGATCGGCTAGCCACATGCCAGGAAAGACGAGCACCGAGGATTGGGACGGAAGGATTCGCAAGTGCTTCTCGTACACGTACGGCAGCTGGACGGGATCGACGGGGTCCGCGCCCACGCCTACGCCCAGGGCGTAAAGAATGGTATCTTTCGCGTCATATCGCTGCGTGATCGGCGGGAATTTCCGGTGAATCAGCGCATCCAAATTCATCTGTTGTCCTGCAATGTCGGTTCGTGTCGCCGGCGCCCACTGCAGCAGGCGGCAGGGATTTGAAACACTCCCAAAAACACTGGGGGTAACTACCATCAGACCATGCCAACTTAACCCCTATTGGGGCTCGATTTAAGATTGAGGGTTATGGAAGATGCCTGAGCAGATTCTCGAAGGAAAAGTCGTCCTGGTCACTGGCGCGGGCATCGGCATCGAGGGTTGAAATGGCGTCTCCGGAACTGGCACAGCTCGTCGCAAGACTTCGCGCAACGAAGATTTCAGGTGACCAGCCGATCGAAGAGATGAGGGTGAGTTGGGACAAGTTTGCCACCGCTTTTCCACCTGCCCCGGATCTTTCATTGGCCTCCGTTGCGGCGGGAGGCGTGCCGTCGGAATGGGTGTCCGCTCCCGATGCCGACGAAAGCCGCATCGTTCTGTATCTTCACGGTGGCGGATATTGCATCGGCAACCTGGCAAGCTGTCGTAATTTCGCCGGACGCGCCTCCCGGGCCGCCGGCGCCAGGGTCCTGTCCGTCGGCTATCGGCTGGCCCCGGAAAATCCCTTCCCGGCAGCACTGGAAGATGCGCTCGCCAGTTATCGTTGGTTGCTCGATCAAGGCATCCCGTCATCCAGGATTGCGCTCCTTGGAGATTCGGCGGGCGGCGGCCTTGCCCTTGCCACGGCCGTAGCCCTGCGCGACGCGAACGACCGTTTGCCGGCAGCAATCGTGGCGGTCGGCCCATTGACCGATCTGGCGAAGGAGAGCCCGTCCCTGAAGGAGCGGGCTCATCTCGATCCAATCGTTACCTATGAGGGCAGTATGATCAATGCGCGGCGCTATGTCGGCCAACACGGTGATCTAAAAGATTCGCTTGCCTCTCCCCTCTACGCCGCTCTCGAGGGGTTGCCGCGCATGCTCATCCTGGTGGGAACGCATGAATGCCTTTTCGACGACTCCACACGGTTTGTCAGCAAGGCAAAAGCGGCGGGAGTCTCGGTAGAACTCGACATCTGGGAAGACATGATTCACGACTGGCCGCTTTTCGCGGACGTTCTTCCCGAGGGACGTGAGGCGATCGAGAAGATGGGACGGTATATCAGGGTGGCTATTCCCTAGAGTCCGGCTGCGATCGATCCGCGAAGCATCGCCGTGAAATGAATGAATTTCCGATTGAAGGATTCCCAAAGATGACAACAGCGCCAGCAAACACTGGATCACGCTCGGCCGGCGGTATGACCATCGGCGTGATTGGTATCGGAGACATGGGTGCGGCGATAGCGACGTCGCTCTTGCGTAACCGCTGCGACCTGGTCGTGTCCGACTTGCGGGCGACAGAGGTTTCAAAGTTCGTGTCCCAGGGGGCGCGGGCAGCGAGATCGCCGGAAGCATTGGCCGATGAATGCGACGTCGCCCTCGTGGTCGTTGTCGACGACAAGCAGGTCACCAGCGTGGTTGGTGAATTGCTGGGGCATCCGGGGCGGCTTCACAGCATTATCGTCAGCAGTACTGTACTGCCGGCAACGCTCATAGCGCTCGAGGAGGAAGCAGCAAGACAAGGCGTGAGTCTGATCGACGCGCCGGTATCAGGCGGGGCGGAAAAGGCGTCGCGCGGCATCATTACGGTGCTGGTCGGAGGCGAAACCGCGGCAGTCGATCGATGCCGGCCGGTCTTTGAATCCTTCGGCAAGAACATTTTCCATGTCGGGCCTCTGGGAGCAGGAAGCGCGGCCAAGTTGGTCAACAACCTGTTGAGCATCGGGGGCAACATGCTGCATCTCGAGGCAATGCAGCTTGCGCATGCCTATGGCATCAGCGAGGACTCGGTCGTCGAGTTCGTCACCGTCAGCGCCGGTGATTCGCGGACCTTGCGGACCTGGGGACGGATCGATCGTGCTCGTCGTTCGCATTATTTGTTCGGGACTCCCGCGATTTATGAAATGTTTTCGAAAGATGTGAAGAATGCGGCGAAAGCGGCCGGCCAGCGCGGCGTCATCCTCCCGATTGCCGCGACCATCGGCGCGTCGATGGAGGAAAAAATGAAAGTCAGGGACGCGTTCGTGGAGGAGCACGGCATGACTGCGCCGCTGCCGCGGTGCGGGATCTGCGGTCAGGAGTTGGCAGCTCCGTTTCGCCACGCGGGCGTCCATCCCGAATGTGCCTACGATCCCGAGGGACAGTCGAATCGTTAGTAAACGTCAGTCCTCATAAGAATTGCGCGACGTAGGATCCGTAGACTTGGTCTACATGCTTGGTGTCCAGATATTCCCGCACCCGCACGATCTTGTCGTCACGGATCTCGAAGAGAAAGTGATAGAAGTTGTTGTATATCGCGCCGTCGATGAGCTTGCCGTAGCCTTGGACTTCGGCGGCGACCTTGCCGTCCTGGCTGATCATGTCAAGGATCGTCATCTTGAACCCCAGCCCGTTTTCCAGGGTGTGCTCGAACATCGCTGCGATCCCGTCGAGCTTGTCCTGGATCTCGCCCGCACCGGTCACCCACCAGACCACGTTCGGAGAGACATATTTCTTGGTCGCGGATCTGAAACCTTGCGTCGATATGCATCCCATGAATTCATGGATGAATTGTTCATTGGCCTTTGACATGAGCATTTCTCACTTTTTGATTCCCTCTCCCCTTTAAGTGCTCCAACACGGATTCGCCGTCCGGATATTCAACCAACTCAACACGAATCCCATCGGGATCGGTACAGATCAGCCATTTTCCCCGAAGCTTGGGGTGATCGAAAATCGTACGCGTCGATTCGACGATACTGCCGCCATATTCCACGACGCGCCTCGCCACTTCCTCGATGTCCTCCACCCAAACGGCCAAATGGGTGAACCCCAACTTGTTCATCGGCCGCCTTTCAGAGGTTCCGCAATGACCGGGCTTCTCGAAATAGAGAATTTCGAGTTTCAGGTGATCGCGACGAATCATCTTGGTCTGAAGATAGAGGTCACCATCGATTTCCATGACTCGCTTCCAGCTGCTGCCGTAAAACGGGGCCCCCCGAAGAACTTCGAAACCCAACCCGTCACACCAAAACCGTAACGCACGGTCGAGGTCCGACACGCAAAGCCCGACGTGGCCGACCATCGTGATAGGCATTTCCAATCCTCCAACTCAACATGCCGCGGAGAGCGTCCGCTACACTTTCGATTCCGATTTTTCTCGTTGCAAGACAGCCGCACCCGCTGGATAGTCAACGAATTCAACACGAATTCCGTCGGGGTCGGTACAGATCAACCATTCCCCCTTGATCTTGGGGTGATCGAAAATCGTGCGCGCCGATTCGATCACGCTGCCGCCATAGTCCACGACGCGTTGCGCCACTTCGGCTAAGTCGGTCGCCCATATGGCCAAATGAGTGAATCCCAGCTGGTTCATCGGCGACCTTTCACGGGTTCCTAAGGTGTCGGGTTTTCTGAAATGCATGATTTCCAGCATCATGTCGTCACGGCGGATAATCCGTGTCTGGAGATCGAGGTCATCGAGTTCCAACACCCGTTTCCAACTTCTGCCGTAAAATTCGAACTCCCGAAGAACCTCAAAACCCATCCCGTCACGCCAAAACCGCAAGGAACGATCGAGGTCGGAGACGCAAAACCCGATGTGACCGACAGATCTGATGGGCATTTCTCGTTCTTCCATTCATCTTGGTGCGACGAACCGTGCCGTTACCGGAAGGCCTGCAGCATCGAGGCGCCGCTCTGTACCGATTCGGCTTCCTCTCGTTTATATGACCTGCCCCTCATATTTACCCCGCCAGAATCCGCATTTAACCTGGCAGAATTGAGAGCAGCACGGCAGGTTTACCAAAGGTGCTCGGTATCGAGCACGATGCACACGACGTGCGTCATGCCGCGGCAGCGGTCGACATGGCCCACTCCGGTCCGGTCCTCGGCCGTGCATATATCGCCGGCATGAAACACCTCGATCCTCCCCCCGCGTCCGCCCGTCTCGATTTCCATTTCGCCGGAGAGGAAAATGCCGAAGTTATTGATGACTTCGGGGTGCCAGTCGAGAACCCCGTCTTCCCAACACAGGTAACGGAACCCGGCAACCGGTCGCATGGAACTCCAGCTATTCGTGGGAGCCGCGAACAGTTCGGGAAAGTCCACGAGATACGCCTGGTCATCATCGTCGCGAAGAACCCGCTTGAGGTTAGGCTCGGAGGAACTTCGGGGATTGTGGGTTCCCGGCGGCTGGAGCTTTGCGTCCGGGCCCGGCCAATCCCGGGAAACCCCGATTTGAACAAGGCGGCAATGGTCCTTGGCTGCGGTCCTCACCTTCGAGAGCGCAGCCGACTCTGCCAGGAAGACATCGCCGGACTCGAGCGTCAGCACCGCGCCAATGCCGCCATCGATCGTCAATCGACCTGAAATCACGATACTGAGCAACGAACCTGGTTCGCTTGCCAGATTGTCGACGTCGCCATCGCCGAACCGGATGGTTCGGAGGAACGAAGAGGGGCTGAGATTTTGTTCTGCTTTTGGAATTTCCCCTCTTGCCTGCTGACGGAAATATTCCGCCGAAGAATCTCCTTTGCGATGAAGCGACGGCAGCGGCAGCGGTCCAATGTCGACGGCACCGTTTCCCTGCGCTCGAATTTGAAAGGCTTTCATCGGATGCTTATCCCTTCGTTAAGGTGTTTACACAGGCACTTCCGTCTTACGCTAGCCCAGGCAAAGTCGTACTCGCGTTTGCGACAGGTGTGATGGAGAGCGGTTTGCATGGTGCGCCGTTCGTTACGGCCGGGGCGCATGCCACGCCGGCGAGTTATTTCAGCGTGAAACCACCATCTACCACGATGTCGGCGCCCACCACGAATGAAGCTTCGTCAGACAGGGCGAAACAAATGACATTTGCCAACTCCTGCGCATCGGCGACACGATTGACGCAGTTATTCCGCGCGAATTCCGCGAGGCGTTCTGGCGAGACCCCGCCGGTGAGGCCGGTCTTGACGACGCCTGGCGAAACAACGTTGATCCGCAGGTTCCGGGACGCATATTCCTGGGCCGCGGAGCGGACCAGGCCGATCACACCATGTTTGGTCGCGGTATAGGCATCTTGACCCTTCAGACCGATCGAGCCGTAGATCGAGCCCGTGTTGACGATCGCGCCGCCCCCAGCCGCAAGGATCGCGGGAATCTGATACTTCATTCCGTAGAAGACGCCATGAAGATTGACTTTGCACACGTTTTCCCACTCCTCGATGCTGATCTCATGGAGGGGGGCAAGTCGCCCGGCTACACCGGCATTATTGACCGCAAGATGAAGGAAACCGAACTCCTTTTGCGCCTGGGCGACGACGCGTTCGTGCTCGGCCGGCACCCCAACGTCGGCAACCGCGCCAATAGCAACGCCACCGTCCTCGACGATTGATGCGGCAACCGTCTGCACCGTCTGCGCGCGATCGACGAGAAGCACCTTCGCTCCGTCGCTGGCAAGCCTCCGGGCCGTAGCCTCACCGATTCCCGAGGCCGCTCCTGTAACCAAGGCGACCCTTCCCTCGAAACGTTTTGCCATATCTCCTCCTTTTCGGTTGAAGGTTGACATGCGCATAGCATGGGTCGCCCGTGAAGATCATGGGCTATCGATTTGGCGAGGGTCACCAACGGGTGGTAGTGGCGTAGCGTGTGCCGCGGGCAATACGGTTCGGAGCTGTTCATCAAGTAGGTAGGCGCACCAACGCCCAAACGATACAGGAAATATCGCAGATCAACAACCCACCGAAAAAGGTCAGGGCACTAGCCGCGCCTGATGGGGGACGATCGCCAAACAACTGGGGAGAAGCTAGTTGCCCTGAAGATATCAAGCTTGGAAACAAAAACGTCCGGGGGAAACGATGAAACGTCACAGAGTTAGCCGCAGGAACGAATTGCTTGTGTCGACCGCGGCACTCATAGGCTGCGTCTCGATTACAAATGTTGCACTTGCGCAGTCGTCGAGTCCGAGTGCCGCGCCGCAATCGGGCGGTACTTCGGGAGGCGATCTTATGGAAATCGTGGTAACGGCCCAGAAGCGCAACGAGAAGATCCAGGAGGTGCCGATCAGCATTTCGGTCGTAACGTCCGGTGACCTTGACAAGGCAGGCGCGACCAACAATTTGGACCTGACTCAACTGGTGCCAGGTGTGAAGATAGACCGGGTTGCCGGCTTCACCAATCCATCGATCCGCGGCGTTTCGACCTTCATCAATCTGCCGGGTGCCGATCCCAACATCGCGACCTATATCGACGGTATCTACCAGTCCAACCCCGCCGCCGGGACGTTCGATCTTCCGGACGTGCAGCGGATCGAAGTCGACAAGGGCCCGCAGGGCACGTTGTTCGGCCGCAATGCCACGGGCGGGGCCATCCAGGTTTTCACCCTCGATCCGTCGGACAACTTCACCGGCCACGTGGGCTTCACCTATGCGAGCTTCAACGACAAGACGGTGAAGGCCTATGTTGCCGGACCGATCATCGAGGGCAAGGTGTTCGGCAGCCTTTCAGGGTTCGAGGAGAAAGCCAACAGCTACAACAGGAACATCGGACCGTACATGCAGCTCAACGGGATTTCATCCCATATCATCCGAGCCAAGCTGCTTGTGAAGGTGACGGACGATCTCACGCTGAGCTTCATCGGCTTTGGCGGGTCGCACTCGAACGCCAACGGCCAATTGGGCAATGCGTTCAACGGCATTTCCCAGGCTCAGAACATTCCCGGCGCCATCGTTCCGACCAGGCCGTATGACGTGGCGGGCAATGTCGCTCCCGAGCAGCGGACTATCCTCAACGGCGGCAGCGGCAAGGCGGAGTACTACTCCGGCATCGGCATCGTCACGCTGACCACCTCCTACAACTATACCAACGGCCGCCTGGTCCTTCCTACTTTCGCCGCCTATGTGCCGGCCGGCGGGCAGTACTATCACCAGAATTCTCCCAACCAGACCTATCAGACCGAACTGAATCTGGTCTCGCCCAAGTACGGGCCGTTCAGCTATGTCACGGGTCTCGCTTATTACAACGACTCCCAGACCTTTGATCCGCTCAACGTCACCTCCAACGGACCGACGGTGGTGTCGATCTACTCCAAACAGACCAGCCATGCCTATTCCGCATTCGGCGAAGCGACGTACCAATTCACCGACGATCTGTCCGCCATCCTGGGGGCGCGCTATAACCATGAAACTCGCGGTGTGTACGGCAACTTGTACTTTGGCGGGTTTTTCACCCCGGATCCGCCTAACGGCTGGGTGCAGGACGGCGCGAAGACGTTCGTCGGCATTACGCCGCGCTTCTCCTTGCGCGACAAGATCAGCGCGAACACCAACGTCTATTTCACCTACAGCCAGGGCTTCAAGAGCGGGCTTTTCAATGCTTCCAGCGTTCCTGTTGCACCATCGACCAAGGCGCCCGAGCTCGTGGACCCGGAAAAGCTCGATTCTTACGAAATCGGCATCAAGTCGGCGCCGGCCAGCTGGGTCAGCTTCAGCGCGGCGACGTTCCTGTACAAATATAAGAATCAGCAGGAGGCCTCCGGTCGACTCGTGAATGGCGTTCCCCTGGCCTTTGACCAGAATGCCGGAAAGTCGACCCTCTACGGCGCTGATTTCGAAGGCAAGGTGAAGCCGGTGCCCGAACTCACTCTGAGTGCCGGCATTGCGCTGCTGCACACGCGGGTCGATGAATTTAATAACGCTACGATCAATGTGCCGATCCTCCCCGTCGCCGCCAACGGCTACCACCCTGGCACCGCGAGCACACTCTGCAATGGCCAATCCCAAACTTTGCCAAATGGTACACATGTAAATGGCACACCGTGCGACGTCACAGGAAACCAGCTGCCACGGTCTCCAAAATGGACGGCAAACTTCGCGGGCACTTACGCCAAAGATTTTGCCATCGGAAACGTAAGCCTCACCGCGAGCGTCTTTCATACCGCAAAGACATTTTATGATTATGGGAATCTGTATTCTCAGGATCAATATACGGATGTCGGCTTTCAGGCGTCACTTCAACCTGCCGCCGTACCCCACCTGACTTTGACGGTGTTCGGCAAGAATCTGACGAACAATGCAGTCCTCATGGGGTTGTTCCCTCAGGTGACGGCAGTCAATGCACCGTATGCGCCGCCCCGGACGTTCGGGGGCACCATCAGTTACGATTTCTGAGTGAACCCGCTGGTATCCGCGGAAGGGTACACGCGGGGAGGGGATTGGCAATGCGGTTTGAATGCTTGAGCCTGTGTGCAGCACTGGTCCCTTTTGCGATGCCGGTTTCGACAATGGCCTTGGGGGCGAAAGCCCCCAAGGCGCCTGAGATCGTCATGGAGGAGTTTCATATTCCCTCCACCGATGCCGGAATCACACTCTATGTCCGAAACAAGCATCCGGCCGGCATCAAACAGTTTCCGGCCAATAGGATCCTGCTCTACGTCCATGGCGGCGGAGGCTCGTCGGAGACGAGTTTCGACCTGCGGCTGAACGGCCTGTCGTGGATGGACTACGTGGCCCAACACGGCTATGACGCCTATCTGGTCGATGTGCGCGGCTTCGGCGCTTCGACCTGGCCGCCGCAAATGCTCGAGCCTCCCGAGAAAAATCCTCCGGTGGTGAATACCGCCGATGCGATCCGCGATGTGGGTTCGGCGGTGGATTTCATCCTGAAGCGGCGCGGCGTCTCGAAGGTCGATCTGCTGGGCTGGTCCTGGGGAACCACCATCATGGCCGGCTATGCCGCCGCCACTCCAACCAAAGTAGAAAAACTCGTCCTCTACGCGCCGTCCTGGCTTTACCCGCCGGCTTTGAAGCTCGAGCAAGCGTCTGCGACGCCGAAACCCGAGAAGCCGCTGGGCGCGTATCGATTCGATACACCGGACAATCTCGAGGCGGCGCGATACATGGGCGTCCCAGAATCCAAACGTGCGGATTTAATTCCCAAAGGTTGGTTGGACGTCATCCGAGCCGCTAATTTTTCCCTGGATCCCGAGGGCTCCAAGCACAGCCCTCCTTATGTCCGGGTTCCCAATGGGATGATCATCGATTACCGCGATAACTGGATCGTCGGCAAACCTTTGTACGATCCAGCCAATATTGTTGCGCCGACGCTCATCGTTCACGCGGAATGGGACGCCGCCCTCCCAAGTTCTCAATCGCATGAGCTGTTCGCCAAGCTGACCAACGCGCCGTACAAACGTTTCGTTGAATTCGGCGAGGGCACGCACACCATCGTCTGGGAAAAGAACCGGTATGAACTCTTCGAGGTCGTTCAACAGTTCCTCGACGAGGAGTATAATCGTGGCCGCTAGGATGATCGCGGTCCCGCGAATTCCGCATCTTGATCCGATTGCATCCTAAAGGCCAAGAGGTAAATATTATGGTCGCTACTGCCAGCCCGGTGAAGGTAACCACGGGCGTCCCTATCACGCATGTCATCAAAGGCGAAACGCGGCTCGGCACCGAGACCGAGTACTCGTCCGGAGGAACACGATTCTTCACTCCGAAGCTCGATCTTCGCGAACTCGTGTGGCCGCGGACGGAGCCTGGTCCTGCGTTCGATCTGAAGCTTGCGGAGGTTCTCGATCTGCTGGTCGCCACCGGCGACGCGCTGCGGCGAGACGAAAAAGGATTCATGGCCGAAGCTGCGGAACAGGCGCGGCTGAACAGCCCCTTAGATCCCGGCGTCATTCACCGCAGTTATCAGCGTCTCCCGGATCATTTCGGCCGAGAACGCATATTGTCGTTGATCGAGGGAGAACTCGGCGACGCCAGATTGCTCGACGACTGGGTTCCGTTCAAAAATCGCCTCGGCGGTGTGGGAGCAATTCGCGCATTCCCGCCTCGTCTCGTCCATGTCATGGCGGGCAATGCCCCCAACGTCGCTGCCAGCACCATCATCCGCAGCGCGATCCTGAAGGGTGTGCATCTGCTGAAGCTGCCTTCCAACGATCTGTTCACCGCCCCGGCCATTTTGCAGACCATGGCGGCGATCGCCCCTGGCCATCCGACCGTGCGTTCCTTCAGCGCAGTCTATTGGCGCGGCGGCGACGCCGCGGTCGAGGGTACGATCTTCAGACCACAATATTTCGACAAACTGGTGGCATGGGGCGGCGAAAGCGCCATCAAGAGTGCGAAGAACTACATCGGACCCGGTTTCGAACTGGTCGCTTTCGATCCGAAAACCTCGATTTCCATAATCGGCAAGGAGGCTTTGGCTTCGCCCGAACGGATCGCGGAAACGGCCGAACTTGCCGCCTCGGACTCGACGGTATTCAACCAGGCGGCTTGTTCGTCGTCTCGCTTCCATTACGTCGAAGCGGAGAATGACGAAATTCTAGACCAATATTGCGCCGAACTGCAGAAGCGCATGGGAGTCGAAAGGCGCACCGCGTCAGTCTATGCTCAAAAGGTTCCTTCCGAGCTGCAAGAGGAAATCGAGACCCTCAAGTCATTCGAAGATATGTACCGGGTCTGGGGCGATTATGATGGAAAAGGACTCGTCATTCGCTCCGAAGAACCGCTCGACATGTATCCCGATGGGAAAATCGTGAATGTGGTGCGTGTCCCCACTCTGTCGGCGGCAATCCGTTACGCCACCGTTGCGACTCAAACGGTCGGCGTCTATCCCCCCGACAAAAAGGCGGAGATTCGCAATGCGCTCGCTTCCGTCGGTGTGCAACGCGTGATCACGCTCGGCGGCGCCGCAAGCATGGTCCCGGGAATGTCGCATGACGGCTTCTTCCCTCTGCATCGCATGACGCGCTGGGTTAATGACGAAGGGGTATGAGGAGCGATCGTGACTGAGGCGATTTGCCCTCAGTCATGATTGATCGGTTATCGGCAGTCTCGTTCGTCGTCCGAAGAACCCGATGCTGCTGATGACAGTGTTGCCGGTCAGGCCTCACGGTCCAAGCATCTGCTCACTCACGCTCCACAGCCGCGCTGCTGCCTCGCGGTCAACTGCGTGAGGCCAGACGCCGGCTCGTCCCGACCCCGCTTTGGCGGCGACGCCTACCTCGCCCTGCGTATGTTGCAACTGCGCAATGTCGCAATCCTCGCAATAGACGCCTCCCAGGCCAGCGAGCTTCGGGCTGGTCGCGCACCAGACCTGCGTCGCCGCACCCTGTTCGACGGTCTTGAGGCCTTTGGCAAGATCGATGACCGGGGCGCCCTCTTCGCTGACCGCTCCGAGACCTTTCAGGGCATCGTGCGAGAGATGCTTGGCCAGCCCGGTTTCGAAAATGCGCCCGGGATGAACGGCGAAAGCACGTATACCGTCTTTCTCGCCACGTCGGTCAAGTTCGACTGTGAACAAGATGTTGGCCGTCTTGGATTGACCATAAGCCGCCCACGGATCGTAGGGCCGGTGCTCAAAATCGATGTCGTCTAACACGACGGGTGAAAGACGATGCCCCCGCGATGAGAGCACCACGACGCGCGCGCGCTGCGCCTTCTTCAGAGCCGGCCAAAGCCGAGTCGCGAGTTGGAAATGGCCGAGATGGTTGGTGGCAAATTGAAGTTCATGACCTCGGCCGTCGCGGGTAAGCTCGGGAACCGCCATGATGCCGGCACTCGTGACCAAGATATGCAGGGGCAGTCCACTCTCCAGGAATCGGTTCGCAAAAGTCGAAATCGATCCCGAATCCAAGAGGTCCATAGGAACGACTTCGGCACCGCCGACTCCTTCCAAGGCAGTTTCAGCTCGCGCGACATCGCGCGCAGGAACGAAGACGCGCGCACCAGCTTCGAGAAGAATCCGAGCCGTTTCGCGCCCCAATCCGGAATAGCCGCCGGTAACGATCGCGACCTTGCCCCTAAGATCGATGCCCCGGATCACGTCGGCTGCCGTCGAGGCCGCTCCGAATCCCGAGCCGATAGGCGATTGTGGTGTAGACATCGTTGCACCTCCTTGAGGCGATTGAGATTCCGCCGAATCTCACCTGATAGTTCCCATTTTCAGCCTGGGGAGCACCTCAGCGGCGAATCGCTCAACCTGGCGCCGATAGGCCTCAGTTTCCTTTTCGATTGGGGAGACGCAGAATGTCGTGCAGCCCACGTCGATAAATTGCTGTAGGCGAACCAGAACGTCGTCCGCCGATCCAACCAGGGCAAGCTGCTTCAGCTGTTCCACATTCGCCGCCAACTTCAATTCACGCGGGAAACCGAAGTTGAGCTCCAGCGCCTTGGTCACCGCGGCATGCGAGTCATCCAAAAGAAAGTGCAGCAGGAGTCCGCGCTCGAACGGCTGCCCGATGCGGCCGGCGCGTTCACGGGCTTCGTCGATGGCGGCGCTGCTTCGTTGGAATCCTTTCGGAGTCACGAAAAACCCTAGCCAGCCGTCCGCCAAACGCCCGACGCGATCGAGTGCCGCTTCGGCATTTCCGGCGAGGTAGATCGGAATTGGCGGTGGCACGGGACTGACATTCACGCCTGAGAAGGAATTGAACCGACCTTCCGCATCGACGGCCTCTCCGGCATAAATCCGCTGGAGCAACGGCAGCGCTTCCTCAAGACGGGCGCCGCGCTCCTTGAGTGGAACGCCTGCAGCCTGCCACTCCTTGGGCCACTCGCCGCCGATACCTATGCCAAGGCGCAGACGACCGTTAGAAAGGGTGGCCAAGGTCGCGGTCTGGGCGGCGACGATCGATAACGTCCGCATCGGCAGAAGCAATACGCAGCTGCCGATCCCAATGGTCCGCGTGCGCGCCGCGGCGAATGTCAGACTGGTCAGGGCCTCCATGAAATGCCAGGGATGAACAATGTGGTCGCCCGCCCAAACCGCGTCGAAACCGACGGCCTCGGCCCACTCGGCCGTTGACCCGATACAAGAAGCGTCGAACGTCGTTTCGCGGGGGGCATGGGTCGGGAGCATGATGCCGCATTTTATGGGACTGGTCATTGTCGGGCGTCCTTAAGTCCGGGAAGCTTTCAGATTAAGCGAGTGCGACGAGCCGTGGCTTTGTCAGACTAGGCTTGGCTGAAACGCCGGTGAGGATAGAGCTGGGCTGCAATCGAGTTTTTCAGAACTCCCGGTGCGCCTCCTGCGACAAGCGCCGTTATGGCATCGCGCAATGCCGTCTGGACCGGAAAATCCACAGTGACGCCGTCCCCGCCGTGCAGCTTCGTCGCGGTCAACGTAACCTGGGGCGCCATCTGCGAGCCGTTCAATTTGGACAGGCTTGCTTCAAGAACCCGCGGGAAGACCCCTTGATCCGCGGTCGCCGCAGCCCTCCAGGTCAACAGTCGCTGAGATTCGATGGCAAGGTACATGTCCACCAGGTCGTGATAGACCGATTGAAACTGAATGATCGGCTTACCAAAAGACGTGCGATTGTCGACATAAGCGAGTGCTTCGTCATAGGCGATCCCTGCCAAGGCAAGGCTGTAAATGGAATTGTGCAGCCTTTCCATGTTGAAGCCTGTCATGAGCTCCCGAAAATGCCCAGCTCCTCTCACGACATTCTCCTTGGGTATCCGGCAATCCGTCAGGATGACCTCACCATGAGGCAAGCCCCGGCAGCCGAACCATCTGACCCCACGCAACACTTCGCAGCCTGGCGTTCCCTTTTCGACCAGCACGCACCCTACGCCTTGGGCGCCCGGGATGGAGTCGAACCGAGCGAAGACGGCGTAGAGTTCGTTGTGAGGCGAACCGGTGATGAACCGCTTATGTCCGTTGATGATTAAATGATCGCCATCGGGGACGACCGTCGTCTCCAGGTCCGTCAGATCCGAGCCATGATTGGGTTCGGTCAGCGCGATAGCGCAGCCGATATGCCCACTGACAATGGAAGGAAGATATTTTTGCCGCGTCCGGTCGTCCTCGGAAAGGAGAATCATCGACGGCCCGGGACCCGTAGTCGAGAACGGACCCTCGCCCAGGATCCACGAACGCGACGTGCGTATCAGTTCCTCGACCACGATGGCGTAATCGAGGGCGTCGCCGCCTTTCCCGCCATATTCGCGCGGAATGGTCAATCCGAGTAGCCCGGCATCGCGCAGCGACGCCACGACCTCGTCATAGGGCGATTCATCTTCCGCGTCCCATTTCGCGTACTCCCCACGCCACCGCAGCCCGACCTCATGCGCCGCAGTCTTCAATACCAGCTGACTCGGGGAGAAATTAAAATCCATAGTGCCTCCTGTGATCCGTCGGAACCTGTGCTTTGGCAACCCTCACAGGCTCCCGCCGCGCCACGCCCCCTTTGTCGATTGACGCGCCTCCGTGTCGATTCCGGTGTGCGCCCTCCTTCATTAAATGATCTATTTCCGTAGTAATGGCCTAGCAGAATTGAGAGCGGATGGACCGGTTTCCCAAAGATGCCTCGTATCGATTACGACGAGCCCGACATGTGTTATGCCGCGGCTAGGCAGATGTTAGCGGCTGCGTAGATCCGGACTTATTCGGCGCCTCTACTTGGACTCGACGATTACGTTCCGCGAGGTGAGTCATCGCTTATATGGCCAGAGATGCTCAGTCTCGATGACTATATTGGTCGTATGCATCGCTCCGCGGATGCGGTTGAGATGTCCTTCGCCGGTTCGATCCTCCGAGAGGCAGATGTCGCCGGCGCGAAAGATCTGCTTCTCGCCGCTGCCCACCTCGACCTCCAGTTCGCCGGAGGCGACGAGCCCGATCTGATTGATGACGCAAGGATGGAAATCCATCTCGCCGTCTTCCCAGCACAGCATCCGGAAGCCCGCAATTTGTCGCGGCGCGCTCCACCGATCGGGAGCGTCCGGAAACAGTTCCCGGAACTCGGTGAAATAGGCCTTGTCGTCCGCGCCTTTATAGATTCGCTTGATGTTGGTCGTCGTTCCCTGACGCGGGTTGATGGTGCCGGGGCGCTGCAGTTCGGCCGCGGGTCCCGGCCAATCGGCTGCAACATCGATTTGCAGCAGGCGGCATTGGTTGCGGACGTCGAGGACGACCTGGGGTGCGCTTGCCCCGTCGACAAGAAAGATATCCCCGGGGTTCAACTTGCTGGTCTGCCGTAATCCGGCCATTAGCGACACATCGCCTGAAATGACGAAGGAAAGTAACGCTCCTGGTTGGCTCGCGAGCCCTTTGAACGCGCCGTCCGACAGCACGATCGTGCGCAGAAAATTCGAAGGAATGGGGTTGAAGTCCTTTCCTCTCGGGATTGCGCCCGTCGATTGCTGGCGATAGCGGTCCGCGGTGGCAATGCCCTTGCGCTGTATCGTCGGCAGCGGAAGATCGGTGATCGCCAATGTTCCGCTCTGGTGCGTCGATGCACGAATTGCTTTCATGGAATGCTCCATCGGAGCTTGTTGGAAAGCTCCAGTCTTACTCGACGCGACCTCTTTCCGACCTCTCGAAAATGGGAGGCGTCTGCTTCGCAGCGAGCACCCATGATGACAGAAAGCGGGGTTACGCAATGAGCAGCCATCTCTCGATCACCACCGAAGCGGTCGACGCTGTCCTCGTCATTCGGCTGAATGACACCAAAGCCTTGAACGCCATCTCACTGGAGATGGTCGAGGAACTCATGGAAGCGTTCCGGCTGGCGTCCCGTACGAAACGCGCGATCATGTTGATCGGGAGCGGCCGGGCGTTCTGCTCCGGAATCAACCTCCGCTCGATGACTATCGATTTCGGCGGCGACTATGACGGCGGCGCGGCGCTCGAATCGCATATCAACCCTCTCATGATGCTGATCCGGGATCTTCCGATTCCATTTGTGACTGCCGTGAACGGACTAGCGGCCGGCATCGGCAGCACGATCGCTCTGGCCGGGGATTATATCGTCGCAGCGGAGCGGGCCTACTTTCTGCAGGCGTTCCGGCAGGTTGGCATCGCACCGGACGGCGGGACGGCTTATGTCCTGACGAAAGCGATTGGCCGCGTTCGAGCCATGGAGATGATGCTGCTCGGCGAAAAGATTTCTGCGGCGAAAGCTCTCGAATGGGGGCTGATCAATCGCGTCACGGCGGACGATGATGTCGAGAGCATGGCTTTGGACATTGCCCGTTCGTTGGCCTCAGGTCCCACCATGGCTCTGGGTGAGATCCGCAAGGGCTGCTGGCACGCGCTCGATGCCAGTTTCGCCGAGAAATTGACGAAAGAGCGGGAAGTTCAACGCGAACTCGGCAAGACGGCCGACCATCGTGAAGCCATAGCGGCTTTTATGGAAAAGCGGCCCCCGATCTTCAGCGGAAGCTGAGAGCTCGTTTAAAAAGATCACCGGCTCAGTACGTTAAAAGGAACATCTCGGTCGACGCGGATCTCCTGAGGCAGCCCGAGAACACGTTCCGCAAGGATGTTACGAAGAATTTCATCGGTCCCGCCGGCGATACGAAAGGACGGACCCCAATACCAACCGTTCTCGATGTGATTCCACAATGGCCCGAGATCCTCGGCCGTGAGGCTCCCCCGGGTCCCCATCATATCCATTGCCGCGATCGCCGAACGCTGTCCCTGTCCGGCAACCACCATTTTCGCCCAGGATTCTTCGGGCCCGGGGATCACGCCGAGGCCAAGCTCGGTCTGGCTTCGGTACGTCATGAGGCGCACACCGAAGGTATTGAGCCAGCATTCGGCGAGCTTTTCACGAACCCGTCCGTCACGAAGCGCAGGCTGGCCGTTGAACTGCGTTCCTTGAGCGACCTTCATCAAATACTGCCATTCGATAAAAGTGAGACCCGCGGCGGAAGAGCGCTCATGCCCGAGTGTCGCCAGGGTGACCTTCCAGCCTCCGTTCACGGGACCGATACGGAATTCGTCGGGGACCCGCACATTATCGAGAAAGACCTCGTTGAATTCGGCTTCGTCCGACATGTGTCGTATCGGCCGTATCTCGACCCCCGGACTCCTCATGTCGACGATGAACATGGTGATCCCCTTGTGTTTTGGGACAGAGGAATCCGTCCGTGTCACGCATATTCCATAGTCGGCAAATTGGGCGTATGTCGTCCAGACTTTCTGGCCGCTGATCAACCAATCGTTGCCGTCGCGGACTGCCCGGGTCCGCACCCCGGCGAGATCCGATCCACCCCCGGGCTCCGAGAAGAGCTGGCACCAGATATCTTCAGCATTGAGAATACGAGAAAGAAACCGGCGCTGTTGCTCTTCGCTGCCGCAGGCGAGAATAGTGCCGCCACACAAATCGAGACCCACGGAAAAGAAGTCGGCGCCATGAAAGGTCTCGATATCGAAGTTCAACTGCTCCTGCAGAAAGATACAGCGCTGGATCTCGCTGCCCCCCAAGCCGCCATGTTCTTTCGGCCAGGTGATCGCCGCGTAACCTCTGGCCCCCTTTTTTTTCAAAAAGCGTCGCGCCCGCTTAAAGCGGCCCTCGAGATCGAGCACGGTACCGGCCGGGATTGGCTCGACATTGTCGGCAAGCCAGGCACGAACCTCCGCACGGAATTTCCCCTCTTCCGGTGTGTCATCGAAGTCCATAGTCACTCCGTAATATGCGCATAGATTCTGAAATCATCCTCTGTCGGAGCGGGTCGGTTTGCCCAACAGGATGTCGGAAATGATGCGCTGCTGAATCTCCGACGTACCCTCGAAGATCTTGGTCAGCCGCGCGTCACGCCAATAGCGCTCGATAGGATGAAGCGTCGTGTAACCGGCTCCTCCAAGAATCTGCATCGCTTCGCTGGTCACCCGTTCCGACATCTCCGAGGCGAAGTATTTGACCATCGACGTCTCGATGGTTCCGGGCTCCCCATTGTCGATCTGCGCGCAACAATGATACATGAGCTGACGGGCCGCCTCGATCTCGGTGGCCATGGTCGCAATCTTGAAGCGGATTGCCTGGAAGTCGGAGATCGGACGGCCGAACTGGATGCGTTCCTTGGCATAACCGACGGCATGGTCGAGCGCGGCCTGCGCCAGGCCGATCGAGCGGGCGGCCGTATGGGCGCGCGCAATGCCGAGCCACTTCGCAGCGTACTGGAATCCCCGGCCGAAGTTGGGGTCGGGCCGAACCGGCGTACGCGTGCCCTCGAATCGAAGCTCCCAGGTCTTCCAGCCGAAATAACCGATCTTCGGGATGGGCGCGCCCGAGCAGTTGTTCGGCAACTCCCCTTTCGGCTTCTCCACTGGAATCAGAGCCGTGCCGCCTTTGTCGCCCTTCGACGGGTCGTCGACCCTGCACAGCACGAGAATGCAATCGGCACCGTCGGCGAACGTGCACCAGTATTTGTTGCCGGTGATGACCCATTCATCCCCTTCGCGACGCGCTCTCGTCTGGATGCTCGAAAGATCCGATCCGGTTTGCGGTTCCGACAGGGCACCAGCCCCCAGATATTCGCCGCGCACCATCGCCTGGATCTTCCCGCGGCGTTCCGCCTCGGTCCCGCCGGGAACCGACGCGTAGAACGAGTTGCTCCGCGCCAGAAGGCTGGCGACGCTCATCCAGCCCCGCGAGAGTTCTTCGGCGACCAGGCAATATTCGAAGGATCCGAGACCCAACCCGCCATATTCCTCGGGAATCAAAATGCCGTGAAAGCCCAACTCTCCCATCTTCAGGATGAGTTCGCGCGGAATGTCTCCGTGCTCCGAGTCTAGCTTGTTGGCGAGCGGGGTTACCTCCTCGGCTGTGAATTTCCGGGCCATGTCACGCATCATGATGCGTTCCGGCGTCAAGTAGCCCGAACCGGCCGCTGAAGATCCTTCGACTTGGCTCATGTTCACTCTTCCTTCAATTCAGCGGCGGCGACCGCCGCACATTTCTCGATGAGGTCCTGAACTTCGCTGTCGCTGAGGCCCGCGATGCGCAGTTGCCTCAGCGTGTCTTCGCTGAGCAGGGGAAGTTCGGCGAAACACGACGCCGGGCGTGGCCAGCGCCAGCGTGCCGTAAGGGCCTGCCAGCATCTGTGTAAGGTCGAGGATGCAGATGTCACGGAGCGCACCGTAGGAATTCACTTTACCCAGTGGCTCCGCCGCTTGATCAGCGCGCGGCGATCAAGCTGCACAACGAGTTCGTCGCGCTGATTGACGCCATAGTGCCGGAACACCACGATGCCAGCATCCTCACGGTCGGAGTCGCTTTTCGACAGGACTTCCGTATAGGCGTAGAGCGTGTCTCCGTGACCCACCGACTTGGTCAGCCGGATGTTGTCCAGGCCGAGTTCTTCGAGAGCGTTCTCCACGCAGTCCTGCGACGACAGGCCAAGGACCAAGGAGAAATTCACGCCGCCATAGGAAACGATCTTGCCGCCTCCAAAGTCCAGGGACTCCATCTGGTGCGAGTTGAAGTGCCCCGCGGCCGTATTCATCACCATGTTGGTGATATGCGTGTTTTCACTCGGAAAAATAGTCTTTCCGCGCATGTGCTTGTAGACATCGCCGACGACGAAATTCTCGAAGTAATTGTCGTTCCCAGTCAATTCGGCGTAATTGATTGTCATGATGCCTTCCCTGGATAGCGCAACTTGACAAGATTCGCGCGTTTGAAGCCCACGATGCGCTTGTCGTCGCTGTCGAATCCCTCCGTCCGCCACGTCACGATGCCGTTGCTCGGATTGCTGCTCGAAAGCCGTTTTTCAACGGTTTCCGTTCTTGCCACTACCGTGATACCGGGATAGACGGGACGGTCGTAGACGAGATCGTATACACCGAGAAAGGGCCCCCCCAGCTCGCTGCAATCCTGCACGGACATGCCGAGGACCGTATTGAAGAGCAGATGCGGGTTCACCACGATATCGGGATGGCCGTGCGCCTTCGCATAGTCCCGGTTGAAATAGATCGGGTTGAAGTGCAGCAAGAGCGTCGAGAACGAAATCGTATCGGCCTCGGTAATCGTCCGCCCCCAGTGATGAACGAACTTCTGCCCGACTTCGAAGTCCTCGTAGAGATGGCCCTTGCCGCGAAAGACCGCTCTTTCTCGGAAATCTGCAGTCACGATTAATCTCCTTAAGCTATCAGACGACAGGGATGGATCAACCGACGTAAGATCCGCCGTTCACGTCGACGATCGCTCCCGATATGAAAGACGCCGCCGGCGAGCACAAAAGAGCGATCGGCCAGCCGACTTCGCTCGGATCGGCTGATCGGCCGAGCGGCGTCACCGTTTCGCTGTTTTTCAGATGCGGAGCGGTGAGATCCAGCATCGGCGTACGAATGACGCCGGGGGCGACGCCGTTCACCACGATGTTCTTTTCCGCGCCCCGGCTGGCCAGGGCGCGGACCAGCGAATGCAGCGCGCCTTTGGACGCCGCGTAGGTAATATATTCGGTCCCTGTTCCGATACGCCCCTTTCCAGAGCGCCCGGCTTGCGAGCCGGTGAAAACCATGTAGCCGCCCGCTTTTGGACCTGCCTTCTCGATGAGTCCATACCCGAGCGCCAGAGGTGCCCAGACATTGACGTCCATGACGAAATCGAAAGAGCCCTTGACGGAACTGCCCGAGTAACCACCCGTGGAACCGGAGAAAACCCCCGCGACGTGGGCAAATGAGTAATAGGGGCCTCCGTCAATAATGCGATCGAGGAATGCCTGGTCGGTCAGGTCCCCCTGCAGCATCGAAGCAGACCGCCCGAGCGCCTCGATCTCCTTGCATAGAGCGTCCATGGGTACGCGATCGACGAGAACCAGGTCGGCGCCTAATTCGGCCAGACACTTGGCGGTGGCCCGACCGATCCCGTTGGCCGCTCCGGTCACCAACGCCCGCCGCCCAAGCAGGCTGAGCCCTTTGGGAAGCTGCGGATGAGTCTTCTGTTCCTCGACCATGAAAGGGATCTCCTCAATGTCCAACCGGCGATCGCGGCGATCATACCGACTCCCCGCCCGCGCGCATCCCCGTCCAAATCGGGGGGACCATTCGAGTCGAACATAGGTCTCAGGGAAATGTGGGTCACGGCTTGGAAAACTTGCCGCGGCAACGTCTCCGAACCTGTGGCAAAGTCGCCGACATATTGTCGTCGAACGAAGATCTGTCAGGAAACGGGCTCGGCTCCTCTCCTTTCTACTAGGAAGCCTGCTTGGCATACTCCGGTATTTTCCATCACCAATTTGCCCATTTGTGCTTTTTCCTGATGCGCCGCCTCAATGAGGAGAATCCGGATGTCGACATCCCATCAAATCCGCCGCAATCCGATCTTCAACAACAACAAGATCAAGCTGGGCACATTCGCGACCAACACCATCGGCTCCGTACAGTCGAGCGCTCCCGACGCCTATCGCCCGTCCTGGGAGAACTCGCTGCGCTTGGCAAAGACCGTCGATCGCGCGGGCTTCGAAGCCATTCTCGGATTGGCCCGCTGGAGGACCCCGGCCAAGACCCCCCTCACCCATCGCGGCAATTTCGTCCTGGATTCCTTCACCTGGGCGGCCGCGCTGGCCATGGCGACGGAGCACGTGGCCGTGTTTCCCACGAGCCATGCCCCGACGGTCCATCCTCTGGTGATCGCGAAGCAATGCGCGACCATCGACCATGTCTCCGGTGGGCGCTTCGGGCTCAACGTCGTCGGAGGATGGAACCGGCATGAATTCGACATGTTCGGGCTCAAACTGCTCGAGCATGATCTGCGCTACGATTATCTCACCGAATGGATGAATGTGATCTTCAAGCTCTGGGGAGGCACGGAGGAGTTCGATTTCGAGGGCACGTTCCTGAAGCTCAAGGGCGCGCTGTCCATGCCCCAGCCGGTTCAGAAGCCGCACCCACCCATCATGAACGCCGCCATGTCAGGTCGCGGACGCCGCTTTGCCTGCGAGTATGCCGATTGCTGCTTCGTGTCGACCGAAGTCTCGAAGAGCGATCTTGCGGACTACAAGAAGATAGCCCGTGAGGAGTTCGGCCGGGAGATCGGAATCTGGATGCAGATTCCGCTCGTGCAGCGTAGGACGCGTCAGGAGGCGGAGGAGCATCTCAACTATATCGCCGTCGAGCATGAGGATCGGGCAGCCGTCGACGGGTGGTCGAAAGGCGTCGCCGCCGAAACACGGACGGTTAATAACGAAGCGGCCAATATCGAACGACTCGTCCATGCCATGGGAGGAAGACCGGTCGCCGGTTCGGCCGTTGACATCGCCGATGAATTCGAAGAGCTGTCGGACAGAGGCGTCGATGGAATCTTGCTTTCATGGTTCGATTTCGATGACGGTTTGAACCGGTTCATCGGCGACGTCTTGCCGCTGCTCGAACACCGGGGCCTGCGGCAGCCGTTTCAGCCCACTCGCTGACCTAAGTACGCAGACCGCGGAAGAACGCGGCAGGAAAGCTCAGTAATGAGCGACCCTGCCGCGATCGAATCCTCAAGCCGAACGGACCCGAACCTTGACCGAGATCGGCGCCCGCGAGGCGAACGTGTTGTGATACTCGATGCTTTCCACCGGTTGTGCCAGCTCGATGGAGGAGAAGCGCGTCAGCCACCCCGTATAGGCTACGTTTTGCTCGATTTTGGTCAGGTTGGCGCCGAGGCAGAAATGTTCCCCCCCGCCGAAGGTGACCTGCTGCATCAGCCCCTTACGTTGGGGGTCGAAGTCCATCGGGCAGGCAAACTTGGCCTCATCGCGATTGGCGCTGGCGGTTCCGAGATAAAGCTTCGTTCCTTTCGGAATCTTGACGCCCTCGATCTCGACATCCTCGATCGTGAAGCGGTGGGCAGAGTTGATCGGCGGGTGCAGTCTGAGGACTTCCTCCACAAAGGGCGCGACCTGGTCCGGGTTAGCCCGCAGCTTCGCTTGCAACTCGGGACGTTGGGCCAGAAAGAGAAGTCCGTTGTTGATCGCGTTCGCCGTTGTCTCGTTGCCGCCGACGACCAGCTCCTCGGTGATGTAGACGATCTCCTTTTCGCTGAGCGGACGCCCGTCGATGGTGGACGTCGCAAGCGACGTCAGGATGTCTTCCTTGGGCTCGCGACGACGTTCGGCAGCCATCTGACGGACGAGGGCATGCATCTTGACCATCATCTTGGCGCCGGCGACCGCCTGTTCTTCTGAGGTCACATAGGTAAGATAGGTCAGCGCGGCGTCCGCATAGGCCCTGATGGTCGGACGGAGGCTTTCGGGAAAACCGATGAGATCGGAGATGATGGAGACCGCGTATGGACTGGAAAAGTCCGACACGACGTCGCATTCCCCGGCCTTTTGAACGGTATCGAGCAGGCGGCTCGCATAGGATTCGATGATCTGCTGGATCGCCGCGGCCCCCTTACGATTGACGAAGGGATCGGCGAGCTGCCGATAGGCCATATGGATCTTGCCGGCGCTTTCGGCGAGGCAATGGATCGGCAGCCCGATTTCTGCGTCCTCCAGCAGGATTTTCTTCGCCGCATCGGATGGAACGACGAACTTGCGGCCGTCTTTCTCGGCCGATCCCTTTTCGAAGCGCCGATCCACCAAGATGGATTTCACGAGGTCGTAGCGCGACACGAAATAGGCTTTGAGTTCCGGCATGTACGCAACGGGCCGCTCCCGTCGCATCTCCTCATAGGTGGGATAGGGACACTTGATGACCTCAGGATCAAACAAACTCTTCGCCGATTTCGACATCTCGATTACCTCTCCGCAATTGAAAGAAGGAGTCCTGTCTTTGGTTCCAGACCAGCGCTCACGTTGGGACTTCGTTGAAGTTGCCGCGGATATAGGCATCGATCGAACCGGCGCACTGGATCTTGTCCTCATCTCCGGTAATGTCGGTATAGCGCTGAATGGGGTTCAGCACGGTCATACCCTTTCGCCCGCACGGGCAAGGGCCGAAATCCACGATGACCTTGTCCCCGGATATCATGCCGCCCCAGCGGTGATCCGTGGTGGGGTCCATGAACGCAAAGCGGCCCTCGACCACACCTTCGCGCGCCAGCACCCGTTGGCCCGACTGGTCGAGGATAAGAGCCGATGCAAAGGGATGCATGTGATAGCGCCCTTCCCGGCAGGCCGGGCACCACCAAGACATTTCCGACATCCCATACGCCCCGGGGCCTTTCGTACCGTAAAAGGCGCTGAGCTGTGCCTGGAAATCGTCGGGCAGTTTCAGATGCTTGCGTCCGCCGCCGCCCGATACGATTGACCCGGGACCCAGCCCCGCGGTCTGAATCCCCTTGGCCTTCATGCGCTGCATCAAGTCCCAAGACTGGGCGATCATCGCGTTGATCCACACACGCTCGTGGCGCACCTCGATCAAGCGATCGACCATCCAGTCGAACCGCGCGCTGAACCGCTTCCCCTGTTCGGCCGCCTGGGCCTCGAAGGCGGTGATTTCATCCGGCGTGGCCTCGCCATCCGCCATGCGCTTGCGCATTTCCGCCATGCGCATGATGGCGGAGTTGTGCATCGGCTCATCAATGAGGACGTAGGTCGAATCCGGACGGCCAAATCCCTCGATGTTATAGGCCGCCGTGTTGGCGGCGGCATAGGTTCCCTTGACGGGACCGAAATGAAAGAAATGAAACTGATTCTTCGGCTCCAGGCCGGATTCCATCTGGCGATGGTGCCAAACGAACTCCTTCAGGAAGTCCATATCGGCTTTGCTCTTGGGAAGCAGCGAAATCTTGCCGCCGGTGCCGCTGGATGTGTTCACGCAGTAGCTCTTCGCCCATAGGCGATCGAGAAATTCATCGACATCGGCAACGCCTTCGATGTCGACATCGTCATAGTGCGGCGTGGATATCAGCGAGAGCCATTGCAGTAGCTGCTTCCAACGCTTTTGCGCAAGGAAGCTCGCCGGATAGCTCTTGTAGTTGGTATGGGAGAACAGAAGTGGAACCATGTCGTCGAGCGAGCGAATGGTGTTGATCCCGGTGTCCTTCGCCCGTTTAGCGAGAACGGGAATCGTCCCGCGTTTCTCTTCGAACGACTCTTGCGCGGCCGCGATGTGAAGCGGCCTGAGTTCCTTTTCGGATATATCGAAGAGGTCCTTTCGGTTGCGCAGGGACCTCAGTTCCTCGATTGCGGAACCCATTTACTCCTCCTCATTCGTCATTAGAGCGGCTTAAGATCGATAGTGCCGAGATCCTATACGTTGTTCCCCAGGGGGTGCCCTCCGAAAATTAGGGGGTGCCCTCCCCAAATTGTGTGGCTTTCCGAAGTTCCATGCCTTCGAGCCGGCCGCTCTCGCGCCAATCTTTCAGCATTTTGAAGAACGCCATTGGGCCCGCCCCATAACGCAGGCCACCGAAGAGTTCGTTACTTTGCGTGGCCTTACCTTCGGAGTTGAAATATCCCGGCGTGCAACTCCCGAAAAACTCCAGCAGATCTTTGCTCCCCGGATTCGTGAGAATGATTTGGGTATAGTCATCGACGGCGGCGACGCTGGGTTCGATGGTCGCGATTTCGCGCTTTTTGAGTTCCCCAAGCATGTAACTCACATGCTCGGCTTGTTCATCGAGGAGATGAACAGCATTGTTTGCCTGAGCGGAGTGTTGGTTTCCTCCGACGAAGAAGCAGTTCGGGAACCGGTCCGTCATGAAACCATGGACGGTTCTGACGCCTTGCGCCCAATGCTCGCTGAGCGTGATGCCTCCGCGGCCCCAAAGCTCGAACCCCGTCAAACGGGTGTAGCCGATACCGGCCTCAAATCCCGTGGCGAATATCACGCAGTCGACATCATAGGCCTTGTCTCTGACGACCATGGCAGTGGGTGTAAATCTCTCGATGCCGCAGCCGCTGGTGTCGACGAGATGGACGTTCGGCAGATTGAAGCTCGCGAGAAAGTCGTCATGAAAGCACGGCCGTTTGCAAAGCCAGCGGTAGTATGGCTTCAGCGTTGCAGCGGTCTCGGGGTCTTTGACGATCGTATCGACGCGGCCGCGGACTTCGTTCATCAAACGGAAGTCGATGACCTCGGCCAGCATTTTCCGTTCTTCCTTGGTGAGCGGGCGCCCGAGCGCGGCACTCGCCTCGGCTTCGGGAATCCTGACGACCCGCCCGAAATAGGCTGTCCAACCGTCGCGGACAATATCGTCCTCCGGCGTAAGCAGCCCCTGCAACATGCATTGCCAGTTGTATTGCCGCGCCCTCTGCCAACCCGGCTTGGTCATATCGGTCCAATCAGGGCCAGTTTCACAATTATCACGTTGCCCAACGGTCGATGGAGTCCGCTGGAAGACATAGAGCTCCTTGGCCCAATTTGCGACTGCAGGAACAATCTGAATCGCGGTCGCGCCCGTTCCCACGACGGCCACCCGTTTGCCGGTCAACCCAGTGAGCCCGCCACTGTGGTCGCCCTTCGTATAGCTGTAGTCCCAACGGCTTGAGTGGAAGGCATGACCCTCGAAACGATCGATCCCGGGAATGCTGGGCAGCTTCGGAAGGCTCTGTCTGCCACAGGCCAGAACGACAAAATCGGCCGTCATCCGGTCGCCACGATCCGTCTCCACCAGCCAACGTTGCGTGTCTTCCTGCCAGTGCATCGCCTGGATCGACGTTTGGAAGCACGCTTTGTCGTAGAGGCCGTACTGCCTCCCGATCCGCTGGCAATGCTCGAATATCTCCGGGCCATATGCATAGCGGTGGCGCGGTGCATAATGGGTTTCTTCCAACAACGGCAGGTATATATGCGCCTCGATATCACACATCAGGCCGGGATAACGGTTCCAATACCACGTGCCGCCGAAGTCCCCGCCCTCATCGATGATGCGAATGGCCGTATATCCGGCGTCACGCAGTCGAGCGCCCGCCAACAGACCGCCAAAGCCGCCGCCCGCTATAATGACCTGAACGTGATCATGAAGCGCGGGGCGGGTTAAGGGAGGAGCCCACGGGTCCTTGCCGAAATTCGCAAACTTGCCGTCCTTCGTCGGAACGTAAAGCGGGGCACTACCGCGATTGAGGCGTCGATCGCGCTCGATATCATATCGTCTTTTCAGCTCCTCGAAGTCAAAGTCAAGGTCGCCAATAAAGTCCCAGATAGTGGTCGGTTTGCTCTTGCTCGCAATCATTTCGTCTTCCATTTTGCCTACCGGTCAAGTGACGGTCGCGCTCCCCTAAAACGACGAGATCGCGCCCTCTCGGATCGTCAGGGAACTCCCCGCTTGAAGAGTTTCAGTTCGGTATAGAGCGGATCGTTTTCGTCGGGACTTGCCCTGGTCGAACCCCGGCTGAGCTTGGCGAACGTTTCCTTTTCGTAGGGACGCACCTCGGACCAGTCATAGACGATCTTGCGAAAGAGAATGCGCCAGACGCCATCGCGCTTCTCATAGCGGTCGAGGTAGCGGCCATGCGCAATCGTCTCGCGCTGCGGCTCTTGCTTTCTCAAATGATACGCAACGATGAAACATTCGCCTTCCGCAATCGTACCGTCGACGACGAACGACGCGCTGACGATGACATGCTGCGTCAGCTCGAAGCGCTCTACGCTGGATGGCACCCACCGCACGAATTCCGGACCGGACCCCTTGAACATCGGGGAGTGATCATCGATCGAATCGGGGTGGTAGACCGACGCCAGAAGCGCGTAGTCGCGCCGGTCCACGGCCCGGCAGTAATTTTGCACCAGTTCCTGCAATGCCATTTTGTCGAGCATGAGCTGGAGCGCTTCGGCTGAGGGCATAGGGTCGCTTTCCTCGGATCTCGAATTCTTGGTGATGGCGCTTTTCCTGCGGAGATGATTTTACGGATTTCCAGACAACCTCGACGGCGCCCACTGCAGCAGGCTGCAGGGCTTTGAGACACTCCCAAAAACACTGGGGGTAACCACCATCAGGCCATGCCAGCTTACCCCAATGGGTGCTCGATTTAAGCGAAGGGTTATGGAAAATGGCTGAACAAATTCTCGAAGGAAAAGTCGTCCTGGTCACTGGCGCCGGCAACGGCATTGGCGCCGAAATCGCGAAATTGGCCGCCAAGTGCGGTGCGAAAGTCGTCGTCAACGACCTGGGAACATCGGCCTTCGGAGAGGGGGCGGACTCGCGGCCGGCGGAAAAGGTGTGCGAGGAGATCCGAGCGGCCGGCGGCACCGCTGTGCCGAGCTTTCACAGCATTGCCGCCTGGGACAGTGCCCACGCCATCGTCGAGGACGCGATAAAGGCCTATGGCCGCCTGGATGTCGTGGTGAACAATGCGGGCATTCTACGGGATGTCATTTTCCACAAAATGACGCGGGACGACTGGCAGAGCGTCATCGACGTCACCTTGTCCGGTTATTTTTACGTCTCCCGCGCCGCCGCCAATCTGTTCCGCGACCAGGAGAGTGGCTGCTTCATCCATATGACGTCGACCTCGGGGTTGATCGGCAATCGGGCGCAGGTGAATTACGGCTCCGCCAAGATGGGCGTGGCCGGCCTGTCGAAATGCATCGCTCTCGACATGTCGCGGTTCAAGGTCCGGTCGAATTGCATCGCGCCGTTCGCGCTGACGCGGATGACCGCGACCATTCCCGCGGACACCGAGCAGAATAAGGCCCGGGTCGCCCTTCTGCAGCGGCTGGGGGCAGCCAAGATCGCGCCCTTCACCGTTTCGTTGATGGCCGACGCGGCATCCGACGTGACGGGTCAGGTCTTCGCGGTTCGGAACAACGAAGTCGTCCTTTTCACCCAGCATCGCCCGCTGCGCACGACGCAGACGTCGGAGGGGTGGACGCCGAAGAGCTGCATCGAGATTGCATTGCCGGCGTTGCGGCCGTCCATGTATCCACTCGATATTTCTTCGCAGGTTTTCACCTGGGATCCATTCTGACGTGAGCGAACTGGTCCTCGCGCGAATCGAGGGTGGCATTGGTCGGCTGACATTGAACCGGCCGGAGCAACGCAATGCCATGTCTGTCGACATGTCGACACTGCTCTGCCAAAAGCTGCGCGACATGGAGCAGGATCCTGCGATCCGCTGCATCGTTCTAGATGGCGCGGGGAAGCATTTCGTGGCGGGCGGCGATATCAAGGCATGGAGCCGGTTGCTGACCATGTCGGCGAGCCAGCGCGGAGAGGATTTCAGGACCCGGCTCGGCTCGTCCTTTCCGCTCATCGAACAATTGGAGTCGTTGACCAAACCCTTGATCGTCGCCGTTCGGGGATACAGCATAGGTGCCGGCCTGTGCTTCGTTCTCGCCGCGGATTTCGTGATTGCGGATGAGACGGCGAAGTTCGTGTTCGGGAACACCAAGGTAGCGCTCAATCCCGACATGGGCCTGACATACTGGTTACCGCGCGTCGTCGGCGAACGTCGGGCCTACCGCCTCGCGCTGCTGGGAAGCCAGCTTGGGTCGGCCGAGGCGAAGGATCTGGGGATAGTCGACGATGTCGTGGCGCCGGATGCGCTCGAAGATGCGTTGACGGCTTTGACGAATAGAATTCTTGCCACACCGGTCCGTGCAGCAATGGAAACCAAGAGACTTATCCGGCAAAGCGGACACAATACCCTCGCCGCGCAATTTTCGGCCGAGGTGGACGGAATCGCGGCGTGTGCCGGAGAAGCGGATTTCCTGGAAGCCGTGACCGCCTTCTCACAAAAGCGGACACCGAAGTTTGGATAAGTAGCGTCCTGCGCTCGGCGAGTTTCATCAGCAATCACGTCTCGTAGACACGGACCAAGTCTTTCGTCAGCTTCCGCGAAGCCAGGTAGAAGTGGAGCGCAGCCCAGAGCGAGACGACGGAACAGGTGACGAGCGCCCAGCGCAATCCCTCCGCACCTGCATAATGCTGGGCGGCCGCGGGGGCGATCGACGAGGTATCGATCCAGGCCCGCCGGTAGAAATCGCTGAGCAGGCCGACGGTGGTGGGACCGAATGCGAGGCCGACGATGGTCACGACGGACAGGTAGATCGCGGAGGTCATCGCGCGCATCCGTACCGGAACCAAGCTTTGCATAGCAGCGAGGCAGTTCGCAAAGAAGAACGTTGTCGTCATGCTTGGAATGGCGAAGAACGCAATGGCGAGCGGCGTCGAGTGGATCAGAAAGAACCCGAGAGAGGAGGGTAATGCAACGAGCGATGCAACCATCGGCGCCAGCATATAATATCGCGGACGCAAGGCGCCCAGATGGCTCCCGAGCAATCCTCCGAGGAGCGCGCCGGCGCCGCCGCCGATACCCAAGAACAGGCCGACGATGGTGCCGACGGTCTTCACGTCCAGCCCGTGCACGCGAATGAGGAAGGGTGCCGCCCATTGCGTCGTGCCGTAACCGACGAAGCACCAGAGCGCGCTCGCCACTGTGAGATGGACGAAGGACCGGCGCCTGGAGAGAAAGCGGAATACTTCCGACACGGTCGGCGCGACCGCGTTTTGCGAATGCCCCAAATCGTGCAGGCCGCGAACAGGCTCCTTCACGGTGAAGAGAAGGAGCAAGGTGAGCACGATGCCGGGCACACCGGCCGTCAGAAAGGTCGCGCGCCAGCCGAACACGCCGGTGATCCAGCCCCCGAACACGAAGGCGGTCAGCATTCCGATGTTCGGGCCCGCCGAGAAGATGCCGAGCGCCGTTGCGCGGCTCTTGGGTCCGTAGAGATCGGATATCATGGAATGAGACGGCGGGCTCGTCCCTGCCTCGCCAATGCCGACGACGAGCCGTGCGATCAGCAGCTGCGAGAAACGCGCCGCCACCCCGCAGGCGAGAGTCGCGGCGCTGAAAAGCGCAAGGGAGCCCGCGACGATGTTGCGGCGGTTCTTGCGATCCGCTACATACGCGATGGGAATGCCGAGGATGGCATAAACGAGCGCGAAGCCAACGCCCGACAGGAGGCCTATCCATGTGTCGGAGACGTTAAAGACCGCCTTCAGCTGCTCGGTGACGATGGACACCACGAAGCGGTCGATCACATTGACGGCATAAATCCCGGTCAGAAGCGCCAGCACATAATGACGGTAGAAGCTACGCTGCGGCACGACTAGCTCGGCGGCAGAGATACTTAAGGCGGCTTGCGGCGTGTTTGGCATGTCCATCCCGTCTACCCTAAAACCTTTGTATCGATGACGACGAGCGCAACATGCGTCGCGCCGTGGCAGCGATCACCTCGGGATGCCAACCGATCTCGCCGTATCAAGCCAGCTTCTGTTCGAGTGAGGCGACCAGCCGGTCCTGCCACGCATGGCGCGGTCCCAGAAGGAGCGCGTACAGCCGTGCGCGACGGTAAAACAGATGGCAGTTCGCCTCCCATGTCACGCCGATACCGCCGTGCACCTGAATGTTTTCCTGGGCCGCGAAGTCCAGAGCGTCGATCGCGCTGCACCGCGCGCCGGCGGCGGCCAGCGGCAGTTCCGCGGCATCGGTCGAGATCGCCCAGGCGCCGTAGTAGCAGTGGCACCGCGCCAGCTGAATCTTGGTGTACATGTCCGCCAGCTTGTGCTTGATGGCTTGGAACGATCCGATCTTTCTGCCGAAGGCGGCGCGTTCCTGCGCATAGGCACAGGCCAGGCCTAAGGCGGTTTCGGCGGAGCCGAGCTGCTCGAACGCCAGAAAAACCGCAGCGCGGTCGCTCAACGTTTTCCATGCCCCACTCCCGGCGTCGGCCAGGCGTTCGACGGCGGCGCCGGCAAAGGTGAGGCGTGCCGCCGGCCGAGTCGGGTCGACGGTCTTCACCGGCTGGCGCTCCACCCCGGACTGCGTGAGATCGCAGAGGAGGAGCGCCGGCGCGCCGGCGGCATCCTGCATGACCACCACGGCCACTTGCGCGACCCTGCCGTCGAGCACCGGCACTTTCGTGCCCGAGAGCGCGCCGAACCGCAAGCTCGCCTCATCGGCCGAATGGTCCGCCTCCGCCCAGGTACCGATGACTTCGCCGCTCGCCAGCCCCGGTAACCATTTGGCCTTCTGCTCCTCGGAACCGAACAACCGGATGGCCTCAGCGCACATGCAGACCGACGAGAGGAAGGGCACCGGCGCAAGCGCCCGGCCGATCTCTTCCGCCGCGACGCACAGCTCTAATGCCCCCAGGCCGATCCCCGAATGCTCTTCCGGAATGGCGATGGCCTGCACGCTCATCTCGGCCAACCCTTTCCAGATCGGCGCCGAGTAATTCTGTACCTTGCCCTCGAGAATGCTGCGCGCCTGGCTCAAGCCGTCGCTCTTCTCGAGGAAGCGGCGCATCTGCTCGCGAAACTGCTTTTGTTCGGGCGAAAAGTCGAGATTCATTTGTCACCCCGTGCAATGCATTGAAAGAAACGTCCCGGTACGCGGACGTCCTGCGGCGAGCCGAGAACCCGTTCGGCGAGAATGTCGCGCAGGGATTTCGTCCGTTCCCCCCGCGATCCGGAACGAGTCGTCGAAATCCGTGAGATTTCCCTAAATCAACCAGGGCGAACCATAGCGACTACCTCGTATGGTCCATCCTCGCGTTTGTGCTAGGGCGTTTGTGAGGGGATCAGTTTGACGACGAGCGGCTCGCATGCCCGAGCCACCGCAGGAGGGGTGGACGTTAAACCCAGGTGGACGTTAGAGCCGGCGGCGGCGAGGATGGCGATGGCGCGATCGCCGTCGCGGTCGTGAGGTGATTAAGAAGCGCCCGAGTCCGCCTCAGCCTTTCTGCCGCACCGGCGCCCAGGGGAAATGGTCCGGTCCGCCCGCAACCACCGCCCCCGCCGCGAGCAAGGTCGCGCGCTGCGTCTCGTCGAGGCCGAGCGCAGTCATGAGCTCTATGGAGTGTGCGCCGATCTCGGGGGGCGCAAGGGAGGGCTCGTCCGCGCTGCCACCGGGAAATTCAGGAACTTCGAAGCCAAAACCGCGATAGGCGTAGGTGCGCAGTTTGCCCGGATGGCGCGCCTGCGGTGCCTCGAGCACGCGCTCGAGCGGCACAACCTCGGTAAAGCCGAGCCCCGCCGCCCGCAACCGGGTCGATGCCTCCTCGAAATCAACCGCGCCGACCGCCGAGCTTACCGCCGCCTCGACGCGCTCCCGTTGCTTCTTGCGCTCGCGCAGCTTCGCGAGGGCGGGATCCCCCGCCTCGGGCATGGCGAGCGCGCCGGTAAGCTTCGCCCAATGCGCATCGGTCAGCACCAACAAGTAGAGCCAGCGTCCGTCGCTGGTCTCATAAGCACCGTAGCCCGGCATGGAGAATTCGCCGCCACCCTCTTTCTCTGGCCGGCCGAGCAGCTGCATCTTGAGCTGCACTCCTGCCAGATCGCGCCCGGCGACGTGCAGGCCGGTCTCATAGAGTCCGATCTCGATCCGCCGATCCTCGACGCGCGCGGGCGGGTCGAGCAGCAGCGAGAGGATACGGATCACCGCATAGGCACCCGCGAATTGATCGTGATAGCTCGGCCCGAGCCGGCTCGGGCGACCGTTGATTCGGTGATCGTCCATGACGCCAGTCGCGGCCTCGGCCACCGGATTGGTGGCAAGGTCGTCATGCTGAGGCCCGGCGGCATAGCCACGAATGTGGCACGACAGCAGAGTGGGATTGATCTCCGCGAGATCCTCCGCGGTAATTCGCAACTTGCGTGCTGTGCTGGGCGCGAGATTGTGGATGAGGATATCGGCGGTGGCCACCAGCCGGCGGAAGGCATCCAGCCCCTCGGGCTGAGTGAGGTCGATGCAGAAGCTCTTCTTCCCGTGATTGTAGGCTAGGAAGGTCCCGCTAGGTCCCCCCCGTACCAATGCGCGGGTGGTATCGCCGGATGGCGGTTCGATCTTGATCACCTCCGCGCCGAGCTGGCTCAAGATATGGGTTGCGAACGGCGCGGCAATCATCGTGCCGAGTTCGATCACGCGACGGCCGGCCAGGGGGCGTTGGCTCATGAAACCCTGTCAAAGGTTGAAAGCAGATAATGCATTATGCATTTTATGGCCAGTCTTGCAAGGCCGAGGCGAGATAACTCGACGGTTATCCGTTGCGTTATCGTAAGACTGTGCCAGTTTCTAGGCACATCTCCTTCAGGAAGTCGCATTGCCCGACAGAGTCGCGGTATACTAGAGCGGACCTAAATGCACAATGCATTATCACTTCGCGTCGGTTCAATTGCTGGCTGATGGACCTCAGCGGAGGCGATAAGATGAAGCTAAGGAGGAAACAAAATGAACGCTCAGATTTATGCTCTCCGACCGCAGGAATGCAATGCCACTATCGAACAAGCTTTAGATGCTGTCGCTTGGGACATTCACAGCGCTCAGGAGCTTGCCGACGGGGAGGCTGCACTCGATAAAATTGCAGATGCGCTCGATATGCCGTGGCCATGTTGGGTTTATGATGTTTCCTATCCCTATTTCTGTCCTCATCAGGACAGCTATTCGCGCAAGCGAGACTGGCCCGATGAACTGCTGGATATGTGGTGGAGCCGGCATGTGGCGCTCAAAATGCCATTTTTAATTCGGTGCCGCGTAGAGCATCTTCCTTTTGTTACGGTGCTAAATCACAAGAGCCGTCGGCCATCGGCCCGAATCTCGCGGGAACATCAGCTGGTAAACGAACTCATGGCCTCAATGGGCATCACGAGCATGCTGACCGTCCCGCTCCACCTGCCAAAAGGACAAATCGCCATGCTGACCTGGGGCGGCAATTGCGATCCAAGAGAACTGAATGACGTTCTCGGTAGAATCACGGGTCACCTATTGGCTGTTGGCCATAATTTCATGCGGATATACAAAGCTCAGATCGGCAAGAACAAGGACTCATCTGAGGACCGCAAGAGCAGGAACTCATCTGAGGAACGAGTGCGGCTGACCCCTCGCGAATGGGATTGCCTGCGCACGCTGGCTCAAGGCTATCGAGATTTAGAAATCGCAGAGGTAACGGGAATCTCCAAAGCGACCGTCCGTTTTCATCTTGATAATGTGGTGGAGAAATTCGGCTGCAGGGATCGGATCCAAGCTGTAGCCATCGCCGCTCAACTCGGTCTTCTTGGTCCCGTCGGCATATAGCCGCAAGTTCATACGGTGAGGTCTGTTCAATCCAGATCACCGATATCGAGTCGCTCGGACGACAAGACCGGAGCAGGCGACGCAAGGGTTTTCGCCACCAATCGGGCCAGCCGAGGGCCGATCGCCAACACAACGACCAGGCGCACAGTCTGGACCATCATGACAAGCGGCATATCGACTTTGGTCGACGCGGCTATGATTGCCGCCGCATCCACACCCCCGGGACTCGCGGCCAGGTAGGCCGTCAGCGGGTCGGTGTGCAACCACCTCATCAACCCGTAGGACAGGAGGCCGCACAAGAGCATCAGGAGAACGGTCGCGGTCAGCGTTTGCGGAAGCGCGCGGGCTGCGGTCGCTAGCACATCCCGGGTGAAGCGCGAGCCGATGGTCCAGCCGATGACCGCATAGCTCGCGATCAGCAGAACCGGCGGCAATTCGATCCGAATCCAGCCTGTTCCACTGCTAGCCGCGCACAGCGCGATAGAACCGAGGAGCACGCCTCCCGGGATTCGCGACACCAGGCCGACGCTGGCGCCGATCGACGCCAGCGCCAAGGTCGTGACAAGACTTTGCAGATCGATCGGCGGGAAGAATCCGGGCGTGACGCGCGATCCGCCGCCATGCGCGAACAGGATTGCCACCACCGAGGCCGCGGCAGCCACTAGCACCACGCGCAGATACTGCATGAAGGCCACAAGCCGGGCATCCGCGCCATAGGCTTCCGCCATGACCATCATCGCCGATGCCGCCCCCGGCATCATGCCCCAAACCGGCGTCGTGCCGGGGATGATGCGTAGACGGCTCATACCCCAGCCGATGAGTACGCCGCCCGTCAGCGAGAGCATGACGGTGGCAATCACTGGCGCCCAATGCTGAAGGAAGCCGCTCACGACGGCTGGCGTGACTGCCCGAGCGATGAGACAGCCGATAACTGCCTGCGCCCCCCTTTGCAACAACAGAGGAACCTTCACGCCACCGCTTGTCGTCTGAACGAGGATGGCGGCCATCAGTGGGCCCAGCAAAAAGGCGGCAGGCAATCCAATTTCATGAAGTCCGGCGCCGGCGAGAACAGAGAGCGCGATCAGCGCGGCCCAGAGCGCGGGCGATGCATGTCCAGGCTTCACCACGCTTGTTTCAAGAGCTCCAGGACAACGTCGAGCGACGAGATCGGTCGTGGATTAGAAGCCAGAAGCGGATCATGGACCGCGGCCGTGGCGACGTCGCCGATCTGAGACTCGGTAACACCGGCGTCACGAAGACGCACCGGCAGCCCCAGGGCTGCGACGAGATTTGAAACGATATCCGCAAGCATCATGTCGGGGCTGCCCACGGCCGACGCGATCACCGCTTGCCGGTTTCCGTTTACCGAGGCGTTGTATCGCAGGATATGCGGAAGCATCACACAGGATGTCTCGCCGTGGGGCATACCGGCCGTCCCGCCAAGCGCGTGCCCCATCCCGTGGCTGGCGCCGGCCTTGACGCCAGCCGCAGCGCCGAGAATGGACAGCCAAGCTCCCTTCATGCAGTCGAGGCGGGCCTCCATATCGGCTGGAACGTCCAGCACCCGCCGCAGCGATGGGATGAGCAGGCGCGCGGCATGCAGAGAGTACGCATCGGAAAGCGGCGTGGGGTTTATCGAGCACCAGGTTTCCACAGCGTGATCCACGGCCCTGAGGCCGGTCGAGAAAAAGAGGCGATTGGGTGTTTGCGTGGTCATCTCGGGATCGAGGATGACAATATCGGGCGACAGGCGCGGATAGACGAACACCTGCTTCAAGGGTCCCCGCTCATCGGTCACGCCGGCTGCAGAGGAGAATTCGCCGGCGGACAGAGTGGTCGGCACCGCGATAAAGGGGAGCGTGGGCGATCTGGTCTCGTCCGGCTCGCTGTTCCGATTGTGATACGGCCGCAACCGATCCATCCCCACCGCATCGGAGATTCCATTGGCCAGGCATAACCGCGCCGCCTTCACGGAATCGCAAACCGAACCGCCCCCGATCGTTACGACGCCATCGATCCCGTCCAGGGCTTTCGCGACGCGGATCACGTCTTTGCGGGGCGTGTGAGGATGAATTCCGGAAACGATGGACTGGAATTTCGATCCGAGCACCTTGACCACCGCTTCCGCCAAGCCGCCGGGACCGGAGAGGCTGTTCGTAGTCACGACGGCCACCCGGCTCATCGAGAGCCGTCGTACGCCCTCCACTATGGCCTCGGCGATCGGAACCCCGAAGGCTACCGTCTGCTGCGGCGACGAGGTCGACCATCCGGAATTCTCGACATTGCCCATAACCATGCGCTAGTGACGGGGTCGCAACAGTCGGACTAGAGGCAGTGCGCGGCTCATTTGCCAAACACAGGCAGCGGAACGCTCATGGCTCGATCTCCGAGAGCAGGCGGCGCGCAGCCGCTACGTGCATCGCTTCGATCATGCGCCCCCTGAACCGCTCGGCACCCCCGGTGGCTGCTTCGACGAGCGCTCGCGCGTCGTCGATCTCGGCGGCGTCGGGGGCAAAAGCACGATTGGTGGGTTCGATCTGCGCTGGATGGATGAGTGTCTTGCCGTCAAACCCCAACGCCCGGCCGGCCCGAGCCTCGGCCCACAGGCCGTCCGTATCGTTGAGCCGATTATAGACCCCGTCCAGTGCGATGCCGCCGCCTGCGCGAGCAGCCAGCACGATAGTCTGCAACGCCAACATCAAACCCTCGCGCCCAGCGTCCACGGGAAGGCGCAGCTCCGCTGCGATATCGTTGGTGCCGGCGATCAAACCGACAACACCGCCGGTTTGAGCGATATCCGCCGCCGCCAGGATACCCTTGGGTGTTTCCACCATAGCGAGAACCGGCTTGCCGACTTTGGACGCAAACTCGGCGGTCGCTTTGCCGCTCTCAGACTTGGGAAGCACGACCAGCATCGCCGCCGAGTGGCTGATCAGTGCGATGTCAGCCTCGTGCCATATGCTCCCGAGCCCGTTGACGCGAATTGCCACCGGCTTGTCGCCGAAGCCTTCTGCCACTGCCGCTACGGCGGCCTCGCGCGCGCTAACCTTGTCCTCGGGCTTGACCGCGTCCTCGAGGTCCAGGATCAGCATGTCGGCGGCTAGCGTGCGCGCCTTGGCAATCGCACGCGGGTTCGATGCGGGAAGATACAGCGCCGAACGAATACGAGGCAGCGCAACCGTCATGATGCTGCGCGTCCGCACGCGTATCGGTTAACCTTCCACCCATGCATAATTCCTGTCTCGCTCATATTGACCGTTTCTGACTGTACGCCTGCATCTCCAGGTACAACCCTCTCATAAGTGCTGGGAGAAATCTCTTCCTGAACGCCGCAAAAATGCATGGTGAAAGCCCTCCATATCAAGGCGCAGGATAAAGCGAGCCCCCGGCTCGAGCCGCTCCCGCCGGATTTCCTATCGCTCGTCGCACGGGTCGAGCGTCGTGCGCTTGATTAAGCGAAGGAGTCATTGGTGCAAATAAAGTCCGCGGGCTCTCTCAGCGATATCAGGATCATCGACCTGACGCAGATGCTCGCCGGGCCTTATGGGACCATGATGCTCGCTGATCACGGCGCGGAGGTGATCAAGATCGAGCCACCAGAGGGGGATATGATTCGGCCTGTCGGCCCCTTCCGTTCGGACGACAACCGGAAACTGCTGGGCGGGTATTTCCAAAGCATCAATCGCAACAAGCAAAGCGTCTGCCTGGATCTGAAGACCGAGCAAGGGCGCTCGGCCCTGCTCAAGATGGTCGCCGGTGCGGATGCGGTCGTCGAGAACTTTCGCGTGGGTGTCATGGAGCGCCTCGGGCTTTCCTACGAAACTCTGCGAGCGGTGAATTCGAAGCTGGTCTATGCAGCGCTTCGCGGCTTCGGGGACGAGCGCACCGGAGCCTCACCCTATGGCAACTGGCCGGCGTTCGACGTCATAGCCCAGGCGATGGGCGGCCTGATGGCCGTCACGGGGCCGGATGCGAGGACGCCCATGAAGATCGGACCAGGGGTCGGCGACATCGTGCCGGGGATGATGCTCGCCTTCGGTATATTGGCGGCGGTCCATCATGCGCGGCGCACGGGAGAAGGTCAGTTCCTGGACGTCGGCATGGCTGACGCCATTCTCGCCCTCTGCGAGCGTACTGTTTACCAACATTCGGTTGCCGGCCAGATACCCGGGCCGGAAGGTAACCATCACCCGTTTCTCGTGCCGTTCGGCATCTATCCGGCCGCCGACGGCTTTGTGACCTTGGCGGCGCACCAGCAGCATTTCTTCGAGACCTTGTGCAGGGCGCTGGGGGCTGGGGATTTCCTGGCAGATCCAGCCTATGCATCTCCGGAACTGCGCATCGATCATCGCGCTGATCTGATAAAAGCCATGAGCGGGCGCACGGCACGGTTTACCAAAGGCGAGCTGACGGCGCGGCTCGGCGGCAAGATTCCGTACGGCCCGGTCATGAATATTGCTGACATCTCGAGCGATCCACATTTCGCGGCGCGCAACATGATCGTGTCGGTGGACCAGCTCGGCGACCCGCCGATCCAAATCGCGGGCGTTCCCATCAAGATGACCGTTACGCCAGGAGGCGTGCGGCGCCGGGCACCGCTGCTTGGAGAGAATACCCTCGAGCGGCTACGGCAGGCGGGCCTGAGCGAAACGGAAATTGCGGATCTACTTAGCAAACGCGCGGCCTTCGCCGCCCATCCAGAGGAAACAAAGTCGTGAGTGAAAAGCCAAAACGCGCCCGCAGGTCGCAACTTTCCGTACCCGGCAGCAGCGAGAAGATGCTCCAGAAGGCGGCCGCATCCGCTGCCGACCATGTGTTTTGCGATCTCGAGGATGCGGTCGCGCCATCCGCGAAGGTGGAAGCGCGGAGCAAGATCAGCTGGGCGCTCAACAATCTCGATTGGGGACGCAAGACGCGCTCCGTGCGCATCAACGACGTGACAACCGAGTGGTGCCATGGGGATATCATCGAGATCGTCGAAACGGCAGGCGCGAATCTCGATACGATCATGTTGACCAAACCCTACGGTGCAGCCGACGTCATTTTCCTCGACCGTATGCTGAATCAGCTCGAGAAAAAATTGAAGTTGGAACGCAAAATCGGGATCGAGGTCCTTATTGAGGAGGTTCAAGCGCTCCAGAATGTGGAGGCCATCGCGACCTGCTCTGAACGGATGGAATGCCTGATCTTCGGCATGGGAGACTACTCCGGCTCCCAGGGAATCGACATCGTGAATATCGGCGGCACCGCCGATTATCCGGGAGACATATTCCACTTCGCCCGCTTCCGGATCACCATGGCCGCCCGCGCTGCCAAGATCGACGCTGTCGACGGGCCGTTCGGAGACTTCAAGGACGAAGCCGGCTATCGACAAGAAGCGCGACGCGCCCGTTCGCTCGGAATGGTCGGCAAATGGGCGATTCACCCGGCCCAGATCACCCCGGCCCTGGAAATATTTTCGCCAACGCCTGACGCCGTGGCGAAAGCCCGAAATATGGCGGCCGCCTACCACGAGGCGGAAGCGAAAGGACTCGGCGCTGTTCAGATCGACGGCGTGATGATCGATGTTGCGGTGCTGCGCCTCGTCAAGAATACGCTCGACCAAGCCGACCTATACGGCCTCTGAACCACCGGTCTTTCGCCCGTGCGCGCGCAATTCCTCGACGAGCGCACGCTCGACCCCCGCTCAGTCCCCCTCAATAGTGTGAGGAACCCGAGGTAGCGTGGCGCGGTATATAGGCGCGCCAAATCTATCCCGTTTTCATTCACGCTCAGGAGCGCTTCATGGTCACTGTCGATCCGAAATCCACTGCTCTGGTGCTCATTGACCTGCAGGATGGCATTCTCAAGAATCCCCTGGCCCCCCTCTCCGGAAAGGAATTGTTGAGCCAGGGCAAGACGCTCGCCAAGAAATTCCGCGCCGCAGGCGCACCCGTTGTCCTTGTAAATGTCGGATGGGCTGCGGATTCCAAAGATGCGCTGCACGCACCTGTGGATTATCCAACCCACCCCAAGGGCGGTGTTCCGGCTGGTTTCAGTAAACTTGCGGAGGGCCTTGCCGCCGAGGGCGACATACTGATCACCAAGCGGCAATGGGGCGCATTCACCGGGACCGAACTGGACCTGCAGCTACGCCGACGCGGGATAAGCACGATCGTGCTCGGAGGCGTCGCAACCAACATGGGTGTGGAATCCACGGCACGGCAGGCCCGGGACCTCAATTACGGGGTGGTCCTTGCCCGCCAGGCCACGACGAGCGTGAATGCCGAGATGCACGATTTCGCCGTCAACCGGATCTTCCCTCTCATTTCGCGCGTCACCGACGACATCACTTTCGGCTGAACAACATTGTGGGCGGAGTTCTCCTTGCGAAGGGAGCTCTGCCTGTATTCGCGCGATCCAAAGCACTTCCCAGCGACCAGTCGCTGAGATTTTGAAGTGGCCAGTTCGCCAGGTTTGTCGCCTCCCCGGCAGAGCCGGGGAGTCTCCTTTTGTACTAGCGCGAGTTTACTGGCAGATAGCTGACGTTGAGGCATAAATTCTCGGCGGATCGGGGAGTTACGGCGGGTCGCTACGTATACACAAACGGCGGCTGCGCCGGGACGAGGTGACGGAACAAGCGCATCGCGTCCGGCG
>DASXYI010000155.1:0-10393 GCA_036502605.1 Steroidobacteraceae bacterium
GAGGGCGAGGACTCTCGGTGATTCTGGTCGATGCAAACATCCTGCTGTACGCCGAAGATCAGCTGAATCCGCAACATGAGATCGCCCGCGAATGGTGGGACGCTCAATTGTCCGGTGTTTCCCCGGTCTGTCTGTGTTGGAGCGTGCTGTGCGCATTCATTCGGATCGGCACCAATGCTCGCGTGTTCGAGCGTCCACTGACCCTGAATCAAGCGGTTGCCCGCGTGCAGAGCTGGCTTGATCAACCATGCACACGACTGATCTACCCCACCGAGCGACATTGGACCGTGTTGCAACCCTTGTTGAGTGAGGGGCAGGCGCTCGCAAACCTGGTGTCCGATGCACATCTGGCGGCGCTCGCCGTGCAGCACGGCTGTGAACTGATGTCGACCGATAGTGACTTTGCGAGATTCCCCAAAGTCAAATGGACCAATCCTCTCAAGTGAGAGAAATCATTGGATCATCAGGCAATCCCGGCTCAGACCCCAAAAACTGTAATCCCCGCTCAACTGAATCCGTCCGGCCAGCGGCGTAAACTCGATCGGCCCGGCCGATGCGGTCAATGCAACGCAGCAAGCGCAAGTCAATGGAGAAGCCATGAAAGCTGTTCGCTTATACGAATACGGTGAGCCTGAAAACCTGAAATTTGAGGTGAATGTTCCTGAGCCTACGCTAGGCGCCGACTCTGTACTGGTCGAGGCCGCGGCCACCAGCGTCAATCCCATCGATTGGAAGATTCGGTCGGGCGCAAGGCAAAAGGATTTTCCCCTGGCGCTGCCGGCGATCCTCGGCAGGGATGTCAGCGGCGTAGTACGCGCGGTGGGCAGCAATATTCGCGCCTTCAAGCTGGGGGATCGCGTACTTGCATTTGCCGAAGCGACGTATGCTGAACTCGTCGCAGTGGCAGGCTCCCGGCTCACGCATTTACCCGAAGGAGTGAACTTGGTCGATGCTGCGGCAATTCCGCTCATCGCTTTGACGGGCGACCAGCTGGTAAGGCAGGCCGCGCGTGCGGAATATGGGCAGACCTTCATTGTATCGGGGGCGCTTGGCAGCGTCGGTCGCGCCGCCGTGCACACTGCAAAGAAGCTAGGAGTCCACGTGATCGCCGGCGTCCGTGCGCGTCAATTGTCGGAAGCAACGGCACTCGGGGTGTCCGGTACCGTGGCCGTCGATGACGACAGTGCGATCGCAAGGCTTGCGATGGTGGACGGCGTCATCGATACAGTGGGCGGTGAGACGGCGGCAAAGCTCTTCGCCAAGGTGAAGAGTGGCGGGAGTTTTGGCTATGCTTCGGTATTCCCCGACGGCCTAGCCGCAACGAATCCGACGGTCAAGGTCACTCGTGTTTTCGCGCGGCCCGATGCGTCGAAAGTGCGAGAATTTGCCGATGACATTCGCGACGGTAAATTTGTGCTACCGATCAGCCAACGCCTGCCGCTCCAAGATGCGGCCAAAGCGCATGCGTTGGCGCAAAAAGGTGGTGCCGGCAAGATTGTTCTCGTAATCCGAGATCCGGCTCTGTAAGGAAGCGAAAAGTGCGCAAATTACGAGCGCCGCTTACAGACAGGATTTCGCAATTTGCAATGCTGCGACGCTCAGCAATTGCCCATTCAACTCAAAGCGGCGCAGGCAAAACGGCCTCGGAATTCAGCGCGTCGAGATTGCGCATGCCAGGAACCAAGAAGAGACCTGAGCCATCCATTGCAACGGTGTCCCTGTTTAGCGGCTCGGTCGTGCCGCCGGCCTTCGAGATCGCAACAATGCGAGCCGATGGTATCCGCGGCACCCTTACCGTAAGAAAACGGCTATTATTACATAAGAAAATAAGCTATCAGTGGAAAGGAAACTCTCCTAACCCAGGCGCGCGAGGAGCGCGCTCGCACGGAGAAGATGCGGCTCACCTCCGGGTTTCCGAGCATAACGCCGTCCGGCAAGAATGCAGCGACAGCGCTCCATTCACGCAAACAACCGTCGCAAAGAAACACGCCGCAGTAGGTGTTGCGGCCGACGATGCGTCCGTCCTGCAACTGCGCCCAACTGCCGCGCCCGATCACGCCGGGCATCCCGGCATGCACATGCAGCTCGCAATCGGGATTGCCGCAAAAGGGCGAGTCGAGTTCGAACCTACATAGCCGGCCCGATGTTTAATCGTGCGCCTCGAGCGCTCTGCGCCGCGCCCTGTCAGAGAGCATTCCTCTGACGGCGCCGGCCTGCGAGAATATAGTGATGCCATCCCACATGCTTCCACGCTCCACACCTGCTCTGTTTAGCCATGTCATGGCAGACAACGCGCCGCTGTACCGCGCAATTCTTGATGTCTTCGCGGCATCGAAGCGCCAATTCCGCCTGCATCTACGACCCGACGACGTGCTTGCTGAAGCGGCTTGGCCGGCTGACCCACCCGCGATGGAGGCTGTCCAGCAAGCCCTCGGGCAGCTCGTCGACTGGGGCAATCTGCAGTCGCAACCGGACACGGCCCGAGTGGCGACGATCGAAGACTTTTACCGCAAACGCCTGCTGTACCGGATGACCTCCGGCGGAGAAGCAGTCGAGGCGGGGTTGCAGACGTTCGTCGAGGCTCTTGCGCGGCGCGCTGAATTGCAGTCCGTGGCGCTCGACGATATCCGGGCACGCCTCATCTCCCTCGGGCAACTCATGCGCGAATCACCTCCCGATGCGGCCAAGGTCCATGGCGCACTTCGGGATCTCGTGCATGTGTTCGAAGGCTTGTCGAACAACGCGGAGGCCTTCATGGCGGGTCTCGCGCGCACTATCGAGCTGCAGCGTGCCGAAGCCGCTGCCGTGATGAGTTTCAAGACACGGTTGATCGATTACCTGCAGCGCTTCATCGGCGACTTGGTCACCCGCTCGAGCCAAATCGCCGAATTGCTGATCGATCTAAGGCCACTCGAACGGGCGTTGTTGCAAATCGCCGCCGAGCGCGATGCACGCAATGCGGCGCCGGGCGATGTCGCGATGGACACCGAAGCCGTCGACACACGACTCATCGCCTGGAACGAGCGCTGGGCTGGCCTCACGCGTTGGTTCGTGTCCGACGGCCGGGGCCGCGCCCAGGCTGAGCTGCTGCGCGCGAGCGCCCTGTCGGCGATTCCTCGCCTGCTGCAAGCCGTCTCGCTGCTGCACGAACGGCGCGCGGGCCGCAGCGATCGCGCGGCGGATTTTCGGCGCCTGGCGCTGTGGTTTGCCGCCGCAGGCGGCGACGGCAACGCGCATCGGTTATGGCGGGCCGCCTTCGCCTTATCGCCGGCGCGGCATCTGGCGTTGGCGGTCGCCGACGAGAAAGTCAGTGCGAATACACCATGGCGCGACTCACCCGGTATCGCGGTCCTGCCGAAACTTCGCGAACAAGGCGTGCTACCGACCCGCGGCGCACCGCCCCGCATCCAGGACCGTACCGCCGAGCGCAGTTTGCTCGCGGCCGGCGTCGCAGAAGAAGCCGCTCAAACCGAAGCGGCGCGACAACGCCTGGCCACCAACCGTGACACCCGGCTGTCCGAGTTGGGTCGACTCGATTCGTCGTCGTTTCGACTGTTCCTGACGCTACTGGGCGAGGCTCTCGCCAGCCAGACGGATCCCGACAAGCCCGTGGAACGGTTGACCGGCGATGGTACGCTCCTCGTTCGGCTCGTTCCTCTCGCTGCTCACACGGAGGCAGAAATTGCAACGGACTTAGGGACCTTCCGCGGTCGCGACCATTTCCTTCTCATTCGTAGAACCTAGCCCATGCCAGCCCCCGGACTAAAGGACGTTCTGAAACACCAGGAGGCTGAGGAGCGCGAGCGCGCACTGCGCGCCTTGCTGATGCGTCCGCTCATGCCCGCCGGTGACCCGGCGCTCGAACTCGTGCGCCGACATGCCGGCTACTTGCGGGACTGGTTCGGACGTGAGACGGGATGGAACCTACAGGTGGAGCGGCACTGCGCGCGGCTCTACAAAAGGCCCGCCGCAGTCGACGACCCAACGCGCGGGTTGCCGGAGTTCGACCAGGATCGCTATGTGCTCCTATGTCTCGCCTGTGCGGTGCTCGAGCGCGCCGAATCGCAGATCACTCTGCGAACCTTGGGTGAGCGTCTGTTGGAAGCCGCGGCGGACCCCGATCTCGCGGCCTGTGGATTTTCCTTTACCCTCGCGGGCGCGCGCGAGCGGCGCTCGCTGGTTGGCGTGTGTCGCCTCTTGCTGGAACTCGGCGTGCTCACGCGCGTCGCAGGCGACGAAGAGGGTTATGTGAATCAATCCGGCGACGTTCTGTACGACGTCCACCGCCGGGTGCTAGCACGATTACCCGCCGGCACGCGCGGTGCCAGTCTCATCGCCATGACTCAGGCAGACCTCCATTTCGACGGCCGGCTCGCCGCGCTCGTGGATGAGTACGTGCCGGACAGTCCTGACGGCAAGCGCACGGCACTGCGCCACCGATTGGCGCGGCGGCTGCTCGATGATCCCGTGCTTTATCACGACGAGCTCTCGCAAGAAGAGCGCGAGTACTTGGTCAGCCAGCGCGGACCCCTGGCGTCTCGACTGGCGCAGGCGGCCGGACTCACCGCCGAGCTGCGCGCCGAGGGCCTGGCGCTCGTGGATGCCGACGGCGAGCTCTCCGACAAACACCTGCCGGCGGTGGGCACGGAAGCGCACGCGACGCTGCTGGTGGCGGAGCATCTCGCGCGAGCCGCGCGAACCGAGCCGGAGCGGATTCATTCGCTGCACGAGCTGGCGGGTTACCTGCGGTCCGCGGCGGACCGATACGGCCGCTTCTGGCGCAAGGACGCGCGCGAGGCCGGCGCCGAAGTCGCACTCGCTATCGAGGCTGTGAATCGCCTGGAGGCGCTACGGCTGGTTCGACGCCCCGAGAACGGGGTGCAGGCACTTCCCGCCCTGCATCGCTACGCCATTTCCGAGCCGTTGACTTGAACTACACCCCTGCCACGATCCCGCTGCCCTCCCCCGGACGAGCCCGTTGGCAACCGCTGCGCCTCGGCCTCGTCGAGTTGTATCACTACGATGTCGAGGAGTTCTGGTTCCGCGACGGCCACTTGATGCTCCGGGGTAACAATGGCACCGGCAAATCCAAGGTGCTGTCGCTCACGCTACCGTTTCTCTTGGATGCCAACCTGAGCGCTTCCCGCGTCGAACCGGACGGCGACCGCGGCAAGCGCATGGAATGGAACTTATTGATGAACAAGCGGTACGAGCGCCGCATCGGCTACACGTGGATGGAGTTTGGGCGCCTCGACGGCGCCGGGAAAGTACTGACGCTGACCTTGGGCTGCGGCTTGCGCGCAATTGCCGGCCGTCCCAGTACGGAATCCTGGTTCTTCATCACCGAACAACGCATCGGCGCGGATCTGTGGCTGACCACGCCGGAGAAAACCGCGCTATCGCGGGAGCGATTGATCGACGCCATCGGCACGCATGGCCAGGTATTCCCCACCGCGCAAGCCTATCGTCGCGCCGTGGATGAGAAGCTGTTTCGCCTGGGGACCGAACGCTATGACGCGCTGGTCGACACGTTGATTCAGTTGCGCCAGCCGCAACTGTCCAAGAATCCCGACGAGGGGCGACTCTCGGAAGCGCTGACCCACGCGCTGCGGCCACTCGATCGTGCCGCCCTCGAGGATGTCGCCGAAGCCATGAGCGAACTCGCCGACATCCGGCGCGACCTGGAAGAGATCGAGGCCATGCGCAAAGCGATCGGATCTTTCGGGACCCGCTATCGGCGCTACGCCCAAGTGGCAACCCGGCGCCGCGCCAAAACCTTGCGGCAGGCGCAGACTGATTTCGACAATGCTAGCCGCGACGTAAACGCCGCGCAGACGGAACTCGACGAGGCGCGCGCCCGGGTCACCCGCTACCAATCGCAGCAGCAGAGCTTGAGCGAGCAACTCGCGGCCGACGAAGCTCGCCTGCGCGTGCTGCGATCGGACCCCGTCATGCGCGATGCCGTCCGGCTATCCAGCGCTCGCGATCGAACCACGGAATGCCGCGTGCTCGTGGATGAGGCCGCAGGGCGGGAAGCCACAGCGACCGCTCAGCTCGCCCGAGAAGAGGGGGCAGCCAATCGCCGGCGCGGACAGGCCGACACCACGCGCTCGAAGCTGGTCGGCTCCGTATCCGACGCCGCCGGCCTCGCGCGAGACACGGGACTCGCCGACGCGCATGCACGCTCACTGCAGGGCATCGCTCTACCCGATGGCGTCACGGCACTGCCCGAGGCCGCCGTGGCGGTTCTGCTTCGAGAGGGGCGCGGATCCGAGTCGCGTCGCCGCGAAGAGATTGCGGTGGTCCGCAGACGACTGCGCGACGTAGAGTCGGCCGCGCAGGTTCGCACCCGCGCACAGGACGCTCGAGCGCTCCATGCTGATGCCTTCGACACCGCATCCGAGGCAGCGCGCAGCGCCGCGCAGCAGCTGCTGGAGGGGAGCGCCCGACTCCTCGCTGCATGGCGGCACTATGGAGATGTCGCGCAGGCGCTGTGTATTCCTGAGGTGGATGCCGTCCTCGACCAGTTGGAAAGCTGGCATTCCTCTTTGAGCGGCATCAATCCCATGCGCGCTGCGCTGGAGCGGGCGCTCCAGCTCCGGGAACAGGACTTCGCCGCGCGCGCGGCCGCGCTGGTCGAGGCGCGCCGGCTCTTGGCCCTCGAGCAGAGCGAGTTGCACGCGGAACGCGCGCGTCTCGAGGCCGGCGAAGACCAGCCGCCGCCCTCGCCCTACACCCGGGACGCTGCGATGCGCGCCCAAGCGGCCGGTGCACCGCTGTGGCAGCTCGTCGATTTTGCCTCCCATGTGCCGAGTGACGCCCGTGCCGGATTGGAGGCGGCCTTGGAGGCCAGCGGGCTCCTCGACGCGTGGGTGCTCCCGGAAGGCACCGTGATCGATAGTCGCACGCACGATGTCATCTTGACCGTGCGTCCGCCCAGCGCGAATTCCTTGGCGGACTGGCTGACACCCACTATCCCCGCCGCGGGCGGCGGCGCCCGTATCGGCGCGCACATCCTGTCCGCTGTGCTGCACTCGGTGGCCTGCGCCGAGCAAGAGCCGGCCGAAGCCGAAACGTGGCTATCGCCGAGCGGCCAATTTCGCGTAGGTACCGTCCGCGGTGCATGGATGAAACCGGGCGCCCGATATATTGGGCACGCCGCGCGCGAGGCCGCGCGCCGTGCGCGCCTACAGGGCATCGCCATCCGACTGGGCGAACTGGTCTCGGCACTGGGGACCCAAGAGTCGGCCGCCGCAGAACTCGCCGCCCTGCGCGATGATGCGCGCAACGAATACGCCCGCGCGCCCGCCGACGACGATCTGCTGCGTTGGCATGCCGAGAACACCGCCGCCGAGCAACGGCGCCGGGACGCGCAGTCCCGTCTCGGCGAGGCCGAGTCAAAACTCGCACAGGCTGACCATGCTCTTGCCCGTGCGCGGGACGACTTGGCCCTGGACGCGCGAGACCTGAGTCTGCCGGCCGTCGCCACCGATCTCGATGTCATCGAACGGGCGCTCACCGACTATCGTCTGGCGGTCACCGAGCTCGCCAATTCGCTACGCCACCACAAAACAGCCCTGATCGAACTCGCCGACCAAACGGTGCGCGAGGCTGACGCCCGCGAGTCCTTGGACGCAGCCATCGAGTATCATCGAGAAAAGCAGACGCTGCTTCGCGCCGCGATCGAAACGGTAAACACGTTGCAGGCCACGGTGGGCAAACAGATCAACGAATTACTGAGCGAGATCGAAGCCACCGAGCAGGCGCAGCAGGAACACGACCGCGCGCTGAAAGATGCCCGCGCGCAACTCGTGGTAGTCGCCGGCCAGCGGGGCACTGCCGAGCAAAAGCACGCGGATCTCAACCAGAAACTCGAGGAGCGCGTGCAGCTGCGCAAGGCCGCCACCGAAGGGCTCCAGGCGTACACCCAGCAGACCGGCTTCGTGGCCATCGCCATTCCGGATCTGGCGTTGCCGGAAGACACGGCTGCCTGGGGCGTCGATACCGCGCTGACGATCGCCAGGCGCGCCGAGCAAGCGCTGTCGGATGTCCCGGCGGAGGAGGCGGACTGGGACCGCGTTCAACGCGAGATGGGGCGTGACCTCACAGAGCTGCAGAGCACGATGTCCACCCAGGGGCACGCCGCGACGGCGGAGCCCAGTGATCACGGACTCATCGTGCGCATCGTCTATCAGCAGCGGCCGGAGCGCCCTGACGCGCTCGAGCAGCGGCTCGATGCGGAACTGGCAGAACAACGCCTGATCCTGTCCGCCCAGGAGCGCGCGTTGCTGGAGGAGCATCTCGAGAAGGAGATCGCTGCCAACTTGCAACGCATGATCCGCGACACGGAGGAGCGCGTCACCGCGATCAACGTCGAACTGCATAAACGGCCTACCTCCACCGGCATGCGCTACCGACTGGTCTGGCAGCCCTTGCCCGAGAACGATGAGAACGCGGTGCCCGGACTTGAGCTGGCGCGCAAGCGGTTGCTCAATACCAGTTCGGAGGCCTGGTCCGCCGAGGACCGGCGGCTCGTCGGCGAGTTTCTCCAGGCACGCATTGATGCTGAACGACAGCGTGACGAGCGCGGTACGCTTTACGACAGCTTGGCGCGGGCGCTGGACTATCGCCGCTGGCATCAATTCACCGTCGAACGCAACCAGGATCGGCAATGGAAACCGCTCTCCGGCCCCGCATCGAGCGGCGAGCGCGCGTTGGGCTTGACGGTTCCCCTCTTTGCCGCCGCCAGCAGCCACTACGAGAGTTCGGACCCCCACGCTCCGCGGCTGGTGCTGCTCGACGAAGCCTTCGCCGGCATCGACGACGAAGCACGCGCCAGCTGCATGGGGCTGATCCGGCAGTTCGATCTCGACTTCGTGATGACCAGCGAGCGCGAATGGGGCTGCTATGCGGAGATCCCCGGCCTCAGCATTTGTCAGATCGTGCGCCGCGAAGGCATGGACGCCATCTTCGTGTCCCGCTGGTCGTGGGACGGCCACGAGCGCCGGTCCGAAGCGGATCCGGTGCGCCGCTTCCCGGAAGCCGCGGTTGCGAGTGAATGAGCGTGGATTCCATTGACGGGGAGCGCCTGCAGAAGCTGCTGGGCGGAGTCGAACTTGCGAATCTGCGCCTGCGGCTGCGCGCCCGATATGAAAGAGGCACGTCGCGCGACGAATTTACCCTGACGGATCTCTTAGGCCACGAACGCCGCGCGCTCGCCGGCCTGCTCGGCCGGCGCACCCTCGCCGCGGGCTCCATGCGCATCCGGCGCTCCGAACTCGACGCAGCGCTCGCCCATGCGGGAATCGCGGTCACACTGCGCGAGGCGCTGGAGTTCCTCGACGGACCGTTGTCGGATCGCCGGGCCGATCGAGCGGCGCGCGAGCAAGCATGGAGTGCCGCGCTCTCTCTCACGGCGGAGCCGCGGCTCGCCGCTCTGCTGACAGGTGCGGCCGGCGCCGCACTGGTGAAACGCCTCTCGGGCAGCGATCCTGTGCACGCCGAATTACTGCTGGCGCAGGCCGCTCGCGTACTCAGCCGGTTGCCAGGGCACGGTATTTCACGGGCGCAACTCGCCGCCGAAGTTCTGGGCGACTCGCACGGCCTCGACAACGGACGTCCCGTGGCAACCATTGTGTTGCGGGCGGGCGCCGCCGAGACGTCTATCGACGTCATCGAAGCGGCTGGACTACAGGACGCCGAAGAATCTGTCCGCGAGCGATGGGCTCGGCTGGGTATCACGGTTAATGAGCTGGCACTCCCAGCGCTATGTCTGAACCTCGCGGCCCTGGACACCAACATCGCTCATCGACAACTTCAGCGGGCGACACCACTCGACCGGTCATTCGGACTCGGATTGTCCCCGGGCGAGCCGGTGCACCTAACGCTGCGCAGCCTGTTACGCCGTCCCCTCACCTGGCATGTAGCCCACCGCGACGTGTTCGTCTGCGAGAATCCCAACATCGTCGCCATCGCCGCCGACCGCTTGGGTCACACCTGCGCGCCCCTAATATGTACCGACGGAATGCCGTCAGCCGCCCAACAAACGCTACTCGCACAGCTAGCCGCGTGCGGTGCCCAACTGCGCTACCACGGAGATTTCGATTGGGCCGGGCTGGTCATCGGCAACTTCGTTATGCGTGAATTCGGGGCCGAGCCCTGGCGTTTCGGGACAGAGGACTACCTGTCGGCGACCGCAGACCACAGAATAGCGCTGCGGGGCGACAAACCCGTCGTGGCGCGATGGGACGAGCGCCTCGCCGGCGCAATGTCGGAACGGCGAGTCGTCGTGCACGAAGAGGGCGTAGTTGAAACTCTTCTGATAGATCTTGCGGCGAACCGCCCCTGGCGGGATGGCGATTGAACGAATGGCCCTCTGTTCGACCCTGCGCGG
>DASXYI010000156.1:0-2966 GCA_036502605.1 Steroidobacteraceae bacterium
TGCGGTAATCGGACTGCGAAACCGGAGTCGAGTTGAATGTGTTGGTGGAAATGATATCCGCGCCCGCGAGCAGATAGTCGCGATGAATCTCGGCAATGATGTGCGGCTGCGTGATGGTCAGCAAATCGTTGTTGCCGCGCAAATCGCTGCGCCAGTCCGCAAATCGGCTGCCGCGAAATTCAGCCTCGCCCAGACGATGGCGCTGAATCATGGTGCCCATGGCGCCATCGAGAATCACCAGGCGCCGCCGCAGCAGAGCCAAGAACGCCTCTGCGCGCGCCGGTAGCGGCTTCGTTTGCATTCAAGCCACCCGCGATTCTTCGGCAACGTGCGGCCGCAACCCCATCGCGTGACAGATCGCGAAGGTCAGTTCGGCGCGATTCAGCGTATAGAAATGAAATTCCTCGACCCCGTGTTCCTGAAGGCGATGCACTTGCTCGATGGCCACGTGCGCGGCGATCATGCGGCGTGTTTCCGCATCATCGTCCAGCCCATCGAAGCGGCGTCGCAGCCATTCGGGCACTGAGGCACCGCAACGATCGGCGAACCGCAGCAGCTGCGGAAAACGCGTAATGGGAAGTATTCCGGGCACGATATTGACGTGAATACCCGCGGCGGAACATCGGTCGCGGTAGCGCAGAAACACGTCCGTATCGAAGAAGAACTGCGTAATGGCGCGGCCCGCACCGGCATCGATCTTGCGCTTCAAATTCTCCAGATCCGCATCGACGCCTGGCGACTCCGGATGTCCTTCCGGATAGGCGGCGACCGATATCTCGAAGTCGGCGGTGCTCACGAGTCCCCTCACCAGATCCGAGGCATACCTGAGGCGCTCGGGCGCCGCGACTTCCGCGGTTACGACGCCCGGTGTAACGCTCGAAGCATTGGCGCCGGGCAAGTCGCCGCGCAGCGCCACCAGGTGCCGTATTCCATGGCGCCAATAGTCCTGCGCTATACCCAGCACCTCCTCCCTGGAAGCGCCGATGCATGTCAGATGGGGCGCGACGCACAACGCGGTCTCGCGCAGGATGCGCAGCACGCACTCGTGCGTTCGGGAGCGAGTCGAACCATCGGCGCCGTAGGTCACGGAAACAAATTTCGGCTGCAAGGGTGCCAGCCGCCGGACGGCCTCCCACAGCTGCCGGCCCATTGCGTCGTCGCTTGGCGGAAAGAATTCGAACGACACCGCCGCCTTTTGTACCATCGTCACGCTCCACGAAAGGGGTCCCTCTCGACGATAAGCATGCAAGACCTTAAGCTGTGACACAATCTCATTATCTTCATGGAATGGATGAAACCGGCTCATGGCAACCACGGCGCTGGAGCTGCGGCATTTGGAAACCCTGCTGGCCCTGGCGGAATGCGGCAGCCTATCGAAGGCAGCCGCACGGCTATTTCTGACTCAATCCGCGCTCTCCCACCAGCTCAAGGCGTTGGAAAGCCATTATGGGGCCGCCCTGGTCGAGAAAAACGTGCGGCCGATGCGCTTTACGGCCATCGGCCAGAGGCTCGTATCCTTGGCCCGAGCCGTGTTGCCTCAGGTCGCCGAGGCGGGCCGGGACGTGGCCCGATTGGCGCAAGGCCACGCAGGCCCGCTGCGGGTTGCCGTGCAATGCCACAATTGTTTCGACTGGCTGATGCCGGCAATGGACGCCTATCGATCGCTGTGGCCTGAGGTAGAACTCGACATCATTTCCGGTTTTGTGGTCGACCCGCTGCCCCTGCTCGAGCAGGGCGAAGCGGAACTCGCCATCATCCACGACCGCCAGGAACCCCTGCCTCACGTCGTCTTCAGCCCGCTGTTTCGCTACGAGAGCGTCGCCCTGATGAGCCCCCGGCACCCGCTGGCGGCAAAACCTTGGCTAGCGGCCGCCGATTTCGCCGCCGAGACGCTCATCACCTATCCGGTGCCGGACGAGATGCTGGACGTCATGAAGCATTGTCTGACGCCGTCGGGCGTCAATCCCAAGCGGCGCACCGCCGAGCTGACGGTCGCCATCCTGCAGTTGGTCGCCAGCGGCCGCGGCATCGCCGCCCTTCCATCGTGGACTGTGGGCAATTATATCGACCGGGGCTATGTGGTCTCGCGCCCCATCGGCGAGAACGGTTTGCGCTGCGAACTGTACGCAGCCACCAGCCGCACCATCGCCGACGCCGCCTATATAAGAGAGTTCGTCGCACTGACTCGCTCCTTGAGCCTGACGCAGTTGGCGGGCGTTTCGGCGCTGTAGTTCACCAATTCTCGCGCGATTCATGCGACCAGGACCCCACATCGCGATCTGGCTGATTGCCGCTACGTCGATTGCCGGCGTGATCGCAAGGCCGTGGAAACTGCCGGAAGCGCTCTGGGCGGTGCTAGGCGCCGCTGCGCTCGTCGCATTTTCCCTGATTTCTATCGGCGATGCCTGGCTGGCCATCCGCAAAGGAACCGACGTTTATCTCTTTTTGACAGGAATGATGGTGCTCGCGGAACTCGCGCGCCAAGAAGGCTTGTTCGAGTGGCTGGCCGCGGCAGCCGTCAAGCGAGCCGAAGGCTCGGCGACCGCGCTATTTGCCTTGGTCTACTTGGTCGGCACCCTCGTCACCATATTCCTGTCGAACGATGCGACGGCGGTCGTGCTGACGCCGGCGGTGTTTGCGGCGACCCAACGGGCAAAAGCGCCGCCCATGCCCTACCTGTTCATTTGCGCATTCATTGCGAACGCAGCGAGTTTTGTACTGCCCATTTCCAACCCGGCGAACCTGGTGGTGTACGGAGCGCGTATGCCGTCGCTCTGGGCTTGGCTGCTGCAGTTCGGCGTCCCGTCGCTGGTTGCCATTGCCGTCACCTACGCCGTATTGCGTTTCACCCAGCGTGCCGCCTTGAAAACCGCGATCGCCGATGACCGCAGCCTGCCCGTTCTCTCCAGAGGCGGGCATTTCGCGGCCGGCGGCATCGCGATCACTGTGGTCATCCTATTGACTGC
>DASXYI010000157.1:0-40838 GCA_036502605.1 Steroidobacteraceae bacterium
TGCGCGCATTGGCTGAATTTCAAAGTCGGTTTGAACATCGGCGCGGCGCGCGAGAAGGTGCGCGTCGCGCATGCGCTCGCCGGGGTCCCCAAGATCGCCGCCGCCATGGCGCGCGGTGAATTGAGCTACTCCAAAGTGCGGGCACTGACGCGCGTGGCGACCGCGGCCACCGAGGACAGCTTGCTGATGATCGCTTTGGCGTTTCATTTCTTCGGTGCACTTCAGCCATTTTTTTTCGACCGGAACAAGCGCACGTCTCGTTTCATGATGAATGGAATTCTGATGTCGGAGGGCATCGACGCAGTCGGCATTCCGGCCGTCCGCGCGCAGGAATTCAATTCGAAGATGGTTGATTTCTACCTCACGCGTAATGCGACCGAGATGATGGGCTTTCTCGTCGATTGTCACCCTTGCGTCGCACAGATTCGTCAGCTGAATCCCAATATTGCCGCCGTGATCGGCGAGGCCAACATCCAGTACACCCGCCTAAACGAGGCGTCGCCAAGATGAGACAGTTCCCGCGCACGCCCGGAGGGCGTCTAATGGCCTTGCCCCGATTGAACACGCCTCAATCCGCGAGACGCCTTATGCAAACAACCGAACACCGCCTGGCCGCCTATTTGGTGGGGAGCCTGACGCTTGCCATGCTGGTGACTTTTGTGACGCTCGACTTGCAGGCGATGAGGCGCGAATCATCCCACCCCTCCCCGGTGACCGACACGGTCCATGCCTGGGTCGTCTCAGCTCGCGTGCTAGTCGCCGGCGACTGACTGAGACTGAACACTCCTAATCACCGTGAGCGGCACGGAGACAAAAAAAGGCCAAAAAAGAGCGGGCCGAAGCCCGCTCTTTTTCGACATGACCTGCGGGGCAGGTATTACATGTCCATACCGCCCATGCCACCCATGCCGCCGCCCGGGGCGCCGTGCGCATGCTCTTCGTCCTTCGGCGACTCAGCGATCATGACTTCCGTCGTGAGCAACAGACCCGCAACCGAGGCGGCGTTCTGCAGAGCCAGACGCGTGACCTTGGTCGGATCGAGGATGCCCAGTTCGATCATATCGCCGTATTCGCCCGTCTGAGCGTTGTAGCCGAACGTGCCCTTACCTTCACGGACCCGGTTCAGCACCACCGCGGCGTCTTCGCCGGCGTTGCTCACGATCTGACGCAGCGGCTCTTCGATCGCGCGCGCCAGGATCTTGATGCCCGTGGTCTGATCTTCGTTCTTGCCGACCAGCTTCTCGATGGCCTTCAACGCACGCACCAGCGCCACGCCGCCGCCCGGAACCACGCCCTCTTCGACGGCCGCACGGGTCGCGTGCAGTGCGTCCTCGACGCGGGCCTTCTTTTCCTTCATTTCGATTTCGGTCGAAGCACCGACTTTGATCACGGCCACACCGCCGGAGAGCTTGGCAACGCGCTCCTGGAGTTTTTCCTTGTCGTAATCGGAGGTCGCTTCCTCGATCTGCTGACGAATGCTCTCGACGCGGCCCTTGATGTCCGCTGCCTTGCCGGCGCCGTCGATGATGGTGGTGTTCTCTTTCTCCACCAGGATCTTCTTCGCTTCGCCCAAGTCGTTCAGAGTCGCCTTCTCGAGCGACAAGCCGACTTCATCGGAGATGACCGTGCCGCCGGTCAGGATCGCGATGTCTTGCAGCATGGCCTTGCGACGATCGCCGAAGCCGGGCGCCTTGACGGCGGCGACCTTGACGATGCCGCGAATGGTGTTGACCACCAACGTGGCAAGCGCTTCGCCCTCGACGTCCTCAGCGACGATCAACAACTGACGGCCGCCCTTCGCAATGGCCTCGAGCAGCGGCAGCAATTCGCGGATGTTGGAGATCTTCTTGTCCACCAACAGGATCAGCGGCTTCTCGAGCTCGGCGCTCTGACTCTGCTGATTGTTGATGAAATACGGCGAGAGGTAGCCGCGATCGAACTGCATGCCTTCGACCACTTCGAGCTCGTTATCGAGGCCCGAACCTTCTTCAACCGTGATTACGCCTTCCTTGCCGACCTTCGCCATCGCGTCGGCAATGGTCTTGCCGATGCTCTCGTCGGAGTTCGCGGAGATCGTGCCGACCTGCGCAATCGCCTTCGGATCCTTGCACGGCTTGGACAGCTTCTTCAGCTCATCGGTCGCCGCAGCAACAGCCTGGTCGATACCGCGCTTCAGATCCATCGGATTGATGCCCGCGGCAACGGCCTTGAGGCCTTCGCGGATGATCGCCTGCGCGAGCACAGTGGCGGTGGTGGTGCCGTCGCCGGCCTCATCGGAGGTGTTGGAAGCGACTTCCTTCACCATCTGCGCGCCCATGTTCTCGAACTTGTCCTTCAACTCGATCTCTTTCGCGACCGAGACGCCGTCCTTGGTGACGGTGGGGGCGCCGAAGCTCTTGTCGAGCACTGCATTACGGCCCTTGGGACCCAGCGTTACCTTGACGGCATTCGCCAGAATATTCACACCTTTGAACATGCGTTGCCGCGCGTCGTCGCTGAAGCGTACGTCTTTAGCTGCCATTTGCTGATACCTCTAAAATTGAATTGATTATTTGGTAAACGGGAGCGGCGAGGCTTACTTGCCTTCGACCACGGCCATGACGTCTTCCTCACGCATGACCACCAGCTCATCGCCATCCATCTTCACTTCGGTACCGCTGTACTTACCGAAAAGAATCTTGTCGCCGACTTTGAGGTCGAGCGGGCGAATTTCACCGTTTTCCAGAATCTTGCCCTTACCGACGGCAACCACTTTCCCGAAAATGGGCTTCTCAGTCGCAGTATCCGGGATCACGATGCCGCCAGGGGACTTACGCTCTTCCTCTTCTCGTTTCACGATCACGCGGTCATGAAGGGGACGAATCTTCATAAGACAAGACTCCTAATGTTTGAGTTTGAGTTGATTGAGGAGCAAAGGGTTATTAGCACTCTCTACTCGTGGCTGCTAATAATAGCGGCAGATTTTGCCGATTCAAGGGGTGGAGGCGGTAATTTTTGCTGCGTTGCAGGTGAAATCCCGCCGCCGCCCCGGATATCAGTCGGGAACCGCTGTGTCAGGGACTACTATAAAGTGCGCGCATGAACCTTGTCATACGAACGGCTTTGTTTCTGGCGGCGACGCTCAGCCTGCCCGGGCTCGCGAGCGCCAAACCCTGGTGGATGCGCGGTGTGGAGTCCAATGAGAGCGACTTTTTGCCGCCTGACGTGGCGTTTCGCGTGGCTTCCCGGGTCGACGGCAATGTACTGCACGTGCGGTGGGTGATTGCGGACGGCTACTACCTGTATCGGCAGAAAATGGCAATCAAGGCGGAGAGTCCGGACTTGGCGCTGTCCGAACCGTCGTTTCCGCAGGGCACGGTCAAGACCGACCCCTACCTCGGCACCCAAGAGATTTTCCTGCAGCAGGTCGAGGCGACCGCAGCGTTCAATCGCTCCGATGCCGGTGCCCATCCCATGCAAATCAAGGTGACCTACCAAGGTTGCGCCCAGGCCGGATTGTGCTACCCGCCCATATCGAAGGTGTTCTTCCCAGGAACGGGAGGTACCGCAGAGCTCGCGCGTCCGGCACAGCCCCATGCTTGGGAAGGCGTAGCCATCATTGGCGGGGGTTTTGCATTCCTCTTGGCCGGTTTTTTGCTTCGAAAAGGCCGTCGACTCGACATGCCCGCATGAGCGCCTCGGCGCGGAACATCCGGGCGTTGCGCATTGCCGGCGCGGTGCTGGTGGTGCTTTTTGGGGTCTGGGCGGGCTTAAGGGTGTATTCCACGCTCGCTCCGGGCCGGGTCGCGACCGGCCGGCCGCCGGTCGCCGGCGTGCGCATTCCGGTCGGAGAGGCGAGCCCGCCCACGCAAAGCGATTTCGACGCGGGGGTCTCCGCCGCCTACGACGCAGGCGTGCCGCCGCCGAAAATCCCAGAGCGGCTGCCGAACTTCTCTTTGGGCGATCGGACCGGTAGACCGACCCCCATCTCGACTTGGGAAGGTAAGTCGCTGATTCTCAACTTCTGGGCTACCTGGTGCGCACCGTGCCGCCGTGAAATACCCCTTCTCGAATCCCTCTACAGCGTGTGGGGTGGCCGCGGCGTGGAAGTGGTCGGCATTGCGGTCGATTACCCGGACAAGGTGCGGGCCTACGCGGATGAACTGAAAATCGCCTACCCTCTGTTGATCGGGGATCAGGACGCGCTGGACGTGATCTCGGCGTTTGGCGTCGAATCACCGGTTTTCCCGTTCACCGTGTTCACCGACCGGCGCGGCGAGGTCGTGACTCTATATTTGGGCGAGTTGCACAAGGCACAGGCGGACCTCATTCTGTCGGTGGTTCAAAGCCTCAACCAGAACCGGGTGCAACTTCCCGAAGCCCGGCGCACCATCACCGAGGGGCTGCACCGCCTGCCCCCGGGACATTAGCCCCGTAACATCGGGTTTCCACCCCTTCCGGCGACGTTCGCCGCCGAAGCTTGCCTTTTCTGGTCAATTTCTGGTTATTATCGCGGACCTTTTCAAAGCGACGACGCTGGACATACGGGGAAATGGCGCGAATCCTGCTGCTAAACGGCCCGAACCTGAACCTTCTTGGGTCCCGTGAGCCGGAAATCTACGGTTCGGCCACGCTGTCCAGTATCGAAACCAAGCTGAAAGAACTGGCGCGAGCCCGCGGCCACGAGCTGGTCGCCGCGCAAAGCAACGCTGAGCACGAATTGATCGGCAAGATCCAGGGCGCGAAACGCGATGGCGTCGTCTTCGTCATCATCAACCCGGGCGCGTATACGCACACCAGCATCGCTCTGCGCGATGCGTTCCTTGGCGTCGCACTGCCGTTCATCGAAGTTCATTTGACCAATATCTACGCACGCGAGGAATTCAGACACCACTCCTATCTATCCGGCATCGCCGTCGGCTGCATCGTTGGTTTTGGCGCGCAAGGCTACGAGCTCGCGCTCGACGCTGCCTGCGCGCGCCTGACCGCCACCATTTAGTAATCGTGAGGGGTTAGCGGATGGATATTCGCAAAGTAAAAAAGTTGATCGAGTTGCTGGAGGAGTCGGGAATCTCGGAGCTCGAGATTTCCGAAGGCGAGGAATCCGTGCGCATCAGCCGCCATCCGCGCATGTCGATCCAAGCGCCGATGGCAGCGCCTCCCATGGCTTCGGCCGCACCCGTGCTGGCCCCGGCGACGCCGGCGACCGCCGCGGGGGAACACAAACCGCGCATCGACGATAGTACGGTGACCTCACCGATGGTCGGCACGTACTACTCCGCGTCCGCTCCGGGCGCCAAGGCATTCGTGGATCTCGGCTCCGAAGTGAAGGTCGGCCAAATTCTTTGCATCATCGAGGCCATGAAGATGATGAATCAAATCGAGTCGGACAAAGCGGGACGCGTCACCGCGATACTCGCCAAGAACGGTGAACCCGTCGAGTTCGGTCAACCGCTGTTCATCATCGAATAGTGGCTCCTAGATGATCGAAAAAGTCGTCATCGCTAATCGCGGCGAGATAGCGCTTAGAATTCTGCGAGCCTGCCGCGAGTTGGGTATCAAAACCGTGGCCGTGCATTCGACCGCGGACTTCAATACCAAGCACGTTCTCTTGGCGGACGAGACCGTCTGCATCGGCCCGCCCCAATCCGCGCTGTCGTATTTAAATATGCCCGCCATAATCAGCGCCGCGGAAGTGACCGACTCTGTCGCGATCCACCCCGGCTACGGGTTCTTGTCGGAAAACGCGGACTTTGCGGAGCGCGTCGAGAAGAGCGGCTTCATCTTCGTGGGACCGCGCGCCGAGACCATTCGTTTGATGGGCGACAAAGTGTCGGCCATCAAGGTCATGAAAGCCGCCGGCGTCCCCTGCGTTCCCGGTTCGGACGGCCCCTTGGGCACCGACGTCGACGAGAATTTCCGCATCGCCAAGGAGATCGGCTACCCGGTGATCATCAAGGCGTCGGGCGGCGGCGGCGGCCGCGGCATGCGCGTCGTGCACACCGATGCGTCGCTGCTCAACGCCATCAGCGTCACGCAATCCGAGGCCCTCGCCGCCTTCGGCAATCCCCAGGTCTACATGGAAAAGTTTCTGGAGAAGCCGCGGCACATCGAGTTCCAAGTGCTCGCCGACAACTACGGCAACGTGGTGCATTTGGGCGAGCGCGATTGCTCGATGCAGCGCCGGCATCAAAAGGTGATCGAGGAGGCGCCCGCGCCCGGACTCACTGCGAAGCAACGCAAGACCATGGGCGAACGCTGTGCCCGTGCCTGCCGCGAAGTGGGCTACCGCAATGCCGGCACGCTCGAATTCCTGTACCAGGACAACGAGTTCTACTTCATCGAGATGAACACGCGCGTGCAGGTCGAGCACCCGGTCACCGAATTGGTCACCGGCATCGACATCGTCAAGGCGCAGCTGCTCATCGCAGCGGGCGAACCGTTGCCGTACGAGCAGAAGGACATCGAGATTCGCGGTCATGCGGTGGAGTGCCGCATCAACGCCGAAGACCCGAAGACGTTCGCGCCTTCGCCGGGCCCCATCAGGCTGTGGCATTCCCCCGGCGGACCGGGAATACGGGTCGACAGCCACGTGTACACGGGCTACAACGTCCCGCCGTTCTATGACTCCATGATCGGCAAAGTCATTGCCTACGGCGATACGCGCGATACGGCGATCGCCCGCATGCGCAACGCTCTGGCGGAAATGGTGGTCGAGGGCATCAAGACCAACATCCCGCTCCATCAAGAGATATTCAATCATTCTGCGTTTCGTCAGGGCGGCACCGACATTCATTATCTCGAGCGCCGTCTTGGACTGAAATGAGATCGTCGAGCCTTGCTCCCACGCTCGCTCGGCGAGCGCTGTCGCTCGGGGGTGCCTTGCACCCCCGTTGGAAGGGTGCGTCAGCACTAAAATGATATTCTATGAGATCGAATTCCCATTAAATGATCTCGACTCGGACGCCGTCGAGGCGGCACTTTTTGAGATCGGGGCCAACTCGATCACATTCGTCGATCGTGGCGATGAATCGGTGCTCGAGCCTGGGCCCGGCGAAATCAGACTGTGGAGCGATACGCTGGTCCGCGCGCTGTTCCAGGAATCCCCCGGGGCGGACGCCCCTGCGGTTCGACAGATCGAGCAGCTTGCTGCCGCCTTGGGATCGCACATCACCGCAACCGCTCGCGTACGCGCGGTTGCCGAGCGAGATTGGGAGCGGGTCTGGCTCAGCGATTGGAAGCCGATGCGGTTCGGTCGTCGTCTGTGGGTATGTCCGACGGCCGCCGCGGCTCCGGACGACCCGAACGCCGTCGTAGTGCGGCTGGATCCGGGCCTTGCGTTCGGTACCGGCACGCACCCGACGACGGCGTTGTGCTTGCAAATCCTCGACGCACTGCCGCTGTCGGGCCGCTTGATTATCGACTATGGATGCGGCTCCGGCATTCTGGGAATCGCTGCTTTGAAAATGGGCGCGGCGCACGTGATCGCGGTGGATTTGGATCCCCAGGCGCTGCTCGCCACGCGCGAGAATGCCCTCCGCAATCGCGTCTCATCGGCACTGGAAGTCCAAGGCGTCCCTGCCAAATTGCGGCCGGCGAGTTGTGTGGTTGCTAACATTCTCGCCGGACCTTTGATCGACTTGGCGCCGATTTTGACCGCGGCCTGCGATGCCGGAGGCGATCTGCTCCTGTCCGGGCTGCTGAAGACGCAGGCGTACGCCGTCAAAGCCGCCTATGCCACGGGTTTTGATATGGTGCAAGTCGTCGGGCGGGATGATTGGTGTTGTATACACGCCCGGAGAACGGCCACGCGAAATACTCAGACAGGCGCCTAGTGTTCACGCAGTGTTCAAAATGCGAAACGATCTTTCGCTTGTCGGCCGAGGTGCTGCGCGCCGCGGGCGGCCAGGTACGCTGCGGACGATGCGGCGAGGTGTTCAATGCGTTGGCGCGGCTCGCGGAGGATGCAACTGCGTTCACGAAGGGTGAGTCGCCGCTCGATTTGGAAACTCGCGCCGACGAAATTCTTCAATCCCTGGAGGCGGTTGCGCCGGCAGATACGGCGCCGCCCCCCGCGGCCGATCAACCGCAGGCTGCCGAACCGCAGGTTGAAATCGCCCACCTCGAGGTCCTGGACCCCGTGGACGATGAGTTGGCCTCGGAAGCTTCGCTCGAGTTCACGCTGCCGCCGGGGGAACTGGATCGCATCTTCGTCGAAACCCCCTTAAACGCGCTTCAGCGCCTTGCCGCCGAAGGCCACCGCGCTTTACGGACCTCCGACGAATCTGCAGCGCTGCCGCCGGCTGTTACGGCTATGCCGGCTGTTACGGCCGCACCCGCTGCCACGGCTGCCCCGGCTACTGCCGCACCGGTTGTACCCTCTGCCGCGGTGGCGGCTGCGGCCGCAGCGGCGGCGGCCAGCGTCTCCCGGGCTGGCGCACCCCAACCCACGCGAATTGGCCTGGAGGTTTCCGATGACGTGCGTCGGGAGATGTTGGCGAACTATGCGCACGCGGAACTGCCGGACATCAATGCGCCGCGCCGGCAGGTGCCTTTCGCCGCCTGGGTGTCTGCCGCCGCCGTGCTCTCGCTTCTGCTGGTGACTCAGGTGATACGCAGCAACGGCGAGTGGCTGGCGACTCACGCGCCGGGGCTTGGCCTGGGAGCGGCGACGGCCGCCAGCCTTTCGGCGTATCAGTTGCGTCAATGGGGCGTGACCGGAGATCCGGCGGCCAAGGGAACGCTGCGAGTCCGTGCCAGCATCATGAACAGCACCGCGCAATTGCAACCCTATCCTTTGCTGCGAGTGACGCTCGCCAACCGCTTCGGCACCCGGGTCGGCAAGCGTGAATTCGAACCCGCTGAATATTTGGGCAAGGCAACGGCGCGCATGCTCGCACCGGGCGAGCGAGTGGATGCCACCTTGGATATTCTCGACCCCGGCAAGGACGCGGAGGGATTCGAGATCGATGTATGCGTCCGCGGCGCAGATAGAAAAATTCTGTGCGCCGGTGATGCTGCGGGACAAGCAAAATGATGTCCGCCAAAATCGGCCCGGCCAAAGTCGGCCCGGTAAGGATCGGACCCTATGTCTTGTCTTCCAACGTCATTCTCGCGCCGATGGCCGGCGTCACCGACCGGCCGTTTCGATTGTTGTGCCGCCGCTTCGGCGCCGGTCTCGCCGCCTCGGAGATGCTCACCGCCGACGTGCGATTGTGGGACACGAAGAAGTCGCGGCTGCGCAGGGACCACGCGGGCGAGCCGAGCCCGCGCGTCGTGCAAATCGCCGGCTTCGATCCGCAGATGATGGCGGATGCGGCGCGCCGCAATATAGACGCCGGCGCCGAAATCATCGACATCAACATGGGATGTCCCGCCAAGAAAGTCTGCAATCGGCTCGCGGGCTCCGCTCTGATGCAGGACGAAGCATTGATCGCACGGATTTTGTACACGGTAGCGCGAGCAGTATCGGCGCCGGTCATGCTAAAAACGCGCACGGGCTGGGACCGCAGCAACAAAAACGGCACGCTGATTGCCGCGATCGCTGAAGACTGTGGTATTCAAGCACTGGCGATTCACGGCCGCACGCGCGCGGATATGTATCAGGGAAATGCTGAACATGAAACCGTGGCCGCCATCAAAGCGAGGATTAAGATTCCGGTTTTTGCGAACGGCGACATCGATTCGCCGGAACGCGCGCGGGAAGTTCTTGCGCTGACTCAGTGCGACGGCGTCATGATCGGCAGAGCCGCGCAAGGCCGGCCATGGATTTTCGACGAAGTCAATTTTTTCCTTCAGGGAGGGGAATTGCGTAGAGAACTAGCGCTGGAAAGTGTCCGTGATATTATGCGCGCCCACCTTGAAGACCTGTACGCCCTCTACGGCGATGAAACCGGTGTTCGAGTGGCACGGAAGCATTTGAGCTGGTATTTTCGGCAGCATCCTGGACAAGAAGCATTGCGGAACCGTCTCGTGATGATTGAGACGCCTGCTCTGCAACTGTCCACGTTGTTGGAACATTTCGACACCGTTGGCTAAAAAGAAAAATCTAGGAATCTGGATGGGCAATGGTCGTAAAGAAAAAATCGAGATCACGCAAAGAAGTATCGCCGCCGTTCAACGGCCGCGACCTCAAAGTCAATGGCAAGGGCGTTCCGTTGCGTTCGCAGGCAGAGGAAGCCTTGCAGTCCTATTTCGAGACCCTCAACGGCCACAAGCCCGCGCACCTGTACGATCTGGTGATGCGAGAGGTCGAAGAACCCCTGTTCAAGGTCGTGATGGGCCACGTGCAGGGGAATCAGAGCCGCGCGGCCACCATACTCGGCATCAATCGCGGCACTCTGCGCAAGAAACTCAAAGAGCTCGGCATCAGCGAGTAGGAACCATTGCCCAACTTAGTACGCCGCGCACTGCTCAGCGTTTCCGATAAGACTGGAATCGTCGAGTTTGCGCGCGAACTCAAGGAACGGGGCATCGAATTGCTGTCCACCGGCGGCACCGCCAAGCTGTTGACACGCCACGGCGTCGCGGTAAAAGAGGTGGCCGAACACACGGGCTTTCCGGAAATAATGGGCGGGCGTGTCAAGACGCTGCATCCGAAAATCCACGGCGGCCTGCTGGGACGTCGCGGCGTCGACGAAGAAGTCATGCGCGACCATGGCATCGAGCCGATCGATCTATTGGCGGTCAATTTATATCCATTTGCGGCGACCGTCGCGCGCGCCGATTGCAGCTACGACGAGGCCGTCGAGAACATCGACATCGGCGGACCCGCCATGATCCGCGCGGCCGCAAAAAACCATGCTTCGGTCACGGTCGTCGTGGATCCCGGCGATTACCGCAGCCTGTTGGATGAACTCGCGGCAAATCAGGGCTCGACTCGCGAGCTCATGCGCCAAAAACTCAGCGCCAAGGCGTTCGCCCACACGGCGCAGTACGACGCCATGGTGTCGGCGTACTTTGCCGGCGTGATCGGCGGCGGGATCCCCACCTTCCCCGATGATCTGAACCTTTCCTTTCGCAAGCACTTCGATTTACGTTACGGCGAGAACCCCCATCAGCAGGCCGCGTTCTACAAGGATCCGCGCGCCATTGGCGCCTCGGTCACGCAGGCGAATCAAGTCCAAGGCAAAGAGCTTTCTTACAACAACATCGCGGACAGCGACACGGCGCTCGAGTGCGTGCGGCAATTCGCGATGCCTGCATGCGTCATCGTGAAGCATGCCAACCCCTGCGGGGTCGCGTTGGCGGATACCATCACCGACGCTTACGCCCGCGCGTATCGCACCGACCCGACCTCCGCATTCGGCGGAATCATTGCGTTCAACCGTGAACTGGATGCCGCCACCGCTCGCGCGATTTTGGAACGCCAGTTCGTCGAAGTCATTCTTGCCCCCGCCATCGCGAAGGATGCGCGGACGCTGCTCAAGTCCAAGGACAACATTCGCGTACTCGAAGTCGGCGATATGACCAAGCCTGTCGCCCAGTTGCTCGAATACAAAAGCGTTGCGGGCGGGTTATTGGTACAGACCCGCGACGATGGCGTGATCTCGGCCCAGGAGCTGCGCGTGGTCACCAAACGCCAGCCGAGCCCCGCGGAACTCGACGACTTGTTGTTTGCGTGGCGCATCGCGAAGTACGTAAAGTCGAACGCCATCGTCTGCGTCAAGGATCGAACCACGCTCGGCATCGGCGCCGGCCAGATGAGCCGCGTGGTCAGCAGCAAAATCGCCGCCATGAAGGCCAAGGACGAGGGCCTGTCCATGGAATCGGCCGCGATCGCCTCCGACGCGTTTTTCCCCTTCCGCGACGGGCTCGATGCGGTCGCCGGGTTCGGCATCAAGTCGGTGATCCAGCCAGGAGGCTCGATGCGCGATGCGGACGTCATTGCGGCGGCCGACGAGCACGGCATCGCGATGGTGTTCACCGGGATGCGGCATTTTCGTCACTGACATGTCCGAGCCTGCGAAGGTATTGATTGTGGGCGGCGGCGGACGCGAACACGCCCTTGCATGGAAGTGCGCGCAATCGGCGAAGGTAGGGCACGTGTTTGTCGCGCCCGGCAATGCCGGCACCGCACTCGAACCGAATACCACCAATGTCGATATAGCGGCGGATGACATCGACGCCCTGCTCGCGTTCGCACAGCGGGAGGACATCGCGCTCACCATCGTCGGTCCCGAAGGGCCGCTGGTAGCGGGGATCGTAGACCGCTTCACCGCCGCGCATCGGCCGTGTTTCGGGCCGAGCCGGGCGGCGGCTCGCCTGGAAGGGTCGAAGGCATTCAGCAAGGATTTTCTGCGGCGCCACCGCATACCGACGGCGAGCTACGCCACCTTCACCGCCGCCGATTTCGATGCCGGCTATGTGCGCGCGCAGCGCCTGCCGCTGGTCGTGAAAGCGGACGGACTCGCTGCCGGCAAGGGCGTGGTGATCTGCGAAACGCCTGAGTCGACGATTGCCGCGGCCACCGCCATGCTCGGAGGTAGCTTCGGCGCCGCCGGAAACACCATCGTCATCGAGGAATACTTGAGCGGAGAAGAGGTGAGCTTCATCGTGGTGGCGCACGACGGCCAGGTAATCCCGCTTGCCACCTCACAGGATCACAAGCGTCGCGACGACGGCGACCGCGGCCCCAACACCGGCGGTATGGGCGCTTACTCGCCCGCGCCCATCGTGACGCCGGCGCTCCACCAGCGCATCATGCGTGAGGTGATCGAGCCCACCTTGCGCGGACTGCGCAGCGACGGCAATCCTTACACGGGATTTCTGTACGCCGGACTGATGATCGCCGAGGATGGCACTCCCAATGTGCTCGAATTCAACTGCCGGTTCGGCGATCCGGAAACTCAGCCGATTCTCATGCGCCTGAAGAGCGACTTGGTCGAGCTTTGCGAGGCGGCTCTCGACGGAGCGCTCGATCGCATCGAAATCCAATGGGATCCGCGCGCCGCGCTCGGCGTGGTCATGGCGGCGGGCGGCTATCCCGACGGCTATCACAAGGGCGACGTCATCACCGGCCTCGAAGCGGCCGCGAGGCTGCCGGGCAAGGTATTTCATGCGGGCACGTGCCGGGATGGCTCGCGGGTGGCGACCGCGGGCGGGCGCGTCCTGTGCGCGGTGGGGCTCGGCGACACGGTGCGGGCTGCGCAGCGGCAGGCCTACGAACTGGTCCAAGCGATTCACTGGAATCTCGTTCAATATCGGCGCGACATCGGATATCGAGCCATTGCAAGGGAGGAGGCTTGTTAAGCCGGTGTTGCGGGCGGTTCGCCCAGTCTTCCCGCCGCCGACCGTCGTCGCGCACCGCGCGCCTCCGCCAAATTGTCGGCGACCGAATTGAGCCGCGCGCAGTCGCTCAAACGCAGGCCGTGAGTTTCGGGCACCGGTTGGCCGGCCGCCTTCATACCTGCCAAGCGCGCCCACACGGCGCGCTTCTTGTGAACCTGGTGCGGTTGAAAATTATCGAAATCGCGAAAGCTCACGGGGTCCGGCATCACGGTGATTGCCCCGGCCGCGAGCGCTGAATCGTAAAGCTCCAGTCCGCGTTGAGTACGGACGATGATGCCGTTGAATCCTTCGTCTTCCCCGCTCGGTCCGCCGCCGGGCCAGACATCGGACGCCGTCAAATCCGAGCTTTCGCCGATTGCGTCGGGGCAAATCTTGCATCGCGCTTGAATCCTCCACGTCGCTTCGACCTCCCACATGTCTTGATAGGTCAATTCGAACGCACGGCCATCCTTGGTTTCCAGCCGGGTGGGACCGGGATTTCCATAGCCCCGATATCGAAACAATGACAGCTGGTCTTCCCGGACGCCGAATTGCCTCAACACGTCCTGAGACTTGGTCAACTCGGACGCGCCGCCGCATACGAAGGCGAGGGCATAGCGCATGTACTGATCGACGCGCGGATCGAGCTTCGCCAAATTGCGCACCGCCGAGATATCGCAAGGCTTGGCGATCAGTGCGAACGGCTGCGCACGCTCCAGAATCGAGGTGAAATCGATCAAGGGCGCCGCCGGCCCGTAGCGGGAGCCCGCGCCTTCGAGCACCGAGGCGGTATCGAAGCTCAAGCGGCGCTCCGTGCGCAACGGCGCGCTTGCCGAGGCGGCCACATGAAGAATGAACTCGACCCTTTTGCTCTCCAGCAAAAACTGCCCCAGCGCAGTCAACACGCCGCCCGACGCTGCGCGGAACCTAACCTTGGGATCGCTCGCGTATCCGATCGCCAGGCGCTCGGCCGGCCCCCAGATCAGATCATGCTGCGTCCCAGCGCTCTGCGTGCCGGGAGCGGCGCCCTCGACGCGCGTACCGGGGCACACTGAATTGATACGCGCCAACGTCGCCGCATCCAGCGGCGCTCGGACCATGGGCCGCTCGCGGCCGTCCGGAGTCATCGCAACCTGGATGCGATCGGGGCCGGCGACGGCCTGGCACAGCCCGCAGCCAATGCACAATCCGCCCTGCACAATTTGTTCGACAGTCAACGTCATGCGGTCAGTCTAAAATAATCCCTTGTATACTGCTGGCCATGAGCCAGGGTCGCCCCAGCATCTCCGATAAACGGCGGATTTTCCGGCAGCTGCACGAATCCGGATGTTTCATCATCCCCAATCCGTGGGACGTGGGCAGCGCCTGCTACCTGCAAAGTCTGGGCTTCAAAGCGCTCGCGACCACGAGTTCGGGCCTCGCTTGGTCGCAAGGCCGCCAAGACAATGCGTTGCCGCGTGAGCGAGTGCTGGCGCATCTCGAGCAGCTGGTCGCGGCCACCGACGTGCCGGTGAATGCCGATTTCGAGAGCGGCTTCGGCGCCGATGCAGCGGGGGTGGCTGAGAGCGTTCGCCTCGCCGTCGCGACCGGTGTGGCAGGATTGTCGATCGAAGATTCGACCGGTCGAGAGGACGCTCCGCTGTTCGGACTGACCGATGCGGTTGCGCGAATCCGGGCAGCGCGCCGCGCCATCGATTCAGGCGGCGGCGATACCCTGCTCGTGGCGCGCGCCGAATGTTTTCTCGTGGGCCGGCCCGATCTTGACGAGACCATCGCGCGGCTGCAGGCGTATGCCGGCGCCGGCGCGGATTGCCTGTATGCGCCGGGACTGCGCACGGTCGAACAGATTCGCAGGCTGGTCGAGTCGGTTGCCCCCAAACCCGTGAACCTCTTGGTGGCTTCGCCCGGCCTCATGACGCTGCCGAAGATCGCCGAACTGGGTGTGCGGCGCGTGAGTGTGGGCGGGGCGCTCGCCCGCGCAGCCTGGGGCGGCTTCATGCGAGCGGCGCGGCTGTTGGCCGACCACGGCAGCTTCGAGGGTCTCGAGGGGCCCTCCCATGGCGATCTGGATGCCCTTTTCCGCGCGGGCTAGTGCACGCGCCGCGCCGCGTGCACGCCTTGCGCCTAGTGCACCCCGAAATTTTCGACGGGCGCATCGGCAACGCCCATTGCCGTTGCGGCGTGATGCCGCCTGAACAGGCGACCCTTTTCCGCAAACAACACGAACACGAGGCACAGCAGGCCGCAGCACAGCGCTCCCCCGGCCAATGGGACGGTGGTGCCGTTGAACTGGCGCCCAATGGCGGCGCCCACAAGGGCAGCGGCGCACGTCGACACGAAGCCTTGCAGCGACGCGCCGATCCCGGCGACCTCCCCGATGGGTTCCATCGCCATGGCGCCGAAGTTCGAAACGGACAAGCTGAAGCACGCCATCGTTACCGCCTGGAAGGCGACGAAGGTCCATAGCTGCTCCAGGCCCAAGCTCGCGACCACGACATGCAGCGCCGTGATGCCGATGTAGCCCAGCAATGCCGTGTGCGAAATCAGGCGCATACCTAAGCGCTCGACGAAACGCGAGTTCATGAAGGCGGCGAAGCCCATCGTGACGGCGCACAGCGCGAACATGGCCGGCATCAAGCCGGGCCGGTGGAACACGTCGGAAAAGATCTGCGCCACCATGCCCACGTAGGCCATGAGCGCTCCGAGCATGACCGTCAAGGCGAGCGTGTAGTTGAGCGACGTACGATTCCCGAGCACCAGACGCACCGCGCCCATGATGTGGCTTCGCGTCAGCTCGAGCCGATACTCCGGATGCAGCGTCTCTCTGAGCCGCAGCAAGGCCCACAGCCATACGATCGAGGCGAACGCACCGCAGACGATGAAAATATAGCGCCAGGGAGCGAAAGCCAAGATCAGCTGGCCCAGACTCGGCGCAAGAATCGGCACTATCAGGAATACGACGAAGGTCAGGGACATCACCCGCGCCATGTGCCGGCCGGAGTACAGATCGCGAACCACCGATCGCGACACGGTGACGCTGGCGGCGGCGGCGCCGTGAATGAAACGCCAGACCAGCAGGGCATGAAAGCTATTGGTCAACCCGCACAACAACGCCGCGAGCACGTACACGCCGAGACCGCCCAGCAGCACGGGCCGCCTGCCGAATCGGTCCGACATCATGCCCCAGAACAACTGGCCGCATCCCATGCCGGCCATGTAGGCCGTGAGTATCCACTGGCCATGGTTTTCGTCGGCGACATGCAGCACGCGCACGATGATGGGAAACGCCGGCAACATTGCGTCGATGGCAATCGCCTGCGTCGACATCATCGCCGCAACCAATACCACGAATTCGGCAAACCCCATCGGGGTGACCCCACCCTTCATCGGCATCGATTCAAGTCTGCTGCTTGCGAGCGATGCTGGTCGCCATGGTCACGATGGATGCGAGGTCGGTAAGATTCGCCGGTACTACCAGCGTGGTCCCAGCCTGCGCGAGCTTGCCGAATTGCTTCACGTACTCTTCGCCGATGCGCAATTGCATGGCTTCGATGCCGCCGCGGTCGGACAGTGCGATGCCCACCTGGCGCAACCCCTCGGCCGTGGCGCTCGCCACGGCGAGAATGGCCTGCGCTTGACCCTCGGCTTCGTTGATCTGCTGCTGTTTGTTCGCCTCGGATTGCTTTATCACGCGCTGCTTGTCGCCTTCCGCCGCGTTGATCTTGGCATCACGCTCTCCTTCGGAGGTCAGCACCACGGCGCGCTTTTCGCGCTCCGCGCGCATCTGCTTCTCCATCGCCTGCAGCACGTCCTTGGGCGGCGTGATGTTCTTGATCTCGTAGCGCAGAACTTTGACCCCCCACGGAGCCGACGCCTTGTCCAATTCACTCACGACGTTGGTATTGATGGTGCCGCGCGCCTCGAAGGTGCGGTCGAGTTCGATCTTGCCGATCTCGCTGCGCAACGTGGTCTGCGCCAGCTGCGCAATGGCGAACCCGAAATTGGTGATGCCGTAAGAGGCGAGATGCGGATCCATCACTTGCATGTAGAGCACCGCATCGACGCCCACCTGGACGTTGTCGCGGGTGATGCAGATTTGCTCGGCGATATCGATCGCGATTTCCTTGAGGCTGTGCCGGTACGCGACCTTCTCGACGAATGGAATGAGAATATGGAAGCCGGCCTGGAGAGTGCGGCTGTACTTGCCCAGGTACTCGACCACGAATGCACTCTGCTGCGGCACCACCGTCGCGGTCTTCGCCACAATGATGACGACGATAACCGCAATCGCAATGGCTCCGTAGCCTAAGGGAATTTCCAAGAACATCTCCTAGTAAACGACGCGCCGACGAACTATGCCTCGCCGTGCACGATAAGCGTCAGACCGTCGACGCGCTCGATGCGCGCACGGCTGCCGGCTTCAATGATTGATCGACCTGAGTTGATCGCGCTCCAAGAGCTGCCGCGAAACTCGATGCGGATGGTTTCGCCCGGCGGCAGCGCCGCCGGCAAAATCACGGTCTCTCCCGCGGGCCCGCTTTTCATGATCGGCAGATTGCGCCGCATGCGCTCGTAAATCCGCCGCCGGAACCCGACCATGGACGCCACGGCCAGAACCGTGAATATCAGCCATTGCAGCCATATCGCAAGGGACCAGCCGCCCAGGGTCAAAAACCCGACGACGAGCGCCGCTGCGCCCACGAACACCAGGTAGAACTGTGCATCGACGAAGGCCAACTCCGATCCCAACAGGATGGCACCAACGGCGATCCACGCCCACCATTGCATGCTTCAGCCCTCGAGCGCTTACCGCTTCATCGCGTCGAAGAAATCGGCGTTGGTCTTGGTATCCTTCATCTTGTCCAGCAAGAACTCGATCGCGGCCAACTCGTCCATCGGGTGCAGGAGCTTGCGCAGAATCCACATCTTGGAAAGCTCCGCCGGATCCGTGATGAGTTCCTCTTTGCGCGTGCCCGAACGGTTGATGTTGATCGAAGGAAAGGTGCGCTTCTCGGCGATGCGGCGATCCAGATGGATTTCCGAATTGCCCGTGCCTTTGAACTCTTCGAAAATGACGTCGTCCATCTTCGAACCGGTATCCACCAGCGCGGTCGCGAGAATGGTCAAGCTGCCGCCTTCCTCGATGTTGCGCGCCGCGCCGAAAAACCGTTTCGGCCGCTGCAAGGCGTTGGCGTCCACGCCGCCGGTGAGCACCTTGCCGGAACTCGGGACCACCGTGTTGTAGGCTCGCGCCAGACGGGTGATGGAGTCGAGCAGAATGACCACGTCTTTCTTGTGCTCGACCAAGCGTTTGGCCTTTTCGATCACCATTTCGGCTACCTGCACGTGACGGCTGGCGGGTTCGTCGAATGTCGACGAAACCACTTCGCCCTTCACGGTGCGCGCCATCTCGGTCACTTCCTCGGGCCGCTCGTCGATGAGCAGCACGATGAGATAGCACTCCGGATGATTGGCCGTAATGGCGGTCGCGATGTTCTGCAGCAACATCGTCTTGCCGGCCTTGGGCGGCGAGACGATCAGGCCGCGCTGTCCCTTGCCGATCGGCGCGACCAAGTCGATGGCGCGGGCCGTCAAGTCTTCGGTCGAGCCGTTGCCGCGCTCGAGCTTCAACCGCTCCGTGGGATGCAGCGGCGTCAAGTTCTCGAACAGCACCTTGCCGCGCGAACTCTCGGGAGAATCGAAATTGATCTCGCCCACTTTCAGCAGCGCGAAGTACCGCTCGCCGTCTTTCGGCGGACGTATCAGGCCGGATATGGAATCGCCGGTGCGCAGATTGAAGCGGCGGATTTGGCTGGGGGAGACATAGATGTCATCGGGGCCCGCCAAGTAACTCGAATCGGAGGAGCGCAGGAACCCGAAGCCGTCTTGCAGGATTTCCAGCACGCCATCGCCGTAAATGTCTTCGCCCTTGCGGGCATGCGCCTTCAGGACTCCGAAAATGATGTCCTGCTTGCGCGAGCGCCCCATGTTCTCGAGGCCCATGGTCTCGGCCAGCTTGACCAGATCGCTGATCGGCCGCTTCTTCAGCTCGGTGAGGTTCATCGAGCTGCGGCTGCGCGCGAGATCGGTAGGCGCAATGATTTCTAAGTCATCGCCGCCCTCCGGCAGATCGCCGTAGTCTTCCTGCGGGGGCCTGCCGCCATTGGTATTGCCGTTGCGGTTGTCATTGCGCGGTCGGTTGGAGCGATTGGAGCGTCCGCCGCCTTGGCCGCCGCCGCCACCCTGTTGCCCGCCCTGACCGCCTTGGCCGCCGCGGGACTGGTTCCCTAGATAGCCCCTCACAGGTTGCTGTCCAGAAAGGCTGCGAGCTGTGATTTAGTGACTGCTCCCACTTTCTGGGCCTCCACGGTGCCGTTTTTGAAAAGGATCAGCGTTGGAATGCCGCGAATGTTGAATTTGGGCGGCGTCGCTGGATTGTCGTCGATATTGAGCTTGGCGATCCGGATCTTGTCCTTGTACTGATCGGCGATCTCATCGAGGATCGGGGCGATCATTTTGCAAGGACCGCACCATTCTGCCCAGAAATCGAGCAAAACGGGTTTCTCGGACTTAAGCACGTCCTTGTCGAACGTGGCGTCGCTGGTATGGACGATACTTGGATTACTCACTGCGGAAATACCTCCTTTTGGAGATTCATTTGAAGTTTTTTGGCGGGGTTGTTTATTGGAAAACAGTTCTCGGACCGGCGCGAAGTGACGATGCGCGGCCGTTCGGGCACAATACAGCGGCTTTAGCGGTCTTGATTACCTTAAAAGGGTACCGATGATACGGTTGAGGGGAGCGGATAGACCAGCTCCGGATTGGCTGTATTGTTAACCGGTCCCCACCATTTTGCAAGTTTCTGCACTTCACAAAGCGAAAATGTCAGACGCCCATCTCAGTCAGCTTACGTTCGAGTCCTTGAACATTCCTGAATCCTTGAAGCGAGGCATCGCCGAACTCGGCTACACCCGCTGTACGCCGATTCAGGCCCAGACCCTGCCGTTCGCACTGGCGGGCCGCGATGTCGCGGGCCAGGCGCAAACCGGCACGGGCAAGACAGCGGCGTTCCTCATCGCTCTGTTCAATCGTCTGTTGACCGATCCCGACCTCGCCGATAAGCCGTCGAACGCACCGCGGGCGAGCGCGCCCCGCGCCATCGTCATCGCGCCCACCCGCGAGCTTGCGGTGCAAATTCATTCCGACGCGGAGGGCATCGCGAAATACGCGGGACTCAGGCTTGCCATCGTGTTCGGCGGCGTCGACTACGAAAAACAGCGCCGTATTCTCGAGGAGGGCGTGGACGTATTGATCGGCACGCCCGGGCGCGTCATCGATTACTTCAAGCAACATGTGTTCGATCTGCGCCATATTCAAGTGGCCGTCATGGATGAAGCCGATCGTATGTTCGATTTGGGATTTATCAAGGACATTCGCTTCATTTTACGGCGTCTGCCGCACCCGACGCTGCGCCTTACCATGATGTTCTCGGCGACCCTGTCGCACCGCGTGATGGAGCTCGCGTACGAGCACATGAACAACCCGGAGCTGATACGCATCGAGCCGGACAAGATGACGGTGGATCGCGTCACGCAAGTGCTCTACTTCCCCTCCACGGCTGAAAAGATCCCGTTGCTGATGGGGCTGCTGCGGCGCATCGATGCGCGCCGCACCATGGTGTTCGTGAATACGAAGCGCATCGCCGAAGTACTCGAACGTACCCTGACGGCGAACGGTTTCGTCGCGCAAGCGTTGTCCGGCGATGTGCCGCAGAACAAACGCCTGAAGATGATGCGCGACTTTCACGATGGCGAGATTGCCGTGCTGATCGCAACCGATGTCGCATCGCGCGGCCTGCATATTCCCGACGTGAGCCATGTCTTCAATTTCGATTTGCCGAACGACGCCGAGGACTATGTGCACCGCATCGGCCGCACGGCGCGCGCCGGTGCCGAGGGCGATGCCATCAGCTTCGGTTGCGAGGAATACGCCATCTCGCTGCCGGACATCGAGAGCTACATCGGCCATCAGATTCCGCGCGCGGCCATCGAGGCCAGCGACTTGGCGGAAGTCACCGCCCCACCCCCTGCCGTGTGGCGCGAACGCGCCCCGCGGCCCGGCCAGTCCCGCGGCGGCGGGGGTCGCCCGGGAGGCGGGGGACGTCCCGGTGGTCCCGGACGTTCCGGCGGTTCGGGACGCTCGGGCGGACCCAGTCGCTCCGGCGGCAGCGGCAGCCGCAGTGGCAGTAGTGGCAGTAGTGGCGGCGGACCGCGCCGCGCCCCTGCCCCGCATCCGGCCACACCTCCGGTGCCCCGCGCCGCTCCCGACGGCGGCAGCGGCAATTCAGGCGGTACAAGCGGCGGCGATACCCCGGCGGCGGCGAATCCCGCGAGGCGGCGACGGCGGCGCAATCGCGGCGGCGGCGGCCCAGCGGGCGGAACTGTCTAGCGCTGACGCGCGAAATTACGGGGTGCGGACACCCCGATTATGCATGTGCGTATGATACCAACCGATGAAAAACACGACGCGAGACCTTCCCGAACTTGCAGAAGCCTTGATGCCCACCATCGAGCGCGCGGGCGCTGCGATCATGCGTGTCTACGACGGCGCCTTCGCGGTGCAACACAAGGATGACAACTCACCGTTGACTCTGGCCGATCTGGAGTCGCAGCGCATCATCGCCGAGAGTCTCGCCCGGCTCACCCCCGACATTCCGATTCTGTCCGAGGAATCGGCGCAGGCGCCGTGGGCCGAACGCCAGCACTGGAACGAGCTGTGGGTGGTCGATCCGCTCGACGGTACCCGCGAGTTCGTCAAGCGCAATGGCGAGTTCACCATCAACATCGCCTTGGTCGTGGATCACGAACCGCTGCTGGGAATCGTGGCGGCGCCTGCCCTTGGATTCTTGTACTGGGGCGCCGCGGGGGCGGGTGCATTCAGCCGACATCGCGACGCGGCGCAATCCGGCGGCGCAGCACAATCCAGTATCCATATATCGCCGCCCCAGACGCCTGTTCGCGTCGTCGGCAGCCGTTCGCATGCCAGCGCCGAGACGGCGAACTACCTCGCCCGGCTGGGGCCCCATGTCATGACGGGAATCGGCAGTTCGCTGAAATTCTGTCTGGTGGCGGAGGGTAAGGCCGATCTCTACCCGCGCTTCGGACCTACGTCAGAGTGGGATACGGCTGCCGGCCAGGCATTGCTCGAAGCGGCCGGCGGTCACGTGACGCGCCCGGATGGTCACCGCCTGCGCTATAACTGCCGCGAAAGCGTGATCAATGGCGATTTCCTGGCGTTCAGCCACTCCAGCGTCCTCGAGCCCTGACCGGCGCAGGCTCCTAGGCGTGACCCACCGCTTCGCACAGTTCCAAGGTTGCGTCGAGCAGGGTCGGTATATCGAACACGACCTCGTCCTCAGCCAGCTTCAGGCGCGCGACTCCGGCGGCGGCTATCAGGGCGGCCGGCACATGGAGCTGGTCCCGCCTCTGCGGCGTGGTCCAGGTGCTGACCCGTGCATCGCCGAAGGCCCGGTTGAGGGCACTCCAGCGTATTTGCGCGGCGCGGGCGAGCGTCGTGTCGCCCCACTGCGCCTGCGCCAGCGCCGCCGACGTATCGGGCGCTGACTTGCTGCGCGGTGCCATCATCAGGTCATGAACGAACTGCACCATGTCATTGGGGTCCACCCGTACTGTCAAATACGGCTGTAAATCACTCTGCCGAGGGCTTGCTTTGTCCATGATTTCAGTATGGGGTGCGTTCGACGGAAATCCAGGGCACGTAGCGCAATGATAAGCTTTGCGCCATGAATGACGACCTTCTGTTCCTGGTGTCGGCCACCGCCATGTTGGCCGTAGCCTACAAGGTATGGCAGGTCTCGCTCGATGCCCGCGAGGCGGCAAACCGCATTGCGCGGGACACCTGTTCGAGAGCTGTGGTGCAGTTTTTGGATGACACCGTGGCATTCGCCGGCTTTCGATTGGCTCGTACGTCACGCGGAGGCAGACGGATACTGCGCACCTACACCTTCGATTACACCAACGACGGCTTCGAACGTGCGCAGGGCTTCATCGTGCTCAGGGGACGGCGGCTGGAAGCGGTGGGGCTCGCGGGCAGCGCGACGTGACGCGAAACCTGGCTATCGACCTGCATACCCACTCGAACCGCTCCGACGGCTCCCTCACCCCGACCGAACTGGTGCAGCGTGCCTGCGCCACGGGCTTGAGCGTGCTGGCGTTGACCGATCACGACACCATCGCGGGCTTGGATGAGGCGCAGCGCCAAGCCCATCAAAGCGGAATACGGCTGGTGCCCGGCGTCGAGATTTCAGCATCGTGGCACGCTCAGGCCATTCATGTGTTGGGGCTTTGGATCGATCCCGCCTCCCGGCAGCTGCAACAGCGGCTCGACTCGCAGGAGGAACGGCGGCGGATTCGAATGCGCAATATCTGCGCGCGTCTCGGTAAATTGGGCTTGCCCGGCGACGAGCTGCTGGCCGCGGTCGAGGCATCGCCCGGCGTGCCGACGCGGGCCCATCTCGCCGCAGCGCTGCTCGCGGGCGGGCACGTGAGCCGCGCCGACGATGCCTTCCGCAAATACTTGGGGAAAGGCAAGGCGGCGCATTTAGCCGCCGACTGGCCCGCCCTCGACGAGGTCGTCGCCTGGATTCGCGCCTCCGGCGGCGTGGCAACGCTTGCGCATCCGGCGCGGTACTCCTTGTCGGCAACCGCACGGCGCAAGCTGCTGACCGATTTCGCGGCGGCCGGCGGTTCCGCTCTCGAAGTCGTCACCGGAGGCAATGGGGCGCATCATGTCGAGGCCTCCGCAATGCTTGCCGTGAAGTTCGGACTCACCGGATCGATCGGTTCCGATTTTCACAACCCGCAACAGATTTGGAGTCCCTTGGGCCGGTTGGCTAAGCTACCGGATTGCGTCATCCCGGTGTGGCGTGCGTACGAGCATCTAATTACGTGACCGACGAAGAAAGCAACGTCAATACCGATTTGTTCAAGAACATCGAGCGCCTGCGCCAGCTGCGCATAGAGCATCGCGACCTTGACGACGTCATTTCCAGGCTCAGCATGGACTTCAAGGTCGACGAGCTGCAGATGAAGCGTCTGAAAAAGCGCAAGCTCATGCTCAAGGATCAAATCGCGAGGCTCGAGAGCCAGTTGATCCCGGATCTCAACGCATGATGGAGGTTTGGCTCCATATCGAAGCTTTCTTCGATATTTTGTTCACCCGCAATGTGATCTTTGAGATAGCGGCGGTGACGCTGTGTCTCTGGGCGGGCTGGTTCGTCGGCGCCACTCTGCGCGATCGCTATCAGCGCCGCGGGTTCGCGGCGCCGACGGCATTGACTTTCCGCTACCTTGCCTCGCAAGGCTTCGTTGTGGTCACGCCGGTGGTGGTGGCGCTGTTGTTGGTGATACTGGCGCGCAGCCTGGTGCTGGCGTCGCACTTCGACGTCACCATCATGGATGCCGCGATACGCCTCATCGGCGCCTACGTCGTCGTCCGCGTCGGGGTATTCCTGTTCGCCGCGAGTCTCGGCAACAAGTCGTGGATGCAGCACTGGGAAAACCGGGTCACCCTGCTGATCTGGCTGGCAATAGCCGCCGAGTATCTCGGCTGGCTCGAACCGATCGTTGCCACCCTGGACAGCGTCGGCGTCGCTGCCGGCAAGAGCCGCATTACGGTGTGGTCGATCTTGAAGTTGTTGTTCACGCTGACCTTGTTCGTGCTGGTCGCCGCCTGGGTCAGCCGCTGGGTCGACCGCCGCCTGAAGAAACTCAGCAACCTCGCGCCCTCCACTCGCATCGGCATCGCCAAGTTCGCGAATGCGTTCTTGATCGGGCTCAGCATTCTCATGGGCCTGAACGCCGCCGGCGTCGATCTCACCGCGCTCACCGTGCTTACCGGCGCCATCGGCCTCGGCCTCGGCTTCGGCCTGCAATCCATTGCCGCGAATTTCGTCAGCGGCTTCGTGCTCTTGATGGACCGATCGATCAAGCCCGGCGACGTCATCAGCTTGTCGGGTCAATCGGGCACCAGCACCGAGAACTTCGGATGGGTTCAAGAATTGCGCGGCCGCTATGTGGTGGTGCGCGATCGCGACGGGGTCGAAATGCTGGTGCCCAATCAACAGCTGATCTCGAATGCCGTCATCAATTGGAGCTACACCGATCCGCGGATCCGCCTCAAACTGCCGATCCGCGTGAGTTATCGCGACGACCCGGAACTCGCGCTGCAGATCCTGTTGACGGCCTGCGAGGGCCAGCGACGCGTTCTGCGCGACCCCCTGCCGGTGTCGCGTCTCATGCACTTCGGCGACAGCGGCATCGAACTCGAGCTGCGCTTCTGGATATCCGACCCGCAGGACGGCGTGAACAACGTCCGCTCCGACGTCAACCGCGCCATATGGCGGCTCTTCAAGGAACAAAACATCACCATACCCGTCGCGCAGCACGAGGTCCGGTTGCACAACGCGCTGCCGGATCTCGACTGAGGGCTGCCCGCCGCTCGCGCACAGCCATGCCGCTCATCATCACGCCGGACGTCGCCATTCCCGACGAAGAATTCGAGTGGAAATTCATCCGCTCCTCGGGGCCCGGCGGCCAGAACGTCAACAAGGTAGCGAGCGCCGTGCAGTTGCGGTTTTTGCTGCCTCTCAATACCAGCTTGCCTGTCGCGGCCAGGAACCGGCTGCGCCGGATGGCCGGGCAGAAGCTCATCGATGACGGCAGCATTCTCATCAGTGCGCGCAGCGAACGCAGTCAGGAACAGAACCGCCGCGACGCGCTGGAGCGTCTGGCGGAACTCGTCCGAGCGGCCATGATCGAGCCCAAGATCCGCAAGAAGACCCGGCCCACGCGCGCTTCCAAGGAGCGCCGCATCGAGTCGAAGAAACGGCGCGGCACCACCAAGCAAGGCCGCGGCAGTCGCGGCTGGGATTGAGGGGCCGCGCAGGGGACGCTACTGTCCCAAGGTTACCTGCAAAATGCTGTGTCTGATTTGCTCGGACAACACCACTTGCGCATCGGTAGCCACCCCCACCAGCTGTTCGGCAAAGGTCAGGTTCCCGTCCGCCGAGATCTGCGCCACGTTCCTGCGCCGCAGCAAATCAATGAAATTGCGAAACAGGCTTTTGTCGAAGAACTCCGGTGAATTCAGGCCGTACAGTACGGACATGCGCTGCGCCATCAGATGACAGCGCTGTTCGAGCGCCTCCTGGCTGATCGCGTCCGAGCCCGCGCGCAGCAGCACGGCGACCACCAGATAGTAGCGTTCCAGTGTTTGAATGGTTGCCTCGGCGAGCAGCGACAGCTTGATGGCCTCGAGCGAGGTCGGCGCCGGGCGCTGCCATTCGGTGCGGTCGTCGTTGACGTTCAGCAGCTTCTGATGCACGAACGCGTTGAGCAGCGAATCGACCACCGCGCTGATCTCCCCCTCCTCCCAGCGCAGAAACAATTCCGCGGCGATGTACGGGTACACCCGCCGCACCAGGCGCTGCAGATCCACCGTGCGCATGCGGGTATTGCTGATAAAGCCGCACGCGATCAATGACGGCATCGCGAACAAATGCAGAATGTTGTTGCGGTAGTACGTCGCGAGCACGGCGTTCTCTTCATTCATGCGCATGATGTCGCCGAGCGGATGCTTCTGCCTTTCGAGCATCCCCATGCTCTCTGCGTAGTAGGTCATTGCTGCGCCGCTCTCGACTCCGACGGTGACCAGCGGCGAGTACGGAGCGGCGCGCAGCAGCTGTTGATACAGTTCGATCTGACCCACCAGCGCGCCTACCGGCAATGACTGGCGCGGCGTCGCCAGCATCGCCATGGCGACGAGATTGACCGGAGTCACCGCGGCGGCGGCGTTGATGCCGACGACGATGGAATGCGCGAGATCAAGGGTTGCATCGCGCATCCAACCGAGCGACTCCTCGTTGTCGATTGCGGCCGTGCGCCATTGCGGGTTGTGTTTTTGCAGGAGCTCATCGAGAGGGATGGGCTCGCCCAGATTGACGTGGACCTTGCCGAACTTGCTGCGCAGCACCGACACGGACGCTTTGAGCAGTCCCAAGACGCTTTCTTTTTCCTTGGGCCGGCCCGACAGTTCGCCGATATACGTCCTGCCCTCGACGATGCGCTCGTAGCCGAAATACACCGGCATGAACACCACGGGGCGTTTCGGATCGCGCACAAAACTGCGCACGGTCATCGACAGCATGCCGGTGCGCGGCGACATGAGCCGCCCGGTGCGGCTGCGGCCGCCTTCGATGAAGTATTCGAGCGGATGGCCGCGCGCCATCATGATTCCCAGATATTTCGTGAATACCGCAGGATACAGCGCATCGCCCTTGAAGCTGCGCCGCAGGAAAAACGCGCCCCCCTTGCGCAGGAAACGCCCAATCAACGGCATGTTGAGATTCACGCCCGCGGCAACGTGCGGGACCGCGAACCCCTTGCGGTAGATCACGTACGAGAGGAGCAGGTAATCCATATGGCTGCGGTGGCAGGGCACGTAAATGATCTCCGCGCCGTCGCCGACGTCGCTCAACTTCTCGACGTGCTCGAACTCCACTCCGTCGTACAGCCAATTCCACAAGCGGCCCAGCAGCAGCGCCATGAAGGTAACGAAGGCCTGCGAATAATTCGCCGCGATCTCCAGTGCATGCTTGCGGGCCAGAGCCAAGGCGGCGCGGCGCTTCAAGGGGCGTCCCGCTGCGGCGCGCGCCGTCATTTCCCGGCGCACGGCTTGCCTTACGGTCTGCGTCTTCAAGATCTGCGCGACCAGCGTCCGGCGGTGGGAGAGATCGGGACCGATGGTCGAGGCGCGTTGCGCACGCAGGCCGGCGCGTAAGGAGCGCAGCGTCCGCCGCACGCTGCGCGGCGCACTCAAGCCCTCCTCCATGGCGTCGCGCAGCCGTATGGGTTCGCCGAAATACACCAGGGTATTGCGCCCGTTGAACACGACGTTGAGCATTTTCTTGAAGGGTCCTACGAAAACCCAGTCTTCGGCGAACAGCAAGCGCCACAGGCTGACTTCCTTGTGCGGCGCGCGGCCCCAGAAAATGGCCACCGGCACGAGGTCCGCGTCGAAGTCCGGATGTGCGGCGGCGGCGGCCACCAGCCGTTCCAAGTACCGAGGCGCCCGCGCTATGCCGCGCCTTCCCCACAATTGCGCGCGCCGGCTGAGCTCGAAGTAGGCTCTCTCCGCGCGCCGCGCGCCGAAAGACAACCGCCGCTCCGGCGACGGCAAGCGTAGTTGGCGGCACACGTTGTTGAGCACCGCGAGGTCCGTTTGGCTCTCGCGCTCGAGCACATAGCACACCGGCCGCGGCCGCGCCGCGATGGCCGCAGCGGCGTCTTCGGGCTTGACGATCACGCGGACCCACCGCTTCAAGGTCTTGCGGACGCTCCAATGCCAGGCTTGGCGCAAGCCATCTAAGGGAGTCATGCGAATGTGGGAAGGGTCCTACGCCTACGGAGTATTGTCGCCGCGTTCTTGGCTGTCGACCGCCTTGCGCGTGTTGTCGCTGTTCTGATCGACGGTTTTCTGCACGTCGCGCGCTTTATCGAGTTGCTGCGTGAGCGGATCGAACACGGTTTTCACGTGCGGCGGCGGCGGCGTGGCGGCACCCGGCGTAGCGACGCCCGGCGGATCTGCGCTTTGTGACGAGCATCCCAGAATGAACGAAACCGCCAGCGGTATGGTCGAAGCCTTTAGCATTCCCATTGCAACCTCGTGACTCAGCCAGCCTAAGTGATGAGTGTACAATCCTCAGGGACAAACAGTCACTCGGAGTTCGCGCATGATTCGTTTGGTGTTGCTGATGTTGTTGATGACGGCCAATGTCTACGCTGCGGAATCGACCGTCGATATCGACACGGCAGCGAAGATATACCAAGCCGCCTCAATACGTGAACAAGTGCGCGCCTCGCTGGGAACGATGCCGCAGCACATCCGTCAACTATTCGAAGCCGATACCTCTACGAAGCTGACGGACCCGCAGCTCGCGGCCATATCGGCCGCTGCAGTGCGCGGGTTTCGCATCGACGTGTTCGAGGCGCCCGCGCTGCAAGCATTCGCGAATCATCTCGACGCGGCTACCGTGAACAAGACCCAAACATTCCTGACCAGCGACTTGGGCAAGCGCATGGTAACGGCCGACGTCGCTCTGGCGACGCTCGGCGAAACGACCATCGACAAAGTGATGAACGGTCAGATCACGGCTCCGTCGACGCCGAAGCGCGACGCCATCGTCGACAAGCTGGAGCGCGCCACGCATTCCACGGAATCCACCGTGCAAATTTTTTTGAGCATGGGTCAAGCCGTCGCGATCGGTACCGCGGTAGGTACTGGGATCGATCCTGTCCCGGTCGAGGATCGGGCGCATAAATCGGGCGAGGCAAGCCGCGCCGGATTGGAAGAGAACATGCGCTTGCCGATGCGCCGGTTCATGGCCTATGGCTATCGCGACTTGAGCGATTCCGACTTGAAGCACGTGCTCGCTTTCATGCAGTCCCCATCCGGTAAGCGCTACGTCGCCGCCTACAATGCGTCGCTGGGGGCGGGATTCGATGCCATGGGCAGACGCACCGGCGAACAACTCGGCGAAAGCCTGCGCGAACTCGCACAGGCGCAAATGTCGCCGTCGCCGGAGGTCGTGCCGCCCGCGGGGATTGCCGCGCCGCCGCCGGTGTTGCCGCATTAGGTTAGGCGCTTCGCCCCTACTCTACGAGGTCGAAGCGACCTCGTCCTTTGGGGGACCGAGTTCGTCGAGGAATTCGCGTAACAGGGCGCAAACTACCTCGATTTTATCTTCCAGACGGTGATCCGAGTCGAGGATGTGCAGCGCCGCACGGTGCTGCCGCGCCCAACGGACGCTGTTGTCGACCGGAACGATGTCATCGCGCCAGCCGTGGACGATGGCTGTGGGACACGCAACGTCTTGCGGCGTATGGGTCTCGAAGCCCGGCATATAGAACGCGGGCGCCAGCAGAAATATGCCCCGCGGCTTGAGTAGGGCGGCAGCTGCGGCGGCGACATGACCGCCCATGCTGGAGCCGACCAGAACCAGCGAACCTTCGAAACGCTTGCCCACGTCAATGAGCCTGTCGACTCGGGCGGCGGGATCGTCCAGGCCGCGATAGTCCACCGACTCCACGGCAATTCCTAAATCGCGCACCATAGCGGCCATGGCCGTGATTTTCGAGCCCCATGGGCCGCTTTCCTTACCGTGGGAAAACACCACCGCAGTCAGCGATCGACTCCTCACTTTTTTCTCCTCGTTGCACCCTCGCGCAGTCAAGTAAATCATACCTGCGGCCGCTATCAGTTAATGGCACTGGAGGAAGAACAGTCGAGCGTGGTGCAGGAGATGCGTCCGGCCATCGACTGGCTGCGCAATTGCGCCGATTTGGTGGGTGTGGATACCCACACTCTGGACGATCTGGCAGCCGGGGCCATACATTTCTCGCTGCCTGCCGGAAGCCTACTGTTCGAAATGGGCTCCCTGTCCGATGGCGTATATCTCCTGGTCAGCGGCCGGCTGGGCGTCAGGACCTCCGCAAACGGGCCGTGGGAGGCCGAAATCGGGGCGGGCGAGCTCGTTGGCGAGGGCGGCTGGCTGCTGAAGGAGGCTCGAAGCGCTTCCGTGGTGGCGCTGCGCGACAGCGAACTCCTCTTGATGCCGAGCGGCATCATGGACAGCGCCACCCGCAGCTCCTGCGCCTTCTCCATGGCCATAGCTCAGCTCTGCGCCCGGAGGTTGCATCGCAGCAATCGGCACTCAAATGCCCTCAAGCGAGCTCGGGTGTTCGTCATCGTTCCCAATAACGAAGAGATCGACGTCGCGGACTTGGCGGCCCGATTGGTGGCCGAGCTGGCGCGCGGAGGCTCCGCGGAACTGGTATGGGACGTTCGCGCCAGCACCCATACCTCGGCGTGGTTCCATCGCATCGAGGAACTCAACGACTTCGTGGTGTATGTGGCGGACCCCTCGGATTCGGGATGGACGCGTCAATGCTGCCGGCAGGCCGATGTGATCCTGCTAGCCGCCCGCGCCCGAGCGGGTTCGATGCCATGGCCGGCGAGCATCTCGGACGCGGCCATCAAACGCGGCGCTCGAATCGAGCTCGCATTGCTGCACGACGGGTCGTTCGCAGCGGGCGCCGCAACCCGTTGGCTCGAGTCGTTACCGGTGGCGTCGCATCATCACATCATCGACTCCACGGATTTCGGCAGAGTCGCGCGTCTCCTGACGCGCCGCGGCGTGGGTCTGGTGCTGTCCGGCGGCGGTGCGCGCGGCTTCGCACACCTCGGCGTGATTCGGGCGCTTCGCGAGGCGCGCATCCCCATCGACTTCGTCGGCGGCGCCAGCATCGGGTCCATCATCGCAGCCGGTGTCGCCATGGGCTGGAGCGATGAGGAGATGCGCCTCCGCTACCGCCGGGGCTTCGTCGATAGCAATCCCGTCAATGACTATACGTTCCCTCTGGTCGCCCTGACGCGCGGGCGTAAGGTGTCGCGATTGCTGGAGCGGGAATACGGCAGCGTGGTGATCGAGGATCTGCGCCAGCCGTTCTTTTGCATCAGCGCCAATCTGACCACCGGCCGGGCTTTCGAGCACCGCGATGGGCCGGTGTGGCACGCCCTGCGCGCGTCGGTCGCCATTCCCGGCATCATGCCGCCGGTGTTCCGCGGCGACGACATCTTGGTCGACGGGGCTACCATCAATAATTTACCGGTGGACGTCATGCAGCGCCACGCGCCGGGGCTCGTGATCGGCAGCGATGTCGGCGGCGATCGCGCCCGCAGCACCAAACGGCGCGTCTATATTTTTCAGATTTTGATGTACGCGGGATTGGTCAATAGCGCCGCGAGCGCAGCCGCGCAGCGCGCGCTCGCCGATGTGCTCCTCAAGCCGCCCCTCGCGAATGTGGACTTGCTCAACTGGCGGGCGTTCGACCGTGCCATCGAAGCAGGTTATAACTACGCGCGCCGTACTCTCGAGGGGTTGCCCGACCTGCCGCGCATCGCGGCAACCCAAATTGAGCAACATGGTGTCAGTTCGCTGGCGACCGAGCTCGAGAAGCGCGCCGCGGCTGGAACCTATGCTGCTGCCAAGGCTAAGGTGGTTGCAGCTGATTAGCCAGGTTGTCGACCCACTCGAGTTCTTCCGGGCAGAACTCCGCCGTATTCAGTCGATTGAGGCTCACGGGAGTCACTTTGCTGCCCGATGCCGAGTGCGAGATCCGAAAACTGTGAAATTCGCGCCGGCGGACGGCGGCGAACCCGATCACGAGGTGGAATTCGCTCGAAGCCGCGCTCTCGGCCGAGTTGACCCGGCTATCGCAGATCACGAAAAACGCTTCGGCCATGGGCCGCGCGCCAAAGGTGCCGGCGTCGTAAAGCCGCTCGAAGAACGTGCGCACCTGCGCCGCCGCCAGTTCGGCGACGTCGCGGTGCGGCTTGGTGAGGACGACCCAGCGGGTGCCGCGCTCGACGCTGTTGAGAATGAAGAGAGCCAGCCGCCGCGCGGCGAGACTCTGCCAATCGGCCGCGCCTGCGCTGCCCGCCGCCAGCGTTCGCGGCGACACGCCGATCCGTGCCGCCGAACGCACGGCTTGAATGCTGTTCACGCCCAGAGCCGCGAGCCGCATGCGCTTGTCCTCGCTCACCAAGCAGCTCGGCCGGTATCCGGGCCGCAGAACGGCATCTTCGCTCTTCACCGGCCCCCACACCGGGAACGTCTCCTCCGATCTCGCCAGCATGCCGGCGACCGCGCCGCAGGAGGCGAACGATTCGAAGTGTCCGCGTAATTTGTCGTGCGCCAGGACTCGGGGAAAATACATCAGCGCATTTTCGTTGCAGAAGTTCCACTGCCGCATGCCTCGCAGAGCCTCGTCCGCGGTATGCCACTCGGACGGCGGATCGACGATGAGCAAGGCGCGCCGTTCCTTGCAATAGCGCAGCGCCACCAAGAGCACGGCGGGTCCCACATCGCGGTCGCGGGACAGCGGCGGAATGCACAGCAGATTGAAATGCTCGACGCCTTCGAGCGCGAATAAACCGGTTCGATCGACCGCGGAACCGATCAGATCGTAGTCGGTCAACGGCGCGCCGTCATCGCCGTCGGCGTTCGAACAGACGTAGCCGGCGGCAAGAAGACCGCCGCTCGAATCCGGTGTCCGGTCGGGCCGCTCCGCCGCAACCGCGCCGGCGAGTTGGACCAACTCCGAGCCGGCGAGCGCCTCGCCTACAAAACGCTCCGCCTCCGGCAAAGTCGACAGCCGTGGATATATTTCCTGATCCTCGACCTGTTCCGTTCCCTGCATCCGCACGCGCTGTACGGTGAGATTGAATTCTGTGGTGTTGACCGGGCTGATATTGTCGTAATCGACGCTGGCGCGCAGGAACTCGCGCGTGCCCGGACGCACCGCGTGCAGCTTGAGCACCTGCGTACCGGCGTTCATTGTCAGCGTCGCGGCGCGCGCGCCATTGACCACCCGCACCACGAGTGCCTCGCGCCCGCCATTGTCGAAGAAATGCTCCACTGCATATCCCAGCGGGCTCGGCTGCCAGAGACCGCCGAAGATGTGTTGGAATTCCGTGAAGCTCTTGAGAAAGATAGGCCGGTTGACGGGGCCGCGCAGCGTCCGGCCCACGAATGCGGTTCGCCCACAACCCAAGGGCACTATGGTTTGGTCGGGGCCGCGTTCTTCCTCAACCTGAATGCCTAGGCCGTTCGGCGCTACCAGAAATTTCCCCCGAGAGATAACCGGCGAACTGTACCACACCGTGGACAGACTAAGAGCCGGCACTCACTGGGCAAACAATGGCGAATCACAGCAGCAGCATCGCGGGGATCGCGCCCAGACCGGCGACGGCGCGGCGGCTCTCGCTCGCATCCAGCGAAACGCTGCCACAGGAACACCGTGCTGCAGGCGACGATCAGAGAGATCGTGACATAGGCCTTGCGCGCGGAGGGCGTGTCATCCTTGAGCGGGATCATCGGGGCGTTTCGCGGGGCGGCCTGCCTCCGTTGCCGGGGGGGCCTCCTGCTCTTGGCGGCGGCGCTCGCGTTCGGCCTGCGCCAATTCGGCTTCCGCCTTCTTGCGCGCGATTTCATCGAGCATCACTTTCATCCATTCGCTACTCATCGGACGTCTCGGAAGACTCGGACGGGTTGACGATCGCGTCGATGGCCGCAGCCGTCATCGCATGATAACCGGGGCGCGCCAACGCATAGACGCGCTTCGCCTGCGTGGCGCCGGCAGGCGTCTTCATCAATTCCTCGTACAGCGGCGCAACGAGTCTGCGGCGGCCGATGGTCTCCAGGTATTCCTCGAGACGCGCGTAGCCGGGTTGATAATTGTTGCGGATCACCAATACAAACCAGCTATGGCCGATCACGGCATTGGCCGTGCGAGTGAACCCGAAAGCCTGATCGAGATCCTTGAGCTGCGCCGCGCTCAAGCTCGCAGGCATGTTTTCCAGGAAGTACAGCCACTGCTGTGCGACCCAATCGTGGGTATCGAGCTTCTTGGCGGCGACTCTGCCCGAGACCCACGCGGAGCGCGCCTCGTCCACCGGCGCGAACGCATCCGACACGGGCAGCACCGCATCCGGCGGGATGCCGGGTCCGCTTATCCAGCTCATGACCTGGTCGCGCGTGACGACGCCCGCAAAGCGGTCGAGCAGATTCTCCTGCAGGTACTGGAGGAACTGCTCGGTGGTGATGCTCTGGAACGCGAAATGATCGAAATAGCCGCGCAGGAATGCATCGAAGCGTTCGCGTCCGAATTTCGCGTCAAGGAAAGTCAGGAACAGCCGGCCCTTTTCGTAGGGTACGGTGCTGAAGACCTGACCCGGGTCGCGATCACGTAGATCGATCGCCAACACCTGGTCGGCGGGTTCGAGCTTGGCCAAGTCGTCCCGCAGGGAACGCAAGCCCAACACGCGTTCCATCATCTCGCGCCGCTCGCCATATACCGCATTGATGATGCGACTCTCCATGTAGTCGGTAAACCCTTCGTTGAGCCACAAGTCCCGCCAGGTCGCATTGCTCACCAGATTGCCCGACCAAGAATGCGCCAGCTCGTGCGCGATCACGGAGACCAGGCTCTTGTCGCCGGCGATCGCCGTCGGCGTGATGAACGACAGGCGCGGATTCTCCATCCCGCCCATGGGGAAACTCGGCGGCAGCACCAAGATATCGTATCGATCCCAGCGATAGGGGCCGAATATTTTTTCGCTGCTCTGGATCATGGACTCGGTGTCGGCGAATTCCTTCGCTGCCCCCTTGACCATCGGCTTCTCCGCATACACGCCGGTGCGCGGCCCGGTTTCCTTGAATGCAAGATCGCCCACGGCCAAGGCGATCAAATAAGGGGGGATCGCCTCGGGCATGACGAACGAATACTCGCCGTTGCGCTTGGCCGGGCGGCCCATGCCGTTGAGGTTCTTGGCGCTCATGACCGCCAATACATCGGAGTCAGTGCGAATGGTGGCCGTGTAGGTCACGCGCACCTGGGGCGTATCCTGCAGCGGAATCCAGCTGCGTGTGCCGATGGGTTCGGACTGCGTGAACAAGAAGGGTTTGCGCTTGCCGGCCGTTTGTTTGGCGCTGAGCCATTGCAGCGCGGACGCGGTGGGCGAGGTCTCGTAGTCAATCTTGATGAACTCCGACGGTCTTTTCGACGGCGGCAGTTCGATGACCAAGGCTGAGCCGAGAATCTTATCCTTTCTCTGGAAATGATAGGGACGACTCACCCACGTCGTTTCACTCTTGGAGGTCGCTCCCAGCACGCCCTGCGCCTTCTGCATGACGTCAGTGACATTGAGATCGCGCGTATCGAGGATCAACTCGGTGGCGCCCGGGTCGAGGCGTTTGATCTGCAGCCCGACGCCGCCGCGCAGGACCTTTGCTGCGGAATCGACGCGCAAATCGAGATCCACGCGGATCACGCGGAACTGCTCGACGTTGGCGAAGGAATGGTAGTCCAGCCCCGACTGAATCGGCGCAAAGTTGGCGGTCGGTAGCGCGGCGGTCGGCGCGGCGGCCGGCGCCGCGGTCGCCGGGCAACTCGAGCCGGTGAGCGCCAGGCCCAGAGCACAGTGACGAATCATGGACTTCTCGACGGTTAATGCGCGGACGGTTGCGACGACTGACTGACCGGGGGCGCTTTGGATTGGCCGCCCACCAGAGCATTGAAGGTCTTTTCGTCGACCAGCAGTCCGGTTTTTCCGTCCCAGTTGGAGCCCTCGGGCAGCGTATTCTCCACCAGCAACGAGTTGCCGACCACCGAATCGACCCCGTCATGGCCGCCGCTGACCGGCACGGGTACGGCACGCGGTGAGTGGGCCAGGTCGCCGACCCGCTGCCAGTCGATGCCGTTATCCTGCTCCGAGACTTCTTTGCGCAATTTCGGACTGAGCAGATGAGCCAGCAAGCGCTTGCGGTTTTTGCCCCAATCGCGCGAGTCATCCTCCATCACCGCGTAGGCCTGCAGATACAGCGTGCCGTCGCGCGAGCCGAACAAATACGGTTGGTTGACCACGGTCACCTTGGTGCCGATCGGAATCAGATCGAAAAACACCGCGATGTCCTCGGGGTAGAGGCGCATGCACCCATGGCTCGAGCGCATACCCACGCCATACGGTTTGTTGGTGCCGTGGATGAGATAACTGGGCCAGCTCAAGCGGAACATGTACTGACCCAATGGGTTGTCAGGACCGGCCGGCACCACGGCGGGCAGCTTCTCGCCGTCCTCGGCATGTTCGTCGCGCACCGATTTCGGCACCACCCACGCGGGATCCTTGGTGCGGCTGACGATCTTGGTCGTGCCTTCGGGCGTTTTCCAACCCACCCTGCCGATGCCTATGGGATGCGTGAACACGATTTGCGGCTGGCCTTTCTTGTGCGGCGGGTAGTAAAAAATGCGCATGGCGGCGACGTTCACGACCACCCCCTCGTGCGGAGCCGCGGGCAATACGAACTGCGAAGGAACCACCACTTCGCGGCCGACGCCCGGCAACCAGGGATCGACGCCGGGGTTTGCGAGCAATATCTCCTCGTAGCCCACGTCGAAGCGCCGCGCAATATCGGGCAGCGTGTCGTCCTTGCCGACGACGGTCTTTTGCACGTAGCCGACGACTTCGGTGCTCGGGTCGATGTCGAAGCGATGGGTGGCGGTGGGCTTCGGTAGTGCGGGCGCCGGCGGCGGCGGCGCCTTCACGACCGGCGGCGGTTCGACCGGACCATGGCGAAACAGCGAGCAGCCGGCGGAGCTCAACGCTAGAACCAATGCCGGTAGCATCCACCGGCGGGATAAGTTGACGAGAGTTTTGATCATCCGCCTATCTACAGCAAAGTCGGGCGATCAGGCAATTGGTTGTGTCCCGGCGCGAGTTGGTCGGCTTGAGATGGATAGTGGCGCGCCAGCAACGTCCCCACCGCATCGACGCCCGCGATTGCCCCGGCTTGATAGCGTCCGGCGCGAAAATGCTCTTCCATGAGACGGCAAACCGCCTCCCATTCCGGCTGGGTCACTCGCCCCTGAAAGCCACGATCGGCGACTATTTCCACATCGCGGTCCGCGAGCTGAACGTAGATCAACACGCCATTGTTGTATTCGGTATCCCAGACTTTCAAGTGAGCAAAGACCTCGAGCGCCCGGGCTCGGGGGCTCATTTCGTTGATGACATGCAGCGGCGCGAGCGAAGTTTCAATCGCGAAACGAATTTCGCCGGCGTGGGTGCGCTCGGCGCCTGCGACGGCTTGCTCGATGGCGTCGAGCGTGGCTTTGGGGAACAGCATACGCGTGCGCCAATGCGCCGCCGAGATGTGCCGAATCAGGCGCCTGAGCCGCATCACCAACTACCCGACGCGCCGCCGCCACTGGCCCCGCCGCCGCCGCCGCTGAAGCCACCGCCACCGCCGCCGCCTCTAAATCCGCCCCCTCCCCCAAACCCGCCCCCGAATCCTCCACCCAAACCGCCGCCGAAGCCTCCCCAGCCGCCGCCGCCGGCCGACCAGCCGCGCGAGGATCCCAGCAACATCGCGAACAGGAATCCGAGCACGCCTGCGCCCACGCCGATGGGCAAAAGATGGCTCAGCAGCCAGGCAATCCCCCCGGCGAGCCCGCCGGTGGCGAGCGACCCGAACAGTCGGCCGAACAGGCTGCGCAGCACGCCGCTGGCGACGAACACCACCACCAAGAGCAGCGGCAACACATTGCTCAGGCCGCTGCCGTGGCGTTCCCACTTCTTGTCGGGTTCCGGAAGCGGCTCGCCCTCGACCACGGAAACGATTCGATCGACACCGGCTTCGACGCCGCCGTCGTAATCGCCGAGCTTGAAATGCGGCGTGATGGTGTCGGTGATGATGCGATTGGCGATGGCATCCGGTACCGCACCCTCCAGCCCGCGGCCCACTTCGATGCGCACGCGCCGGTCGTTCTTGGCCACCAGCAGAATCGCTCCGTCATCGACGCCCTTGCGGCCGAGCTTCCATTGGTCGTAAACGCGAATGCCGTACTGCTCGATTTCCTCCGGCTGAGTCGTCGGCACGATCAGCACCGCGATTTGGCTGCCCTTCTTGGCCTCGAAAGCGCCAAGTTTCGCCTCGATGCGGTTGACCGCTTCTCCGGAAAGGGTTCCCGTAAGATCGGTGACCCGCGCCGTGAGCTGCGGCACCGGGACGTCGGCGCGCGCGATCAGCGCGGCCAGAAGGAAAATGATTGCTGTGACCGGCCGCGTCAACGTGCCGGCGCCGCCGGTGGGGTCGTGGCCGGCGGCCGCGCCCCTGCCGCGGGAGCACCAAAGTCCACGTTCGGCGGCTTGGAAATCGCCGCTTCGTTTTCGACGGCGAAATTCGGCTTCGGCTTGTAGCCGAACATCTTGGCCGTCAAATTTCCGGGGAACGAGCGTACCGTGACGTTGTAGTTCTGCACGGCTTGAATGTAGCGATTGCGCGCGACCGTGATGCGATTCTCCGTTCCCTCGAGCTGGGCCTGCAGATCGCGAAAATTCTGATCGGACTTCAACTGCGGATAGTTCTCCGTCACCACCAGCAATCGCGACAGGGCACCGGAAAGCTCGCCCTGGGCGGCCTGAAACTTGGCGAAGGCTTCGGGATTGTTGACGAGGTCCGGAGTCGCTTGAATCGAGCCGACCTTGGCGCGAGCTTCCGTCACGCCCAACAACACCTGTTGCTCCTGCGCCGCGAACCCTTTGACTGTGTTGACCAAATTGGGGATGAGATCGGCACGCCGCTGGTATTGATTCAGGACTTCCGACCACGCCGACTTGACCTGTTCATCCTGCGACTGCATGGAGTTATAGCCGCAGCCGGACAGGAGAATGGCGAGGACCCCCAAGGTCCACACGGATTTGCGCATAAATCCCCTCATTCGCCCCATGAATTGGAGGCATGACAAGCCAAGTCTAGCATTGCCCCAAAAAAAGCCCCGAGTGATTAGCTCAGGGCGGAGATGCGGACTTCAATGAAGGGAAGTAAAGCCCGCTAGGGGATAAAGGTTTCCAGCCGTTAGTGCAATTGATGCCACTGCAAAACTTGGATGTCGGTTTCCTCGAGATCGAAACTGCGAGCCAGCATTTTCGCGATGTCCCGATTGCCGCGCACTTTCGCCGACTGATCGAGAAGTTCCACGACGCCGCGATACTCGCTGTACTCGATGGCGTCTTCCGACTGTGCGATAAAGTGGGTGTAATATTTGGCGCTCATGGGTATAGAGCTTAGATACATAAGGTGCAATCAATCTGTGAGCAACCGCTCAAACAACCGCGGGCGTATTAGAAGCGGTTCACGTCTCTAGTATCCCACTCGCATTTATTGCACCGTGTCAAGATACCGCCCCCCGACGACGCCCGGTTCCAAGTACATAACTCCTGAAGGAGCGCAGCGGCTGCGTGATGAACTCGACCAGCTTTGGCAGGACGAACGGCCGCGCGTCACGATCGCCGTGTCCGAAGCGGCCGCTCAGGGCGACCGCTCGGAAAATGCCGAATACACCTACGGCAAGAAGCGCCTGCACGAGATCGACCGCCGAGTCCGCTTCCTCCGCAAACGGCTCGAGGGCATGACGATCGTCGACACGGCGGGCCATCCGGGGGGCGGCGCCGTACGCAGGGACCCCAAGCGAGTGTATTTCGGCGCCTGGGTGCAATTGGAGTACTCAAACGGCGATTTGCGTTGGTTTCGCCTGGTCGGGCCCGACGAATTCGACATGGCGGCCGACTACATCAGTATGGATTCACCGCTCGGCCGCAGCTTGCTCGGCAAGCACCTCGACGATGAAGTCACGGTCGCGCTTCCGTCCGGCGCCGAGGCCGTCATCATCGTTGCGGTTCGGTACGGACACCGTCGGTAGGACACCGTCGGTAGGACCTCATCCGTGAGGTCGCGGCGGCTCCTGGCGACTACAGACTGTAGTACATCTCGATCTCGATCGGATGCGTGGTCATGCGCAAGCGCGTCACTTCCTTCATCTTCAACTCGATGTACGCATCGATTAAGTCGTCCGTGAACACCCCGCCCGCCTTCAAAAACGCTCGATCCTTGT
>DASXYI010000158.1:0-108661 GCA_036502605.1 Steroidobacteraceae bacterium
CGGCGCTGGCCCTTTTTGTCCTGGAACGCCTTGAGCTCGTCGTATTTGAGCTTCATGGGTGCGCTGTTGCCGCTGTATACCGTCAGCAACTCGCCCGGCGCCACGACCGCCATGGCCGTCAAATACTCGTCGCGGTCCGCCGACTTCTTGCCCGGGATGCCGTACAGATTTTGACCCTTGCCCGAACTCATCTCTTCGATTTGCGCCGTCGGCAGCGTCAGCACCTCGCCATCGTTGTTCACGAACACGGCGAACGCGGCGGGATTCGTTATCGGCTGCGCCGCCAATACGCGCGCGTTCTCCGGCACTTTGAGCACGGACTTGCCTTTCTTGTTGCGGGCGTACAGCGCGCTGAGTCTCGCGGCAAAACCGTAGCCCGCATCGCTCGCCAGCAACCACAGATCCTCCGGTTCGCCGATGAGAACCGCGGCAAAGGTTGCGCCGTCGGGCGGGTCCACCGTACCCGACAATGGTTCGCCGTAACCGCGTGCGGCGGGCAACTGATGTGCGTCCAAACTATAGGCGCGTCCGGTGGAATCGATGAACACCGCCTGCTGCAGATTGCGGCCCTTCGCCGCCGCCTGGAACTCATCGCCGGTCTTGTAGCTCAAGGAGCGGGCATCGATGTCGTGGCCCTTCGCGGCACGCATCCAGCCCAGGCGCGATAGCACCACCGTGGTCGGCTCGCTGGTCAAAAGCTCCGCTTCGGTGATGGCCTGAGCGGCCTCGCGCTCCACGAGTTTGGTGCGGCGATCGTCGCCGTATTCCGCGGCATCGCTCAGTAATTCGTCGCGCACCAGCTTGGTCAATTTCGCCTTGCTCTTCAGGATGGCTTGAATCCCGTCGCGCTCCTCGGCGAGTTTTTTCTGCTCCTCGCGGATTTTCATCTCTTCCAGGCGGGCGAGGCGGCGCAGCTTGGTTTCGAGGATCTCCTCGGCCTGCTCATCGGATAGCTTGAAGCGCTTGATGAGGGCCGGCTTCGGCTGCTCCTCGGTGCGCACGATGCGGATCACTTCGTCGAGATTCAGGTAGGCGATCAGCAAGCCATCGAGGATGTGCAGCCGTGCGCTCAACTTCGCCAGGCGATGATTCAGGCGCCGGGTAACCGTGGATCTGCGGAACTCCAGCCATTCCACCAACAGTTCCTTGAGCCCCATCACCCGCGGCCGCCCATCCAAGGCGATGACATTGAGATTGACGCGGTAATTTCGCTCGAGATCCGTCGTGGCGAACAGGTGCGCCATCAGTGCCGCGGTGTCGACGCGATTCGATTTCGGTACGATCACCAGCCGGGTGGGATTCTCGTGGTCCGATTCATCGCGAAGGTCCTCGACCATGGGCAGTTTTTTTTGCTGCATCTGGGCGGCGATCTGTTCCTGCACCTTGGCTCCGGATACCTGGAACGGCAGTGCATCTATCACGATTTGCCCGTCCTCGATCTCGTAGGTCGCGCGCGCCTTGAAACTGCCCGATCCGGTTTCGTACATTTGCACCAGATCCTCGCGCGGCGAGACGATTTCTCCGCCGGTCGGCAAATCCGGGCCCTTTATGCTGGCCATGATTTTTCGCGTGCTCAGCTCCGGGTCGTCGAGCAACGCCACGCAGGCCTTCACCACCTCGCGTAAATTATGCGGCGGAATATCGGTGGCCATGCCCACCGCAATCCCGGAGCCGCCGTTGAGCAATAGATTCGGTACTCGCGCCGGCAGCATGGTCGGCTCGTCCAGAGAGCCGTCGAAATTCGGTATCCAGTCGACGGTGCTCGAACCCAGTTCCTGCAGCAACAACGTTGCGTACAGAGTCAGCCGCGACTCCGTATAGCGCATCGCGGCGAAGGATTTCGGATCGTCGGTCGAGCCCCAATTGCCCTGGCCGTCGACTATGGGATAACGGTAGGCAAAATCCTGCGCCATGTGCACCATGGCCTCGTAGCAGGCCGAATCGCCATGCGGATGGAATTTGCCGATGACGTCGCCCACCGTCCTCGCGGATTTCTTGTGCTTGGCGCCGGCGGCGAGCCCGAGTTCGCTCATCGCGTAGACGATGCGCCGTTGCACGGGCTTCAAACCATCGCCGAGATGAGGAAGCGCCCGATCCAAGATGACGTACATCGAATAGTCGAGGTACGCGCGCTCCGCGAAGGATTTCAGCGGCTCCTTCTCTATGCCTTCAAAATTGAGTTCTTGATCTTTCATCGGATTCTCCGCCAGAAACTCCGGCCTCCAGGCCGGCCGCTACACGTGGGCCAGGTTTCCCTTGGTCTCGAGCCACTCGCGCCGATCGCCGGCGCGCTTCTTCGCGAGCAGCATGTCCAGCAGCTGATCGGGGCTGTCGTGCGGGTCGATGGTCATTTGCACCAGGCGGCGCGTCTGCGGCGCCATGGTCGTTTCGCGCAGCTGAATCGGGTTCATTTCGCCCAAGCCCTTGAAGCGCGTCACCACCGGCTTGACGCGCGGGCTGTCGACGGCAATGCGTGCGAGGGCGCTTTCACGTTCCGCCTCGTCGAGCGCGTAAACGACCTCTTTTCCGGCGTCGATCCGAAACAGCGGCGGCATGCAGACATACACATGTCCCGCGGCCACCAATGGACGGTAGTGGCGCAGGAACAAGGCGCACAGCAGGGTCGCAATGTGCTGTCCGTCGCTGTCTGCGTCCGCCAATATGCAGATCTTGTGGTAGCGCAGGCCGGACAAATCGGTGGCCGCCGGCTCCACGCCGATGGCCACCGTGATGTTGTGCACTTCCTGCGACTGCAGCACTTCGCGGGTGTCCGCTTCCCAGGTATTCAAGATCTTACCGCGCAGCGGCATGATGGCCTGCGTCACTCGATCGCGCGCTTGTTTGGCCGAACCGCCGGCCGAGTCGCCTTCGACCAGGAACAGTTCGCCGCGCGCCGGATCTTGACTCACGCAGTCGGCCAATTTTCCCGGCAGCGCCGGCCCCGCGACGATCCGCTTGCGTGCAATCTTCTGGCTGTCCTTGAAGCGTTGCTGCGCGTTGGCGATGGCCAACATCGCGATCTTCTCGCCCTGATCCGGATGTTGGTTGAGCCACAGGGCGAAGGCATCCTTGATGACGCCCTGGACGATGCCCGCGGACTCACGCGAGGAGAGGCGCTCCTTGGTCTGCCCGGCGAACTGCGGCTCACGCATTTTCATCGACATCACGAAGCTCACGCCGTCCCATACGTCTTCCGGCGTCAGCTTCAGGCCGCGCGGCACGAGTGTGCGAAATTCGCAGAACTCGCGAACCGCGTCGGCGGCGCCGACGCGCAGGCCGTTCACGTGCGTGCCCCCTTCCACCGTGGGGATGAGATTGACGTAGCTCTCGGTGATGCGGTGTTCGGATTCGAGCACCCACGCGAAGGCCCAATCGAGCGACCCGCCCTCGATGTCGCGCTTGCCGTAAAAGGTCTCCGCGGGCAACCACTCGCCTTTCCCCAGCTCTTCGGCAAGATATTGATGCAATCCGCCCGTGTAGTACCACTCCTCGCGTTCGCCCGTGATTTCATTGGCGAGCGTGACGCGCAGTCTCGGGCAAAGCACAGCTTTGGCCCGCAGCACCTGCTTGAGACTGGGAATCGCGAACTTGTCGGTGTCGAAATATTTACCGTCGGGCCAAAACCGCAATGTCGTGCCGGTCTTCGATTTCGGCACGTCGCCGACGACTTCGAGCTTCGAGTCGGGCCTTCCGCCCTTGAAGCTCAAGTTGTACTCCTTGCCGCCGCGGCGCACCCAGCACTCCAAATTTTTGGACAACGCGTTCACGACCGAGACGCCGACGCCGTGCAGGCCGCCCGAATGCTGGTATGTCTTGTCGTTGAATTTTCCGCCCGCGTGCAGACGCGTCAGAATCAACTCGACGCCGCTGATCTTCTCTTTGGGATGAATATCCACCGGCATGCCGCGGCCGTCGTCCTCGACTTGCAAGGAGCCGTCCTTGAACACCGTGACGTTGATGTTTTCGCAATACCCCGCAAGCGCCTCATCGACGCTATTGTCGATCACTTCGTGCGCCAGATGATTCGGACGCGTGGTGTCGGTATACATGCCCGGCCGGCGGCGCACCGGGTCCAAGCCGCTCAAGACCTCGATGTCGGAGGCCGTATAAGACGATGCCATCAGTTACCTCGCGGGGACGACAAGGCGGCGGAGTCTAGCATGCGATTCTGCCGCCAATCAGCCAGGCGCCTGGCGCCCGAGCCGGCGTTCCGCTATCGTTCCGCAACATGGGAATCGCAAACGTTCAAAATCTGGTTCGCGGCGTGCCGGTCCTACCCCGACCGTACGGCATCCGCGTGAGCCTGCGTCCCGGCGACCCGTTCGCCAAGCTGCTGGGCACCGACTGGCAAAAGACGCATTGGTATTTTACCGCGGCGGAGCGCGACCAAAAGCTGGAAGAAATGGCGCGAAAACACGAATACTCCCGAATCGGCGATCAGCCGGCGGTCGTGTTCGAAAAGGTTGAGAATCTGTCTGAAAGTCGCAGCTTCGCTTAACCGGGTGTTCGAGAAAGTGGAGAATCTCTCCGCAAGCCGGATTTCCTGATCATGCGCTTCGCGCAACTTTCAATGGGTGAGACGCATGCGTCGAACGGGTGGCCAAGGGCACAACGCATGCGTTGCGCGGGTGACCATGGATGGTCACCCGGGGCTTGCGCGCAGCAGGGATAGCGCAGCGCAATGGCCACCCTGGGCTTGCGCGTAGCAGGGACTGCGGAGCGCAATGCGGAACGACCCCGACTTTAGGGCGGGGCCGCTGCGGCCCCGTAGATTACTCGGTGCTTGCGCACCTCGCCCTTCGGGTCGCCGCTGCGCGGCGTTCAAATCGGCCGGACGGCCGATTTAGTCGGCGCGCAGCGCCTAGACTAGAAACTCCGGCCGAGGAATAGATAGAAGCCGCTGGTGCCGTGCTCATCGTAGCCCGTACCGAGATAGACCGGTCCCAAAAACGTGTCGATCGCGAAAAACAAGGAAGCATCCTTGTGCGCGGATCCGAGGCTCATGTCGCCGCGCTTTGCCCACGTGTTGCCGACTTCCAACGACGCGCCGATATATGCGGGAAACTCGAAAAATCCGGTCCCGCCGCGCCCGATCTTGCGGAAGTAGATGGCGCGGGTGATCGCATAGTGCGGCCCGATCAAGGATTGGGGCGCTAGACCGGACAAATTGAGAAACCCGCCGAGGGAATAGAAGTCGGGAAGGGCGGTGGGTTGTACATTGCCGTCGAGCGTGCTCCCGGCCGAGGTCCACCACAACAGAGTATTGCGTCCGCGCGACCGCGCCACCAGCCAATCGGCGGAAACGCGATCGCGCACGACGTCCGAGCCCAAATCGGTGCGGTCCGCGTCCCACTGCAACGTAAAGGTCTCCCCATTGCGGGGAAAATGCACGTTGTCGAGTTGATCGTAGCTGAACTTGAAGAAGAATTCGCCGTTGTTGTACTGGTGCTCGACGAGCGTGGGATCGCCATAGCGTACACGCGTCAAGCCGTTGGTCCGGTGCAATCCCATGCGGATCTCGCCCCAATTGCCGAGGTTGCGTCCGACGTCCATATCGATCTCGGCCTCGCGATCGCGATAATCGGCGACTTCTTTGTTATCGGCGTAGATCGGTAGGTCCCGAACCTCGATGCGCGCACTCGGCGCGACGAACCAGGTTCGCTGCGCATCGAGAGGCTGGTAGAACTCGCTGAACACCCTCGGATCGCTGCCGATTTGCACATCCGTCAACAGTTCCGCACCGCGCTCGTTGAGTTCGCTCAGCACGAAGCGCGCGGCAGCGTTGTAGCGGCTGTTGCCTTGAAAATCGTCCTGCAGATTCAAACCGAATCGTATGTAGTTCGGGCCCCATGATTTGCGGCGCGCACGGATCTCGAGACCCGACTCTTGAGTTTCGGCTGTACCTTGAGCTTCGGCCGCCGCAGCTTCACCGGCGGCACCCGCGACGGTGGGCGCAGCGGTGGGGGCCGCGGCGGCGGTAGGGGGCCGCTCGACCAGGCTGTAGTCGAGCGTCTCGAAATTTCCCAGGCCGTAGAGCTCGGTAATACGCGCACCCACCTGATCGAGACTCAATGGCTTGCCGACCAGCGGCTGCATTTTCGCCATGATCGTTTTTTCGTAACGCTTCGATTCTTCATCGACGCGAACGAACTCGATGGGGGGCAACCCGGGTTCACGTGCTTCGCGGCGCGCCAGATACTCGCGGTATGCCGCGTCGTCGACGCTTAAGCCCGCGAGCCGGGCCGCGGCGCCGCGTGCCGCCTCTTCGCCGCGGACAATCGTGTTGACCGCCAATGTAAAATCGGTGGACGTTGCCAGGCCCAATAGCGGCTCGATCAGGATGTCTTGCGGGCTCAAGGACTTCTTCTGCCGGTCCGAGTCTTTGCGCACCAATATCGCCAGCATTTGATTGGAAATGGACAGCGCGGAATCGAGCTGCCTGCGATCCTGCAGCGGGAAGCTGACGTCGGAGACGATGAGGATATCCGCGTTCATCGCCCGCGCCACGTTGACGGGCAGATTCTCCGCCAGACCGCCATCGACCAACAATCGGCCCTGGTAGTCCACCGGCGCGAATACGCCCGGCGCCGAAATACTGGCTCGCATGGCGATCGCCAGATCGCCCTTATCCAAGAGCACGGCGTTGCCGGTTTCCAGATCGGTCGCCACGGCGCGAAACGCGGTCGGCAGCCTGTCGAAATCCGTACTGTTGCTGAACGGCAGGGTCAGCTGCCGCAGCGTCTCCTGCAGCTTTTGCCCCTGAATGAATCCCTTTGGAAGCAGAATCTGGCCATGCTTCAAGCCCAACGGCAGACGCACCAGGAAATTCTGATCATCCTGTTTGCGCCTGAATGCCAGGTCGCGGCGCGGCGGGGCATCCCGAAACGCTTCCTGCCAATCCACCGAGCGCATGGTGGACTCGATGTCGCGGGAGCTCATCCCGCTTGCATACAGACCGCCCACCACTGCGCCCATGCTGGTGCCCGCGATGCAGTCGATGGGAATTTTCAGGTCCTCGAGGACCTTCAGCACGCCGATGTGCGCCATGCCGCGGGCGCCGCCGCCCGACAATACCAGGCAAATGCGCGGACGAATCACTTCTTTTTGCGGCGTCTCGGCCGCGTCAGCCGCCCGGGCGGCGGCACCGTGGCCCCACGCGCAACTCGCTACCAGCACCCAGGCCAACCCAAGTCGTGACGAATGATTCCCCATAGGGGGAATAGTTTAGAGCACGACGTTGACGCTGCTAGCGCTAAAGGTGTTGGTGGTGCGGCTGTACGTACCTCGTGCCTCGAGCTGCAGGGCCGGCGTGGTCGCGAGAGCCGTGGTCAAGTCAGTGGCGAAAGTGCCGAAGGCGCTGAAAACATTGATTCCGGGCGAGGTGGCGGCCGTCGGGTTGCCGTACGAGAACAGCGGCGTAAAGGTCGCCGGTACGCCGGCCGCGCCGGAGCCGGTCTGGGGCACGATTTGCGGGGACGCCGACGCTGCCGTGAGAACGATGCTCTCCGGTCCGATACGGATCACGCCCGAGCTGAAATTCGCGTTGCTGAAATCGATGGTCATCAAGGTCCCGGTCAGCGCGGAGAAAGGTGTGCTCGTCCCTGGACCGTTCCAATAGACTCGCAAGCTGGCCGGAACGCAATCAAGATTTCCCTGACCGCACGTCAGGCTTCCGGCGGCGGCGCCCGCGACCTGAACGGACGCTTCGCTATTGACCGAAGAAGCGGTGAAATCCGGCGGTGCTGATCCGAAAGGAGCGAAGAGGCCGTCGATCCACACCGGCTCACCGACGGTGGTCACGGGTATGGCGAGCGCGCCGGTGTTGACCGAGAAACCGGCCGCGACCGGATCCGCGGCGGCACTCGTGCCATTGCCGGCAAACACAAAATCAGAAGCCGGCCAATTGCTGATGGTCTGCAAATTCATCACCACGCTGCCCGTGGTAGAGGACACGAGCGAACCCCACAGGCTGGTGGAAATCAACCGCACCGAGCCGGTATACGCGGTGGACGCGCCGGACGCATCCAGGGTAACCACATTGTTGGGCAGAGTGTAGAGACCGCGTGCAATGATGTGCTGGCCGACCGCGACGGATTGGTAGTTGAGTCCCGTCAAGGTCGAATCGTCGGCAATCACGGTGGTGCCGGGGCCCAGAATAACTGTGGCATCGGCCACGTTGTAGCTGGGTGTTAGACCGTACACGGACAGTGTCGAACCCCGCAGCGTCAGCGTATTGCCGGTGCGCGCGACCACGTCGCCTTCGAGTCCCGACGTGTAAACGTCCTCCAGGGTACTGCCGGCGACCACGTATTTCGCGTGGAAAATGCCGGCGCTCGCGGTCGGTTCATACGTCGCATAGGCCGCCGTCATGGTAGTGCCGGCGGAGGATTGCGACAGCTGGGTTATACCTGGAGTACCGGTGGAGACCGTGCCGTTGATGGCGTAGATCGTGCTGGGGTCGACGAACAGGCTGAGCGAGCCCAAGCTGGAATAAACGTCGTTGAACGGCCGCACATACACCGTATACGTACCCACGTTCACGCTCGAGTTGATGAGGGGTCCTCGCACCCTGATGAGCTTGTTGTCCGGAGCAGAGACGCCCGCGGTCAAGTAAGGCTTGACCGTCACGGTAGCCGGGCTGGTCGTAAAATTGATCGAGGAGGTCGACGCGGCGAGATTGAAATCCACCGCCAATCGCTGCGCCGAGCTGGTCGCGTAGGTCGGGACCACGGTGAGCGGATTCGCCGGATCCAATGTCACGTTGATGGTCTGCGTCGTCACCGCCGCGCCGGTTGAATCGACCACGGTCGCTTTCTGTGGTAGGCCGTTGACCATGACGGAGATCACCGCGCTGGTGTAATCCAGAACGATGCTTGCCGATGTGTACGTGCCGACCGGAATCGACCCCGAACCCCACATTTCGGCGATATTGCTGAGTTTGGTGAAGTCGACCGTCTCGGGATTGGAGGAGATCGCAGCATAGACTCCGCCATCGCTGCGTGTCAGCGTTATCGAGTCGACGTTGACGATGTAGCTCGTGAAGTCGCCCGGCTCATCGGTTAGCGTGACCCAGGCAATACCATAGCCGCTGTTTATGTTGTTGTTGCCGCACCCCGCCGCGAAAAATGCGGCGCACAGCAGCGCGCCCAAGGTTCGACGAGCCGCTGGGCCGACCTTGCCGGGTTGCCTGCGAGCCTCGCTAGGCGGTTGCGGGCGGGGCTCGTTGATTCCTGACGATGGGTGCACTACAGCTTCCAATATTTTATGGCGGGTTGAAGGATTAAGGCTGCGTAGAATAATGGCTTTCGAGAGCCTACGCGCAGCAAAGTTCCATTTGACGAAACTTATGGCTCAAGGGCTCGCTGATCGAGGTACTTGTTGGGTGATGCAATGAATATTACCCCCGCCCAGCAAAACCTCGCGGCTGGCCACGCCGATGACCTTGCGGGTCGGAAACAGGCGCTTGAGCGTGCGCATTGCCGCGCCATCCCAGCGTTTGTCGTACAGCGGCATCACGACGCACTTGTTGGCGACGTAGAAATTGATGTACGAGCCCGGCAAGCGGTCGCCCGCCCGGCGCGGACGGCTGCCCTGCCGCAGGTCAATTCCGGCTGCCTCGGCCGCGGTCATGTACAGAGGCCCCGGCTGATGGATTTTGTGGATGACGAGTTGACGTCCGCGCGCGTCGCGGGCCGCTTTTAGACGCTGGTACGCATCGTGGGAAATCTCGTACTGCGGATCCTTGCGGTCTTCGGTCCAGGTCAACGCGACCTGACCCGGGCCCGTGAAACACGCAAGTTCGTCGATATGACCCCCGGTCTCGTCGAGGTGGACTCCCTTCCCCAGCCAAATCACGGTGGTCGCGCCGAGATAACGCTGCAACATGATTTCGACATCGGCCCGCGCCACCTTGCCGTTGCGATTCGGGTTGAGCAAGCATTCCTCGGTCGTCAAGCACGTTCCCTGACCGTCGACGTGAATCGCGCCGCCTTCCAACACGAACGACGTTCGATAGCGATCAGCCCCTTCGATCGCCAACACCTTTTGCGCGACTTCGTCGTCGCGATCCCAGGGGAAATACAACCCCCCGTCCAAACCGCCCCACGCATTGAAGGTCCAGTCGACGCCGCGGCGTCGGCCTTTGGCGTCGATCACGAAAGTCGGCCCGCAATCTCTCATCCACGCATCGTTGCTGCTGATTTCAACGACACGAACCTGCGGCGGCAAGCGCCCTCGCGCGTTCTGAAACTGGGCCGCAGAAGCGCCGACCGTGACCGGCTCGCCCTGCGCAATCGCCGCCGCGATCGCGACGAACGCCGCTTGCGCCGGTTTCGCACCGTCGCGCCAGTTATCCGGGCGCTCGGGCCATAGCATCCAGCAACCCGAATGCCGCTCGTATTCCGCGGGCATTCGGAAGCCGTCTCTCGTGGGGGTGGATGTCAGTGTGCGCAATGCGAGCCTCCGGCCGCGCATGCTAGCATTGCGGTTGCAAATATAGGAGTTGACGAATGTCTGAAGCAATGCCGGTAAACGTGCAGGTCCCCGTAGGGGGCGAAAAGATTACGATTGCGAACGGCAAGTTGCACGTGCCGAACCAGCCGATAATCCCTTACATCGAGGGCGATGGCACGGGCCGCGATATCTGGCGCGCAAGCGTGCGGGTCTTCGATGCCGCCGTGCAGAAGGCCTATGGCGGCAAACGCAAGATTCATTGGATGGAAATTTTCGCCGGCGAGAAAGCCAATAAGGCCTATAACAGCTGGCTCCCGGATGAGACCGTCACCGCCTGCCGCGACTACTTGGTGTCCATCAAGGGGCCGCTGACCACACCGGTCGGCGGCGGAATCCGCTCGCTCAACGTGGCGCTGCGGCAATTGCTCGATTTGTACGTATGCTTGAGGCCGGTGCGCTGGTTCAAGGGTGTGCCGTCGCCGGTCAAGACTCCGGAGAAGGTCGACATGACCATTTTCCGCGAAAACACCGAGGACATCTACGCCGGCATCGAATTCGAGGCGGGCAGCGCCGACTGCAAGAAATTCCTGGATTTATTCAAGCAGAATTTTCCCAAACAGTTCGCGAAGATTCGTTTTCCCGAAAGTTCCGGCGTCGGACTGAAACCAGCCTCCAAGGAAGGCACCGAACGGCTGTTCCGTTCAGCCGTCGAGTATGCGATCGCCAACAAACGCAAGAGCGTGACGATCGTGCACAAGGGCAACATCATGAAATTCACCGAAGGTGCATTTCGCAATTGGTGCTACCAACTGGCTGAGCGCGAGTTCCCCGCTCATGTGTTCACCTGGGAGCAATGGGAGCGCATCAAGGCCGCACAGGGTGAAAAAGCGGCCAATGAACAAATGGAAGGCGCCAAGAAATCGGGCAAGGTCATCATCAAGGACGCGATCGCCGACATCACGTTGCAGCAGATACTGACCCGCCCCGACGAATTCGACGTCATCGCTACCATGAATCTCAATGGCGACTACATTTCCGACGCACTGGCGGCTCAGGTCGGCGGGATCGGCATCGCGCCGGGCGGCAACGTGAATTATCTGACCGGCCACGCCGTTTTCGAAGCCACCCACGGTACGGCGCCCAAGTACGCCGATCTCGACAAGGTCAATCCGGGCTCGGTGATCTTGTCGGGCGAGATGATGCTTCGCTACATGGGCTGGCTCGAGGCGGCCGACGCCATCATCAACGCGATGGACAAAACCATCGCGCAGAAAACCGTCACCTACGATTTTGCGCGCTTGATGGAAGGCGCTACCGAAGTCAAATGCAGCGAGTTCGGCGACCTCCTGATTCGCAATTTGTAGTACCGTCGCGCGTGCCGGCCGGGCGTATGCTCAGCCCACCGCACGCGCGCGCGTCGGATGGGCGCGCTGCACGGCAGGATGCATCTGAGCCCGCTGCTTCATCACATCGAATGCGGCGATCCGGTACGCCTCGGTCATCGTGGGAAAATTGAAGATCTGCTCTACGAAAAACTCGGCGGTCGCCGACATCGCGATTGCGGCTTGCCCCAGGTGCACGAGTTCGGTGGCGCCGTCGCCGATCACCTGAACGCCGAGTACCCGCGCCGTGCTGCGCTCGCAAATGAGCGCCAGGAACCCGATCGGTTCGCGGATGATGTGCGCTCTCGCCACCTCGGCGAAGTCGGCGCGCCCTACGACTACGTCCATCTTCTTGGCGTCCGCCTCGGTTTGCGACAAGCCGACGCAGGCGATTTCCGGAATCGTGTACACGCCGGTCGGCACCAGGCTGGTGAGCGCGGGCGGCGGTAGTCCGAACGCGGCAAGCGCAGCCCGCCGGCCTTGATCGGCCGCCGCACAGGCAAGGGCCGGGGGTCCGATCGCATCGCCCGCGGCATAGATTCCGGGGATGTTGGTCTCGAAGCGCTCATTCACTTGCACGTGCCCGCGTGAATTGATGGCGAGCTTGAGTCGATCCAATCCAATGCCATCCAGATTGGCGACTCGGCCGAACGCGGCGAACACGATATCGGCCTTCAGACCAGTGCCGTCCTTGAGCAGCACCTCAACCTGTGAAAATCCGTCGAAACGCGCCCCTTCGACTTCTGTGCCGGCGCGATAACGGCCGCCCATCGCACAGAATGCATCCAAAAACCCCGCTCGCAACGCCGGATCCAGGAAGCCGAGCGGCTCGGCCGCCTTGTCGATCATGGTGACGGCGCAACCCAGTGCGGCGAAAATCGATGCGTACTCGCAAGCGATGACGCCGCTGCCGAGCACGATCAATGATCTGGGCAAGTACGGCAGGCTCAAGATCGAATCGCTGTCGAGCACGTATTCATGATCCACTTCGATGGCGCTGACGTGACGCGGTCTGGAACCGGTAGCGAGAATGATGCGGGGCGCGTGCAGCACGCTGCGCGTTCCATCCAGCCGCTGCACTTCGACGCGGTTCGCGTGGAGCAGCATCCCCCGGCCGCGGACCAGCTCGACCTGATTGCGCCCGATCTGCGCCTGAAGATAACGGTCTTGAGAGGCAATCACGGTGTCGACGCCCTGCAGCAACGCCGACAACGGCGCATCGCCGAGCAGCTCGACCGCAAGCGATCTGGCATCGCCCCGCATGCGCCGATACCGCAGCGCCTGTTCGCGCAACGCTTTGCTGGGAATGGTGCCCAACAGCAGGCACGATCCTCCGATCTGCTGCTCACGTTCGATGATGACCGCGTGAAAGCCCGCTTTGGCCGCCTGAATCGCAGCCTTCTGACCCGCAGGGCCCGACCCCAGGCAGATCAAATCGAAATCGGCCGGCGGCTGGGTCATTTCATACACCGGCGAGGCTGAGTACGCGATCGCGCTTTGCCAGCATGGCTCGACGCTCATCGGGGAATACGCCCAATTGCTCGAACACCGGGCACTCGAATACGATTTCCTCGCTCAATAGCTGCGGATACATGGTATGGGTAGCCAACAAGTGGGCCGCGTTCACGGTGCCGGCCAGGTCGCTGTGCGATGAGTCTTGATAGTTGCGCCAGTCGCTCGCAGCATCCTGAACGTCGCCCGGCAAGCTCCATTTGTTCATGAGCAGCCGGCCAAAGGCGGCTTCGAATTCCACGACGAGCTCGGCGAAGGAGCGGGTATCGATCACGGTGCGCTGTTCGGCCTCGAAGCGCGACAATATCTTCAGTGCAAGCGCGGCGCCGGTCCGGTGCATCAAGGCCGCCAGAAATGCACTTTCGACGTGCTTGCGCCGTTCGCGCGCGATCTCCTTCGCCCAGAGACCGGCAAGCCATGCCTCGCGCCACAACTCTTCGGACTCGGGTTCATGCCCCGGCGCGACGAACACCTCGCCGTGCAGCATCACCGCCATCGCGATATTTCGGACCTCGGCAGCACCAAGCCACGACACGGCTTGGCGCAGCGAGACCACCGGAGCCCGAGGCCGCAATGCGGGGGAATTCGCGACGCGCATGACCTCCCCGGCCAACGCCAAATCGGATTGGATCAGGCGCGCCAACGGTGCGGCATCGAGCGCCGCTTGCGCCGTGAGTTCCGCGAGCTGTGCACACACGCGCGGCAGCGGCGCGATATTTTGCGGGATAGACAGGGAGCCGCGCATATATTCCCGTGCCGCCTGGCTATGGAGAGGCGACAGAACGACGATTGGTTCGAGATTCAAGGAATACCCCCGGTAACGCCAGCGCCGACATCAATACCTGCCCTGTGTCGACATCAATACATCGGCAAGCGGCGGCTATGCTTGAGGGAATTCCGCAACGTCGGTGCGATAAGTTAAACGCACGCTTTATCCAAAGCCTGGGTCAAGTCGGCAATGAGATCTGCGGCGTCTTCGATGCCTACGGACAAACGAACCGTGCCGCCGGAGATCAGCGAGGCTTCGCGCTGCGCCGCGGTGTATTCCTGCCCCCCCAGCAACTGCGGCGGCATCACCAGCGACTCCGTCGACCCCACGCTCGAGGTCATGGAAAAGAACTGCAAGGCTTCCGCAAACCGGTTGCCTACTTCATATCCGCCGTCCAATTCAAAACTCACCACGCTGCCGAAGTCCTGCATCTGGCTTTTCGCCAACGCATGCTGCGGGTGACTCTCGAGGCCCGGATAGAAGACGCGCTTGATCCTCGGGTGATCGTCCAAGAAGCGGCTCACGGCCTGAGCGTTCGCGCATTGACGCTCGTAACGCAAAAAATACGTGCGCATGCCGCGCTGAATCAAAAAGGCGGCATGCGGGTCGAGCGTCGGACCCATGGAGACCACATCCTTGCGCATCGCGGCGATCAGCTTGCTGTTCGCGATGATGGCCCCGCCCATGACATCGCCGTGACCCGACGCAAATTTGGTCAGGCTGTGCACGAAGACATCGATGTCGTAGCGGCCATGGTTGTGGAAGCCGGCAAAGGTGTTATCCATCACGGTGAGACAGCTTGCGCGCCGCGCATGGCTGGTCAGATGTTCGATGTCCGCGATTTTGGTCACGGGATTGGTAGGGCTCTCGAATATGACCAAGCGTGTCGGCGTTTCGCCGAGCACCCGTTCGATGCCGGCCAGGTCCTGGATCGACAGCAAAGTGTGCGCCACCCCATATTTGGCCAAGAGATGCTGCACGATGTATCGAGTCGGCCCGTACGACTCGATGAAGGCGAGAATGTGATCGCCCTGCTTGCACAGCGACAACAGGGTCGCGGCAATGGTAGCCACGCCCGAGCCGACCAGCAGGCAATCGTCCCTGCCCTGCATCCGCGCCAGAGTGAGTTCCAATTGCCTCAGGGTGGGATTCGAATTGCGCGAGTAAAAAAAGCCCGCGCGTTCGCCGCGCAGATTGCGCAGCGTTTCCTTCGAGTCGCCGAACGAAAACTTGACCGACTGGTAGATCGGCGCCACCAACGGACGATTGTCGGCGGGCACCGCGACTTCCGGCGGGTGATTTACAAAGGTGTTGTCTTTCATGCAGACACGATAATCGAGCCGCACGCCCATTGAAAGCGCTCCCGGCATAACGCGGCGCGCGGTCTTTGGCGGCGGGTGCGGCGCGTTGCTCCGGTGATGGCCGTGGAACCCTTTGATGATCGTGTGTGACCCAGAATATGTGGGTAAAATCGATCGGACATGAATGCAGTCCCCGATTTGCCCCATTCTCGCGCGTTGCAGCCTTCGGATGCAGGTCCGGAAGTGCGCTTACGCGAGATACCATACAACTACACCTCGCTTTCCGACCGCGAAATCGTCATCCGCCTCTTGGGCAGCGCGGCCTGGGATTTGCTCAACGAACTGCGCAGCGAGCGGCGCACGGGCCGATCGGCCCGCATGCTGTATGAGGTGTTGGGAGACATTTGGGTCGTCGAGCGTAATCCGTTCTTGCAGGACGATCTGTTGGACAGCCCAAAACGGCGCAGGCAGCTCATCGAGGCCATGCATCACCGGTTGCACGAGGTGCAGAAGCGCCGCGATCCGGTCGATAAGATTCGTGATGACAAAGTCGTGCAATTGCTTGCCGCGGCGCTCGATGCCGTCCGGCGTTTCGAAAAGCACTTCGCTGATCTGACCGCCATGCGAAAACGCGCCCGGCGTGCGCTCCTCCGGCATACCCGCGAAGACAATATCCGTTTCGACGCGTACGCGCGGGTCACCCACGTCACAGACGCCACCGACTGGCGCGTGGATTTGCCGTTCTTGGTCCTGGCGCCCGACTCGGAAGCCGAGATTCCCAATCTCGTGCGCGGCTGCATCGAACTTGGCCTTACGGTAATTCCACGCGGCGGCGGTACCGGCTACACGGGAGGCGCAGTGCCGCTGACGCCATGGTCGGCGGTGATCAACACCGAGAAACTCGAGACGCTCGGGCCAGTCGAAATGATGATATTGCCCGACGGACCGGAGACTGCGGAGTCCGCGGCGCCCACCGCCACCATCTTGTCGGCGGCAGGCGTGGTCACCCGACGGGTCACGGAAGCGGCGGAACGTGCCGGCTTCGTCTTCGCCGTGGATCCCACCTCCGCGGATGCGTCCTGCGTCGGCGGCAATATCGCCATGAACGCCGGCGGCAAGAAGGCCGTGTTGTGGGGAACGGCGGTCGACAACCTCGCGTGGTGGCGCATGGTCGATCCCGACGGCAACTGGCTCGAGGTGACCCGCCTCAACCACAATCTGGGCAAGATCCACGACGTGCTGGTCGCGAGCTTCGAGTTGGTTTGGAAGGACGGCAGCGCGCACCCGGACCAAGCCAAGACCTTGCGCAGCGAGCGGCTCAACATCGAGGGAGCGAAGTTTCGCAAGGCGGGGCTCGGCAAGGACGTCACCGATAAGTTCTTGGGCGGATTGCCGGGCGTGCAGAAGGAAGGCTGCGACGGCCTGATCACGGCGGCGCGCTGGGTATTGCATCGCATGCCGAAGCACATTCGAACCGTCTGTTTGGAATTCTTCGGTCAAGCGCACGACGCCATACCCAGCATCGTCGACATCAAGCGCTACCTGGAAACCAACGGCAAGGCGCGCGGCGCCATCTTGGCGGGCCTCGAGCATCTGGACGAACGGTATTTGCGGGCCGTCGGTTACAGCACCAAGTCGAAACGCGGCGCGTTGCCGAAGATGGTGCTGTTGGGCGATATCGTCGGCGAGGACGATGCCGTCGTCGCCGCCGCCACCTCGGAAGTCGTGCGGCTCGCCAATGCGCGGTCGGGCGAAGGGTTCATTGCCGTCAGCAGCGAGGCTCGCAAGAAGTTCTGGCTGGATCGCGCCAAGACCGCTGCAATTGCCAAGCACACCAACGCATTCAAGATCAATGAAGACGTGGTCATTCCCCTCGAGCGCCTGGGTGAATATACGGACGCCATCGAGCGCATCAACATTGAACTGTCGATCCGCAATAAACTTGAACTGGCCGACGAGTTGGCGCGATATTTCTCGGCTCCCGGCCCGGGCCCGGTGGCGGCGTCCGGCATTGCCGAGGGCGGCGACGTCGATCGGCGGGCGGCGGCGCGCGAGCTGGTCGAGCGCGTGCGCACGCGTTGGCAGTATTTGCTCGATTCCATGGACTTGACCACGCATGCCGCGCGGGCTGCGCTCGACACGCTGGGCATCGAATCGCCGGACGATGCCTCCGGCACCGTGTTCGCTCGCTTGCAGGACCGCAGCATACGCGTGAGCTGGAAAACCGAACTGCGCGCGGAACTTGCGCGCATTTTCTTGGGCGCAACGTTCGCGCCGGTTCTGAGCGACTGCGATTCGGTGCACAAGCGGATCCTGCAGGGACGCGTTTTCGTCGCCCTGCACATGCACGCGGGCGACGGCAATGTACACACCAATATCCCCGTGAATTCGGATAACTACGCCATGCTGAAAACCGCGAATACCGCAGTCGCGCGCATCATGCGAATTGCCCGCGACCTGAACGGCGTGATCTCGGGTGAGCACGGCATCGGCATCACCAAACTCGAGTACCTGTGGGACGCGGAACTGGCCGCATTTCGCGCCTACAAACGCCGGATCGATCCCGAAGGCCGCTTCAACAAAGACAAGCTCATGCCGGGCAGCGATCTGCGCCGTGCATACACCCCGAGTTTCGGGCTATTGGGACATGAATCCTTGATCATGCAGCAATCGGACATCAGCACCATCTCCGATGCCATCAAGGACTGCCTGCGATGCGGGAAGTGCAAACCGGTTTGCGCGACGCACGTCCCGCGCGCGAATTTGCTGTATTCGCCGCGCGATAAGATCCTGGCGACGTCGCTGCTGATCGAGGCATTTCTTTACGAAGAACAAACGCGCCGCGGGGTGTCCATCAAGCATTGGGACGAACTGTCGGATGTAGCCGACCATTGCACGGTTTGTCACAAGTGCTTGACGCCCTGCCCTGTCGACATCGATTTCGGCAACGTTTCGATGGGCATGCGCGATTTATTGCGCCGCATGGGAAAGAAACGCTTCAATCCGGGTACGGCCGCGTCCATGTTCTTCTTGAACGCCACCAACCCGCAGACCATCAAGATGACGCGCAAGGTCATGATCGACTGGGGCTACAAGGCGCAGCGCCTGGCCAATCGCGCGCTGAACACCTTCGCCAAGGCGCAGACGAAGCGTCCTCCGTCGACGACCGGAAAGCCTGCCATCAACGAACAGGTCGTCCACTTCGTCAACAAGCGCATGCCGGGCGGGTTGCCGAAGAGAACCGCGCGCGCCCTGCTCGACATCGAAGACCGCAACTACGTGCCCATCATTCGCGACCCCGTGGGCACCACCAGCGAATCGGAGGCGGTATTTTATTTTCCCGGCTGCGGTTCCGAACGCTTGTTTTCCCAGGTGGGTCTCGCAACGCAGGCCATGCTGTGGCATGTCGGTGTGCAGACCGTGTTGCCGCCCGGCTATCTGTGTTGCGGCTATCCGCAGCGCGGCGCCGGGGAGTTCGACAAGGCCGAAAAAATCATCACCGACAATCGGGTGCTGTTTCACCGGGTCGCCAACACCTTGAACTATCTCGACATCAAAACCGTCGTGGTCAGCTGCGGGACGTGCTTCGATCAATTGCAGGGTTACGGATTCGACGAGATATTTCCCGGCTGCAAAATCATGGACATTCACGAGTTCTTGATGGAAAAGGGCGTCCAGCTCGAGAATGTGACCGGCGTGCGCTATCTGTATCACGACCCCTGCCACTCGCCGATGAAAAAATACGATGCCCTCGACGTGGTCAACACACTCATGAACAGCGCGCAGAACGGCGTCATCGCAAAGAACGATCGATGCTGCGGCGAGTCGGGTACCCTGGCGATATCGCGGCCGGATATTTCGACCCAAGTGCGTTTCCGCAAGGAACAGGAAGTGCGTATCGACGTCGCCGGCATTCGGGCCGGTGGACATCAAGGCGAGGTGAAGGTCTTGACGTCCTGTCCGTCGTGCTTGCAGGGTCTCAAGCGCTACAACGACGACGCGGAACTCGACGCGGATTACATTGTCGTTGAAATCGCGAAGAATCTGCTCGGTTCCGACTGGCTGCCCGAGTATGTGCGGCAAGCCAATGAGGGCGGGATAGAGCGGGTGCTCGTTTAATCGAGGAGGTGACAATCAGAAATCTGGGTACGGGCGAAGCCGCCGTCGCGAACGCGGCTCTGCCGTTCATCGTCGCGGCCACCTTCTTCATGGAATACCTGGATACCACCATCATCGCGACAGCCCTGCCGCAAATGGCGCGGTCGTTTTCGGTGGGCCCGAACGAGGTGAGCCTAGGAATGACCGCCTACATGCTCACGCTCGCGGTCTTCATCCCGATCAGCGGCTGGATTGCGGATCGCTTTGGATCGCGCACCGTCTTCGGCGGCGCGCTCATCATCTTTACCGTCGCCTCGGTATTGTGCGGATTTTCGGCGGGGATCGCATCGTTCACGGCGGCACGCGTGCTGCAAGGGATCGGCGGCGCAATGATGGTGCCGGTCGGACGCATGATCGTGGTGCGCAACACCGACAAATCCCGGTTGATGCAAGCGATCTCGACGATAACATGGCCCGCCATCCTGGCCCCCGTGGTCGGTCCGACGCTCGGCGGTTTCATCACGAGCGTCCAGGTTTACTCGGCGCTGAACGGCTGGGTTTATTCGGCCGGGTCGAAGGTGGGTCCCAGGGCTTCCTCGACTGCCCGGCGAAATGCAATCAGGTCCAGCTCCCGAATGTCCGCGCACGCGGCTGCGATCATCTCGGCCTGGTCGATCGTGATATCGGTCACGGTGAAGCACGTCGCCGTGGTCCCATTGCTGGCAACGAAGCGCGCGGTCCAAGCGTCATCGTCATAGGCACGGGAAGTGACGGGATCCTTCTTTTCGAGCAATTTACCAAGCTGGTCGCCATCCGGGATCGACGATAGAAACTCCGTCATAGCCGCAGCATCGTCGAGCCGGACCGCCGCCATGGAAATCTTGGTGCTCATCGCCGTTCCTTACGCCGCCTTCTCGACCTTGCTCGCCCGCGTCATCCAAAGGCTGACCGCCACGATCATCAAGGTCACCACCATGATGGTAATCGTCGCCAGCACGTTGATTTCCGGGCTGACGCCCAATCGCACCTTCGAGAACACCACCATCGGCAGCGTGCTGCTGCCAGGACCGGAGGTGAAACTCGAGATCACCAAATCGTCCCACGACAGGGTGAACGCCAACAACCAGCCCGACAGAATGGCGGGAAAAATGATCGGTAGGGTGATCACGAAAAACACCTTCAACGGCCGCGCCCCCAAATCCATGGCGGCTTCCTCGAGCGCGGTATCGAAGCTCGCGAGCCGCGATTGCACCACGACCGTGACATAGGCCATGGAAAACGTCATGTGGCCGATGGTCATGGTCGTAATGCCGCGTCCCGCCGGCCATCCTATCGACTGTTCCAGCGCCACGAATAGCAGCAGCAAAGACAACCCTGTGATGACCTCGGGCATGACCAACGGCGCCGTGGTCATCGCATTGAGCGTGAAGCGTCCCCTGAATTTCGTGAAGCGCGCCAGGCCGAAACCGGCCAGGGTGCCCAAGACCACGGCTCCCGTAGCGTTGATCACCGCGACCTTCAACGAAATCCACGCAGCCTCGAGAATCTCGTCGTTGTGCAGCAGCGAGTAGTACCACTTCAGGGTTGGGGAATTCGCCGTATCCCACACGGTCACCAGCTTGGACGCATTGAAGGAAAACACCACCATCGACAAAATAGGGATGTACAAGAACGCGAAGCCGAACGCGATGCAGGTGATGATGAAGTACGAGCGGCGATAGTTCATCAACGCGCCCCCGCCGTCTCGCGCGCCTGGACGCTCTGGTACCACATCATGAACGGCACCAGAATGATCAACAATAGGATGGCCACCGCGCTCGCCACCGGCCACGCGCGATTGGAGAAAAATTCATCCCACAAGACACGCCCGATCATCAGCGCGTTGGGGCCGCCGAGCAGTGCCGGAATCACGAATTCGCCGACCGCCGGAATGAAAACCAACATGGAGCCCGCGAGGATACCGTTGCGCGACAAGGGCAGCGTTATCTTGTAAAACGCTTGGGTTGGCCGGCACCCCAAATCCTCGGCGGCCTCGAGCAGCTGCCAATCCATTTTCTCGAGATTGGCATATAGCGGCAGGATCATGAACGGCAAATAGGAATAGACGATGCCGACATACATTGCAAAAGGCGTGTAGAGCATGGTCAACGGCTCGTTGATGACTCCGAGCCAGATCAGAATATTGTTGATGACGCCATTCGCCTTCAAGAGCCCTATCCACGCGTAGACGCGCAGCAGCAGCGAGGTCCAAAACGGCAGGATGACCAGCAACAGAAGGAGATTGCGAGTCGTGGCTGTGGAACGCGCGATGCCGTAAGCCATCGGGTAGCCGATCAGCAGACACAGCAGCGTGGAGATGAAAGCGACCTTGATCGAATTCACCAACGCATTGATGTACAGCGAGTCGGTGAACAAGAACGCGTAGTTGTTGAAGTCGACCTTGATGGCGAGAGAATTCTTGCCTATCCATTCGATCAAGGGCTTGTACGGGGGAATCGCCAGATCGATGTCCGAGAACGAAATCTTCAAGACGATGACGAAGGGAACCACGAAGAACAGCAGCAGCCATATATACGGCAGCGCCACCACGAGGCCGCGCCCCGAAATCCCCAACCGCTGCAAATATCCGGCTCGTTTCATTGCATCAGCGGGTCACGACCACCGGACTCGAAGGATCCCACGACAGATACACTTGCTGGTCCCAGGTGATGGCCTCGGCGTGCCGCGAGGTATTCGGCTGCGTCACGCGCACCACTTTGCCGGTGGGCAGTTTCACCAGATAAATCGACAGATCCCCGAGGTACGCGATGTCCTGAACCGCCCCTCGCACCGTGTTGTCCGCGCTGCCCGGCTGGGCGGTGGACATGAAGATTTTCTCCGGCCTGACGGCGGCCCAGACGATTGCCTCCGGCGGCGCGCTGATGCCGTGGCTCACGTAAATGATGCCGCCGAGTTCGTCGGAGGCGATGCGCACGTGTTCCGGTTCATCTTCGATGAGCTTGCCTTCGAAGATATTCACCGAACCCACGAAATCCGCCACGAATTTAGAACTGGGGAACTCGTAAATCTCCGACGGCGTGCCCGCCTGCACGATCTCGCCGTGGTTCATGACGCCGATACGGCTTGCCAGGGTCATCGCCTCCTCCTGATCGTGCGTGACGACCACGAACGTCACGCCGAGTTTGTCCTGCAGACTGATGAGTTCGAATTGCGTGTGCTCACGCAATTTCTTATCGAGGGCTCCCAACGGCTCATCGAGCAGCAGCAGCTTCGGGCGTTTTACCAACGAACGCGCCAGCGCCACGCGCTGTTTCTGGCCGCCGGACAACTGATGCGGCTTGCGCTTGGCGAAGCTGCCGAGCTTCACGAGATCCAGCATCGTCGCCACGCGTTCAGCGATCTCGGCCTTCGGCACTCGATCCTGTTTCAAGCCGAACGCGACGTTCTGTTCCACGCTCATGTGCGGGAACAGCGCGTACGACTGAAACATCATATTGACCGGGCGTTCATAGGGAGGCACGCCCGTCATATCTTCGCCGTCGATGAAAATGCGCCCGGAACTTGGGGTTTCGAAACCGCCCAGCATGCGCAGCAAGGTGGTCTTGCCGCATCCCGACGCGCCGAGAAGGCAAAATATCTCGCCTTTGTAGATTTTCAAGGAGACGTCGTCGACCGCCTTGAATTCACCGAAGGATTTGCTGACGCGTTCGACCGTGACGTACGGGCGGGCGGTTGCATCCAGCCAGGGGGCGGCTTTGACGGCTCCGGCGGAGGTCGACATCAGGCTCCCGCTCCCCTATTGACCCGTCTTGAATTTTTGCCACACGCGAGTGATGGCGCGAGTCTGATCGGGTGAGTCCGCCAACTGCACCGCCAATTTTTGCCGCAGCTCCGGCGGCGGGTAAATGCCTGGGTCGTCGCGTACCGCCGCCTGTACCAATGGCAGCCCCGCGGCATTGGCGGTGGCATACCGTCTGAAATCCGACACGTCGGCGCTCACCTGCGGGGTCATCATGTAATTCATGAATGCGTAGGCACTGTCGGGATCGGGCGCATCCTTGGGGATAGCCAGCATGTCGAACCAAAGAATCGAGCCTTCTTTCGGCACCATGTATTTGATCTCGATCCCTTTATTGGCGTCGCGCGCCCGATCGCGTGCCTGCAGCACGTCGCCGTTGTAGCCCACGGCGAGGCACAGATCACCGTTGGCCAGCGCTTCGATATATTCCGAGGAATTGATGTTGCGGATATAGGGCCTGATTTTACCCAGCGTGGCCTCGGCCGCGGCCAAGTCCTCGGCCTTCTGGGAATTGGGATCTCGACCGAGGTAACTGAGCACTACCCGCACCAATTCCGCCGGAGAATCCAGCACACTGATCCCGCATTTGGCAATCTTCGACGCGACCGCGGGGTCGAACACCAGCCGCCAGCTATCGAGCGGCGCGTCGGGCAGAAGCGCCTTTATCATCTTTTCGTTGTAGCCGATGCCGTCGGTGCCCCAGGTGTAAATCACACCGTGAGCATTGCCGGGATCGTGCAGCGCCACCCGCGACATGAGTTGCGGGTCCATGTTCTTGAGGTTGGGCAGCTTGGATTTGTCGAGCGGCAAGTAAACGCCGGCCCTGATCTGGCGCTCGAAGTACGAGGCTGTGGGCACCACGATGTCGAAACCGCTGCTGCCGGCGAGCAAGCGCGTCTCCAGGGTTTCATTGGTGTCGAAATAGGCGGCGTGCACCTTGATGCCCGTCTGTTTCTCGAAATCCGACAGCGCATTCGGCGCGAGATAATCGGACCAGATATACAAGTTCAACACCTTGCCGGTGTCGGGGGCGCCGCCCGATTTGGACTGGGTATCGGCACTCGAGGCGCTCCCCGAGCCATCCGTTCCTGATTTGCCGCCGCCGCAAGCGCTCAACAAAAACGCGCACCCAAACACCAGAATCGCCGCCCGACGACAACTAGATATCAAACGAGTCCCCTTGTCTAGGCGCTTCGCGCCGGATCTACGGGGTCGATGCGACCCCGCCCGAGAGTTAGTTGTTAGTTATAGCGCAGCGCGGGCCCCGGGGACAGGGCCGGACTCGTTAAACGTTCAGCAACAGGTGCTCGCGTTCCCAGGAACTGATGACCTGAGCAAAGGTTTCGTATTCGGCTTCCTTGACTGCCGTGTAGGCCAGCACAAAGCGATCGCCGAACAGATCGACCAGCGGTTTGGACTCGCGCAGCAGCCGCAGCGACTCGGCCAAGGTGCGCGGCAGAGCGATCGCAAGGTCGTAGGCACTGCCGGAAATGGGTTCGGAAGGCTTGAGTCCCTCGACCATGCCCAGATAGCCGCAGGCCAACGAGGCCGCGATGGCGAGATACGGATTCGCATCGGCGCCACCCACGCGGTTTTCGACACGACGCGCTTCCGGGCCCGACATCGGCACGCGCAGACCCGCGGTCCGATTGTCATAGCCCCAATGGACATTGATGGGCGCGGACGAATACCGGCTGATGCGCCGGTAGCTGTTCACATTGGGCGCGAACAGCGACATGGCGCCCGGCAGATATCTCTGCAGCCCGGCGATATGCCCGAAGAACAACGAGGAGGGCGAGCCGTCGGCATTGCTGAAAATGTTCTTGCGGGTCTTCGAATCCACGATGCTTTGATGCAAGTGCATGGCGCTGCCCGGCTCTTTGGCCATGGGTTTCGCCATGAAGGTCGCATACATCTTGTGGCGCAACGCCGCTTCGCGGGCGGTGCGCTTGAACAGAAACGCCTGGTCGGCCAGGCTCATGGGATAGCCGTGCAGCAGGTTGATTTCCATTTGCGCTGCGCCGGACTCGTGGATCAGGGTGTCGATCTCGATATCCTGCGCCTCGCAGAACGAATACATGTCGTCGAACAGCGGATCGAATTCATTGACGGCCGCGATGCTGTACGCCTGGCGGCCGATTTCCGGCCGGCCCGAGCGCCCCACCGGCGGCTTCAAGGGATAGTCGGAATCGATGTTGGGTTCGACCAGAAAGAACTCGAGTTCCGGCGCCACCACCGGCTCCCACCCTTGCGCTTCGTACAACTCCAGCACTCGGCGCAGGACGTAGCGAGGCGCCATGGTGACCGGCCGGCCGTCGCCGTAGTAGCAATCGTGAATCACCTGGGCGGTGGGCTCTGCCGCCCAGGGTACGACGCGAACGGTTTTGGGGTCCGCCTTCAACACGATGTCGATGTCCGACGGATTCATCGCGCTTTGGTCATCCGGGTAGTCGCCGGTAACCGTTTGCAGAAAGATCGCCTCCGGGAGGCGCATGCCTTCCTCCTCCGCGAATTTTTCGGCCGGCATGAGCTTACCGCGCGCGACGCCCGCCATGTCCGGGATGATCGCTTCGACTTCAGAGATACCGTGTTCTCTCAAGAACTGTTGAATCGTACTGGCCATAAATCACCTTCGAATCGATGCGCGCCGACTGGCTTCACCAAATGCGGCAAACAGCGCACTGGAAAATGGATTCTTTGCAAACTGCCATTCCGGATGCCATTGCAGACCGAGGGCAAAGCTGAGGGGTCCGGCTACCCGAAACGCCTCGATGACGCCGTCCGGGGCACGCGCCTCGACGGCCAAATCTCTGCCCAGCGTTTGTATTCCCTGCCAATGCAAGGAATTGACCTGCAAACGATCCTGTCCGGCGATTTTCTGCAGCAATCCTCCAGGCTCCAATAGGACTTCGTGAGCCGGCCCGTACTGCACGTCGAGCGGTGTCGATTCATCCTCGCGGTGATCGAGGTGCCCATCCACCTCATGCAGCCGTTGGTACAACGTGCCGCCGTAGGCAACGTTCATTTCCTGAAATCCGCGGCAGATGGCCAGCACCGGCAAGCCGGCGGCTATCGCCTGCGGAATCAGCGGAAGCGTCGTAGCATCCCGATTTGGATCATGTAGTGTCCCCGGCTCACTCGCCGGTCCTCCGTAGTGATGTGGCTCGACGTTCGACGCGCTCCCGGTGAGCAGCAATCCGTCACAGGCGTCCAACAAGGACGGCAAATCCAGCTCGGATCCTAGAGCGGGTATGAGCACCGGCATCGCGTTCGCACCGACGGCGATGGCCTCGATGTATTTCTCGCCGACCATATGGAAGTAGTGATTCCCATAGAGGCGGCGATCGGCTGGAATTCCGATGAGCGGCAAGCGCGACATGTTTAATATATTAAACGCCCAGATAAACGACTGGGCTTTCTTAACGGCCTTATTACACCACACCGGCGCTGTCTCGTCCCGCCTTGCCGCGCAGATTTGGCTAAGAATTAAGCATTTCCAGCACTTACCGTCGATTGATGCGCTGCATCAATCTTGCGTATAGGTCGACCAACCCGGTACGCTCCGGCGCCGAGGCTTTTGTCAATAGCAACATAATTTTAAACACTTAACACTTGAGAGTCGCCGTGCACCTGTCGTATCCACCCGCTCCCTCCTACTACGCGGCCACCGCCGGCACCGGCCACGGCCCCCCACGCACCATGCTGCGGGGAGACCTTCGCGCCGACGCGGCGGTCGTCGGCGGCGGCATCGCCGGGTGCTCTGCCGCCCTGCACCTGGCGAGGCGCGGCTACAAAGTCGTGTTGTTGGAGGCGCGCTTCGTGGGATATGGCGCGTCCGGCCGCAGCGGCGGACAGACGATTTTCGGACTCGCGGCCAGTCAAAAGGCGCTCAAGGCGCAAGTCGGCCGCGACGATGCGCGCCGCCTGTTCGATCTTTCCATTGAGGCATTGGACTGCACCCAAGCCCTCATCAACACCTACGGAATCGACTGCGACTATCAAGCCAATCACGTGCACGTCGCCACCAAGGCACGCCACGTGCGGGAATTGGAGGAGTGGATTGCGGAGTTGCACGGCGAATATGGTTATCAGTCGGCGCATCTGCTGAACCGCGACCAGTTGCAGGCTCATGTCCGCAGCGACCGCTACCTGGCCGGATTGATCGATTCGCGCAGCGGGCACTTGCATCCCCTCAAATACACTGAGGGCTTGGCGCGGGCCGCCGAACTCGAGGGCGTTAGGATTTTCCAAGACACGCACGTACTGCGATACGAGAGCGGCGGCGGCGACGTTGCCGTCCACAGTGCACACGGGACGGTGCGGTGCAAACACTTGATACTGTGCGGCAACGCCTATCTCGACGGCGTCGCACCGCCGTTGGCGCGGCGAATCCTGGGCGTCGGCACGTACATCATTGCCACCGAGCCATTGGATCCGGCGCGCGCGCAAGCCCTGCTGCCGAGCAATGCAGCCGTAGCCGACATCAATTGGATCTTGGATTACTTCAGGCTGACGGCCGACCATCGACTCCTGTTCGGCGGCCGAGTGAGTTACAGCGCCATGCAACCGCGGCACCTCGCCGAATCGATGCGCAAACGTATGCTCCGTGTCTTTCCCGAACTCGGCCGCGTCAAAGTGGCCTATACCTGGGGCGGCTTCCTCGACATCACCATGAGCCGTGCCCCCGATTTCGGAAGGCTCGCGCCCAACATTTTCTATGTACAGGGATTTTCAGGGCACGGCATGTCGCTCACCGGCTTGAGCGGCAAGCTCGTCGCCGAGGCGGTGTCGGGCACCGCGGAACGTTTCGATGTATTCGCACGCATCCCCCACCGTGATTTTCCCGGCGGCCGATTGCTGCGGCGGCCTTCATTGGTGCTGGCCATGCTGTATTACCGCCTGAAGGATCTGTTGTAGCGCGGCGTCACCTGCGGCGCTCGCGCGCGCTATTGCAAGCCGGGCTTTTCCTGAGCCGAGAAATTCGCCACCAATTTTTTCCCCGTGTCGAGCAAGGTCACCGAATTGAGACCGCCGCCGTGCGAGCCGTCTCTCAAGGGATTGAAGTCGACCTGTACGCGATCCCCGACTTTGACCGAATGGCGCGTCCATCCGGAACGCGTCAGCACACCGGGGCTGGTGGTTTCCACCGACCATTCCTCCGGAGCGCCGCCGCCGACGGGTTGCACGACGATCCAGATCACGACGTGCGGGTTCGTCCACTGAAAGGTCTTGACGGTTCCCTTCAGCGATAAGGTCTTGGTGTGGTCGTACGAGGCGAACGAGTGATGGGCCGCCGCCGGCCGCAGCAATCCAATCGAGCCCAAGACAATCGCCATCAACAGGATTCTAAGCGACGTGTTCTTCATTGGGATGCAGGCTTTTCAGGTACTGCCGCGCCGGGCGCGGGCGCCGCGACGGGTACATTGTTGTGGAAGGGAACCGGCGCAAAAACATCATTGCCGTTGCTGTCTTTCGCGTCCGTGAAGCCGCCTAATTCGCATTCGCCCTCCACGATCTCGTACTTTTGGGCGCGCTGACGATAATATTTGCGGGTCGTGTGCCAGCTTTGAGTCAAAAGCTTCGAGGCGGTGATGTCCAAATCGTCATACAGGGTATCGGGCCCTTGTAGATGCAGCCGCTCGACGATGTGCATATCGCCATTGTTCGGTACGCCCACGGCTTCATTCACTGCCAGATAGGCCTGCGGCACTAAGCCGATGGTATCGACTACCAGCGTGCCGCCCTCCCAATGCCCGATGGAGTGGCCGTGAAAACTCGGATCCGGATCGGCAGGATGCGCACGGCCATCCGTGTATATTCGGCGCAGCCGATTGCCATCGCCTTCGCCCAATATGATGACGCGGCCCGGCGTGAACACGAATTCAAAGGCATTGTGGGTGATGAGCATCCAACTCGGCATGCCCGTCGGGAAACAATGATCAATGATCTCAAAGGGGTGTCCGGCCCTCTCATCGGCGTACATCTTGGCGATTTGCTTGGCAATCGCCGGTTTCCAAGGCGGCGCGTTGGACTTTTCCTGAGCAATTTGATCGCTCATGTCGGGAGTCCACGTGCCGCTCCAGTCCGGGAGTGCGGCCAACGCCTGATAGTCCTTGACGGTCGCCGGTGCGGTGATAATGGGCTCTTTCGCGGCGGCCAGGGTCGACCATGCGGCGATCGCCAACACGGCCGCGACCCCTGCGCTGCGGTTCAAGAATATGCCCATGCGAAGAAAGACTACCGTAAGCCGATGGTAAGTTCGACAAGATTAATTGAATCGGACCACAAAGCAGCGGTGAATCTTCGCATGGCGCTCGAAGTCCTTGGGGATGGTCCGGGCCGTGATGTCCTCAATGGCTAAATCCGCGAGCGCCTCGGAGTCGAGCTTGAAACGCGTGTAGTTGGTCGAGAAAACCAGTCGCCCGCCCGGACGCAAGAGTTGCAAGGATCTGCGAATCATGCCCACATGATCACGCTGCACATCCAGTACCCCTTCCATGCGTTTGGAATTGGAGAACGTCGGCGGATCTACGAAAATCAGGTCGAAGCGCGGCCCCCAGATCGCCTGACTCTCCAGCCATTCCAGGCAATCGGCGCGAAACAATTCATGCTCCGCTCCGCCGAATCCGTTGAGCAACAAATTCTCGTGCGCCCAATCCAGATAGGTGTTGGACAGATCGACGCTGGTGGTACTGCGTGCGCCGCCGCCGGCCGCATACACGGTCGCGCTACCCGTGTAGCAGAACAAATTCAGAAAATCCGCGTCCTTGGCCCAATCGCGCAGCATCTGCCGCATGATGCGGTGATCGAGAAACAGACCCGTGTCCAAATAATCGCGAAAGTTGACCCAGAACTTCAACCCCCCTTCGCGCACGACGTGGCGTTCGGCGACATTTTCGCGCTTCTCGTATTGCTCGCTGCCTTTCTGCGGTTTTCGCACCCTGGAGTGCACGTGCTGCAGGGGTACCGACAAGACTTCCGGCAACACCGCCAGCACCTCGCGGCGGCGTTCGCGGGCGCTCTCTTGGTTGACGGTTTTGGGCGGGGCGTATTCTTGAACATGGACGTGGCGGCCCTCGCGGCCGTACAGATCGATGGCGAAGGCATACTCCGGCATATCGGCGTCGTAAACCCGGAAGCACTCGATATGCTCGCGCAGAGCCCAGGCATCGAACAGCTTGAGGTTCTTGCGCAGGCGATTGGCGAACATCTGCGCCCCGGGCCGGCTCGACCAATCCGCGCGCACGACCTCCGCGGGGCGCTGCTCGCTGGCCGGGTTGAGATCGAAACGCAGCAGCCGGCACTCGATCGTGCCGTTATAAACGCGATGCGTGCGCTTGGCGTAAATCCCTAAATTGCGTGCCAACGGCGGGTTGCCGGTGAGAACAGCCGCCTGCCAGCCCATGAACTGCTCGCGCAAAGTGCGCCCCAGCTCCGAATACAATTCGGACAAGCCGGACTCCGCGCCGATGCGCTCGCCGTAGGGCGGATTGGTCACGACCAGACCCACATCGCTCTTGGGCCGCGTTACTTCGCTGAGCGCACGCTTTTCCACATGGAGCCAATCGGCAACGCCGGCGTGCTCGCCGTTCTCGATGGCCATGCGCACCGCATCTGCATCGACGTCGGATCCCAAAATGCAGCGTCGCGAAACCTTCGCCCCTCGTCGCGCGCGGGCTTCCGCACAGAGCCGGTCCCAGAGCGCAGCGTCATGGCCGGACCAGCCGGTGAAACCGAAGTAGTCGCGTTCGAGCGCCGGTGCGGCGTCCGCCGCAATCAATGCCGCTTCGATGAGAAACGTTCCGGACCCGCACATGGGATCCACCAACGGGCCGCCGGCATCATTGACGCCCTGCCACCCGGCTCGCAACAGCACAGCCGCAGCGACATTCTCCTTCAGCGGCGCGCGCCCTCCCTCGACCCGATAGCCGCGCCGGTGCAAGCTCTCGCCCGAAAAATCCACCGACACCAACGCGGTCGGTCCCTCCACGTGCAAATGCAACAGCACATCGGGCCGCTCCGGCTTGATATTCGGCCGCTCACCGGTGGCATCGCGCAGGTTGTCGCACACGGCGTCTTTGAGTAACTGCGAACCATAAATCGTGTGCCGAATCGATTCGTTGCCGCCGCTGCAATCGCAGGCGAGCGTCGCTCCGGGCGCCAAATGTTCGCGCCAATCGATGCGCTTCACGGCTTCGTACAGATTTTTCGAGCTGGTGGCGTCGATTGAGCCCACGCTGAGGAGCACGCGGGTCGCCGTGCGCGACCACAGGCAAGCGCGGTAGCCGACTTCGAGCGTGCCCTGGAATTTGACGTCGTGACTGCGTTCACGAATGTCGCTGGCACCGAATTGCGCCAATTCTTCGGCCAGCACCGAGGCCGCGCCCACCGGCGCCGTCGCGATCCAGTAGCGGATGTTGTCGCTGATCATCGGCTCCTGAAAGGATCGAGCAGTATAACCCGCTGCTCGAGGCCGCGTTGCGCAAATCGGTTTTGGCGTCAGGCGGCCGCGACGGCAGGCGCGTAGTTCGGTCGATTGATGCGCAGGACCAGGATCGCGCTGACGATGCACAGACCGCCGGAAATCATGGTCGCGATGGTGTAGGTTCCGAGCGAGCTGCGCAGCATGCCTGCCCCCAATGCGGCGAATGCTGCGCCGAGTTGATGACCCGCGACCACCCAACCGAATACCACGGGCGCATCCTTGCTGCCGAAGACATCCGTGGTGAGACGCACGGTCGGCGGCACCGTTGCGATCCAATCGAGCCCGTAAAACAAGCCAAATATGGGTAGACCGAAATACTGCAGGCCGAATGCAAACGGCAGAAATATCAATGCCAGTCCACGCAGGCCGTAGTACCAAAATAGCAGGACGCGGTTGTTGAAACGATCTGACAGCCAGCCCGATAACGTAGTGCCGAACAAATCGCATACGCCCATCATGGCGAGCATGCCTGCGCCGCGAACCTCCGATAAACCGTAGTCGCCGCACATCGCTATGAAGTGCGTGCCGATGTACCCGTTGGTGCTCGCACCGCAAATGAAGAAGGTAAAGAACAACAACCAAAAGTCGCCGACCTTCGCGGCCTTGCCCAACGCAGCAAATGCGATGGCGATGGGATTGGCGCTGCTGTGAGCGGACTCGATCGGAGCGTCGTCGGCTTCACCCACGCGGCGCAGTCCGACTGCCGAAGGCCTTTCCGGAAGCAGCAACGCTACGATCGGCAGCACGATTGCGGCGGCGATGGCCACCAGCACTACGATGGAGCGCCAGCCCCGATGTTCCACCACCCACGCCATCAAGGGCAGAAACGCCAACTGTCCGGTCGCCGAGCTCGCCGTGAGGATGCCCATCGCCAATCCACGGTGTTGCGTAAACCAGCGATTCACGACCGCGGCGCCCAGCGTAGTCGAAGTCGCGCCGGTCGCTCCGCCGACCAGCACGCCCCAAATCAACACCATCTGCCACGCGGCGTTCATTCTGCTCGACAGCGCGACGGCGCCCGCCAGGACCGCCAAGGCGATCATCACGGTACGGCGCATCCCGAATCGTTGCATGGCCGCGGCCGCAAACGGTCCCATGAGTCCAAACAGCGCAAGATTGATCGCCAATGCCAGCGATATGGTGGTGCGCGTCCAGCCAAAGCCCCGCTCCAGCGGCACCATCATCACGCTCGGCGTCGCGCGAATTCCGGCCGTGACCAGCATGATCAAGAACGTCACCGCGATCACGATCCACGCATAGTGAATGCGGTTTCTCATCCAACTCGGCGTGGGGTACATGGGAAGTCCGTGTTGCGGTTGCGTACAGGTTGTTACAGCTCGGTAACAACCGCTTGTATACTAGTGACCGCTCGGTCACAATGTCAACCCCTTTGGGCAGGAACTCAGAGCCATGGCCGTCCGCCGGAAACGGAAGCAACGCACCATCACCGCAGGCCCGGTTGCGCAGGCACAAATCCTGGACGCCGCCGAAGATCTCTTTTATCTCGAGGGCGCTCGCAACGTCGGCATTGATGCGGTCGTGAAACGCGCGGGCGTCAATAAAATGAGCCTGTACCGGCAATTCGAGTCGAAGGAAGATCTGTTGCGGCATTACCTGCTGCGCAGAGACAAGAAGTTCTGGGTCTATATCGACGCCAGTATCGACAAACATCCGGGCGAGCCGCGCGCCCAGCTGCATCAACTGTTCGCCGACCTGGCGCTGCGCACCTCCGCGGCAAACTACCGCGGCTGCCCCTTCGTCAACATCGCGGTGGAGTTTCCCGATCGCTCGCATATCGCGCGCCGGATGGTGGCCGACAACAAGGAGCGTTTGTTGAAGCGCTTGCTGGAACTCGCGAAAGCCGCCGGCGCCGCCGATGCATCGTGTTTGTCGAAAGCACTGGCACTGCTGATCGAAGGCGCTTACGCCGCCAGCCAAACCTACGGGCCTGGAAGTTCCTTGATGACCGCATTGCCGAAGGCTGCGGAGGTATTGATCGACGCGGCCACGGAGCCGGGCCCGGCAACCGCTGGCGCGGCCTCGATCAGCGGATCGGGCGGGTCGCGACGCTAACGGCCTCTGCGTTAGCAATCATCGAGGTCGCGCTTCGCAGCGCTGCATTGAGCAAAGCTCAACGCGTCTTAAGCACGTCGCTCGTCGAGCGCCATTCGGCTCCCGCATCCTGTCGCTCAGCACTCAGCTGCCCAAGCGATTTCGATCCGACCAGGATTTGAAGGCAAGAACCAGAGTGTGCCTGCCGTTTGGCTCGCGCATCCTGTCGCTCAGCACTTGGCTGCCCAAGCGATTTCGATCCAACCAGGAGATTATGATGTCCCGCATAGCGAGCAAATTGATCAATGTTACAGCGGCCTTGCTGGCCGTCGCGTCTCAGGCTCACGCGGCGGCGCCCGCCTCGATCGCCAAACCAGACACATACAGCATGACCGTACACTTCGCCGACTTGAATCTCGACCGGCCGGCCGGGATCACCGCGCTGTACCGCCGCCTGAATTGGGCTGCGGAACGAGACTGCGGCGAGCCGCGACTCACCGGTTCTCACGTGATCTCGCCGCAATGGCAGCGCTGCGTGACGCAAGCCGTCGACGCCGCAGTCGCGGTGCTGGATCGGCCGGCACTTACCGCTTACCATCGAGCGCAAACCAAGCAACCCGACCAGAATGGGACGATTGCCCGTCGCTGATGATTCGGCTGCGGCGTCACCAAGGAGAGTTACCGCATCGCCACGCGCAAGGGCATCGAGAGCCGACGCAATCGATCCCAGCCAAGTCGAGCGACGAGTCGGGCACTGCGCAGGCTGCCGTTGGGCAGCCTGCGCGTGTTCGTCGCGGTCGCCCAGCATCTGAGTTTTACTCGCGCCGCGGACTCGCTCGGGGTAACGGCGAGTGCCGCGAGCCTGCAGATTCGCGCGCTCGAGGAGTATTTGGCGCGACCGCTGTTTCGGCGCAATGGCCGGGAGGTACGCCTGACGAATGAGGGAGCGGCGCTGCTGCCGCGCATCCAGCGGTCGCTCGCCGAGTTGGAACGGGCCATCGATGACGTGCGCCTCGATCGCCTGGCGGGGCCGCTGCGAGTGACCACGCTCGCTTCATTCTTGCAGCTCTGGTTGCTGCCGCGGATCTCGCGATTCCGCCTCGCCCACCCCGAAGTGGACCTACACGTGCATACCTCGGCCGACGCGGTCGATTTCGTGCGGGAGGATTTTCACTTGGCCGTTCGCTTCGGCTTGGGAGGCTGGACCAACGTGCACAGCGAAAAATTGCTGGACGAATGGCTGCTGCCGGTCTGCGCTCCGGCGCTCTACGCAAAATATGGTCCCGTGCACACGCTCGCCGACCTCAGGCGCTATCCGCTGGTGCACAGCGTCAGCGAGCCTTGGACCGCATGGCTATTCGATGGCCGCGCGGACCACCCAACGAGCGGATATCGCGGCGCCGTGTTCGAAGACTCGCAAGCCGTCGTTCGCATTGCCCTCCAAGGCGCGGGCCTGGCGTTGGCTCGCTGGACCCTCGTGGCGGATGAAATCGACTGCGGCACGCTCGTTGCCGCCGCCCGTCCGATGCTGTTCGAACGCAGCTACTGGTTGGTGTATCCGGCCCGCGTGCGCGAACTCGCCGGAGCGAGGGCCTTCATGGATTGGATACGCGTCGAGGCGGAGACTTTTCGGACTTCCTTTGCCGCATCCACCTCGTTTCGTAGTTGAAGCGGAATCACGCACCGACAAACTTCTGCGTGCCCGCGCGCTTACGAGCGAATCGTTGCGTCGCGTAGATCGTGCCACTCGATTTTCGGATTCTTCGCCAAAAAACGCACCAGGATGCGGTACACATCGACGTCGAAACCCGCCTGCCACTGCGTGCTCGCGAGCTCCGCCAACTCCTCCTCGAAACGAGCGGTGCCCAGGTACATCCAATGATCGAGAACGTGATACTCGAAGCGGCCCTCCTGAAGCGCCACGCGCCCCGGAAACGGCCAGGGCTTCAGTTTCAGCGACGATAGAGCCATCTGCAGCCGTGCGTTGTGCAGCATGAGAGGTTCCTTACCGACGCAGGCCCCCTTGCACTTACCGAGCTGGTAGGCGACGCACGATCCCGCGCCTCGCTCGAGCAGGGAGTCAGCGCCTTGAACGGACCCCGTCGCAAAATCGCTGTGCTCCAAACCCAAGATCTTGAGACATAACGAATGCGCTCGCGCGATATCGGTGAGCGCCTTGCGCCCGTCCTTCTGCGAATGAAACACGCCGAAACAACCGGCGAGCTCTGCGGCGTCCAGATCCGCAATGGCGACGAGTTGGACACCGTACCCCTGCTCCAAAGGCTGCAAGGTGAAGCTGTCCGACTGTGATTTGACTCGCTTGTTGTAAAGCGGCTTCTGCGCTTTGATCCATTCTGCTTCCTTGAGTTGCGCGCCGAGAACGCCGGCGGTCTCCACCCAATCGATGCGCCGAACCTGCTGCGCTTTTTTTTGTTCTTTGGCGTCGGAATGCTCGGCGGCGAAATGGCCAAGCACACGCGTGCGCAGCGACGCGCTTCTGCCGATGTAGAGAAGCGCTCCGTCGCCATCGAAAAACCGATACACACCCGGTCCCTCGGGCAACTCGTCGGCCAATTCCGGCGGCAGGTACGCCGGCAGCTTATTCGCACCGAGCACGATTTGCGCCGCCGCGGCAAGCTTCTCCTCGGGCACCTCGCCCCGTAGCTTGGACCAGAAGTCGCCGAGCACGCGGGCGTCGCCCAGCGCTCGATGCCGCTCGGTGCACCTCAACTGATGGCGTTCCATCACCGCATCCAAGTTGTGCCGCGGATATTCGGGAAACAAGCGCCGCGAGAGCTTGACCGTGCACAAGACCCTGGCCGAGAAGTTCACATCCAGCCGGCGGAATTCCGTGCGCAGGAAGGCATAGTCGAAGCGGGCGTTGTGCGCCACGAAGATGGGCGCTCGCTGCGCCGGGCTCAATGGCGGCGGCGCCTGCAGCTTTTCGAGCACCAACGCGGCGATCTCCGCGAAGCGCGGCGCGCCGGCGACCATCTCGTTGGTGATTCCGGTGAAGCTCTCGATATACGGCGGAATGCGGCATTCGGGATTGATGAGTGAACTCCACTCCTCGACCACCTCGCCGCTTTCCATCCGGACGATGCCGACCTCGGTGATGCGGTGATAGGCTGCGTTGCCGCCGGTCGTCTCCAGGTCGACAAACACCAAATCTTGCGGAAGAAGGAAGGCCTCAGCCGCGTCCATCGAGCGACAAAAGCGGGTAATAGAGATCGGGCCGCCGGTCACGGAACACGCCCCACGCCTGCCGGTAGCGGCGCACCGCTTCCAAGTCGAACGTGGCGGTGAGCACCGTCTCGCTGCTGCGATCGGCTTCGGCTACTTTCTCGCCCGTCGGGGAGGCAATGAACGAGGAGCCGTAAAAGGTCATGGCGTATTTTTCGCCCTGTTCCGTGCCGACTCGATTCGACGCCACCAGCGGCATGACGTTGGCCGCGGCGTGACCCTGCATGGTGCGCTGCCAATGCGCGCTGGAATCCAAACTCGGATCCTGCGGCTCGGAACCGATCGCCGTCGGATACAATAAAAGCTCCGCGCCCATCAGCGCCATGCAGCGTGCGGTTTCAGGAAACCATTGATCCCAACAGATTGCCACGCCTAACTTGGCAAACTTGGTTTCAAATACCTTGAACCCGGTGTCCCCCGGCGAGAAATAGTACTTTTCGTGATATCCCGGCCCTTCCGGAATGTGCGACTTGCGGTAACTGCCCAGTACCGATCCATCCGCGTCGACCATCACCAGCGAGTTATAGAATGCGTTGTTGGCATGCTCGAACACGCTGACGGGCAGCACCACAGCCAGCTCGCGGGCTAACTTGCGGAAATGCTCGACCGCCGGGTGACCCTCGAGAGGCTTGGCCAGCTCGAAATGCTGCGTCGAGTGATCCTTGCAAAAATACGGCGTCTCGAACAACTCTTGAATCAAGATCACGTTCGCACCGCGCGCCGCGGCCTCCCGGATCAATTTCTCGGCGCGAGCCACATTGGCGTCGCGGTCCCAACTGCACGCCATTTGCGTTGCGGCTACGGTAACCAGGCTCATCAGATGTATGCTACCTCAAGGGATGGGATCAGAACGTGGGTGGCGAACTGGCGCTCACCAGCTCGCACTCTTCGCGTCCGGGATTGCGAAATCGATGCGGAATGGAACTCTTGAAATAATACGCGTCGCCGGCCGCGAGTACGCGGGAATCACCGCCGACCGTCAGCTCGATCCTGCCCTTGACGATCACGCCGCCCTCTTCGCCCGCATGCGTCAACATTTCATCGCCCGTGTCGGCATTGGCCGCATAGCGCTCATGCAATATCGACATGCTGCGCTTGCCCAAGCGTCCGCCGACGAGACGCAACTCCACCGCCCCCGAGCCGATGTCCGCGAGATCATCCCGCGGGAAGAACACCTGCGGCTTGCCGGCAAGATCCAGGGTAAAAAAATCCGCGAGCGCCATCGGGATACCGTCCAGTACCTTCTTGAGCGAACTTACCGACGGACTCACTCGGTTCTGCTCGATCAGGGAAATCAAGCCGTTGGTCACCCCGGCGCGCTTCGCCAACTCGCGCTGCGACAGCCCGTACATTTGCCGGACCGACTTTAAATGGGCACCTACATCCAAGCTCATGGTGTGCATTATATTAAACACTGGCGGCAAAAGGGTAGCTAAAATTGAGCTTAGTGTTGATTTTCCTTATCATCTGACCTAAACCGCTGGCCTGCACCTCGCGTTGCTCGAAAACCGGAGATCTTGTATGAATGCTCAGCCCACCCCCTCCCCGTCGCATGGCGATCTCGACGCATTTTGGATGCCATTCACGGCCAACCGGCAGTTCAAGGCCAACCCACGAATGCTCGCCCGGGCCGAGGGTATGCATTACTGGACAGCCGACGGCCGCGAAGTGCTCGACGCCGTCTCCGGCCTGTGGTGCGTCAATGCCGGACACAGCCGACGCGAAATCACCGAGGCGGTGACGCGGCAACTCAGCACCATGGAATTCGCTCCCACTTTTCAAATGGGTCATCCCATCGCGTTCGAACTGGCCAATCGGCTTGCCAAGATCGCGCCGCCGGGCATGGACCGCGTGTTCTTCACGAATTCCGGCTCCGAGTCGGTCGATACGGCGCTGAAGATTGCCATTGCCTATCATCGCGCGCGCGGCGCCGGCCAGCGCACACGCTTCATCGGGCGCGAAAAGGGCTACCACGGCGTGGGCTTCGGCGGCATGTCGGTCGGCGGCATGGTGAACAACCGAAAGTTCTACGGTTCATCGATGCTCCCGGGCGTGGATCACCTGCCGCACACCTTGGATTTCGGACACAACGCCTTTTCGCGCGGCCTTCCGCACTGGGGCGCGCACCTCGCCAATGAGCTGGAACGCCTGATTGCGCTGCACGATGCGTCGACCATTGCGGCCGTGATCGTCGAGCCGATTTCGGGGTCCGCGGGTGTGGTGCTGCCGCCGGTGGGCTATCTCAGGCGATTGCGCGAGATTTGCGACAAGCACGACATTTTGCTGATATTCGACGAAGTGATCACCGGATTCGGCCGCGTCGGCCGACCGTTCGCCGCCCAGGCGTTCGATGTGACACCCGACCTCATGACCACGGCCAAGGGTCTCACCAACGGCGCCATTCCCATGGGCGCCGTGTTCTCGCAGCGCAAGATTTACGATGCGTTCATGCAAGGTCCGGAAAACACGATCGAACTGTTTCACGGGTATACCTACTCGGCGCATCCGGTTGCCTGCGCGGCCGCACTGGCGACGCTCGACATCTATACCAAGGAAGGATTGCTGACGCGTGCCGCAACGCTCGCCCCGCAATGGGAAGACGCAGTGCATTCACTGCGCGGCGTGCCGCATGTCATCGACGTACGCAATTACGGCCTGATTGGCGCCGTCGAGCTGGAGCCGCGCGCGGATAAACCCGGGGCTCGTGGTTTCGATGTGTTCGCCAAGTGCTTCGAGCGCGGCGTCATGGTGCGCCAGGCCGGCGACGTGATCGCCTTGTCGCCGCCGTTGATCATCGAGCCGAAACAAATCGGACGCATCGTCGAGACCCTGGGAGCGGTGATTCGCGAGGCGGCCTAGCGCGCGGCACGAGGCGCGCCGGCGGCGTATAAGCGGCGTACCGCCGCAGTTCCGGCCGGCACCGGACTGGTACGGCCGTCGATCACCACTTGCGGCGCCTGGGTACCGGTCGGCGGGCATGGGCTGTGTCAACTACGGCTGGCGCTCGAAAACCGCGTACCACTTCTTGCAGGGTTCGACCACTTCCCAAATCCCTTCGAACCCGGCGGGTATGACAAACGCGTCGCCCGCCCTGAATTCGTGCCTCTCGCCGCTGATCGACTCGATGCGCACACGGCCCTCAAAGAGCACGCATAACTCGTGCTCCGTATAGCGTATCCGCCACTTGCCGCTGGTGCTGCTCCAGACACCGCAGAAAAATTGCTGGCTGCCGTCGGCATATTGATTTGACACTCGCGTCCGCGGAATGCCGGCGAGTATTTTCTCCGGAGAGGGATTTGCGGATTCGCCGGTTTGAAGGCGGTCCAACACGACGATTTTCAGCTGCTCGCTCATACCCTATCGTAGGCACGGGCCGCCTGAGGAAACAAGAGCGGCCCGGCATGTACCCACACCGGGCCGATCATTTACTCGTTTTCACTCACCTGCCGCGCATCCGCCTGCCCGCCCACCATGGGCGAAACACCGCCAGGGGGTGTCTTGCCATCGGTCTGCGCAACCGCCGCCGGCTCCTGCGCTTGCAAGGTCAGACGTACTCGACGCTCGAGCGCGTAACCGTCGTTGTCCTCCGCAACACTTTGACTCTTGCCATACGCATTGATCTCGAGTGCCTCGCCGCTCACTCCGGCGGCGAGAAACAAGTCTCGAACTGCGTTGGCCCGTGCCTCCGACAACTTAAGGTTGGTATCCGCCGTACCGCGCGGATCTGCGTACCCGTCGACGCGCACTTTGAGTGCCGGGGATTTGGCGACCGCCTCCGCCAACACCTCAATGCCATGCGTCATCTCCGGTGTAATGTCGGCACTGCCGGTCCGAAACAGCACGTCGCCCTGCAAACCGTCAAGCACCTTGGCCGCATCGTCCCACGCCGCCTCGTCTTTGGCGGTTTGCGCCGCCTCGACGCTGTGCGACAGCTGATCGAGACGCGCGGTCAAGGCCCGATTGGTCTCCGACAAATCGCCCTTTTCGACCGCCATAGCCGCTTTCTCGCTCTGCAACTGCGACTTGTCGGTCTGCAGCGCCGCCACCTGGGCCTCCGCCTTGGTTGCCTCGCCGGCGCGATGCACACGGTTGCCGAGCCAGGTGCCAATCCCCGCCCCGATGACCGCACCCACCGGACCCGCGGCAAACCCGCCGATCACTCCGCCCGTAATGAATCCGACCGGCTCATGGGGGGGCGCGGTCTTGGGCTCGCCCGCCAACGCCGCCGCGCCTATGCCCATCAACCCCACTGTCCAAACGATCTTGGAATATGCAGTTCTCATGACAGCTCCTCACCGAAGTTTTCACCACCTCAAGCGACGACCTTCGCCGCCTTTGTGAGAGCCATTTCAAACCGATATTCGGGCTGCCTTAAGGGCCCGTAGTGGCAAATTGTGGCAGGGCGGCGACCAATTGAGTGGCCGCCCGATTGGGCCCGCTCAATCCCTCGATCAGGTCTTCAAAGAGAATGGAGTGAAATTGGTGTCTATGTCGTAGTAATCCTCGTTCTCCGTCCTCTTCAGAAACGCCACGACCCGATAAGTCAGCGGCGCCGCGACGATCTCCCAGCCGCTTTTCAACGCATATTGCGTGAACATGATCGCCACCAAGTGAGCCGCCGGCATACGCCCATAGAAGGCGACGAAATAAAAGATCACCGAGTCCACCAGTTCGCCGCAGACGGTCGAACCGACGATGCGTGTCCACAGCCAACGTCCTCGCGTCCAGATCTTCATCTTCGCCAGCACATAACTGTTGACGAAAGTGCCGCACAGGAAAGCCGTGATGGACGCCAAGACGATACGCGGCGTGTTGCCGAATACGGTCTCGACTGCCGCTTGGGTGGCGAGTGAGCTCTCCGACGTCGGCAAGTGCACCACCACGGCCGCCATGATGGAGGCAAATACGAGCGCTCCGAAACCCGCCCAGACCACGCGGCGATCGCGACCGTACCCATAAACCTCGGTCAAAATATCGCCGAAGATGTACGAGATCGGAAAGAACAAAACGCCGGCCAGAAAGGTGACCGTGCCGAAGAGGGGTACCTGGATGGAGGTTTCCTTGGCGGGGCCGATCAAGTTGGAGCACAGCAGGATGCAGACGTAGGCTGCCATCACAAAATCGTAGTAGCGGTATTGACGGGCTTTTGGTGGTGGCATTGATGCAGACAATGTGGTTGGACGGGACGAGGGGCGCCGATGATATGTCACACCGGCCGCGCGCGAGAACATTCTGTCGCATTTTGGCGAAGGCCATCACACTAAGATCGGTCACGGTACGGTAGATATGCACGCTTCCCCCAAAAGTATTGGATCTATGGAGCAGGGCAACCCTTTAAGCGCAATGGAAAGTCCGCTCGTCGACTTCGATGCCGTTTGCCAGAAGGTGCGCGCGGCCGTGGAACCCGCCCGCGCTCACGCCATATCGCTGCACGACGAAAAAGGCGACGTGCTGTGGCTCAGCGAGAGTTCGATGGGTCCGGACGAGCATAACGCGGTCCGCGAGGCGTTCGACGCATTCTCGAAACCCAGTGGGCCGCCGATTCTAGCCTACGATCTCGGCGATTCACGGTCCGCCCTGCTGTTCCGGGCCGTGAGCGCGCGTCGCGCCATGGTCGGCGCGATCATGGTGATCATGGATACTCGGGGCATCAAACAAGACGACAAGGGCGCGGCCAGGTTTATGACGCCCAAGCTGCAACGCGCATTGTCCGACTTCGCCGGAATGCGGCCCGACCTCGAGCCTGCGCCCGCTGCGGCGCGCGTACCGCAGGCTCTCGTTGCGGCCCAGACCCGACCCGCGCCGCCACGCACGGGGTCTGCGCCCGCGTCCGCGCCGACGGTGTCCGCGCCCACGCGCACGGCACCCGCGCGAACGGTGCCAGCGCGGATGGCGCCCCCGGTTGAGCTGTCGCTGGCGGATTCCGTGCGCACGCTCAAGCCGGCTGCGGCGCCGGCGGCCACGCGCGCACCGGCTTCAGCCGGCGCGCCGGAAAAACGTCCGGCACCGACGGTGACTCCCGAAATCGACCGCTTGCACGCAGCTTTGCGCCGCAGCCCAATCGCGCTTCACGTGCAACGCTTGGTTCCGTTGACTAAGGGCAGCCAGCTGAAACGCTATGAAGTGCTGCTTCGCTCCAAATCCGACGATGCGCCGAATGCGGCGCCCCACGCAATGCTGAAGGCGGCGGTGGAAAACGGCCTGGGTTCCATGATCGACCGCCGTGTCGTCACCGAACTCATCGGATGGCTGGTACATCATCCGGACGTGTGGCAGACCAAGGCGGTGATGTTTTCGGTCAATCTCACCACCACCGCACTGCACGACGAGCACTTCATCAAATTCGTCGGATTGTGCCTGGCGAAATCATCACTGCCGAAGGCAATGATCGGGTTTGAAATCGATGTAGCGACGGCCATCAAGCTCGGCGACCGAGCTGCCGAAGTTGCCGCCGCTCTGGATCGTCTCGGTTGTCCCATGGTGCTCGACGATTTTGGGCTGCGCACCGAGTGTTTCGATCTGCTGCGGCTGCCGGCCGTGCGCTACGTCAAACTGGCGCCGGAAATCACGGCCAAGATGCGTTCGGACAAGCTCTCCCAAGCCGCCATCACCGGCGTGGTTCAGATGGCTCGGGTTCTCGGCATGCATACCGTGGCCAAACGCACCGAGACCGCCGCGGAACAAGAATGGCTCACCGCTTTGGGCGTCGACTTCATTCAATCGAACGCCCTCTCCCCGCCGGTTACGATCGAGTCATTGTCAAAGACTCCGGCGCGCAAAAGCTAGTTGCCGGCCGGCGTGCGCTGACCGGTACCCTCGAGTTCCTGCCAGCCGCCACCCAGCGCTTTGACCAAGAAGACGGCGGTCAGAAATTGCTGGCCATGGATCTGCACCGCTTGCCGCTGATTGCCGAGCAACGTCTGCTGCGCCGTGAGCACGTCCAGATAAATGGCCACTCCGCCTTTGTAGCGCTCGTTGGCGATGTCAAAGGCGCGTTGCGCGCTCTCCACGCTGGCATTGGCCTGTGTCGCTGCCCGATCGAGGGAACTCAGTCCGGTAATTCCGTTTTCCACTTCTTCCATCGCGCTGAGCACGGTCTGCCGATACGTTGCCACGGCGGCAGTATAATCTTCCTCCGCGATGTGCACGTTGGCCGTTGTTCTGCCGGCGTCGAACAAGGTCTGAGTGGCGGATAGCCCGGCCGCCCAGAGCTGGCTCGGTGCGTTGAACAATGAAGACACCGCAGCACTCTCCCAACCGATGTTGGGCACCAAGGGCGTCAACTGGATCGTGGGAAAATAGGCCGCACTCGCGACGCCGATGCGTGCATTGGCCGCGGCCATCGCTCGTTCGGCCGAGGCCACGTCGGGCCGGCGTTGCAGTAAATCGGAGGGCAGTCCCAGCGGAAGCGCAGGGAGATAGGCAGGAGCCGTCGTCGGGCGGATGCTGAAGCCGGGAGCCGGCGTGCCAAGGAGCGTCGCAACCGCATGCTCGTTTTGCGCACGCTGCACCTGCAGCAATTCCAGTTGCGCCGCACTGCTCTGTACTAGGGCCTGCTGCTGCGCCAGGTCCAAGCCCGTGGCAAATCCAAGATCATGCCGCGAGGTAATGAATTTGAGGGCATCTCGCTCGAGATCCAAGCTGTGGTTGACCACATCGATCTCAGCATCGAGCTCGCGCAGCGTGAAGTAGTCGCTGGCCAACTGCGCGGTAAGCATCAAGCGCGTGTTCTCGAAATCCGCCGCTGCCTGCTCCGCCGCGGCACGAAAGCCTTCGACTTGCCGCCGCACCCGGCCGAAGAGATCGAGTTCGTAGTTGACGGTTGGGCCGACGGTGAAATCGTTCTGCACGGTCGACTGATTGGGAGTCGTATAGGCGGACAATGGGCGATTGGCAGAGTTCTTGCTCCGGACCGCGGACGCTTGAAGACCGATATCGGGATAAAGCGATGACTTAGCCACGGTCACTTGACTGCGTGCCTGATCGAGCCGTGCGGCCGCCACGCGCAGAGTTTGATTGGTCTGCAAGGCCCTCTCCACCAATGGATTGAGAGCGGGGTCCTGGAACAACTCCCACCAATTGCCCTTGAGCGCCGCATCGCTCGGCTCCGCCTCATGCCACGGCGCTTCCGGTTGCCACGATGGCGGCACCTCGGCCGCAGGCCGATGGTAGTCGGGACCGACGGCGCAGCCCGCAGCCGATATGAGGACGAACCAACCGAACATCGTGAGCTCGCGCCAATGAGCCAAGCGCATCGGGACTACCCCCGGCTCGGCTGCGCGGCCAAGGTCACGACGTCGCCGTCGGCCAGCGAATCCGCCGGATTGACGACGATTCGGTCGCTCGAGTCCAGGCCGCTGAGCACCTCCACCGCCGGACCAAAATCCGTTCCTAGCTTCACCAGCCGAAGGTGCACGTGCCCCTGCCCGTCCACGACTGCGACGTAGCTGCCTTCGGGTCTGAATAGCAACACATTGGTGGGCACGACCAACCCCGTGTTGTCGCCCCTGATCGGCAGCAAGACCTGTACGTACGAACCGGCGATGAGAGCGCCGGTCGGGTTGGGCACGCGGATTTCCACTTGCATGGTGCGCGTCGCGGTATCGATGGCTCGGGCAGTGCGCGCAATGGTGCCCCGGTATTGTTCGCCCACGCGCTCCGCCAGGGTCACCGTGACCGCGTCGCCGACCTTGATCTGGTGCGCGTAGGCTTGCGGCACGTACACGTACAGACGCAGCGGATCGACCTGTGCCACTGAAAAGAGCGCCCTCCCCGTGCCGCTGTTGCCGGCATCGACCAGGTCTCCGACATCGATGTTGCGTCGGGTCACGACTCCGTCGAAAGGCGCGACCACGCTATTGAATCCCTGCATGCTGCGCAAGCGCGAGACATTGGCCGCGGCGGCGGCAAGGTCGGATTGTGCTTGCTTGTATGAGCTCAATCGTTCATCCAAGTCTTGCTGAGTCACCGCATCCTTTTCGCGCAAATTTTGCCAGCGTACCGCTGTGCTCTTCGCCAACGCTTCGCTCGCAGCGCTCTGTGCGTGCGCCGCCTCCGCTTGGTTCAATTGTTGATCGATTTCCGGAGCAGTGATCAGCGCCAGGAGTTCGCCCTTCTTCACCGACGCGCCGATGTCCTTGGTCCAGCGCACTACGTAGCCGCTACTGCGCGCATACACCGTCGACTCGATGACGCCCTGCAGCGTCCCCGGCAGCGTGACCGGCAGACCCTCGCTGTTAGCCCTGGGTGACGTCGTCGCAACGTACTGTTTCGCGTGCAGCTCGGTGGCTCTCTCCAGCGCGCGCGCATGAAAGCCACGAAGTACCAGAACGACGATGGCGCCCGCCAACAAAACGGCGGCGATGCAGGTGGCAGCATACTTGGCGCGTTTCACGATCCTGGGGGACGTTGCGGACATTGCGTCAGACATGCGACGAATTTCCTTCTGCACTCGGAACGGCCCTGCGGGAATGCGCATTTTTGCGCTGAGCGAGGCGTCTGTGGATGCCGGCGAACACCACCGGCACGAACAATAATGTGGAAACAGTGGCGAATAACAAGCCGCCGATGACGGCGCGGCCCAGCGGAGCGTTTTGCTCGGCGCCTTCGCCCAAGCCCAGTGCCATCGGAATCATGCCTATGATCATCGCCAGCGCGGTCATCAATACGGGCCTGATTCGAGTAGTGCCCGCATCGAGTGCGGACTGGATGGAATCGAGCCCCTCATCCATGCGTTGGCGGGCGAACGACACGATCAAGATACTGTTTGCGGTCGCGACGCCCATCGTCATGATGGCACCGGTCAACGCAGGCACGCTCAGCGTGGTGCCGGTCAGCATCAACATCCAGCAAATTCCCGCAAGGGCCGCGGGGAGGGCCGTGACGATGATGAAGGCGTCCGCCCAGGACTGGAAATTGACGACGATCAATAGATACACCATGACGATCGCCATGATGAGCCCTATGCCCAACTGAATGAACGAAGCGGACATGGTCTGTGCTTGACCCCGAATGGCGATCTCGGCGCCGCGCGGCAACGCCGGCCGCAAGGTGTCGACCAGCGCTCCGATCTTGCCCGCCACGTTGCCCAGATCGCGGCCCTGCACGCTGACGTAGATATCGGTGGCCGGCGCCAAGTTATAGCGGGAGGCTACGGCGAGCTGCTTCGCCGGTGCGACGCTGACGAGATTGCTCAGCATTTGCGGAGCGCTCCCTGCGGCGCTGCGCACGGGAGTGCGCAAAATGGCATCCAGGCTGTTCACCGCGTATTGCGGGGACTGGACCGCCAGGTTGTACACCACGTTATTGGCCGGATTTAGCCAAAACCCCGGCGATGTTTGCGTGGTCCCGGAGGTCGACACCAATAAATCCTGCGTCACGTCCGATGCGCTCAAGCCGAGCTGCTGCATTTGACTGCGGTCCATGCGCAACGACAGCGTCGGTAGATCCAATCGCTGATGAATATGCGTATCGACCGTTCCGGGCACCCTTTGGATTTGCTTCATCAACTTGGCGGCGATTTCATAGTTGCCGCGCACATCCGCACCGGTAATCTGCACGTCGAGCGCCGCGGGTAGCCCGAAGTTCAGGATCTGCGTCACCATATCGGCGGGTTGAAAGAAGAATTCCACCCCGGGAAACCGCTTGGGCAGCTCGCGACGCATTTCCTCGACGTAGAACACGGTGGGTCGATGAGCTTCGTTGAGGGAAACCTGAATTTCGCCGTCCAACGTGGATATCGTGCCGGCATTGCTGTAGGACAGATTGATGCCGCTGTTGGGCACGCCCAAGTTGTCCAGAATGGTTCTCAGGTCTCGTGGCGGAATGATGGTGCGTATGGCGCCCTCGACCTCATCCGCAACCCGCGCGGTTTCCTCGATCCGCGTCCCGGTGGGCAATCGCATGTGCAGGCGGATCTGGCCGGCGTCGACGCTTGGAAAGAAATCACGGCCAAGGATGAATACCAACCCGCACGACAGCACACAAAAAACTGAGAAAATGGCGGCGAATAAGCGCCGCTTCGCCAACACAGCACCGAGGATGACCGTGTAGGCGCCGCGCAGCTTCTCGAATTGCGCGTCGAAAGCGCGATTCAGGCGCTTCAGCAGGCTAACGGGAGCGGCCGCATCGGGCGCGCCGCGGTCCATCATCAGCATCACCAAGGTGGGGACGAGCGTACGCGACAGCACGTAGGAGGCCATCATCGCGAATACCACAGCCTCGGCGAGCGGCGCGAACAGAAAACGCGCGACGCCCGAAAGAAAGAACATGGGTACGAACACGATGCAGATGCACAGGGTGGAAACCAAGGCCGGGACGGCGATTTCCCCGGCGCCGTCCAAGATGGCCTTGTGAAGATCGGAACCGAGATGCATGTGGCGTTCGATGTTCTCGATGGTTACCGTTGCATCGTCGACCAAGATACCCACCGCGAGCGCGAGGCCTCCCAGGGTCATGATATTCAGAGTCTCGCCCATGAGATACAGGGCGATGATGGACGATAGGATGGATAGCGGTATGGAAACGGCAATGATGCAGGTGCTGCGCCAATTACCGAGAAACAGCAGGATCAAGGCCGCGGTGAGCGCCGCGGCAATCAGGGCCTCCTGGACCACGCCGCGAATGGCGGCGCGCACGAATCCCGACTGATCGAACAGCGGCGTTATCTTTATTTCCTTGGGCAAGATCTGCGAAGCGATGGGCAGCTGCGCGAAGATCCCGCTGACGATGTCGAGCGTCGACGCGCCACCGTTTTTGATGATGGAGAGCAAAACGCCGCGTTCGCCGTTCTGGCGCACGATGTTCGTCTGCGGCGAAAATCCGTCGCGTACGTGTGCGACTTCCGACAGATAGGTGGTTGCGCCGTTGCGCGTTGCGACCGGAATGCCGTTGAGCCCCGCAATCGTGTCGGGCGAGCCGTTCGTGGCGAGTACGTACTCGGTGCTGCCGATCTTCGCCGTACCGGACGGCAGCACCAGATTCTGCGTGTTCACCGCGCTGAGCACGTCGGTCGGCGTCAATCCCCTGGCGAGCAACGCATTGGTGTCGAGATCGACCGAGACGACCCGCTGTTTGCCTCCGTATGGCCAAGGAATCGCGACGCCGGGGATGGTCACCAGGCGTGGGCGCAGAAAGTTCACCGCCGCATCGAATACTGCCTGCTCCGTCATGGTTGGGCTGGACAGTCCCAGTTGAATGACCGGTATGCTGGACGCCGAATATTTGATTATCAACGGCGGCAGAATGCCCGGCGGCATCGCACGCAATTGCGCCTGCTCGATCGCGACCACCTGCGCGATCGCGGTCGGAATATCGACGTTGGGTTGAAAGAAAATCTTGATGACCGCGATACCGGCCAAAGACTGCGATTCAATGTGCTCGATGTCGTTGACGGTGGTAGTCAGGCTACGCTCGTTGACGGCCGTGATACGGCTGCCTACTTCCTGGGCCGACAACCCCCCATAGCTCCAGACGACGCTGATCACCGGAATGTTGATCTCCGGGAAGATGTCTGTAGGCATCTTGAACAAAACCAGCGGTGTCGCGAGGAGAATCAGCAGCGCCATCACCAGAAACGTGTATGGCCGCCGCAGCGCAACTTGAACGATCCACATTACCTAGACAACCTCTTGGGCGCATCTGATGCCGGATTCGGTCGTGCACCGACGCTCTGCACATTGGCGCGAGACTCGCGCGAAGCTCTTCTCGCGATGCCGACAAAGAATTTGGGGGCCTTCCGCCGGACAGACCTTGACCGGAGGACAGCGATATTAAGCCTGAGCCGGGGTAAGTTCCACAGTCGGCCGCGCCGGCCCGGTTCGATTCGCGCGACCCGCGGCGGCATCGCATCGATGCGACGGACGCTGACCCGGCGGCCGGCCAGAGCGCTTAAGTTTGCGTCATATGTGAGACAGTGCTTGCAAATGATCACGATCGCAGCAAACAATAGGTCGTCTGCAACGAGACACCGGGACCGAGCTAAGTGTTTTGTTAGTCCCATGAGGCTCGGTTCCGGCTCCCGTTAACCTACGCCCATGACATTCAATGCACTGATCGTCGTCTTCGGGCTTACCGCTGTTCTCTTCTTGATCGCTGCGGTCCGCAGCATGCGCAGGCGCCGCGTCGTCGGCGGCCTGCTTAGCGGCTTTACATCCCTCGCACTTTTCCTGATGGCGGCCTGCGCCTTACTTGTCGCCGCGAATCTGCGCACCTATCAGCGATTGAGCGCCGAACAACCGGCTGGAGAGCTGCAGTTCGCTCGCGTCGGCTATCACCAGTTCAACGGCGTATTCACCTTCCCTTCCGGGGAGCGCGCGGATTTCGCCCTGCGTGGCGACGAATGGCAGGTCGACGCGCGAGTCCTAAAATGGCAGACGCTGGCCAATCTGGTGGGATTTGACGCGGCGTATCGTTTGGATCGAATTAGCGGCCGCTACTCGAGCATCGAGGATGAACGCAGCCTGCCGCGCACGGTATATCCCTTGAACCAGCCGGACCGGGTGGACCTGTGGGATCTGATACATCGGTATCATTCCTGGGTGCCGTGGATCGACGCGCTCTACGGCACCGCGACGTACTTGCCCATGGCGGACGGCGCGCTGTACGAGATCAAGGTCTCTCAGAGCGGTCTCGTTGCTCGCCCGCTCAATCAAGCGGCTCGGGCTGCGGTCGGCAGCTGGCGCTGATAGTGGTCCGGAGAATATCGGCCGCATTACTCACGCTGCTTCTCATCGCGGCCGTCATCGCGTGGTGGCTGACGGCGCCGCCATCGCCCAAGGTTGTCTAACGGCGCAACGCCGAGAGTGCGCGTCAGGCCGAACAAGAGTGGCAGCGCGCCGTTCCGCCGCAGCGGGGCAAGACTTTTTCGGGTACACCGGGCGTCAACCTCAACCCGTCAAGTTTCCTGGTCCGATTTGTGTTCCAGCGAGTTGTCCGGCGCCCGTACACCAATTTGTGATCCAAGTCGAAGTGCGCCGACTCGCTTTGCGTTGAAATCCCAAAATGAATGACCGCGCCGGATCAGACCTACTCCCCTGGATTTTAACCGCCGTTGCGGTGTTGATTATGGGCGTCGCCGTCGGCTACTCGTCGGAGGGTGAGCCGGATTCGGCCAACCCTGAGCTTCACAGCGGCGCGGTTCCCGCGCACGAGCTGCCGCCACAGCCGGCGCGTTTACGATCATCGGCCAATGGCGCGCAGTCCTTCGGCCACGGAACCTGACGCAGGGGGTCTTACGGAGCGCTCAGTCGGCTATAATCCCACTCGGATTGCCGGCTTAGCACAGTGGTAGTGCAACGGTTTTGTAAACCGTAGGTCGCGGGTTCGAATCCTGCAGCCGGCACCAATTTTACAAGTTCCGTTCCGCGCTATACGGCATCGATAGCCTCGCGGCGCCAATTCGAACCCGCGACAAACAAACAACCGGGTTCTGACACGCCGTGTAACGGAACTTGGCCATAGGCCAAGTTGAGCGCCCGAAGGGCGATCCCCAGCACACTTTTGGGGCGCGAACGACTTCAGATTCTCGCGCTTTGGCCGACGATAATAGTCACTCAGCTCTTGGATCCACGTCCATGACATTAAGAAGATGACTTCCGCGGCCCACACCCTGGGTCGGCGCATGCGGGCCGGATATTTGGTCGTGCTGCTGACCGTTGCCGGTTGTTTGGCGGCCGCCGGCTGGCAGGTGCGTGAGTTGCTCGGTATGGATGCCTATCATGCCGGCATGGTAAACGGCGCCGGCCGCCAGCGTTTTCTTGCGGCGCGCGTGGTGCAACGAGCGCTTCTAAAATCGCTCGCCCCGCAGCAATTTTCGCGGCTGCAGGTCGAGGTGGCGCTGGCGGAATGGGCGGACCAGCAAGATTCGGTCGAGAATCATTTGCGGCCAATCTGCTCCGCAAGCGATCCTTTGTGCAGCGGCTTCGCCCTGTTGAAGATACAGCAGCGAAAGATCGCCGAGTTGGTCCGCCTTCTCGCGGCCGGCAGCGGCAACCAAGCAGTCGAACGCGGCGGGTTGCTCGAGGCCGCTCTGGAGGCCTACCTCGTCGCCGCTGATCGATGGGTGGCTGACTTTTCGCAACGTCTGGCGGAGGTTACCGTCGCCCAGCGGCGGCGAGTCTTTTGGTGGTCGCTACTCCTGATCGGAACGACCGCGGTCATCGTGGTCGCAGTCCTTGAACCCATTATTCGCCGGTTGCAGCGCGAGTGGACAACTGTGGACGCTGCGGCGCAGGAGCGGCAGCGGCTCGCGGCAGTGGCGGAGACCATCCACAATTCGGTCGCGATCACCGACGTCAACGGCCGAATAGAATGGGTCAATGCCGGTTACGTGCGCATAACCGGCTATCGGGCCGAGCAAGCGATTGGCCGCACGGATGCAGCGGTTGTCGCCGGCCTGTCGAAAGACGTAGAGGGCGGCCGAGGATTTCATACGGAGTTGATCCGCTACCGCGCCGACGGGCACATGTATTGGGGATCGATCGACTGCCGGCCCATGACCGATGAAGCGGGGCGAGCCGCCGCCTACATCATCATCGAATCCGACGTGACGGAAGCCCGCACCGCAGCAGATGCGCTACGCGCAGCGAAGGAGGCGGCGGAAGCGGCGAACCGCACCAAGGGCGCGTTTCTTGCCAACATGAGTCACGAGATTCGCACGCCGCTCAACGGCATGATCGGAATGACCGGACTGCTGCTCGATACCAAGCTTGATTCAGAACAACGCGAGTACGCCGACATCGCGCGTTCGAGCGGCGAAGCGCTCCTCGCGATCGTCAATGACATTCTGGACTTATCGAAAATCGAGGCAGGTCATGTCGATCTTGAATGCATCGATTTTGATTTGCGCTGTGTGATCGACGAGGCGGTGGACGCTGTTGCACTGAAGGCGGCCGAGAAGGGAGTCGAATTGCTGGTTGACGTCGATTTGACTTGCCCCCTCTCCTTTCGCGGGGACCCGGCCCGGTTGCGCCAGATACTGCTGAACTTGCTGAGCAATGCCGTGAAATTCAGCGAAGTCGGAGATGTAACCGTCGCGGTGGCGCCCGCGCCGGCGCCCGATGGGCGGCTCGGGCTTGATTTCACCGTCCAAGACTGCGGTATCGGCATTGCGTCGGACCAAATCCACAAGCTGTTCACGCCGTTCACCCAGGCTGACGTCTCGACCACCCGTCGGCACGGAGGAACGGGTCTTGGCCTTTCGATCTGCCGCCGTCTGATAGAGGCCATGGGTGGCACCATTGGCGTCAGCAGCACACCCGGTCAAGGATCCACATTCCGCTTCCAAGTGATCCTGGAGCCGAGTGCCGGACACGGGCTTGGGACTTCGCTATCGTTCGCCTCGCCCGTCCATGCGCTGATCGTCGACGATCACCCGGTGAACTTGCGGATACTCGCGGCGCAGCTGACAAATTGGGGCGTGACCGTCACGACCGCCGGCGGCGCGGCGGAAGGCCTGCAGAGGTGGACGGACCTGGCGGCAGCCGGATGCGTTCCGGCGGTCGCGATTCTGGATCATCAACTGCCGGATCACGACGGCTTTTGGCTGGGACGTGAAATCCGCCGGCGGGACAGCGGCCACAATTGCCGGTTAGTGCTCTTGAGTTCTCTGACGAACCGTCTTGCGTCGGTTGGAGACGATCCCTTTGACCGCGCGATCGCAAAACCGATCAAACGAGATGCACTATTGCGGGTGCTCGCCGAATTGCTCGGCGGAGCACCGCCGCAAACCCTGAGCACCGACGATAGCTCGAAGGATTTCGCCGGTCGGCATATCTTGCTGGTCGATGACAATACGGTGAATCAAAAACTGGGGGTTCGCCAATTGAATCTGCTCGGGGTCACGGTTGCGCAGGCTTGGAACGGCGCCGAGGCCATGGAGAAACTGCGTCTGCAGGCATTTGATGCCGTCCTGATGGATTGCCAGATGCCGGAGATGGACGGCTACGAAGCGACCCGCCTGTTACGATGCAAGGATAGCGGCGTTCTCAACCCCGAGGTACCCGTCATCGCGATGACGGCGAACGCCTTGGCAGGGGATCGCGAACAATGTCTCGCCGCCGGCATGAACGACTACATTACAAAGCCCATTGATCGCCGCCGCCTGCGCGAGGTCCTTCTCGGTGCATTCGCTCGAGTGCCGAGTACCGCGCCTGCCGCGACGAGTGAATCGAATCAAGAAATTTTCGACATTCTCGGACTGCGTGAGATTGTCGGCAACGACCCGGCGTTCATCGATGAACTACTCGCGACATTTCTCGAATCCGCGGGCGGCCTGATGAACCAAATCGAGCAATGTGCGGATCAGGATCCGGCGCTCCTCAAGCGGCTGGCGCACCAACTCAGAGGCGCGTCGGCGAATATTCTCGCCCGGCGGCTGGCCGCAACCGCGACGAGCGTGGAACTGGGGGACGCCAGCCACAAAGCCGAACGCTTGGCGCAACTGCGGCAAGATTGGTCTGAATCGCAGCGGCAAATTGCGGAACTGTTGAAGAAAACGGGATAGACCAAAATGCGTGCAAACGCAAGCTGGATTGGGGTAGCTTAGGGGTGTGAACCGGACAAGATTCTTGGTCGTACTTTTGTTGGTCGTGGTTTTAATCCAGCTTTTCCCGGGCAAGGCCGGCACCATCGAGTTGGTAGCGGTCGGCGCCGGGATTCTCTATTATTTGACCTGGGCAACGTTGAAATTCCTGGCTGAGTACAAGAAGAAAAGCGCGCAAGCCGCGCAAGCCGCGGCCGACGAGCAAGAATATCGGGAGTACAAAACGGAATTGGACTCGATTCGCGCCAAATACAATGCGAATCGAGACTGGGACGAACTCACCTCTATTCCGCAAGAGTGCAAAGACGAACTATCGACCCTGCACGATCGGCATCAAGCCATGCTCACTCGAAAATTTGGACCAAGCTAATTCGTGGATCAACCGCGGCCGACATACGGCATCTGCGTCGCCATGACGGTCATGAACAATACGTTGGCCGACAACGGCAAATTGGCCATCGCCATGAAGGTTTCGGTGACCGCGGATAGGTCCATACGGGCTTCAGGCTTGGAACTGCCGTCGGCCTGAGGAACGCCGCCCGTCATCTGAGCGGTCATATCGCTCACCACGTTGCCGATATCGATCTGGCCGACCGCGATGTCGAATGCGCGCCCATCGAGGGCCGCGGCGCGGGTCAAACCGGTGATGGCGTGCTTGGTCGCCGTATACGCAATCGATTTGGGTCTCGGTACATGGGCGGAAATGGATCCGTTATTGATGATCCGGCCGCCTCTCGGGCTCTGCTCCCGCATCAGCTTGAATGCGGCGGCCAGGCAGAAAAACGCCCCGTTCAGGTTGGTGTCGACCGTCTGCCGCCACGCGCTCGTCGCCACCTCGTCCGGCAACGCGGCTTGAGAGCTCGTGCCGGCATTGTTGAACAACAGGTCAAGCCGGCCGAAACGGTCGCGAATTTGCTTGAACAGTGCCGCGACGGATTCTTCCTGAGTCACATCGGCAGCGATGGCAACCGCGCGATCTGCCGTAGCGCCGGACGTTTCCATGGCTGACTCGAGAGCGTGCAGGCGGCGACCCGAAAAAATCACATGCCAGCCGGCGGCGAGCAGGGCTCGTGCGCAACCGCAGCCGATTCCGCTGCCGGCGCCGGTGACCAGCGCGATTTTGCGATGTTGACTCATGTCGTGTTGTGATCGTACCTTTCAACCCTTGCTCACATGGTACCGGGGCTCGGATATCATGTCATTGATGCCGCAAGGCCAGTCGACTCCTACACGCAATTGCGCGGAAGGGGCAGGATATAGGGCGTACGCTAACGGGTGCATTGCCGGACCGTTTACCCCCGCCGCCGGGACCGGAGCGGTAACGGTGCGCCCTTGTTTTCACAGTCACTGGAGTGCCTATGCGTCGACGCGTGCCGTACAACGACAGGATGGGTTGAACCGTGCCGAGTGAACAGGACGTTTATCTGTTCCGCGAGGGAACCCTTGCGAACCTGCATCGCATGCTGGGGTGTCACTTCTTGGACAAGGGCGCCGGGGTCAGCTTCGCCGTCTGGGCGCCGAATGCTTCCGCGGTGTCAGTGATCGGGGAATGGAACGGCTGGGATCCAACGGCGAATTGCCTGACTTCGCGGCCCGATGGCTCCGGAATCTGGGAGGGAACGCTGCAGGGCGTACAGCACGGGCATGCCTATAAGTACCGGATCACGTCCCGCGAGGGAGGCCGTATTCTGGAGAAGGCTGACCCTGTGGGCTTTTTTAGTGAACTTCCGCCTGCCACCGCCTCTCGCGCGTGGACACTCGATTACGAGTGGCTGGACGGCGCGTGGATGGAATCTCGAGGCACGCGCAACGGACTCGGTGCGCCCATGGCGATCTACGAGGCGCACTTAGGTTCCTGGCGCCGCAAAGATGGCGCATTCTTGAGCTACCGCGAACTCGCGCATGCGCTGGCCGACTACCTGCAAGACTTGGGGTTTACGCACGTAGAGCTGATGCCCATCACTGAACATCCGTTCTACGGTTCGTGGGGATACCAAACGACCGGATATTTCGCGCCTACCGCGCGCTATGGAACCCCGCAGGATCTGATGTATTTCGTCGATCATCTCCATCAAAAGGGTATCGGCGTGATCCTCGACTGGGTGCCCTCGCATTTCCCGAATGACGCACATGGTTTGGTATATTTCGACGGCACTCACTTGTACGAGCATTCGGATCCGCGCCAAGGATTTCATCCGGAGTGGAATTCGGCCATTTTCAATTACGGCCGCAACGAGGTGCGCAGCTTTCTGATTTCATCCGCGCTGTTCTGGTTCGAGAAATATCACATAGACGGCATACGCGTGGATGCGGTGGCGTCGATGCTGTATCTCGACTACGCTCGCAAGGAAGGTGAATGGATCCCGAACCGCTTCGGCGGCAGAGAGAATCTGGAAGCGATTGAGTTTCTGCGCACGTTGAATGAGGCCGTGTATCGAGATCACCCCGATGCAACGATGATCGCGGAAGAATCGACGGCGTGGCCCATGGTCTCGCGCCCGACCAGTATGGGCGGCCTTGGTTTTGGCTTGAAATGGAACATGGGCTGGATGCACGATACCCTCGAATACGCGAAGCAGGATCCGGTTTTTCGCAAGTTCCACCATGGAGAGCTGACGTTTTCACTGATCTATGCGTTCAACGAAAATTTCGTATTGCCGCTTTCGCATGACGAAGTGGTGTACGGCAAGGGCTCGTTGATCGGAAAGATGCCCGGCGACGATTGGCAGATGTTCGCCAATCTGCGTGCGCTGTACGGCTACATGTGGGGCCATCCCGGCAAAAAACTCTTGTTCATGGGCGGCGAGTTCGGACAGCGGCGCGAATGGACCCACGAGGGAGAACTTGAATGGTGGGTAACGGCATTTCCCGAGCACGCCGGCCTTCAACACTGGATGCGAAATTTGAACCGTGTCTACCGCAGCGAGCGCTCCCTTCACGAAATCGATTTTTCCTCCGACGGATTTGAATGGATCGATGCGGGGAATGCCGAAATGAGCATAACCGCGTTCGTGCGCAAAAGCGCGGGCGGCCCGCCCGTGCTGGTGGTGACCAACTTCACGCCGGTACCGCGCCAGAATTTCTTGCTCGGCATTCCCGCCCGCGGCGTATGGCGTGAGATTCTCAACAGCGACGCGCGCGAATTCGGCGGCTCCGGCTGGGGCAATCTGGGCGGCGTCGAGTCTGTCCCGGTCGGCGCCCACGGACGCACCGACTCGCTCAACCTGAGCATACCGCCGCTTGCCACCATCATGTTGCGCTGGGACGGCAATGGCTGAGAAAAAGCAAAAAGGCACGGTCAATAAGGGGAAAGTGCAGGAACCGCGCGAAGTCGTGGAACCGTGGGGGCGCGCTAAGGGTACTAAGGGAGCGGCCGCAATTCATTCTCTCGCGCCCGGTGCTCCATCAACGACGGCAGCGATCCAAGAGGGCCGCGTGCGCGCGGTGGTTGACGCGGTCCTGCCGGTGGTCGACGGCGGTAAATTCCCAGTCAAGCGCGTCGCGGGTGAGCCTGTCCACGTCGAAGCGCATTGCTTCACGGACGGACACGACAAGCTGCGGGCGGTGCTGCGTTGGCAGGCCGTCAACGATGATGACATTTACGAAGTCGACATGACGGCGCAGGTGAATGACGTGTGGACGGCCGAGTTCACTCCGCCTGTCCCGGGGCGCTATCGGTACACCGTAACGGCCTGGGTGGATCATTTTGAATCTTGGCGCCGCGAACTCGGGGCGCGCGACGATCGAGATGACATCCGGATCGCCTTGAAAGTCGGCGCCGGGTTAATCGACGCCGCCGCGGGGCGGGCCGGCGCCGACGACGGCGCGGCCCTCTCGAGTTGGGCCAAACTCCTGCGCGAAACCGCTGACGATGAGCGCAGCCACCCGGACGCTGCCGCAATGAAGGCGGTGGCGCTCGATCCGGTGCGCGCGTCGATCGTGGCGCGCTACGCTGACCGCCGCTTCGCCGCGAGCGCCGTCCTCGAACTGATCGCCGACCGTAAACGAGCGCAGTTCAGCAGCTGGTACGAATTGTTTCCCCGGTCGGCTGCCGCTGAACCGGGGCGGCACGGCACCTTCCGTGACGTGCAGGCCCGCTTGCCTTATGTGGCGCGCATGGGTTTCGACGTGTTGTATCTACCGCCCATCCACCCGATTGGCCGGATCAACCGCAAGGGCGCCAACAATGCCCTCAATGCCGACGCCGACGACGTCGGCAGCCCCTGGGCGATCGGCTCCGCTGAAGGCGGCCACAAAGACATCCTGCCTCAGTTGGGTGATTTGGATGATTTCAAGGATCTCATTCGGCAAGCGCGGGAGTTCGGCATCGAGATCGCGCTCGATATTGCTTTTCAGTGTGCTCCCGATCATCCGTATGTGCGCTCGCACCCCGAGTGGTTCAAGCATCGGCCCGACGGCAGCGTGCAATACGCCGAGAACCCGCCCAAGAAGTATCAGGACATCTATCCCTTCGATTTCGAGAGCGACAATTGGCGCGGCTTATGGGACGAACTCAAGAGCGTCATGGATTACTGGATTGCGCAAGGAGTGCGGATTTTCCGCGTCGACAACCCGCATACCAAGGCATTTGCGTTTTGGGAGTGGGCAATCGGCGAAATAAAGCGCGTCCAGCCCGACGTCATTTTTCTCGCCGAGGCATTCACGCGGCCCAAGGTGATGCACCGACTGGCCAAGCTGGGCTTCACCCAGTCCTACACGTATTTTACGTGGCGCACCTCCAAGCAAGAACTCACCCAATACTTCACCGAGCTGGGCAGCGCGCCCGGACGAGAGTACTTTCGTCCAAATGTGTGGCCGAATACGCCCGATATCCTTCACGAAGCGCTGCAGTCCGGCAGGCGTGCCGTGTTCGCGGCCCGGCTGGTGCTGGCGGCGACATTGTCCGCCAATTATGGAATTTACGGGCCGGCGTACGAATTGATGGAGAGTACCGCCCGCGAACCGGGGAGCGAGGAATACCGCGACTCCGAAAAATATCAGCTTCGCCATTGGCCCCTCGACCGCCCGGACAGCCTATGGCCGTTGATCGAACGCCTCAACCGCGTTCGCCGCGACAATCCGGCGCTTCAATCCGACCGCGGCTTGAGCTTTTGCACCATCGATAACGATCAGTTGATCGCGTACGTCAAACACGATCCTTCTTCCGAGAATACGGTGCTGACGGTGGTGAATCTCGATCCGTACAATACGCAGTCCGGATGGCTCGAGCTCGATCTCGACGCGCTCGAAATCGATGCGGAGCGGACCTATCAAGTGCACGACCTCTTGAGCGATCAGCGCTATCAATGGCGCGGCCGGAGAAATTACGTGATCCTTGATCCGCAGCGCATGCCCGCTCATGTGTTCAGGCTGCGCCGGCATCTACGCAGCGAGCGGGACTTCGACTACTTTCTGTAATGCGAGCCAATGAACGACGTCCAATCGCCCGTACTAGAGTCCGCTGCGCCCTCGGGGCTGATCGTAGACGATCCTCTCTGGTACAAAGACGCCGTCATCTACCAGCTCAACGTCAAGTCGTTCTTCGACTCGAACGACGATGGTATAGGTGACTTTCAAGGGTTGACGTCCAAGCTTGCGTACATCCGTGATCTGGGCGTCAATACCATCTGGCTGATGCCGTTCTACCCGTCCCCGCTGAAAGACGACGGCTACGATATTTCGGACTACACGAACATCCATCCTCAGTACGGTTCGCTCGACGATTTTCGCGCCATGCTTCTCGAAGCCCACCGGCTCGGATTGAAGGTGGTCACCGAACTTATCATCAATCACACCTCCGATCAGCATCCATGGTTTCAAACCGCACGCAGAGCGCCCGCGGGCTCGCCCGAGCGTGATTTCTACGTGTGGAGCGATACCGATCAGAAATACCTCGGCACGCGAATCATTTTTATCGACACCGAGAGTTCGAACTGGACCTGGGACCCGGTCGCGAAGGCTTTCTTCTGGCACCGCTTCTTCAGCCATCAACCCGATGTGAATTTCGACAATCCGCTGGTCTTGGACGCCGTGCTGCAAATCATGCGTTTTTGGCTCGACATGGGCGTCGACGGCTTTCGGCTCGACGCGATTCCGTACTTGGTCGAGCGCGAAGGCACCAATAACGAAAATCTTCGCGAGACCCATGAAGTGATCAAACAGCTGCGCGCCGCGATCGACGCGAGCTACAAGAATAGATTCCTGCTGGCCGAAGCGAATCAGTGGCCGGAGGACGTGCGCGAATATTTCGGCGATGGCGATGAGTGCCATATGGCCTATCACTTCCCGCTCATGCCGCGCATTTACATGTCGATCGCCCAGGAAGACCGCTACCCTATCACCGAGATAATGCAACAGACGCCGGACATACCGGACACTTGCCAGTGGGCGATATTTTTGCGCAATCACGATGAACTCACGCTGGAAATGGTGACCAGCAAAGAGCGCGATTATATGTACACCACGTATGCCTCCGACGTGCGCGCGCGCATCAATCTCGGCATTCGACGGCGCCTGTCGACCTTGATGGAAAATGATCACGATCGAATCAAGCTCATGAACAGCCTGCTGTTGTCCATGCCGGGATCGCCCATTCTTTATTACGGCGACGAGATCGGCATGGGCGACAACGTCTTCATCGGCGACCGCAACGGCGTACGCACTCCGATGCAGTGGAGCCCCGACCGCAACGCCGGATTCTCGCGCGCGGACCCGCAGCGCCTTTATCTGGCGCCGATCATGGACCCTATCTACGGCTATCAGTCGACCAATGTCGAAGCGCAGATTCGTGATCCGAGCTCGCTGCTGAGTTGGACCAAGCGCATGCTCGCGGTCCGCAAGACCAGCCAGGCATTCGGGCGCGGCTTGCGGCGCTTTCTCAAGCCGGGCAATCGGAAAATCCTGGCCTACTTGCGCGAGTACGGCGATGACACCATTTTGTGCGTTGCGAATCTGTCGCGCTCGGCCCAGCCGGTCGAACTCAATCTGGCGCTGTTCAAGGGCCGAGTTCCCGTCGAAATGCTGGGCCGAACCACCTTTCCACCGATCGGCGACCTGCCTTATTTGCTGACCATCTCCGCGTACGGCTTTTATTGGTTCAGGTTGACCCTCGACGCCGAAGCGCCGTCATGGCATGAACAGATTTTCTCCATCGACGAGCGCCCGGTACTGGTTTTGTTCGATGGGTGGAGCAGCCTGTTCCGCGACCGGGTGGTGCCGTGGCGCATCGGCATGGCGGAAAAAATCCGGTTGCAATTCGAGACGGATACGCTGCCTCGCTTTATCGAGACGCAGCGCTGGTATGCGGCCAAGGGCACCGCCATCGAACGTGCCCGCATCGTCGACCATGTTGTATGGCAGGAAGGCAAACTGAGCTGGGTGCTTGCTCTGCTCGATCTCGGCACCGCCGAGGAGCCTGCCCCCTATTTCATGCCGCTCGCTCTCGCTTGGGAGGAACGCGACGAGGATCGCGTGCGCAACTTGTCCACCTCGGGAATCGCCAAGATTCGCCAGCAGGCGAACGTCGGCATCATGGGCGACGCCTTCGCGGATGAAGCGTTTTGCCGCGCGATCGTCGTCGCGATGGCCAAACGCAGGGAAATCGCAACGGGGCAAGGAAATTTGCAGTTCCGGCCGACGGCGGCTTTTGCGCAACTCGCGGGAAAAGACTACTCGGCACTGCCGGCCGCCCGGCCGCAGGGCTCCAGTTCCAATACCGTGGTCGTCATGGGCGAGCGCTTGATATTGAAGGGGTACCGCAGGCTCCGGGCCGGCGCCAGTCCCGAGCTCGAAATGGGCCTGTATCTTACCGAAGTGCTGAAATATCCGAATTGCGCGCCGCTGGCGGGCGTACTCGAGTACGCGGGCAACGACGGTCAAATCAAGCTGCTGGCGATGCTGCAGGCATACGTCGCAAATCAAGGCGATGGCTGGACGTATTCGCTGGAGTATCTACGCCGTCATCTCGAGGAGCATCGCACCCGGCCGGCCACCGACGCCCTGCCCGTGAACGCCCACGAGGCGTATCTCAACATGATCCGCACCTTGGCCAAGCGCACCGCCGAATTGCACGGCGCGTTGGCAACCCGCACCGGCAATGCTGACTTCGATCCGCAGCCGCTCACTCGCGCCGATTTCGACGATTACCGCCAGCGCGCTCTGGGCGAAGCACGCAATGCGCTCGGCTTGCTGAAGGCGAACATCGAACAGATACCGGCGGCCGATCGCGACAAGGCGAACGACGTGTTGGCACAGCAAGAATCTTTGCTCGCACGGCTCGAGGCATCCGCCACCGAAGAAACTCAAGGGCAAAAGATACGCATCCACGGGGACTATCATCTCGGGCAGGTACTGGTAACGCGAAACGACTTCGTGATCGTCGACTTCGAGGGCGAACCGGGCATCAGCCTCGAACAGAGCCGTGCCAAACAATCGCCGCTGCGGGACGTAGCGGGCATGTTGCGCTCGTTCAGTTATGTCGAGCACAGCGCCTTGCGCAGCATCGCCCACGACGAAGTTGAATTCACGAGGCTTGCACCTCTCGCCCAAGCCTGGGCGGCCGAGGTGCGCGCCGCCTTCCTCTCGGCGTACGATGCCGAGGCGCATCGCGCACCCTTACACACCTCGTTGATGCCGGGCCGCGGACTGCTCGGATTGTTCGAACTCGAGAAAGCGCTGTATGAACTTCGCTACGAACTCAACAATCGCCCGACGTGGGCCGGCATTCCGCTGCAGGGTATTCTTGAATGGGGCGCCGCAAGATGATTGAGAATTTCGCACGGCGCCGCGAACCCGTCGGAGGCTTTCATGCAAAGCATTGATATGTTGCTCGACACCACGCGAGAGTTTCTTCATCAGATTGCCGCCTTCCTGCCGCGATTGGTATTGGCGCTGGCGGTCGTTGCGGTCGGATGGCTGCTGGCGAAGGCAGTGCGCTTCGCCACTGAAAAAGGCTTGCGCGCCGTCAATTTCAACGTGCTGACCGAGCGCGCCGGCACCGACCACTTTTTGCAGCAAGGCGGCCTGCGGGGCGACACTACGACCCTTTTCGGCCTGTTCGCTTACTGGGTCGTGATGATTGCGACATTGATTATCGCCTTCAACGGGCTTGGGCTCACCTACATCACCGCGGTCCTGCAGCACGTGGAACTCTTCGCGCCGAAGGTTCTGGTGGCGATGCTCGTTCTGGTCTTGGGCTCGTACTTCGCCCGGTTCGTCGGCGACGCTGTCCAAACTTACTGCGTCGATGCACAGATCCCCGACTCCGATATCCTCGGCAACATCGCGCGTTACCTCATCATGATTTTTATCGTCATGATCGCCCTCAGCCAGGTCGAGGTGGGCGGCGACATCGTGCAAAGAACATTTCTCATTATTTTGGGCGGCCTGGTCCTCGCTCTGGCGCTTGCGTTCGGGCTCGGCGGCAGGGAATGGGCCGCGTCCATGCTCGAACGCTGGTGGCCGCAGCGGAAAAAGGACGATCATCGCACCTTGTGACGGCTCACTCTGCTTGCCCCGGTCGATTCGCCCCTCTGCTAATCGGAGCGGCTGAACTTCAGAACGAGCGTCGCACAGCCGAGCAGGCCCGCTCCTTCGATCCAGGCAAGCCAGCGATTCATGTTCCGGGTAACGCCGAATTTGGCCGACGCGTGCGCGGCGCTGTGCGCAAGCCAACCATACGCGAGCAGAATGCAGAATTCGGGAACCATGGAGGTGGCCGCCAATAGCAACATCTGCGGCGCGACCGAGCGATGTGTATCGATGAATTGAGGCAACAGAGCGAGAAAAAACAGTAACGCCTTGGGGTTGGATAGCTGCAGGGTCAGCGCACCCAGATAGATCTGGCGTCGATCGTTGTCTTGCCGGGACACGCCGCCTGCTTGCGCGCTGCCGCTGAGTGCGATTGAACGGCTCGAGGCGGCAGACCGCAGCGATTTGATGCCCAGATAGATTAGATACGCTGCGCCAACCCACTTGGCGATCGTGAAGAACCGTGCACTGGCAGCGATGAGCGCGCCGAGACTCGTGGCGGAGAGCGCAAAGTAGACCGCATTCGCGCTAAGAATCCCGAGCGTTGCCGGAACTGCACGCGGGAAGGCGCGTACGCCCTGCGACACGACATAGAAAACCGCGGGACCCGGCGACAGCGACAAAGCCGTCTCCATGAGCAAAAACAGCAGCCATGTCTGAAATGTCATCGGGCATCCAAAATATTCGGTGTCCTAGCTTAACCCAAGTTTTGTGCGAAAATCCTCGAAGCCCCGATGCGTAACCAATTCAAGGACACTCGATGCAATCTCTGGAAGCATCCAAGATTTTTGTCACGCTCAGCACTCTTTTGGTTCTTTGCGGTTTCATGTTCGCGGCTGCCCGTCTCGCAGCAGCGGCCCCCGGGACCGAGATCACCTCGTTGACGTACCCGCCCGCCCGGCGCGGAACTCAGGTCGATGATTACCATGGCGTGAAGGTTCCTGACCCCTATCGTTGGATGGAGGATATCGACTCTCCGGAAACGCTGAAGTGGGTGACCGCGCAGGGACAACTCAGCCGGGAGTTCCTCGACTCGATCGCGGGACGCGGGTCGATGACTCAGCGGTTACGGGATATATGGAACTTCGAGCGGTGGACCCCGCCGGTGCGCCACGGCGAGAATTGGTTCTATGCCCACAACGACGGATTGCAGAACCAGTCCGTGGTGTTCGTCATGAAGGACACTCGGCCGGGAGATCCTGCGCCAGCCGCTCGAGTGCTGCTCGACCCCAATACCTTATCCGCCGACGGTACCGTGGCGTTGCGCGAGACCGCGGTCAGCGCCGATGGCCGGCTGTTCGCGTACGCGCTCTCGGAAGCGGGATCCGACTGGCAAATTTGGCGGGTGCGCGATGTAGCGACGGGCAAGGATCTACCGGATACGCTCAAGTGGTCCAAGGCAGGCGGCGGCAGCTGGCGTAAGGATGGCTCCGGTTTCTACTACACGGCTTATGACCCGCCGAAGGACGGCGCCGTACTCAAGGCCGCCAACGAATATGAAAAATTGTATCTGCATCGGCTCGGTACGCCGCAGTCCGACGATGAATTGATCTACACGCGCACCGACAATCCGGGTTGGTTCGTCAGCGGTGCGGTGACGGAGGACGGGCGCTACCTCATCATTCAAGCCTCGCTCGGCACCGATATACGCAACACCGTACTCGTGCAGGACCTCGCCAAGCCCCGCGCGCCGGTCGTGCCGGTCATAGCGGTTCCCAACGCGACCTACGATGTGATCGATAATGTCGGCGCGACATTGATCGTGCGCACCGACGATGCCGCGCCGCGGCATCGCATCATAGGTATCGATCTTGCCAACGCGGCTCCAGAGCGTTGGCGCACCCTCGTTTCCGAGGGACCCGACACGATCGAAACGGTCAGTCTCGTGGGCGGACAACTTCTGGTGCATCGTTTGAAGGATGCACACAGCACGGTCCAGCGTTATACACCCGACGGCAAGCTGCTGGGAGACATCGACCTGCCCGGCCTCGGCACGGTGAGCGGCCTCGAGGGCCGCGCCGATGACGCACAGATTTACTACGGCTACAGCGGGTTCGGCACGCCGCCTTCGATCTATCGGGTGGACCTCAACGACGGGAGGGTGAGCCTCTGGCGCACGCCGCAGCTCAAAGGATTCGTGCCCACGGAGTACGAAACCCAGCAGGTCTTCTGCAAAAGCAAGGATGGTACCCGCGTGCCGCTCTTCATTGTCGCACGCAAGGGCACGAAACTCGACGGCACCAACCCGACCATCCTGTACGGCTACGGCGGATTCAACGTCCCGGTGACGCCCAGCTTTTCGCCGGTCGTTGCCGCATGGATCCAGATGGGCGGTGTTTATGCGGTCGCCAACTTGCGGGGCGGGGGCGAATACGGCCGTGCCTGGCATGAGGCGGGCATGAAAATTCACAAGCAAAATGTCTTCGACGACTTCATTGCTGCGGCCGACTACTTGAGCGCGACCCACTGGACCAATCCGAAGCGGCTCGCGATTCGCGGCGGCTCGAACGGCGGTTTACTCATCGGCGCCGTGGAACAACAGCGGCCGGACATCGCCGCGGCGGCGATCGCTCAGGTGGGCGTCATGGACATGCTACGCTTTCGGCAATTCACCGTGGGCAAGGCCTGGGAATCGGACTATGGTTCGGTCGACAATCCCGAGGAGTTTCGCGCCTTGTACAAATATTCGCCGTATCACAATGCGCATCCGGGCGTGAATTATCCTGCCACGCTGATAATGACCGGCGATCATGACGATCGCGTATTTCCCGCGCATAGTTTCAAGTTCGCGGCGGCCATGCAGCATGCCGACCCGCATGGGCAACCCCAGTTGCTGCGGGTCGAGACTCGGGCCGGCCACGGCCAAGGAATGCCGACGGGCAAACTCATCGACGAAGTCGTCGACATGTATGCGTTCATTTTCAAGGCGTTTGGCCTATCTGAGTGAGGGGGTATCATGATCCAAGCAATTGATCGAAGCCGCTATAGACAGGGCCGCATAGAACCGCATTGTCTCGCCTTCGCGCTGGTCGGCGTCTTCGTGGCCCTAGCCGGTTGTGGCAGGGGCGACGACGGCAATGAGACGCAAAAGATCAATGGTTCGGTGCATGTCGCGGCGGGCAAGGCGCCGAGTTCCGCGGAAACGGTCAACGGCGGCATCGATATCGACGACAACGCCGCCGTCACCGCCGCGAATACGGTGAACGGCGGAATCCACCTCGGCGCTCATGCCACTGCGGACGCGTTGAACACCGTCAACGGCAATATTACGGTGGGCGCGGGTGCTCATGTCGCCAAGGGGGCGGAGACGGTCAATGGCGGCTTGACCTTGCGTGACGGCGCCGAGGTGTTGGGTATCCTCGGCAATGTAAATGGTAAAATCGAGTTGGCCGCGGCGCACGTCGCAGGCGGCATCAAGACGACCAACGGCGACATAACAATACACGGCCCGTCGCACATTGAAGGCGGAATCCTGGTGCAGAGGACCAACTCGTTCATCCATTTCGGCAACAGCGTGCCGCGCATCGAGATCGGACCGGGCGCGACCGTTCAAGGTAACTTGCGCTTCGAGAGAGAGGTCAAGCTGTATGTGAGCGATAAGGCGACCATCGGTCCCGTCACGGGCGCAACGCCGATACCGTTTACAGGCGATACGCCGCCGGCGGGTTAGTGGGATACTGCGAAAACACACAGCTCAAGGAATTTTTGCCCATGAAAAATCGCATTCCTGGTTTGGCATTGGTGGCGTCCGCCGTGATCGCGCTGGGCGCATGCGTCACCGCAATCGCGGCCTCGCCGGATCCCGCCCTGAGGGCTGTGGTCGCGGACCCGGCAAGGACGGCGACTTTCGTGGCCCGAGACCAGGCGCGTCACCCGGCCGAAGAGCTCACCTTTTTTGGAATCACCCCCAAGATGACGGTCGTTGAGCTGTGGCCCGGCGGCGGTTACTGGACCGAGATCTTGGGTCCGTACCTGGCAAAAGGCGGTACCTACTACGTCGCCTTGAACGCACCGGGCAACGCGGAGGAAGACAAAGGCGTCGAGCGCTGGCGTTCGAGAATTGCCGCGCAAAAGGGTCGTCTCGGGACGATTCATGAAACGATGCTGGGTGTTGGCCACTTCGATATTGCGCCGCCCGGTTCCGCAGACCTCGTCGTGACATTTCGCAATCTCCATAATGTAATGGACGACGGGACGGCCGACCAGGCGCTGGCGGCATGCTTCAAAGCCCTCAAGCCTGGCGGGATTCTCGGCATCGAAGAGCACCGCGGCCGCAACGACAAGCCGCAGGATCCGAAGGCGAAGGACGGTTATGTCCGCGAGGATTACGCGATCGCGTTGGCGAAGAAGGCGGGCTTCGTGCTGGTCGGTTCGTCGGACATCAACGCCAATCCGAAGGACACGAAGGATTGGGTGGATGGTGTCTGGACGCTGCCGCCCACCTTGTCGCAAGGGGATAAGGACCGCGCCCGGTATCTCGCCGTCGGCGAGGCGGATAATTTCGTGCTGAAGTTTCAGAAACCCAAGCGCTAATTAGGCGCTGCGCGGCGCGGAGCATAGCAAGGCTCAACCCCGTACCCACGCCAATACATCGAGGCGGCGGGCGCACCTTGAACATTGACCGCGCGCCCCCATCACTGTCGCTTGGACAAGCAAAACCATTCCACGAACTGCTCCCGTCCGTGAGCACTCGCCGGCTTCTGCACCCGTTGTGGCTGCTTGCATCGTTGCTCGGTCTCATAGGCTGGCGGCTGGTGCCTGCATTGGCGGTCGGCCCCCCGGGGACCGTTATCGGCATGGTGCTCTTGATGGCGGCCTGCGCGATCGTTCCGCTTTCGGTGGGCAGACGATCGCTGCAAAATCGCAAGCTTGCGGATCGGATTGCGTGGATCGGCCTCCTGGCCATGGGCTTTTTTTCCTCGCTCATCATCGTGACGCTGTTGCGCGAGGTTTTTCTGCTGGGTGCGCACCTCGCGTTGTCCGGGCAGCAAGCCGCGTCGCTCGCGACGCCATCGGCACGATGGGCAGTGGCCCTGACCTTTTTCTCCACGCTCGTCGGACTCATCATGGCGCGTCGGCCGCGCCTCGTCGAAGTCGATATTCCAATCGCACATCTGCCCAACGCGCTGCAGGGATTTTCGATAGCCCAGATCAGCGATTTGCACGTGGGCCCGACTATCAAGCGGGGCTTCGTGGAGCGCATCGTTGCGCGCGTAAATCACCTGAACACTGACCTCATTGCGATAACCGGCGATTTGGTCGATGGCGCAGTGTCGGACCTTGCCTCGCACACAGCGCCGTTGGCGGGCCTCGCCGCCCGCCACGGCGTGTATTTCGTCACCGGCAATCACGAGTATTATTCCGGCGAGCGTGCATGGACCGCGGAATTCACGCGCTTGGGGCTGATCGTGCTCAAGAATCAGCATGTGGTTCTGCAGCACAATGGTGCTTCGTTCGTGCTCGCCGGCGTGACCGATTTTTCAGCCCACCATTTCGACCCCGCCCAACGCAGCGACCCGGCAGCGGCGCTCCATGGCGCCGCAGCGACTGCGAGTCCTAAAATCCTCCTGGCACATCAACCGAGTTCCGCCGCGGCCGCCGCGGAGGCCGGCTACGATGTGCAAATTTCAGGGCATACCCATGGCGGGCAATTCTGGCCCTGGAATTGGGTCGTGGGTTACTTCCAGCCGTTCACCGCCGGCCTCAATCGCTTGAAGAACCTGTGGGTCTATGTAAGTCGCGGCACGGGATATTGGGGTCCGCCGAATCGGTTTTTGGTTCCGGCAGAGATCACCCGCATACGACTGGTTTCGGCGTAGAACTCTGTCAGAGGACCGTTGACCCCCGGATTAGCAACAGTTTTCTCGGCCAATTGGCGGGATTTGTTGCTATAAAACAACAATCAAGGTCCCGTTAGTCTTACCCGAATTGATCCCATCGGCTGACAGCCGCCAAGCGGCTCCACAGGGATACTGCCGACCTTCGCGGACGGAACACCGCATTAAGGAAGGACATAAATACGATGCAGAACAGGATCCAAAAAACGTCTCGAATGAAGTGCGCGGCTACGATCGTGGTAGCGTGGGGTTTGGGAGCAGGCGCCACTGTCGCGAGCACGCTGGCAATGGCCGCCGGCGACGGTTCGTCTAAGGCCCCGCCGGCTGAAGTTCTACCCGTCGTTACCAAGCCGCATCTGGACCGCTCGGGTCATAGGCAAATCGGCAAGGCATCTTTCTACAAGAACAGCTATTCGGGCAAAAAAATGGCGGATGGCACGCCGATGCACCTGTATAGCGACAATGCGGCCAGCAGGACACTCCCTCTGGGCACCACGGCGAAGGTGACGAATCTCGAGACGGGCCGAAGTGCGGTAGTCACGATTCGCGACCGTGGACCCTATATAAAGGGACGAATCGTCGATCTCTCCCCGTCGACAGCCCGAAAGATCGGCCTTGAGCGCAAGAAAGGATTGGCCAAGGTGGAAGTTGCTCCCCTGACAATCCCACTGGCTGACGGTAGCGTGAAGATTGGACCGGTCATGGCTGCGAATTAGTCGCGACGCCAGCAACAAAGCGGTCGATGGTGACCTGTCTCCATCGATCGCCGGGTTATCCTGCCGCAAACACTAGGCGCTAGCTGAAGCAGTCTCGCGCAGGTGGCTGTCCAAGAAGGCGACGAGTTGGGATTTCGAGACAGCGCCGACCTTCTGAGCGGCCACAGCGCCCTTGTTGAACAGAAGCAGGGTGGGAATGCTACGAATATTGAATTTCGCCGCCGTCGCCTGATTGTCGTCGACATTGAGCTTCGCGATCCGAAGCTTATCCTTGTACACATCCGCAATTTCGTCGAGCACCGGTGCGATCATCTTGCATGGCCCACACCATTCCGCCCAGAAATCAAGCAGCACCGGCTTATCTGAATTGAGCACGTCGCTGTCGAAAGCGGCGTCGCTGGTATGGACGATAACTGGATTACTCACTGGAACGCTCCTGTATTTGCTTCAAGCCTGCACTTCAATCTAAGGGCCAATGGCGATCTTTCAAATTACTTATTGGTCTATGCAGAGGCCTCTGGGGCATGAAGAGGCGATTCGATCTGGGCGCGCGAGTTGCGGCGGATGACCTGCGGCGGCTGTCCGAAAGCGCGCAAGAACGCCCGCCGCATGCGTTCGCGGTCGGCAAATCCCGTCTCTCGGGCGACGACGTCGATTGCATGCCTGCCCTGCTCCATCATCAAGCGCGCGGCTTCGACGCGCAGATTCTCAACGGCCTTCGCCGGCGACTGTCCCGTCTCAGCGCGAAAAGCCCGGCTGAACTGGCGTGGGCTGAGATTGGCCGCATCCGCAAGCTGATCGACGGTCAGCGCTGTGTGGAGATTATTCTTCGCGTAGACGAGCGCGCTTTGAATCCGATCCGTTTTGGCATCGAGCTCGAGCAGCGCCGAATGTTGCAGCTGGCCGCCGGCACGCCGGTGAAAGACCACGAGTTTTTTTGCGACCAGTCGCGCAATTTCCGGCCCAAGATCTTTTTCCACCATCGCCAGTGCCAGATCCATCCCGGCCGACATGCCGGCCGAGGTCCACACCATCCCATCGATGATGAAGATGCGATCCTCCTCCACTTTTACCTTGGGATAGCTTGCCTGTAGCGCTCGAGCATAGGCCCAGTGCGTCGTTGCGCGGCGTTCGTCGAGGATGCCGGCCTGGGCCAGCGCAAACGCTCCCGTGCACATCGAGGCAACGCGCCGCGAGGACCGCATCGATTTTTGCAAGAAACCAGTGACCGCAGGCCCTGCCGGCGCGACGCCAATGACCGAGCTGACCACAATCGTATCGAAATGACTATCGTCCAGCGGCTCGGTCATCACCGAGTATCCGAGGGAACTACGCACCGGGCCGCCATGTTCCGACAGAAGATGTATGTCGTAGTGGGGTCCACCGGCTCCCGTCTGATTCGCAAACTCGAAAACCGAGATCCCGGCGAAGACCATGACCTGGAAGTCAGGGACGACAATGTAGCCAATGCGTTGCATGCTCTTATGTCCTAAATAGTTGTATACACGAGATTATAGACGTCCAGGCTCCCATTTACCACGGTGGTTAGCCGTCCGATGGCTTCCGGCTATTCCATAGAATGACCGAAAACGATGTATATATGACATTTGGGCCATTCTCTACTGCCGTAACGTCTCCACAACGCCGGCAATCCCGTCGGCGCTTTAAGGAGACGGCAATGGTTTCTCATATTAGTCAAGGCACTGCGTTGATCACGGGTGCTTCAACCGGAATCGGCGCGGTGTACGCGGACCGCCTCGCGCGCCGCGGCTACGACTTGGTGTTAGTTGCCCGCAATCGCGAGCGGCTGGATGCCCTCGCCCGCCAAATCACCGACAGAACTCGCCGTTCCGTCGAAGTCTTCGTGGCGGATCTCAACGACAAAAAGGATCTCTCCGCCGTGGAAGCAAAACTACGCACCGACGCCAGCATCACCATGCTGGTCAACAACGCCGGAGTCGCCAGCGCAACGCCGCTCCTCAATTCAGATGTCGATCAAATGGAGGCAATGATCGGGCTCAACGTCAACGTGCTCATGCGTCTGACCTATGCAGCCGTGCCTGGCTTTGTCGCCCGCGGCGCCGGTGCGGTAGTCAACATCGCCTCCGTGGTCGCGGTAGCGCCTGAGGCTCTGAACGGCGTCTACGGAGCGACCAAGGCGTTCGTGCTCGCCTTCAGTCAATCGCTTCAGCACGAGTTATCCGCCAAGGGAATCCGCGTGCAAGCGGTGTTGCCGGGCGCCACCCGCACACCGATCTGGGGGCTGGCGGGAGTGGATCTCGACACGTTCCCGAAGGGCTACGTAATGGAAGTCGACGACATGGTCGACGCGGCTCTTGCCGGTTTCGATCTGGGAGAGTTTGCGACGGTTCCGGCGCTTCCCAATGCGGCCGACTGGAACGCATTCGAATCCGCTCGCCTGTCGCTCGGTCCCAATCTTTCCCGCACCGAACCCGCGCGTCGCTACGCCGTAGCCACTCGCGCCACCGCCTGAAAAAAATCATCACCTCACAGGAAAACTTTATGAAAAACCCAATGATGTCTCTCGCCGCCGCAACGGTTTTCTTAGCTTTCGGCGCGACTCGCGGACTGGCAGAGGATGTTCTCGTCAGTGGCGATGCTCAGGCGCAGGCACGATCCGTGCTGACAGCAACTCCGAACTCTCGTGCCGTCACGCTTGGGCAAGCGAGCGGAAATGCGTCGGGCCTGCGTGAAATAGGCCCCGACGTCCAAGATCAAGCACGTGACATCGTGCGTGGCAGTCCGCATCTGGACAACGGAAACGAGGGCGGGATCGAACTGGCAATGCAGGCCGGACCCACCGTCCATGCCAAATCGCACGCGAGCGGCGACGTTCAGGATATGGCTGCGAAGATTCTGCTGGGTCATGGCCTCTGAAGCCAAGCCCGCAACCCGGCCAACGTTCGGAACTCCTCGGTGGAACGGGAGCGGCCCTCGGGAAATAGCGGGGCGGCCATGCGGCTCAGCGCAGTTCCCGGGCCGAGCTCCAGGGCGAGCTCGGCCCCCGCTGCGCGGCAGCTCTCGAGACAGGCCGCCCAATCGATAGTGGTGCACATCTGAGCGGCCAGCTTGTCGCAGCCCGTTTCCACATCGTGGATTGCTTCGCCATCGATTCCGCTCAGCAGCCGAAATCCGGTGCGCGGCGCTCGCGGCTCTGCCTCGCGCACGGCAATCCGGAACGCCCGCGCCGCGTCGGCGAGCAGCGGGGTATGCGAGGGCACCGCGACAGGCAGTCTTCGAGTGTGCGCCCCGCTCGCGGCGGCCTCTCGGCAGCACGCGTCCAATGCGTCGTTGTGACCACCGATCACGAAGCTGTCGTTGCCATTCACGATCGCCACATAGGTGGCATGCCGCTGCACGATCACTTCCAGCCGCGACCGGCGCAGGCCAACGACGGCGGCAAGTCCACCGTCCTTCGGCGCCGCTGCATCCATCAGCGCCGCCCGACGCTGTGCCAGGCGCAGTGTGGCCGGCATATCCAGAGAGCCGGCGCATCCCCAGGCGGCCAGCTCCCCCACGCTGTAGCCCGCGATCACGGCGTGCCTCGGACGCACGGTATCCAAAGCGGTAAAGGCGGCCAGGGCTTGGATGCAGCACAGAATTTGTCCGGCGTGATCCGTGAACAGCGCGGCCGGATCTGCTTCTTGCACCAGGCGGCGCGGATCCTGTCCCAGTTGGTCCGATGCGGCGGCGAATAGGGGTTCGAGCTCCGGCACGCCGGAAAACAAATCGAACATCCCGGAATGCTGACCGCCCTGCCCGGAGCAGAGGATGGCGACCGTCATGGCAGTGCCGTCCCGCTCTCCAGTGCATCCACGAGCAGAGTCATGGCCAGAAGGTCCGCACAGCCGCCAGGGCTTAGATTGCGCGCGACGAAACCGGCATGCACGGCGGCTGCCCGGGCGCGCCAATCCGGCGCGCCGACGCCGCCGTCCGACAGAAAATTCGCGGCGGCATCGGCTGCAAAGCGCGCACCTTCCGCGCCGCCGCGATGGAGCAGATTGATGTCGCGGACCGCGGCGATCAAGGCAAAACAAGTTTGCACGGGCGCCGCTGCCGCATCGTACGGCGCCAAAGCTCGAGCCAGCCGAAGCGTCGGTAAGCCGATGTCGTAGACGCTGGGAAAGCCGTACGCTGCCTCTGCCCTCGCGCCGCGCGCGCCGTGTTGCCGTAGCACCGCGCTGCCGTGACTGAAGAGTGGAATGGGTCCGCGCCGGATGTCATCGCCCCAGCGCCGCGCCACGATGCTGCCGAGCGGCGAGGTTACGAGGACTGCACCGCCGCGCGACCTGCTTGCTGCGGTACCCGCCGCGGCGCACAGAAGGCCCAAACCGAATATGGCGCCGCGATGCGTATTGATTCCGCCGGTTGCCCGCAGCATCGCCGCCTCGGCACGCAATCCGATCGCCCGCAAGCGGTTCATTCCCGCGAGGCCCTGCCCCGCGCACGCCAGCTCCGCGAAAAACGGACGGAGCACCTCGGCACTGGTGCGCAATAGGGCTGCATTCATGTCGCGATGGCTGCCATTATCGACGTGGCTGACCAGTCCCGGTTTTGGCCACGCCGCAAGCTCATGCAACAAGGCGCGATGGGCCTGTATGGCGATCGACTCGGCCAAGAGATCGCGATCCCGCCGCCGCAACGGCACATGCGGCGTGATCGCTACGCGCGTGGCGGTCATGCCGCAACCCCAGAGCCAGTGAGTTGGGCAACATTGACGAGCCGCACGCCGTCGATCGATTTGACGAGAACCTCGGCCCGACGCTGCTGGCTTAGCGCGTGGTGCAATTCGCGCCAGTTCACCGCGCTGCCGTCTGCAAACACGATTTCGCCGTCAATGCGGAACAGAGCCTCGCGTTCGGCGTCCGCGATGCCGGCGAGCAGGGAGGGGAGTTCGCAGTCGGAGGAAACCGGCCAGAGGAGATCGAGGTCGGACTGCGCAGACAAATACGCAAGACCGGTAAGGTGCTGCCACATCAGGCTGCCGAAGGTAGCGGGGTTGATACCGTGCCGTGCGCCCAGCGCGACCAGCCTCGAGATCGTCGGCTGCCAGGCGCGGTCCGCCGCGCCCGCAGCCGACTGCAGGGTTAGCGCTTTTGAATGCGCGATCACCGCTTGTGCGGGAACGCTCAGCGCAATGCGCAGCTTGCCGGCTGCCGGCGGCAGCGGCACGCCGACGGGCACCAGGGCGGGATCGTCGCCCTCCATCCTGCGCCGGACGATGACCGGCCACTCTTGCATAACCCAGTTCGTGAGCAACGGCAGCGCGGCAAGCGCCGGCCGGGCGGCCAACACGGAGGCCCAGGCGTCCGGTGCAATACACAACAGATCGTGTCGCTGCCAAGGGGCCGCCGCCAGCGGGCACGCCGTGATTGCGTTACGCACCGGCCGCCGCCTCTTGCGCGACGCACCGGCCGCCGCCTCTTGCGCGACGCGTTGGGCGATTCCGGCCGCCAGCAGACGACCCTTGCGCGCGAGTCCGATCTCATCACGGCGGTCGCGCGCCTCTACGCTCTGCCGCAGCAGGGCGGCGAGCTGTTCTGCGAGCGGTTTACTGGCATCCCATATCTGCGCCACCGCGCCAACGGCGACCATGGGATCGAGGCCAGGTGCGAAGATCGGCGTCGACTGCGCCAACCGCTCGAGCTGGTCCAGGGGCAATTTCGTCACGCGAGCGATCGAGGGGAGATCCATCACGCTGGGTTCGGCGCCACGCACGGCCGCCAGAACTTGGGTCGACAGCGCCGTGGCAATGAACGCGCCCGCCGCGGCTCGCCCATACAGAACGCCAACCGTGCGATGGCCGCGTGCCGCGGCGAGCGCCAGGCTCTTGCTGAGATGCGCGAGATATTCATTGAGACCGAGAAGTTCATCCCGGCGCGTCATGCTTTGGCTGGCGGTATCGACCAGCATCATGATCGGCACGCCGCGCCCCTTATCGATGACCGCGAGCACGCGGCTGGCCAGCAACAGCGCACCGTCGACGCCGAGCGGCGTACGATCGACAATGCCCACCAGCGCGATCTCGCCCCCGCCCTCCAATCTGCCCGTCCCGTGCACCGTGCCGAAGGGCCCCCGTTCCAGCGCATGCCCGCCCGGGAACAGCGAGGCCAGAACCTCATCGAGCGTCATGCCTTCATCGAGCGTCATGCCTTCATCGAGCGTCATGCTTGCATTCCTTGGTCCGCGCCATGGCGAGAAATGCGTCGTCCGAGAGTTCAGCGATACGCTCCGGCTCTGGCAGTCCTGACTTGCGCCATAGCTGCGGCGCGTCGCGACACTCGCCGTACTCCTGCAAGCGCTCGGCGAGCCGCCGCTGTTCGGCGGCGAGTGTCTCGATCGTGAAGAGCGGCGCCTGCGTCATCAGTTGAATGGCCGCCTCGCGAAAATCCCGGATTCGTCCTTTGACGTAGCAGTCGGCGCCGCCTGTCAGGGTGCGTGTTCGTCCACCGGTAATGCGCCACACCAACGCGCGATCCTTCGAGTCGAATTCCTCGACGCCCTTGTTGGTCTCGATGACCTCAGGACCACTGACGCTCACGCGTGCATGCTGCGACACGACGATGCGGCTGCAGCAGGCGGTGATGATACCGCCGCCGCCGAACGCGCCTGAACGGCCGCCAATCAGCGCTACGACCGCGACGCCGGCGAGGCGCGCCTCCACGATGGCGCCAATGGTCTCGGAGATCGACAACTCCCCCGCGTTTGCCTCCTGCAAACGTACGCCGCCGGTATCCAACAGCAGAAGTACGCATTTCGGTCCACCCGTGCCGGCCGCGGCGCGCGCACCGCGCAATAAGCCCACCAGCTTCGCCCCGTGCACTTCGCCGAACGCGCCGCCGAGAAAGCGCCCTTCCTGCGCCGCGAGAAGGACGGCTTGGCCATCAAGGGTGCCGCGGCCGGCGATCAGGCCATCGTCGAAGGCGCCGGTCAGATTGAACTGGGCGAGATGCGGGCTCATGGCGCGCCGGTCGGGACCCAAGAACTCGACGAAGCTATTCGGATCCACCAAGCCCGCGATGCGCTCGCGTGCCGATGCCTCGTACCAATCGGCTTCGTGCGGCCGCCAAGAAATGCTCATGGCGGAGCCTCCATCAACCGCACGCCCTGCATCAGGCGCAGCATGACCGTATCGGGCCGTGCACCTCCGTCATTGATGGAGAACCGCAGACCGCCCGGAGCGGCGCGCTCGAAGAACTCCTCGATCACCGCGTACCAGATATCCCGAAACCCTGTCACTGCCGTGGTGACCTCAACCAGGCACTCACTATCCGGCAATACGCGTTCGATCATGACCTCGAGATTGCCCGATGCATTGACGCCGGTGATGGTCTGTCCGCGGCTGCCCGGCGCGCGCCGCCGGTTCGTGCCCTTCACCTCGAATTTCTCCACCGGCGTCTCCTACCAATTCCTGAATTTGGAAGGCGGTGCGTAAAGTCCGCCGGACCAGGTCACGAGATCTTTGATCGAATGTGCCGCGAGCAACTGACGGCTGGCATCGAGCAGATCGATGCCCAAATCCTCGGGGCGGCGAATGACGCCGCGCCGACGCAGCGCCTCCACGGCTTTGCGATCGCGTCCGCGGCCCACCTCGGTGAAGCCGGCAACGCCGCGGATGGCCTGTTCGCGCTCGGAGGCGCCGCGGCACAGCAGCAGGTTGGCGATGCCCTCTTCCGTGACGATGTGGGTCACATCGTCGCCGTAAATCATCACCGGAGCCAACTCGAGCTTCAGTTCCTTGGCCAGCTTCAGACTGTCGAGTTCCTCGACGAAGTTCGGCACCATTTTATCGCCGAAAGTTTCCAGCACCTGCACCACCAACTTGCGCCCGCGCGTCAACGCGGGCGGCCCATCCGATGCCTCACGTCCGGCCTTCAACCAGGGCTCCGAAGGATGGCGCCGGCCATGTGGGTCGGCACCCATGTTGGGGGCACCGCCAAAACCGGCAATGCGGCCCGGAGTCACGGTCGAACTATTCCCGGCCAAATCAATTTGCAGCGTTGACCCGATGAACATATCGCAGGCATAGAGCCCGGCGTTCTGGCACATCATGCGGTTGGACCGCAACGTCCCATCGGATCCGATGAAGTAAACATCGCTGCGCGCCGACATGTATTCGTCCATCCCCACCTCGCTGCCGAAGCAGTGGATCTGCTCGACCCATCCGCTTTCAATCGCGGGGATCAGGGTGGGATGCGGATTCAGCGCCCAGTGCGTGGCGATCTTACCCTTGAGGCCAAGCCGTTCGCCGTAGGTCGGTAGGATCAATTCGATCGCCGCGGTGGGAAAGCCTATGCCGTGATTCAGGCGCTTGACGCCGTACTCGGCGTAGATTCCCTTGATCGCCATCATGGCCATGAGAATTTGGCCTTCCGTCACGTTCGCAGGATCCCGGGTAAACAACGGCTCGACGTAGAAGTTGTGGTCTGCCTGGATGATGAAGTCGACCTGGTCGCCGGGGATGTCGACGCGCCGCACCTTGTCCACGATCTGGTTTACCTGGGCGATGACGATGCCCGACTTGAAGGCTGTGGCCTCGACAATCGACGGCGTGTCCTCGGTATTGGGACCGGTATAGAGATTGCCCGCGCGATCTGCTGCCACCGCCGCTATCAGCGCGACATTCGGCGTCAGGTCCATGACATAGCGGGCGTACAACTCGATGTAGGTGTGGATCGCTCCCAATTCGATCTTGCCGGCGGCGAGGGCACGTGCGATGGCTGCGCCCTGTGGACCGGAATAGGAGAAGTCGAGCTTGCGGGCGATGCCGCGCTCGAAGAGATCCAGATGCGACTGAAGTACGATTCCGGACTGCACCATGTGCAGATCATGAATGAGCGAGCTGTCGACGCTCGCCAGCGCATCGGCAAGGAAGTCAGCCTGTTTCTGATTGTCGCCTTCGAGGCAGACCCGGTCGCCGGGGCGGATGACCGCCTCGAGCAGCGCCTTGGCCTTCTCCGCCGCCACCAACTTGCCGCTCGCGATGTGCTGTGCCGCCGTAAGACGGCACTGTCTTTGCGCGCGCTGCTTCTGCCATTCTGCCATGCGTATCTCAACCACGTGCCGCACGCGGTTGAGATCCATCTCGCGCTTGCGACACTCCGTTTCGATTATGTCACACGGCATAACACGCCAACAGTGGGTTTCCCGGCAACACTGAGGAGACGCTCGAGGTTCAGTACCGTGAACTACTCCTTCCACATCTACCTTGAACCGGAATAGACTGCGCGAGTCCTCCAAAATCAGATGCCTCGAGCACATGCGGCAACGCCCTTTCGACAATTGCCAGCGCAGCATGATGACCCGCTTATTGCTGGTCATCCTCCTGTTTCGTGCTTATGTACCCGTTGGCTTTATGCCGGTGAGCGGGACGCCGTTTTTGCTGGAGCTATGTCCCGCAGCCGCTAGCGTCCAAATGCCCGCGCACCATGCGCACCACCACCCGGGAAGTCATGCTGGGTTTGTCAATTGTCCGTTTGGAAGCGCACCCGCGGCTGGTCCGCTTTCCCACGTCATAGCCTTCGAGCCGCCCGCGCCCATCGTTTCTCAGCCTGTCGTCGCTTTCGAAACCCCTCTGCGGGGTATACGCCTCCCACGCGCTCATCAGCCGCGCGGCCCGCCGTCTCTCGCTTGAATTGAGTTTCAGCGGCCGATCGGCTTGCGGTGGTCATCCCACTGCAAGCCTCAGCCCTTTCAATCCCTTGCGTGAGGCGACCGCCATGGCGGTCGCGGGAGATACGTATGAATGGTTCCATCAAGCGCTTGAGCGCTGCGGTCTTGTGCCTCTCTGTTACCCCGATATCGACTTGGGCCTGTGCAAGCTGTGGCTGCACGCTAAACGCCGACGCGGCCATGGGCTATTCATCCATGCCCGGATGGCGCCTCAGTTTTGAATATGACTACATCCACCAAGACCAGCTACGAAGTGGAACCCATACGATATCCGGTGTTCCCGATGGCAATGAGCTCGAGCGCGAAACGCTCAATCGGTATTACACCGTGGGTCTCGACTACAGCCCGAATGCCGACTGGAATATCGCATTGCGGGTGCCTTATGTTGTTCGCACTCATTCAACGTATGGGGACTTTGACTCCACCCAACCGCTCTCGGCATTGAGCTATTCGCGCAGCTCGAGTCTCGGCGACATCAAGTTCATCGGCAGCTACCAGGGATTTCTACCCAACCACAACCTCGGGCTGCAATTGGGAGTGAAGCTGCCCACGGGCCGCTACGGCACCGATGTGAAATTCAACAGCGGGCCGTTGGCGGGAGAACCTTTGGACGCCAGTTTGCAGCCGGGCACCGGCAGCACCGATATCATCGTCGGCGCTTACTACTATCAACCCATCGGCCAAAACTTCGATTTCTTCGCCAATGCGCAATTTCAAAGCGCGGTCAAAAGCAAGCAGGACCAACCGGGCAATGACTATCGCCCCGGCAATAGCACAACCGTGAGTTTCGGCGTCCGCTACGAAGCCAATCCGAAATTGGTACCGCAACTGCAGATGAATCTACTCCATAAGAGCGTCGACCAAGGTGCTCTGGCTGACATCTATTCCACCGCAGGGTATGTGGCTTACGTGAGTCCGGGCCTGACCGCAAAGGTGGCGGGCAACCTGGACGCGTATGGCTTTGTGCAAGTTCCTGTCTATAGCGATCTGGTGGGATACCAGCTGTTCCCGCGCTACACCTTCACGGTCGGTGCGAGTTATGCGTTCTAGCCTCGCCCCCGAAAGGTACATGACCTGCTGAGGCGGCGCGCCGCGTTCGCAGCGGCCGACGCGGCGATGTCATCATGATTCGCTGTTACGCGCCCGGACACTGAACCGACGGAGCGGAGCGCGCCATGCCGCCAAACGCATCGAGCAATCGCTCCCGCCAGACGGCGACCGGATCGTCGACTTCGAGCACGTCGATTGTGCTGCAACCTCGGGCCCACATGAACATTCCAAACACGCAATAATCCGCGTAGGCCGGTGCCTCACCGCCAATGAATGCCTGCTTTGTCAGTACCTGCCTTACCGGAAGCAGGACCTTTCGCAAGTCGAGAAGGCGACCGGGTTGATCGGCGACGACGGCTTCCAACGGCATACCGAAGCGTTTTTCTCGGCTCGATCGAAAGTAGCTCCGATCGTCGGCGTCAAAACAGTTGTAAACGTCGATGAGGATAACCCGTGCCATTGCCGGTAGCAGGACGGTATCGGCCCAACTATTGACAAAACGCGCAACTGGAATGGCGCTGCGGTCGCCGAATAGCGAGGGCAGCGCTGGAAAGCGGTCTTCGAGATGTAACGCGATGCGCCACGAATCGCTGACTGTTTCTTTGCGGTCAACGAGCACCGGCACGAGTGACTGGCCGGAAAACGCTATTTTATCTTTGTCGGCGAAGCGCAATGGGACACGTTCGGCTGCAAGGCCCTTGTGAGCTAAAGCCATGAGTACCTTCCAGCAATGAGGGCTAAAGCGCAGATTGGGGTTCGCGCCTGCCAATTCGTAGAGGGTGAGGTCGGTTGCGCTCATGGCGCATTGTGCTCCAAAGTTTGGCGAGCGACGACGGCATGTTTGCGGTGACGGGGATGAGTTGATATTCTCTGCGCTTCTGTCATTGGGGAGTAGCTATCCTTCAGTTTTGGAGGAGGTCACGCCAACAGACTTGAGATTTGACCTATCTCATGGCGTGATCAGCGAGCCTCGGAGCGGTTTTCCGCTTTCACAGACGCCCGGCGAGACCTTTGGCCACGATGCGCTCACCCAAGCCGGGCGAGCCGTGTCGTTGCCATTGGCTGTTCGCTCGCCCGGCTGACGGATGTCTCGATGACCCTCACGATCGTATTGTTCTTCGCTTCCGCGGGTGCGATCTATCTCGCGTGCGAGTTCTTCGTGAACGGCGTCGAGTGGCTCGGCAGGCGCTTGAACCTCACCGCGACCGCGACCGGCACCGTGCTCGCGGCATTCGGTACGGCCCTGCCCGAAAGCGCGGTCACTTTCGTCGCCGTCGTGTTGGGCCGCACGGCGCAAGACCGAGACCTAGGCGTTGGAGCGGCCGTCGGCGGTCCGTTGGTCCTCTCCACGATTGCCTATGGCGTAGTGGGCGTTGCCCTGCTCGCCAATCACCGTCATCTGCCGCGCGCCACGTCAAAAGTCGCGATTGATCAGCGCCGATTGAGCCGCGATCAGGGATGGTTTCTGGCGATCTTCGCATGCACCGTTGTGCTGGGACTGGTGAGCTTTGCCATAAAGCCATGGCTCGCCTTTGTGTTCGTGCTCGCCTACGGCTTCTATGTACGGCACGAACTTCGCGGCGGCCAAACGGCGCCGGAGGAGGAGGAACTGGATCGGCTCAAGCTGCGGCCTCGGACGGCCGAACCGTCATTGGTTTGGGCACTCGCACAGACCGTTGGAGCGCTGGCCGTGATCGCATTCGCCTCGCGCGTCTTCGTATCTCAGTTGGAACATCTGGGCACGGCGCTGGGCATGGCACCCCATATCGTGGCGCTACTGCTCAGCCCCGTCGCGACGGAGCTTCCGGAAACCTTGAATGCGCTCATCTGGGTGCGGCAAGGCAAGGAACGGTTGGCGCTCTCCAACATCTCGGGATCGATGATGATTCAAGCCACTATCCCGAGCGCGCTGGGAGTGTATTTCACCCCGTGGCGGTTTGATGGACCTCTCCTGGCGGCAGGCGTGGTCTCCATACTCGCCGTCATCGCACTGTGGACCCTGTTTCGGCGCGGCGCGATGACCGGACGGGCGCTAGCCTGCGTGGGATTGCTTTACTTGGTCTTCGCGGTCTACGTGATCGGGCATTTCTTTCATTAAACATCAATGCGGGAGGGTGGCCGATCGCTATTCGCTCGCGTTGCCCAAACGCAGCGCATTGGCGATCACGGAGACGGATGACAGACTCATCGTAAGCGCCGCGATGAGCGGGCTCAACAGCCAACCCGTCGATGGATACAGCACACCGGCCGCCAGCGGAATGCCCAACGCGTTGTAGCCGAATGCGAACAGCAGATTCTGACGAATGTTTCGCACGGTGGCCTCGCTTAAGTGACGGGCACGCACGATCCCGCGCAAGTCGCCCTTCACCAGCGTGATCTGCGCACTTTCCATGGCGATGTCGGTCCCCGTCCCCATCGCAATGCCGATATCGGCACGGGCCAGCGCGGGCGCATCGTTGATGCCGTCGCCCGCCATGGCGACGCGATGACCGCCTTCCTGCAGCGTCGCGATGGCGGCCGCTTTGTCTGTCGGGCGCACTTCCGCGATGACCTCGTCAATGGGGAGTCCGGCCGCCACGGCTTGCGCCGTCGTGCGGTTGTCACCGGTGAGCATGACCAGACGCAAGCCTTGTGCCTTCAATGCCTGCAGCGCGGCGGGCGTGCTGTCTTTGAGCGGATCGCCGACGGCGAGGATCCCCGCAAGCTGCGCATCGATTGCCAGAAAGACAATGGTCTGGCCGGACCGACGCAGAGTCTCGCTCTGTTCGTGCGTGGCATCGACCGCTGCGCCCACGGTTCGCATCAGCACGGCGTTACCCAAGGCAAGACGCCGCCCATCCCAACTACCGGTGACGCCCTGACCCGTCACGGAATCAAACTGCGCGACCTCTACCGGTGTGACGCTACGCGCGAGCGCCCCTTCCACAATGGCACGGGCCAGGGGATGCTCACTCGCGCGCTCAAGGCCCGCCGCGCAGGCGAGGATGACATCTTGCGAGAACTCCCCGAGTACGATCACTTGACTCAGCGCCGGCCGCCCCTGCGTCAGCGTTCCGGTCTTGTCGAGCACCAGGGTGTCGATGTCGCGCAGAATCTCGATCGCTTCGGCATTGCGAAACAGCACTCCCAACTGCGCCCCGCGACCGCTCGCGACCATGATGGAAATCGGCGTTGCAAGCCCGAGCGCACACGGACAGGCGATGATGAGCACGGCCACCGCGTTGACCAGCGCGTAGGTTAGGTGCGGTTCAGGGCCGATGACCCACCATGCGGTGAAGGTCAAGATCGAGATGCCGATGACTACCGGGACGAACCAGGCCGCGACCCGATCGGCCAGCTTTTGCAGCGGCGCACGCGAGCGCTGCGCTTCACTCACGAGCGCCACGATTTGCGACAGCAGGCTGTCGGCCCCCAGGTGCTCTGCCTCGACAATGAGCGCCCCGGTCTGATTGATCGTGGCGCCCACCACGCGATCACCGACGCCCTTTTGCACCGGTAACGGCTCGCCCGTAAGCATCGACTCATCGACACTGGATTGACCGCTTACGATGCGGCCATCGACGGGGATCTTCTCCCCCGGTCGGACTCGAAGCCGATCGCCGACCGCGAGCGACTCGAGTGGGATGTCCTCCTCCTCACCACTTGCAGCAATGCGCCGCGCCGTCTTGGGAGAGAGTCCCAGGAGCTGTCGGATCGCAGCGCCTGTGCGGCCGCGCGCGCCAAGTTCCAGCCATTCGCCCAAAAGCACCAGCGCCACGATCACGGCGGCCACCTCGAAATACACGCCGACCATGCCGTGCTGATCGCGCATCGGCGCCGGGAACTGACTGGGGAAGAACGTGGCGATCAGACTGTAAGCAAAAGCCACGATCACGCCCAGCCCAATGAGCGTATACATGTTGGGTGTACGGTGCATCGCACCCAGCCAGCCGCGGCGAAAGTAAGGAACGGCGGCCCAGAGCACCACAGGCGCGCTCAACGCCAGCTCGAGCAACCGCAGCGCCCAGGCCGTGGTGTGATCGAGTACCCTCCCGGCAAGATGGGGCGCCATCGCAATCAGCATGACCGGAATGGCAAGAGTGAGTGCGATCCAGAACCGCCGGCGCACGCTGCGGATTTCACTGTCATCTCCGCCCTCGGTCGGCATCAAGGGCTCGAGCGCCATGCCGCACTTTGGACAATGTCCCGGCCCGATCTGCCGGACCTCGGGGTGCATGGGGCACGTGTAGATCGTGCCGGCAGGTACTTCGGCACGCGCCTTGGGCGAGTGGTCGGTAGTCTGATGCCCGCACACCGGATCAATGCGCCTTTCCGTCGGCTCGTGCGGCAGATTCATTTCTCAACACTCCCGGTCAGCGCCCCCAGGATCGGACAGTCCGCCGCCCGACCGTGGCCCGGGCAGGCCGCAATGAGCGTTGCGAGCCCGTCGCGCACGCGTTCAAGGTGTGCGATACGCGTCTTGACGTCCAGCAGCTTGGCCTGCGCCGAGCGCTTGACGCGCGCGACATCACGCTGTGCGGACAGCGCGAGTAATTCCTTAATCTCCTTCAGGGTAAAGCCGAGGGCTTGCGCGCGGCGGATGAAGCGCAGCCGCGCGAGCTCGAGCTCGCCGTAACGGCGATACCCCGACGCCAGCCGCGCGTGCGGTGCAAGAAGCCCATTGCGCTCATAGTACCGCACCGTGTCGATGCCGACGCCGCCGCGCTTCGCCAATTGGCCGATTCCCAATGCGTCCATCGCTTACTCCTCGAAATTGAAGGGCAGCTTAAACCCAGGACTCGGGTCCAGAGTCAAGTCTTCTCACGCCTCGGGCGAGAAGAAGGACGTCATGACCGCCGTGATCGCGAATACGGCGGCGATCAGGACATACTCGGCGGCCACCGACCGGCGAAACCACCGGCCACTTTGGGCCTCCGCGTGGATCAGGGTGGGTCCCAGCCGCCATTTGTTCGCGGCGGCCAGTCCCATCAGCAATGCGAAACCAACGACCTTGGCGATGAGCAATTGTCCATAGGGCTCGCTCAAGGCGGAGAGGTTCGGAAGCAAAAGAACGGCCATGACGGTCCCGGCCAACAAGATCACCGGTACGAGCCACGTCGCGACAGTGGAGAAGCGTTCGACGATCTCCGACGCTCGGGCGGGTGTCTCTACCAGACTCGCGATGTACAGCGGCCACAACGCCCCGAACCAAAATGCAATGACGAGCAGGTGCACCATCAACAGCCCCGCCAATACCCAATGATGCGCGTTGACGGAGGTATGTCCCGTGAGCGTGAACGCCAGGATGACGAGCGCCGCTCCGGGGACCGCCAGGCGAGCCCGCCGACCATCCACACCCTGAAGGCCCATGGCGATGAGCAGCAGGCCGGCCAGCCGACACGTCAAGGCTGCGCGGTTCGACGAATTCCACACCATCCCTTGTAACGACGGGTCTAACACTCCCGACATATCTCCCGCCATCCGTGCGGCCTCCAGCGCGTAGTGTCCGGCCACCAACAGCATGGCCGCGAGCGCAGCCGCCCAACCTAAGCGGCGGACTGCGCCGCGCGAGGTTGTCAGCCGACGGCCGAGGGTCGCGACAAAAATCGCCACTCCGGCCGCCTGAAACAGCAGCACGAAGCTCAACGCCCGCAAGCTCACCGAGAGAACGTCAACCATGCCGGGATGGTCGTCAGTGCTGCGCCGAATGTTCCGCCGGCTGGTCTGCTGCGTGCGGCGTTGCCAGGGTGAAATGCAGTGCCCCTGACATCACGTGGCCGTCATCGCTCACGACCCGCCAGCTGACCTCGTAGCTGCCGGGCGTCAACGAAGGCAGAGGAATAGAGATCTGCTGGGCGGCGGCGGTGGGCAGGGGCTTCAGACTCTGCTTGGGACCATCGCCCTTCTGGATCGATAGCGCGGTCATTCGTGCGGCCTCCGAGAAATTCAGCACGAGGTTCGAGGGGGAAGTCGCAATCACACTGCCATCCGCCGGGCTCGCCTTCTCAAGGTGAGCGTGGGCGCCGGCGGCGACCGCAAACGCGATCAGGGCAACGCCGGACAAGAGCGACGTAATTTTCATAGACGATCTCCAGATGAATTGGTTGACCTAAAACCATGCGCGCAGGCCCGCCGCGAACTGTACATCGCTGACGCTCCCTCCAGAGGCTCGCACCCAATCGGCGGTACCCCCGAAACTACGCGACCAAACGACTCCGACGTAAGGTGCGAACTCCCGCCGCACTTCGTACCTCAGACGTAGACCGAGCTCAAGGTCGGACAAGCCAGAACCCAACTGGCGCGCGGGATCAGCCTTGCCGTACAAGTTGGTCTCGCCTTCCGACTGCAGAATCAGCTGCTGTGTGAGCAGCAGTTCGTATTCAGCCTTGAGCCTCATCGCCGTACGCCCTTGCTCTCCGACATAGAACGTCGCCTCGGTGTCGAACCAGTAGGGCGCGAGTCCTTTGACGCCGAGCGCCGCCCAGGTGCGGGACGGACCCGAGCCAAAATCCTGGCGCGCGCCCGCCTGCACACTCCACCAACGCGCAAAAGTGTGGTCCCAGAGCAGGTCGGCGCGTGCACCCTGCGTCGTGCCGGCGACGCGCTCGCCTTCAGATCTCAGCCAGATCTTGTTGGTGTCGCCGCCGTACCAACCCTGTGCATCCCACGCCAGGGCATTGCCCTCGGCGGTGTTGCGCCACTCGAGTTGATCAAAGAGCACCATGCCCGTGCGCGCCGTGTCGTCCATTTGCATCAGTGCCGCCATCTTGGGGTAAGGCATGTCACCCATCGAATGCTGCGGCGGATCGGGCGGCACATGGGCCGCTTGGCTCGAAGTGTCCTCGTTAGGGACCGGTGCGGCAGGCGGTTGCGTCTCGCCGAGCGCAAATGAGCCGGCCATGAGCGCCATGAGGCCGTATACCAGAGCGAGCTTCGCGCGGGGCATCACGAATTTGCTCCGTCTTTCGACGAGTGCTCGACGTGGACCTCGCGAAACATGCCCGCTTCCATGTGATACAGAAGATGACAGTGAAACGCCCAGCGGCCAAGCGCATCGGCGGTGACCCCATAGGCTAAGCGCTGCCCCGGCTGTACGGTAATGGTGTGCTTGCGGACCAGGAATTCGCCCCGTTCGGACTCCACTTCGCCCCACATGCCATGCAGGTGAATGGGGTGATTCATCATGCTGTCGTTCACGAGCACCAGGCGCAGGCGCTCGCCATAGTTGAATCGCAAGGGCTCACTCTCAGAGAATTTCTGGCCGCTGAACGACCACACGAAGCGCTCCATGTGACCGGTGAGATGCAGCTCGATATCGCGGCGCGCCTGGCGATGATCGATCGGGCCGCCGAGCGTGTGCAGGTCGGCGTAGGTGAGGACGCGACGGCCGTTGTCTCTCAAGCCCACGCCCGGATCATGCAGGCGACTCTGAGGTTGCGCAGCCACTGAATCCACATTGGGACCGAAGTCAGTAGGCGCGTGATGCGGCGGCGCTTTCAGGGCATCACCCATCGGCATGGAACCGTGATCCATCGCGCCGTGATCCATGTCCTTCATCGAACTCATGTCCATCCCGCTCATGTCCATGCCACCCGTGTGCGCGCCGGCCATGTCGTGACCCATACCCATATCCATCATGGTGAGGAGCGGTCGGGCATCGAGCGGCGGCACTTCCGCTTGCATGCCGGGTTGGGGCGCCAGAGTGCCCCGCGCATAGCCCGATCGGTCGAGGGACTGCGCGAAGATCGTGTAGGCGCGATCATCCTTCGGCTCCACAATGACGTCGCATACTTCCGCGGTCCCAATACGAAACTCATCGACTGTGACCGGCTCGACGTCCTGCCCGTCGGCGGCCACTACCGTCAGCTTCAGGCCCGGTATGCGCACATCGAAAAAGGTCATCGAGGAGCCGTTAATAAAACGCAGCCGGATTCTCTCGCCGCGTCGGAAGAGTCCTGTCCAATTGCCGGCCGGCGTGGTGCCATTCAGGAGGTAGGTGTAGGCGTACCCGGATACATCGGCCAAATCCGTGGGGTCCATCCGCATCTGACCCCACCTGCGCCGATCTGCGATCGTCGGCTTCCAGCCTTGCTTGTGCACATCGTTCAAGAAATCGCCCACCGTGCGCTGGCCGAAATTGAAATAATTGCTTTGGTGTTTCAGCGTTCGGTAAATGTGCTCGGGATCGCGATCCGTCCATTCCGACAACAACACGACGTGTTCGCGATCGGCGCGGTGCCGCTCGCCACGCCGAGACTCGATCACGATCGGGCCATAGAGCCCGGTTTGCTCCTGGAACCGCGAATGACTGTGATACCAATAGGTGCCGGACTGGTTGACCTTGAAGTGATAGGCGTAGGTCTCGCCCGGTCCGATGCCGTCGAAACTTAGGCCGGGGACGCCGTCCATATCGGCTGGCAAAATCATCCCATGCCAATGGATGGAGGTCGGGGCCGACAACCGATTGGACACGCGCAGCGTGATGACATCCCCCTCGCGCCACCGCAACAGTGGTGCTGGGAGCCGTCCGTTCACCGCCGTGGCGATTCCCGGCTGGCCGGTCAAATTCACAGGGAATGCGCCCACCTCCAAATTGAATTCAGTCCCGGACAGCACCGCGCCGGGATCGCCCGCATATGCGGCGTCGGCGGCATTGGCCCATCCAAAGTGACGCGCACCGGCCAAGGCCAAGGCTCCGCCTGCGAGACCCTGCACGAAGCGCCGTCGCGAGCCACTCAAAGGCGCGGGCGTAAAACGAGATTGAACCATCGCAATTCCCCGGTACAGACCAAATTGATCGAGCACTAACCCGGCCGTTAGAGCGCCGGAGCGACATCGCGCGACGCATCGGCGCAAAGCATGTGGGTGATTGGCGCTGCGAATGCGCGCTGCTCGCACGGCCTATCGCGCGTATCGCGCGGATCGCGCCTTAAGATTTATGCGATGGGAGGTCGAAAGAACTCGTTCGCGCGCGTAGCCGAAGGCCGCGCATCGACGACAGGCAGTAGGAGGAAGGAAGACGGAGCAGCGCTCGTCATCGGCAGATCGAGCACCACAGGGCTTTGCGCGCAGTGGCACTGGCAGCCCAGCGAGCGGCAGCAGTCATGCTTTGGAGCTAGGTTATTGTGCGAGGGTTGGGGGCTCGACGATGTTGTTGCGGGGAGTCCGTCGTCGGTCGGTGACTCCTTGGCCTGATGGGCAGGACAGTGCCCAGCCTCTCGGTTGCTCATCTGCTGTCCCGGTGGGGCCACGCCAGCATGGGCCACCTGCCACTGCAAGCCGATTACGAGCTGAAACATCATCAGCGCCGTGATAACCCAGTCTGCGGTTCGGTTACGCACGGCCTAAGCGTACTCCCGTCGCCGCGGTGAGAAAAGAAATCCATGACTATTGCTTCGCAATGCCCGCCCGCATACCTCGCAAAACGTACTTTTGAATCTTCCCGGTCGCGGTCTTGGGAAGCGCGGTGACGAACTCGAACTCGCTGGGCACTTTGAAGTGCGCGAGAACACCGCGCGCGAAATGCCGCAGTTCGAGTTCTGATACCGCAAGGCCCTCGCGCAGTATGACGAATGCCTTCGGCGACTCGCCCCATTTTTCGTGTGGCATCCCGACGACCGCCACTTCCAGCACGGCGGGATGACGAAGCAGGGCGCTCTCTACTTCAATCGACGAGATATTCTCGCCGCCGCTAATGATGACATCCTTGAAGCGGTCGCGAATCTCGACGTAACCGTCCGGATGAACGACCGCCGCGTCGCCTGAATGAAACCAGCCGCCGGCGAAGGCCTGCGCGGTCGCTTCAGGATCATTGAAATAACCGCGCATCACGACGTTGCCCCGCGCGACGATTTCGCCGACCGTGGTGCCATCGCGCGGCACCTCGCACATGTCTGAATCCACCACCCGCAGCTCCCCGGAGGTGATGAGTTCGACGCCCTGCCGCGCCTTGATCGCCGCGCCTTGCGCCGGGGTTGACTGCTCGTGCTCGGGCAGCGGCTCGCAGATTGATATGAATGGAGCGGTTTCAGTCAGGCCGTAGGCCTGCGTCACCTGCCAGCCGAACTCCCCTTCGATGCGTTCGATGGTCGCTGCGGCCGGTGGCGCGCCTGCCGTGAGCACCCTCACGCCGCGCTTCAGGCCCTTACGGCGCGCCTCCGGCCCATTCGCGATGGCGATCAGCACGGTGGGCGCCGCACAGAGCGTGGTCACGCGCTCGCGCTGGATCTCGTCATAAATCGCGATCGGCTCCACCTTACGTAGGCAGACGTGTGTTCCGCCCACGGCCGTGACGGTCCACGTGAACGTCCAACCGTTCGCGTGGAACATCGGCAACGTCCAGAGATATCGATCTGACGGGGTCATCGGCCAGTGCGTGAGCGTGCCGATAGAGTTCATCCAGGCGTTCCGATGCGTGATCATCACACCCTTCGGATTCGCCGTCGTACCGCTGGTGTAGTTGATGGAGAGCAGATCGGTCTCCTCGATCGCTGGCCGGGGGGACTCCGCATCGCTCGCGGCGAGCAGCGTCTCGTAGGCGAGCCACCCCGTCCGGCTTCCTTCGAGCGCGACGAAATGCTGGACGCCCGGCATGCGATCCCGGACCCGATTCACGGCGTCCAGGTAATCGGAGTGCACGCACAGCACCTTGCAGCCGCTGTGAGTGACGAGGTAGACGAAGTCGTCGGCCGTGAGCCGATAGTTCATCGGCACGATCACCGCGCCAAGCTGCGGAATCGCATAGAACTGCTCGAGCTGTTGATGTGTGTTGGGCGAAATCGTGCCGACCCGGTCCCCTTGCCGCACGCCGAGCTTCGCCAATGCAGCCGACCACCGGTCGCAACGCTCGCCGAACTGCGCATAGGTCAGGCGCAGTTCACCATCGACAACGGCTTCGCGAGCGCCGTGCAGCTTGCGGGCACGACGTGCGAACTCAAGTGGGGAGAGGGGAACCTCCATAGTGTGCTCCGATTCGCGCAGCGCCGCCTAGGGCGTCGATGCCGCGAATGATCCGTACTTGCCGGCGAAGTAAAGCAACGGTTCACCTACGATAGTTTGCGCAGCTTCTACCAATCCAACGACGATTGCATGGTCTCCACTGACAAAGATCTGAGAGGTCAGACACTCAATTTTTGCGAGCGAGTCAGGAACCAGAGGTACGTGCAGCACTTGACCATGCGTGAATGGCGTACCCTCATATTTTTCACGCCCTTTGCGTGCAAACAGCGAGGCGATATGACTTTGGGAGCACGAGAGCAGGCTCACGCCGAATGCCTTGCTGGAAAGAATTGAGGCGTAGCTGTCGGCGTTCTGTTGCAACGCGAACATCACCATGGGCGGGTCGAACGACAACGTAACAAATGACGAGGCCGTAAGTCCCACGATTGCATCGGTGACTCTGTCGTACGCGGCGACCACACAAACCGAGCCGGCCGCAGTGCGACCGATTTGCTTATAGAGATCACCGGATACTGGCATAGAAGGAACCCTTTTTTTAACTTCGAAGGCCGGTGGAGCGTGCCGGGCGAACCCGCAGCGTATCGTAGCGCTGCATGAACAGGGTGGGATATGTCTGAGGAACCGTCATCTCGTCGGGGCTTTTTTTTGTTTTTATAAACAATGAGTTACATACTACCATTGATCCATCGGACACCTGTATAAATAAACAGCCCGGAACCTCACAGGTGCCTTCCCATGCTCATCGAACCCATTATCAACTCGGCAATGAAAGAACTCGAGGCCCTGCCGAGCTGACCCAGCGCTAACGGCGCACGCGAATGCCCGGTGGTCTGGACACTACATCGGCCCTTCACGGTTTGAAGACATCAACCATGCTGATGATTATCTCCGCAACGTCGAATATCCGCTTGTTCTGACTCATGGCGGTCTGCCTCAATAATGTATAGGCATCTTTCTCGGAGAGCCGGCGGCTGCGCATCAATATCCCTTTGGCACGATCTATTGTCTTTCGCTCGGTTAGCGCGACACGAGCTGATTCGAGCTGAGAATTGATGTCGTCGATTCGACGCGATTGCGCTTCGACCACGTCGCGGATTGAACGCATTGGATTTGGCAGTCCATTGTTCATGCCATATAACTCTACCCCAGCCGCCATGCCTAAGCTGTTGGTCGCGGGATCAACGTCGGTTACCAGCATCGCGAATGGCGAGGTACGTTTGAAGACGTCTCGGTCAATCGCGTCAGCACGTTTTGCTCCAGCCTTGGTCTCGGTCTCGGCAAGCTTGACAGCACACAGTCGTCCGAGATCAGCAGCGACGCAGTCCTCGATGCCTCTCATCGTGTCGATTCGCCGCGTGCTTACTTCGTACCACGCAGCTGCGGTCACCGGGCAGGGCTCGCTGCTTGGATCTTGCTCGAGAGCGGTCGCGCGCATTTCATTGAATTCCGCCGTTTCCGGACTGTTGCTCAACTCGAGGAAGAGAGTGACCTGACGGGGATCGGCAAATTGGGTAAAGATCTTGAACGCCCGTTCTTGCGCAGCTTCCAGATGCCGCAAATGAAGCCGATCGGCGGTATCAAAATGACCGCGAGACAGCGCCGCGCCGGCGGTGGCCCGCTCTTGACCGGCATATTCTTTGGCCTGAGCAAAGGTCACGAGCGCGATGAGCGCGCGGGACGTCTCCGGATCGGCCGCGATATCTGCTGCCTCGAAACCCACGGCCAGTAGCGGAGCAATCACTTCGGTAAATGCCTTGACGGCATCTTGCGGAGCCAACACCAGCGTCGACACTTGTTCGCGCGTACCTGGCAGAGAGTCGAGAGCGTCAAATGCGAACGCGACACGCGTGTAGAATCGCGCGCTGCAGCTCATCGGATCAAGCTTCTCGTCCGTATGCTCCAAGTGGTTTCGCACCCGTTCCTCCAAGCTACGGCTCTCGGCAACGCGCGCGACGAGCCGATCCGCAAAATGGGCGCCGTTGGAACCGAGGTAAATCGATGAGGCGCCGCGCTCCTTCTGGAGCGCATGGATCAGCTCGCTGACTCCCTTGACCAAGTCGCTCAAGACGGACAGCTGCTTGAGATCGCGAGCGCGGCACAATTGGGCTGACCGTAGAAAGCGACCCGCCAGCGTATCGGCGGTCGCATCAATCGGATTATTACGTCGGCTCATCGAGCACATTCCGCATGGCTTGACGACTGTGCCACTAATGTAAGAGCCGCATCAAGCGTTCCGTTCATCATTCGGACTGCGCCGGCGCAAACGCTGTTCGCCGCACTAACTGTGTGCGCAAGCGCTTGGTCCACGCACCTTTTTGATTCGTTTTTTCGCTCCGGCCGTGGATGTTCAGCACGTGACGGCGGCTAACGACTTGATCCGCATGGGAGCCGCCCGCATGCGATGTACTGGCACGCATGTTGCTGCTGTTTACTACGCAAGCGGCGAATTGCCGTTTGCACGGGGCAGGTTCTATAGCGAATCTGCAAGAGGCAATGCCGCCAACCCGTACGCATCCATAGGTGCGTACCGTTGGCGGTTTTTTTTTGCCTTCATGTAACGCAGCCGGTGATCAACACACTCGGAGGTAATGACGATGAAGCAGGTTATCGCATCGTTGCGCAGTGGAAATTGGAAAGCCTTACTGGCGTGTTTCTTGTACTTCGATACCGGATTTACGGCGTGGGTGATGTTCGGGCCGCTCGCGCCGTACGTTTCCAAGGAGTTGTCGCTGTCGCCGACTCAGGCGGGATTCTTGGTCGCCGTACCCGTCCTCAGCGCCTCGATCGTGCGCGTGACGCTCGGCAACTTGTTTCAATCCGTGGACGGAAGGCAGCTTGCGCTGCTCGGCATTTCGATCTCGGCGATTCCGTCGTTGATCCTCCTGCTTCCTTTCGTACCGACCTACTCCATGCTTCTGATGCTCGGTGCGTTGCTCGGCGTGGGCGGCGCCAGCTTTGCCATCGCGCTGCCGATGGCGGGGAGCAGTTATCCGCCAAGAGTGCAGGGTTTGGTCCTGGGACTCGCGGCCGCCGGCAATATCGGCGCCGTGGTGGACGGTTTCGTGTTTCCCACCCTCGCGCAACACTTCGGTTGGCAGCGGTCGACGGCCGCCGTGCTGCCGCTGCTTGCCCTCACGGCAGCGGCCGTGATGCTGTGGGCGGAGGATCGCAGCGTCAAGAGCGGCAGCGGTACGCGCGCATTCGGCGCCTTCGTGGTGTCGCTGTTGAGCGTGATGGCTCTGGTGTTATTGGTGAACGGCGGACTGTTCGGACAAGGAAAGGCGGGGCAACTGTTGCTCCCGGTCCTCGGCGCCGCCGTCGCACTTGGCGTACTGCCGCGCAAGTATTTGACCGTACTCCGCGAGCGCGATACTTGGGTGGTCATGCTGGTGTACAGCATCACGTTCGGCGGGTTTGTCGGCATGTCCTCCTACGTGAGCCTGCTCCTGACCACTCAATACGAATTACCGAAGGTCGATGCGGGCATGATCATGGCGGGCCTGGCTTTCACGGGTGCCATGGTGCGGCCGGTGGGAGGACTCCTGGCTGATCGGCTTTCCGGGGTCAAAGTATTGCTGGTACTGCTGCTGGCGATTGCACTCAGCAATATTGGATTCGCCATGCTGATGCCGCCGCTGCCTGGCGCGGTAGCGCTATTGGCCACGCTGTATGTGTGTTTCGGCCTCGGCAACGGCGCTACGTTCCAGCTGGTGCCGCATCGCTGGAAGGGAAAGACGGGATTGATGACGGGCATCATCGGTGCAGCAGGGGGCATCGGCGGGTTCTATCTGCCGGTCGTGATGGGTATCGCCAAGGAAAGCACCGGCAGCTACCAGTGGGGTTTCACGACGTTCGGCATCTTGGCGGCAACCGCCTTCGCGCTGGTCGTGATCCTGCATCGGCAGTGGCTCGCGTGGTCGGTGCCCGAGGCGACGGGATTGACTTTGGATGCGGCGCGCGCCTACCAAATAACGGCCGAGGAACGTTCATGAGGCTGATTGTCATCGGTAATGGCATGGTCGGGCAGCGGTTGCTGGAGCAACTGCAGGCGAGCGCGTCCAATCTCGAGATTACGGTGCTGTGCGAGGAAGCGCGTCCGGCCTACGATCGCGTGCATTTGACTTCCTACTTCTCCGGCAAGAGCGCGCAGGAGTTGTCGTTGGTCGAGCCCGACTTTTTCGATCGATCCGGCATCAGCCTCAAGCTGTGCGAACGGGCGGTCGCCATCGATCGCGAGCGGGGCGTAGTGGCAACGTCCAGCGGCCAGCGCCTGGAATACGATCGCGTGGTGCTGGCAACCGGCTCGTATCCCTTCGTGCCTTCGATACCAGGGTGCGATCGTCCCGGTTGCTTCGTCTACCGCACCATCGATGACTTGGACGCCATTCGCAACGCGAGCGTCAATGCGAAGCGTGGCGTGGTCCTCGGCGGCGGGCTGCTGGGTCTCGAGGCGGCGAAGGCGCTCAAGGACCTCGGGCTCGAGACCCATGTGGTCGAGTTCGCGCCGCGGCTCATGGCGGTGCAGATCGACGACGCCGGCGGCAGCATGCTGCGCGAGCGAATTCGCGGCCTAGGGGTAGGTGTCCATACGGCGAAACAGACCACCGCGATCGCCGACGGCAGCGAGCATGCACATTGTCTGCGGTTCGCGGACGGCACGGAACTCGAGACGGACCTGATCGTGTTCTCAGCTGGCATACGCCCGCGTGACGAGCTGGCGCGCGCCACCGGTCTACAGGTGGGCAATCGCGGCGGCGTGATAATCGACGATGCCTGCCGCACCTCCGATCGGGACATTTTCGCAATCGGAGAATGCGCGCTCTGGAACGGAAAGATTTATGGTCTGGTGGCGCCGGGCTACCAGATGGCGGGCATCGTCGCCTCGCAGCTGCAGGGCAACTCGGAGTCTCGGTTCGCCGGAGCCGATATGAGTACCAAGCTCAAGCTCATGGGGGTCGACGTTGCTTCAATCGGCGACGCTCATGCCGTGGGGAGCGGTGCTCGGGCCTGTGTATTCATCGATGAGCGCCGCCAGATCTACAAGAAACTCGTGGTCAACGAAGAGGGAACCCGATTGCTGGGCGGCATCCTGATCGGCGGCGCGGAGGAGTACGGCACGTGGCTGCAAATGGTGCAGAACGAATTGCCGCTTCCGGCGAATCCGGAGCAGCTGATGTTTCGCCCGGTTGATGAAATCGAGGGCAATCAGCCCACCGGTCTTGCCGCCCTGCCCGACTCGGCGCAAATTTGTTCCTGCAACAATGTCAGCAAGCGCGATCTGTGCGCGGCCATCGCAGGCGGCGCCAGAACAATCGGGGCGCTCAAGCAGCATACCAAGGCGGCGAGTTCCTGCGGCGGGTGTGCCCCACTCGTGACGCAAGTCTTGAAAACCGAACTGACGCGCCTAGGCGTCGCCGTCAACAACCATCTTTGCGAACACTTCGCGTTCTCCCGAAGGGAGCTGTTTGACTTGGTCCGCGTCGGTGGACTGCGTACCTTCGAAGAAATGCTAGTCAAGCATGGCCGCGGCCTCGGCTGCGATGTCTGCAAACCGGCGGTCGCGTCGATTCTCGCGTCGTGCTGGAACGATTTCGTACTGGCGCGCGATAAGGCACCCCTACAAGACACGAATGACTGCTTTCTTGCCAACATCCAGAAGGACGGCACTTATTCGGTGGTGCCGCGGGTTGCCGCCGGCGAAATCACACCCCAGCAGCTCATCACGATCGGACAGATTGCACAAAAGTATCGGCTTTATACCAAGATAACCGGCGGCCAACGCATCGATATGTTGGGAGCGCGGGTTCATCAGCTGCCCTCGATTTGGCGCGAATTGGTCGACGCAGGGTTCGAATCGGGCCACGCCTACGGCAAATCGGTGCGCACGGTCAAAAGCTGCGTGGGATCGACCTGGTGCCGCTACGGCGTTCAAGACAGCGTGGGTTTTGCGCTCGAGATCGAGAATCGATACAAAGGCTTGCGCTCACCCCACAAACTCAAGTTCGCGGTATCCGGTTGCGCGCGGGAATGCGCGGAAGCGCAAAGCAAGGATGTGGGCGTGATTGCAACCGAGAAGGGTTGGAATCTTTACGTCTGCGGCAACGGCGGCATGAAGCCGCGCCACGCCGAGCTCTTGGCATCCGACCTGGATGAGGCGACGCTGATCCGCTACATCGACCGCTTCTTGATGTTCTACATTCGCACCGCCGAGCGCCTGCAGCGCACGTCCGTATGGCGCGACAATCTCGAAGGGGGGCTGGACTATCTCAAAGAAGTGGTGTGCGAGGATAAGCTCGGCATTGGCGCCGAACTGGAAGCCGGTATGCGCCGTGTGATCGACACGTACGAGTGCGAGTGGAAAAAGACCATCGGCGACCCGCAGGCGTTGCGGCGTTTTCGTCACTACATCAACAGCGATCGTCCGGACAGTCATGTGGTCTTCGTCGATGAGCGCGGACAGGCCCGACCGGCGCGGCCGGCGGAACGCGCACAGCTCGAGGCGACCGTATGAACGCCGCCGTCGCGCTGACCCTCGCGGCATCCTGGCACGCCATTTGCGCGCTCGAGGATATCGTGCCGGAGAGCGGCGCCGCGGCGCTGGTCGATGGGAAGGAGGTCGCAGTGTTCCGAGTACGCGACGCCGTTTTCGCCATCGGTAACCACGATCCTGCCAGCGATGCCAACGTGTTGTCCCGGGGCATCGTCGGCGATATCGGCGGAGAAATCGTGGTCGCTTCGCCGATTTACAAGCAGCATTTCAGTCTGATCACGGGACGGTGCCTCGAAGAGCCGCGGTTCGCGGTCCCTGCCTATATGGCAGAAGTTCGCAACGGGCAGATTTGGGTGCGGGCGCAGGCACTGCTGCAGCGTCACTCAGGGCGCAAGCCGCGCCTGGTGGTGATCGGCAACGGCATGGCGGCCGTGCGCGCGATCGAGGAGCTGCGGGGACTTGCGCCTCAAGGCCACGACATCACCGTGTTCGGGGCCGAACCTCATGGCAGCTACAATCGCGTCTGGCTTTCACCCCTGCTATCCGGCGAGAAGCGTATCGAGGACATCGTCACTCACCCGCCGGAGTGGTACGCCGGGCATGGGATTACCCTGCATCGCGAGGATCCTGTGACGCATATCGATCGCGTGCGTCGCTGCGTGCGATCCCGCGAAGGCGTGGAGGCGTCCTACGATCGACTTCTGATTGCGACGGGTTCGCTACCGGTCCGGGTACCCGTCCCCGGCAGCGGCTTGCAGGGCGTTATCACGTTTCGTGATTTACAGGATGTCGACACCATGCTGGCCGCGACTCAATCACGGCAGCGTGCGGCCGTGATCGGGGGAGGGCTGCTAGGGCTGGAGGCCGCGAGCGGGCTGCTGCAACGTGGCCTCGACGTAACCGTCGTACACATTCAATCGCATTTGATGGAACAGCAACTCGATGCGCAGGCGGCGGATCTGCTTCGCGGTGAACTCGAGCGACGCGGCCTGAAATTCAGGATGGGCGCCGAGACTTCGCACCTGTGCGGGGAAACAAATGTAAGCGGTGTCGGCCTTGCCGACGGCAGCGTGCTGCCGGCCGATCTGGTGGTGATGGCCGTCGGGGCGCGGCCCAATATCGAGCTAGCCAGGGCGGCGGGCCTGCCGTGCGATCTCGGCCTGCTGGTCGACGATACGATGCTGACCAATGATCCGGCCATCTATGCCATCGGCGAATGCGTGCAGCACCGCGGCAAGACCTTCGGCTTGGTGGCGCCGCTACTGGAACAGGCTCGAGTGTGCGCGACATACCTCGCCGAGCGAGGGACCCGAGGCTATCGCGCGTCGCCGCCATCGACGCAGCTGAAGGTCACCGGTATCGACGTTTTCTCCGCCGGCAGCTGCGACACACGGCCCGGCAGCGAGTCGCTCGTGCTGCGCGATCCGAAGCGCGGCATCTATAAGCGGCTGGTGATAGAGCAGGACAAAATCCGCGGGGCGGTGCTGTACGGCGACGTCCGCGACAGCGGCTGGTATCTGGACTTGATGAAGGAAGATCGGAACATCCATGCCTTCCGCGACCAACTGTTGTTCGGCGCGCCGCAGTCGCGATGAAAGTTCGCACCACGTGCCCCTACTGTGGGGTGGGCTGCGGAGTGCTGGCTCGCGTGGTAAAGGGCGTCGCGGACGTCAGCGGGGATCCGGAGCACCCCGCGAATCGCGGCGCATTGTGCTCCAAGGGCAGTGCGCTCGGCGATACCGTCGGGTTGGAAGGCCGGTTGCTGCGTCCGCGAGTGCGTGATGTAGATGTCGAGTGGGATGTCGCTCTGGATGCGGTCGCACAGGGATTCCGAGGGTCCATCGAGCAGCACGGTCCCGACTCGGTGGCGTTCTACGTGTCGGGTCAGTTGTTGACCGAAGACTACTATGTCGCCAACAAGCTGATGAAGGGGTTTATCGGCTCGGCCAACATCGATACCAACTCCCGGCTGTGCATGTCTTCGGCGGTGGCCGCTCATAAAAGGGCCTTCGGCGAAGACCTCGTGCCGACGACTTACGAGGATCTGGAACTCGCCGACCTGATCGTGCTGGTGGGCTCGAACCTCGCCTGGTGCCACCCTGTGCTCTATCAGCGCATCCGGAACGCCAAGGAGCTGCGCCCTTCGCTGCGCGTCGTCGTCATCGATCCACGGCGCACTGCCACCTGCGAAATTGCCGATCTGCATTTGCCGCTGCGCGCCGGCACCGACGTCGCGCTGTTCAATGGCTTGCTGAGCTGGCTGGCCCAGCACGAAATCGTCGATCGAGCATTCGTCGAAGCACACACGCGAGGCTCCGCGCAGGCGCTGCTGGTGGCAGAGAACACGGCAGGCGACGTCGGGGCGGTAGCGCGCTCGTGCGGGCTCGACACCAAGACGCTTCAGGACTTCTATGAATGGTTCGGGAGCACCGAGCGCGTCGTAACCCTGTTCTCGCAAGGCGTCAACCAATCCTCCTCTGGAACGGACAAGGCCAACAGCATCATCAACGCGCATTTACTGACAGGGCGAATCGGGCGGGCGGGCACCGGACCTTTTTCCATTACCGGCCAGCCGAATGCGATGGGTGGACGCGAGGTGGGTGGGCTCGCCAACTCGTTGGCCGCCCATATGGAACTGGAAAACCCAAGGCATCGCCGCGTTGTGCAGGAGTTTTGGTCCGCGCCGCGAATCGCGGAGCGCCCCGGCCTCAAAGCGGTGGACTTATTCGAGGCGATGCACCGCGGCCAAATCAAGGCGATATGGATCATCGGCACCAATCCGGTCGTGAGTCTTCCGAACGCCGATCGCGCGCGTGAAGCGCTGCGACGCTGTGAGCTCGTGGTGGTATCCGACTGTGTGGCGCAAACCGATACCACTGCCCTGGCGCACATCCTGCTGCCGGCGGCGGCGTGGGGAGAAAAGGAGGGTACGGTCACGAATTCGGATCGGCATATCTCGCGCCAGCGCAGTTTCTTGCCGACACCCGCTTTGGCCCGACCGGATTGGTGGATGATCTGCCAAGTCGCGCAACGGTTGGGTTTTCATGACGCATTTGAATTTACGAGCGTCGCCGAGATCTTCGATGAGCATGCACGTCTGAGCGCCTCAGGTAACGACGGCGAGCGTGCATTGCACCTCGGCGGCCTGGTTGGGCTGGGTGAGCTCGGGTACGCAGGCTTGACGCCTACTCAGTGGCCGTTCGCGACGTTAGAGTGCCAGGGTACGCCGCGGCTATTCGCCGACGGTCGCTTCTATCATACCGATGGACGAGCCCGCTTGGTGGCGACCCGCCCGCGTCCGCCCAAATTTGCACTGGACCAGGAATATCCACTGGTGCTCAACACGGGACGCATCCGTGATCAATGGCACACCATGACACGCAGCGGGCGCTCGGCGCGCCTCGCTTCGCATCTTGCCGAGCCCTTCGTCGACATGCATGCGGCCGATGCGCTGCTCTTTGGGGCACGAGACGGCGCCCTGGTGCGTGTCGTCACGCGGTGGGGGCGCATGGTTGTTCGGCTTCGTACCAGCGGTGAGATTGCACGCGGCTCGATCTTCGTGCCCATTCATTGGAGCGGATCGAACGCTTCCGACGCACGTGTCGGCGCGCTGGTAGGTCCCGGTGTCGATCCGGTCAGTGGAGAGCCGGAATTCAAAAACACGCCCGCACGTGTCGAACCGTTCGTCGTGAATTGGTACGGTTTCGCGCTGACTCGCGGTTCGTTGTCGCTCGCGGCTTTGAGTTGGTGGGCCTGCGCCGAGGGAGGCCAGTTTCGCCGCTATGAGCTCGCCGGTCGCAGCGTGCCGCTCAATTGGTCGACGTGGGCGCGGTCCCTCGTGCGCGCCGAATCTCCTGCCGACTGGATCGACTACGAGGATGCCAGTTCGGGGACTTATCGGGCCGCGTGGCTTCGTGACGGCCGCGTAGAGGCATGCCTGTTTGTCGGACCGCAACCCCAGCTTCTCTCTCGGTCGTGGCTGGCCTCATTGTTCGACAAACCACGCCTTGCGGCGAGCGAGCGCGCTTGCCTCCTGGCGGGCCGACCCGAGAATCGGCGCCTGGACACCGGCGTAACGGTGTGTGCGTGCTTCGGCGTTGGCCGCAACGCCATCGACGCTGCGATCGCCGACGGCTGTCATGATCTACCGTCAATCGGCCATCGGTTGAAGGCCGGCACCAATTGCGGCTCTTGCGTGCCGGAGCTGCGTCGACTGATCGCGGATCAGGAGCGCTGTCCGGTCTAAGTGGCAAGAAATCCTTGCTTGATCATCTCTTTGGCCGCTGCATCCGCTATTTCCCGTATCAGCTTGTCGAGATTTGACGGATTACTGGTGCGACTCGTGCCGGCCCAAAGCAGTTTGTCCTGAATGAGCGAATAGATCAGCGTCTCGACCGAAATATAAGTGTCCGTCGTCAAATACCCTGGCTCATACACCGCGCCCCAGCCATAGCCCCAATACCCTCCGAAAGCACCGTAGTAGGCGGGTGCAACATATCCCGGCGTGTAGTTGATTTGCTGATCCTTTCCAACCACTCGCATCACAACGACGCCCTGGACGCCGGCTTGCTTCAACTTTGCCTTTACCGCCTCTACGTCTCCGCGCTGCTCGTTCGGCACCAAGGTGTACGAGGCTACGCCGTGAGCGCCGCGGGCGGTGAGATCTGCGGCCAGGATATCCTCCGCCGCCCGCCGTTTGCCCTCCTCTCGAGTGACAAACAGAGCTGCGACCGTCTTACCCACCGGACTTACCGACTGTGCGTCGGGGGCCTTCCACGTCGATGTGAATGTGGTGCTGGCGACGCAGGCGCCGAGGCCCAGCAGCACAGCGCCCAACGTCATCTTCCGGATGAATCGCGACATTGACAGTTCCCCCCTGCGGGCAAACCTACCCCCGGTCCTCCCCGCACAAAAGCCTACTCCGCGAGCGCCGCGATTGCCATCAGCCATTGCCCGCCGGCCAGAACAACAATCCAGAATTTCCGCTGTTGTCTGCCACGTTGTGCGCCGTTACTTCCGCATATTCGGGTTGCGGCAATAGGATTACCCGATATCGGGTAGTCCTGCGCCACCACTCGCTAACACATTCACATGACAAGCCGACTTCGCCGATCCTGTCGCCGCTTGGCGGAATAGTGGACCAGTCCGGCGGTTTGCTACGCATCGACAGTGCGCCGAACGTTGGAACCACCGTTGAGCTGTGGGCTACCGCGGCCCAATACCTGCCCGGTATCGGCAGGCCGCAAGGTCGACAACCTCAGAGCCAGCGCCGGCGTCAACTCCCTGTAAGGTCCAAAGCGATTCCCTAGAGGTCATCCGGCGCGGGTTTGCAGCGGTACTGGGATAGTGTTCGTTCATTAAACTAAAGCGGAACGAGCCAAGTATCTCTTTTCAAAAATCTCGCTCGGCACCGGTTTGCTAAACAAATAGCCTTGCATCTCATCGCAATGGAGCTGTCGGAGCTGGTGCAATTGCTCCTCCGTCTCGACGCCTTCTGCTACTACGTTGAGCTTCAGTGCATGCGCCAAATTGATGATGACAGAGACCAGTGTCAATCCATCCGCACTGGAAACCATATCCACCACGAACGATCGGTCGATCTTGAGAGTATCCACGGGTAGCTTGGATAAGTAGCTAAGCGAGGAGAAGCCAGTGCCGAAGTCGTCAATGGCGATAGTGACGCCCAGTGCACGGATCGCCAGCAAACTGTCGATACTGTGATTGACGTCCTCCATGATCAGACTCTCCGTGATTTCCAGCTCGAGTCCTGCCGCCCCGTCTTGTGTAAGATTGATAGCCTCCTCGATCTCGGCAACGAAACTCCGATTGCGCAGTTGCAGCGGCGACACATTCACGGCGACGCGCACGGCTTGGAGGCCCGCGCTCCGCCAACGCTGAAAGTCCTCAAGCGCCTTGCGCAGCGCCCAGCGCCCCACGTCATGGATGAGTCCGGTCTCTTCAAGGATCGGAATGAAGCGTCGAGGCGGCACCAGACCGGTCTGCGGATCATTCCATCGGATCAACGCTTCGGCGCCCGTAATCTCGCCGCTTGCTAGGTTTACCTTGGGCTGGTAGTGCAGCACGAATTCTCCCTTATCGAGGGCGTGTCGCAGCCGATTCTCAACACCGAAACTGCCGGCCATGGTTTCAGTCATCTTCTGTCCGTAGAACAGGTACCGGTCGCCGCCGACCTTGGCCTTCTTCAGCGCCCCCTCGGCATGCTTGAATACGGTGTAGGCGTCGGTACCATCGTCCGGGAATAGTGCGACTCCCACTTTGGCGGCAATCCGGTACACAACATCATTCAAACTAAACGGATGGTTCATAAACGTCGCAATCGTTTTCTCGAGCAACCTTGCCACATCGGCTTCGTGCTTCACGTCGGGAAGTACCACGGCAAAATGGTCCGCTTCCACTCGCGCCAAGACATTGACGTTTCCCACGTTCTGAGCCAGCCACTCGGCCACTTGTTTCAAGAGCGCGTCTCCCGCCGGCTGACCGAGACTGTCATTGAATTTCTTGAATCGCTCCAAGTCAATTAGGAAGACGGCCAGCTTGTGCCCGTCACTGGCGGCGCTGTGCATGTGCTGCGTGACCCTATCTAAAAACAAACTGCGGTTCGCAAGTCCCGTGAGCGCGTCGTAGTAGGCGAGGTGATCCAGACGCTCCTGCTTTTCAATGTGATCTATCGCGAACGCGATGTTGCCGGCGAGTTCCGTCAAGACCAGCAGCCCGGGAGCATCGAAGAATTCAAGATTGCTCGTGTAAAGCACGAAAACGCCGATCGCATTGTCCGAGACAATGAGCGGCAGTACGGCGATCGAGCGAACGCCAGATTCGGCGTGCATCCTGCCGAAGATCAGACTCTCGTCGTTCTGCACGTCATTGGATACGACCGCCGCTTTCTCTCTGATCGCCTGCGCGGCCAGGGTGTTTCCTTGCAGCGTACCCTCGCTCGTGGAGAAATGGCCCTGGATGGCGGCCATGGCCTGCTCATCGAGCCCGGCCCAGGCGATCGGCACAATCCTCCTCTCGCTGCGATCGGCAATGCCTATCCACGCCATTTCGAATTCGCCGTGGTCGACCGCGATCCGGCAAGAGTTACTGAAAAGTTCGTCGCGATCACGCACGCGTACCATCAGTGTGTTGATGCTGCTGACCATTGCATACAAGCGATTGAGCCGCCTAAGCTTGTCTTCCGCTTCCAAGCGCTCGGTGTGATCGCGTAACACCATCCAGCCGGATCCGGCAGCGATCAACAATGCCAAGGCACCTCCTACGAGCGTAGCAATTTTTGTCTGACGATAGCGCCGTTCCATGTCGGCATTTCGTTCAGCCAGAAGACGGTGCTCCTCGTTGTCCATGTCGCTGGCGACGGCACGAAATTCATTCAGAACGGGATCGCCCTTTCCTTCATGAATGGTGTCCCGCGCAGCCTCGGTAGCGCCCGCCTGCCGCACGTGAACGAGTGCCTCACCACGCTGGATTATTTGTTGCGTCAAGTCGGCGACGACCCCAAGCCGGCGCTGTTGATTGGAGTTATCCGCCGTCAACGTGCGCAAAGTCTTCTGTTCCTGAGCGACGACCGATATTTCGGTGCGAGACAATGCAAGAAATGCATCGTCACCGCTTAGCGCAAAATCGCGATATCCACTCTCAATGTTCTCCGTTGCCGAACGAAGCGTTGCGAGGTGTCCAAGAACCTCACTCGTGTGCTGCGCCCATCGTGCGCTTATCGTCGAGGCGATGACGCTGCGATAAGCGACGATACAGACGACAAGAAGTACTGCGACGACCACGGCGAACCCGTACTGCATCGTTCGAATGAGGCGCAATTTCGTTTTCATCTAAACCCGATGGTGACCCGATCAATTCGCTTCATCAGGACAAAAATGCGTTTGTCGAAGCGATGAACCGCGATCCTATCAGCGCTGGTTCCATCGAATGAGCGCTTCCACTCCAACGATCCGCCCATCGCGCGAATTGACTTTCGGCTGATAATGCAGCATGAACTGGTGCTCGTCGAGGGCACGGCGAAGTTGTTCGATTGTATTGTTGCGCTCGGAGGTATCGATTACAGCATTCACCTGGGCCCCCGTGAGGTGATCCCCTGTCTGCCCTGGCCCCCTAGCCGCTCCAAGTTTCATTTGGTCATATTGAACTTCCAGCCCTATTGCATTGGAGACCTACGTCTTGAATTTCGCAAGGGGTTTGACACAAGCGGCGCGGCGCGCCACGCATTACGGGCCGCAGAGTAGCAAAGTTGCGGCGCGCCCCTCAGGGTAACCCCCAAATGATTTGCAGGTTATGCTCGCGGCGCGGCGCTAAGCCGGGCTCCGCTGCCCTCTTTCAGTCGCTCGTCGCGCCGCCGGCGTTAGCGCAAAGCGGATTCGCGTGCGCGCCTCAGCTGAGCTTCTCAAGCAGCGTCGCGAGTTCCAACTGCTGCGCTGAGTTCAACCGTGCCAGCCGCGCACCAAACGCTTTCGACATGAGCGCAAGCCCGCGCGCCATCGTCTTGCGCCCCTCGGGTGTAAGGATGAGCCGATGGCGACGCAAATCCGCGCCATCGATTTCACGGCGCACAAAGCCCGCAGCTTCGAGCCGCTTGACGTACATCGTCACGGTGGGCTTCGGCATGCTGAGGACGCCGGCCAGTTCCGCGGGATGCGGATGCACCTCCACCTCGGCGAGCACGAACAGCTCCTTCGTCTCCAGCCCGAGCTCGCTGATATCAGGCGCGACGCTGGTGATCACCGACATCACGAGCCGATAATTGAGGGACCAAATCTTGCCGACATCGATTTTTGGCACGGGCACTTGCTATTTATTAGTTTAGTAATAAACTATCGTAAATCGGAACTAGCGTAGCATTGTACCATAGTACCCAAACTTGGAGAGCACCATGCCCCTCGACCACTATATTACCCTCGGCCGTTCAGGCCTGCGTGTGAGCCCGTTTTGTCTCGGTGCGATGACCTTCGGTGAAGACCTAGGCTGGGGCTCAAGCGTCGAGGAGTCTCAACAGATCATCGATCGCTTTATCGAGTTCGGCGGCAATTTCATCGATACCGCAAACTTCTACACGAAAGGTCATTCCGAAAAGATCATCGGCGACCATGTGGGGCGCCACAGCGCTCGGCGCGACCGGCTCGTCATCGCCACGAAGTTCAGCGGCAACCTGTATCCCGGGGATCCCAACGGCGGCGGATCTGGCCGGAAGTCGATCATTGCGGCGTGCGAAAACTCGTTACGCCGCCTGCAGACGGACTATATCGACCTGTACTGGTTGCATAACTGGGACGTGCACACGCCGATCGAAGAGACGATGGCCGCGCTTGAGGAGCTCGTGCGCGCCGGCAAGGTGCGCTACCTCGGCGTCTCCGACACACCCGCGTGGAAGGTCGCCGAGGCGAACGTCACGGCGCGCTTCCGTGGCTGGTCCGCGTTCGTCGGGCTACAGATCGAATACTCGCTGCTCGAGCGGACCGTCGAGCAGGAGCTCGTGCCGATGGCTCGCGAGCTCGGCGTCGGCATTACGCCGTGGTCGCCCCTCAAGAGCGGCATGCTCAGCGGCAAATATACGCGACACAACGCGGGCCGGATCAAGTCGGATCGCGGCTTCATCGCTGATAACTTCCTCACCGAGAAGACCTACGCGATCGTGGACGAGCTGGACATCATCGCCAAGGCGCACGCGAGCACGGTGGCGCGCGTCGCGCTGGCCTGGGTTCAGGCGCAGCCCGGCGTGACTTCGACGATTATCGGCGCGCGACG
>DASXYI010000159.1:0-6482 GCA_036502605.1 Steroidobacteraceae bacterium
GGCATGTCCGGCATGATGTCGGACGAGTACCGCCTGGCCGTCGCCGAGCGCGTGCACCTTGCCCTGCACTCGCGCGCCCGCGAGGGCCGCCCGACGGGCAACAATGCCTACGGCTACGCGAGCGACAACGGCATCCATCCGACTGAGGCGCCGATCGTGCGCGAGATCTTCAAGACTTACGCGGGCGGCCAAAAATCGGTGCGCGATATCGTGCTCGACTTGAACGACCGCGGCGTCCCCGGCCCCGGCCAGCGCGGCGATCACCGGTGGATCGTCCCGAGTCTGCAGTACATGCTCAGGAACGAGCGCTATGCCGGGCGCGTCGTGTGGAACAAATCGCAGTGGGTGAAGGACCCGGAGACCGGCGTCCACAAGCAGCGCACGCGCCCACAGTCCGAGTGGGTGATCCGCGAGGGCGTGGCTCTCGTCGACCGCAAGACCTGGGATACCGTGCAAGTGAAACTCGCGCAGCGTCGCAATTCCTTTAGCCGACGCGGCGGCGCGCAGCGAAAGTATCCGCTGTCGGGACTGCTGACCTGCGGAACCTGCGGCCACATCCTGCAGCTGATCGGCAAGGCTGGTCATCGCGTCTACTGCTGCGGCAACAATCGGCTCGCCGGTCCGAAGGCCTGTACCAATCGGCTGCGGGTGTCCTTGGAGGTCGTGACCGAGCGGCTGATCGAGCCCGCGCTCGAGGACTTGCTCTCGCCGGCGGCGGTCGAGCGCGGCGCCGCCAGGATCCGCGCCGCCATGCGCGAGGCGCCGGTCAAACCCTCGGTGAATCTCAAGGACATTGACGCCAAGACGGCCAAGATCGCGCGGCTGGTCAAGTCGGGGGATCTGGATCCGGACATGGCCGAGGCCGTGTTTGCCAAACTGGAACTGGAGCGCGCCGCCCTGCGCGCGGCCGCCCGCCCCCGCCCGGTCGGTGCGGTGTTCGGCGCGGAGGCGGAGTTCCGCAAGCAGGTCAAGACCTTGCGGCGGGATCTTGCGGGCGAGGATGCGCACGCGGCGCGCGCGGCGCTGACCACCATCTACGGGCCGCGCATCACCTGCAAACCGAACGGTGATCACCTTGTCGCGGAATACCCGCAGCCGTCTCTAGTTCAGCAAGCGGCAACGGCAGGCCGGGGCGGCCGAGTACCACTCAAGATGGCCCACGCGATCTGATAAGACGCCGCCGCGAAAAATTGCGCCAGAAACGGCACGGCTCGAAAATCCCCCAAATCCATTTGCTCCGGCGGCAAATGCGCTTTCGTGAGCACCGCCGCCGTGAACACCAACAGCGCTGCAATCAGCACGTACGCAATGAAGCGCTGCGCCAAATGGATGAGATCGTATCCGACGACGGCCAAGGAAACCGCCAGCAACGCAAACACCAGCACCGTGACGGTCGGATCCGCGCCCCATAAGGAATGCACGGTCTGTGCCGCAAGGATCTGGTTGAACGCGTTGAAGCCGATGTAGGCAATGAGAGCGACGCCCCATACCAATAACGCACCCACGTACCCGAACTGCGGACGCGACTGAATCATCTGGGGAAGCCCGAGCTGAGGTCCCTGCGTGGAGTGGAACGCCATGAAAAAAGTGCCGAAGGCGGAGCCCAACACCACCGCGATTGCCATCCACACCAGATTGCCGCCGAGCGCGATACCGACCACGCCGGTGGCGACCGTCGCCAAATGCGCGTCGCCGGAGAACCATACCGGCCAGAGATGCCAGACCTTGCCGTGCCGCTCGGCGATGGGAACGTAGTCGATGGATCGTTTCTCGATTAACCGGTCGCCGAACTTCGCTTCCATCGGCCTCAACTTGTGTGGTTGCCCCGGGGAAAATACTACCATCAGCATGGGCGAACGGCCGCGCGTTTGGCGCCGTCAACTGCAGGCATTCAAAATCGTTTGCTGAAAATGCGCACCGCACGCGGAAGGTGAAGTCGTGAACGGCGGCCAGGCCCGCGTCGGCGTCACGATCTGTAGCGCGCACGCGTTTCCGCGGGAACGCGCTTTGTCCGCTGTTCGGAGGCCGCGACGACGACAGCACTATAGGCGTGCCGCCAACCCGTCAGCGCGTTAGAACCGCAACGACCAGCAGCGCTATCGTCAGCGCTTGTGCTCCCACCCGCGCCCACATGAATCGCGTGCTGAGTTCATCGTTCGTCGTGCCGCCTCCGGCCATGGACAATAAACCCAAGAACAGCGTGCCCGCCGTCACCAGCATCGCCGCGATGATCACGACCAAAAACATATCCATGTTCCAGCCCCCCGATTTTTAGTGCCCGGATTTTTATCGACGCCGGTGAAATATTATCACGCGTCGAGCATGGGAGGCCGACACCGCGAATCACCTCGCCGCGCGGCCCTCACCGCGGGGCGAATGGACATTGATGCGATGCACAATGGGGCATTCGCGTGCCGCCGGCCCTGCGGGCATACCTCTTCCCAAGCGAAAACGCTTGTGCGACACTCAATGCGGCTGTGCAAGATAATTAGATTTCGTCGAGAAGTTCAGGTGAAGAGATTTATTTCCGGTCAGCGCAGGAATAGCGCGGGGGACGGCCATGAAGTGTATCTACTTTCTCACTCCGACCTTGGCAAGCACCAATCAGGTGTCTGCCGATCTGCATTCCATTGGCGTCAAGGATTTCTACCTGCACGTCATTTGCCGCGATGAACACGGGCTGAAGCGGCACCAGATCCACTCCAGCAATTACTTCGAAACCCTGGACATCGTTCGCGACGGATTCATCGGCGCGGCGCTGGGATTTCTCATCGGCTTGGCGGGCGTCGCATTGCTCATCTACTTCAAGCCGTTCGGCGATTTTGTCGTGCCGCCGTTCGTCTATGCAATCCTGGTGGGTGCGGCCACGTTATTCGGCGCCTGGGAAGGCGGCCTGGTTGGAATCGATAGCGAGAACAAAAAATTGGCCAAGTTTCACGACGACTTGGTTGCGGGCAAGTACCTCATATTGGTTTATGTCCGCAGGCATCGGGAAGCGGTGGTGCGCAAGATGATGCAGGAAAAACACCCTGACGCCGAGCTGGTGGCGATCGATTCGCACTTCGTGAATCCATTCAGCAACGTAAAGAGGCTATCGGAGATTCCCGCACAGAGAGCTTGATCCCGCGGCGTGAATTTTCTCGACTGGACTGCCCTATGATATTTGCGTATGCATTGATCTTGTTGGTCGTCGGCACTGTCCTGTTTCATTTCTTGAGCCCGTGGTGGTTTACGCCGATCGCGTCCAATTGGACCATGATGGATCAAACGGTAAACATCACGTTTTGGGTTACCGGTGTCGTGTTCATCGCAATCAACCTGTTCATGGCGTATTGCGTCATCCGTTACCGCCATCGCAAGGCCATCCAGGCGCACTACGAACCGGAAAACAAGAAGCTCGAATGGTGGCTCACGATCGTGACATCGGTCGGCATTGCCGCCATGTTGGCCCCCGGCCTCGCCGTCTGGGCCAAATTCGTTACTGTGCCGATTGGCGCGTCCGAGGTCGAAGTCATCGGCGAGCAATGGAATTTTAGTTACCGTTTTCCCGGCAAGGACGGCGTCCTCGGCACCACCGATATTCGCCTGGCAAGCGTCGACAATCCATTCGCGATCGATCCAAACGACCCCAAGGGCCAGGACGATATCGTGGTATCGAGCCCGGAACTCCATCTGCCGCTCGGCCGGCCGGTCAAAGTTTTGTTGCGCGCCAAGGATGTTCTGCACCAATTCGCCGTACCGGCGTTTCGCGTCAAGATGGACATGGTGCCCGGCATGGTCACCTACTTCTGGTTCACGCCCACCCTTACCGGTACCTACGACGCGCTGTGCGAGCAGCTATGCGGCATGGCGCATTTCACGATGCGCGGGCGGGTCGTGGTGGATGAGCCGGATGCCTTTCAGGGCTGGCTGGACCAGCAACCGACCTATGCGCAAACGCGGAACGAGGTGGCCGGCGACGTGACGGCGGGCCAGGCGTCATATGCGGTTTGCAGCGCATGCCACGGCCAGGCGGCCGAGGGGAATCCGCAGTTGAACGCGCCCAAGTTGAATGGCCAGGCGAGTTGGTACCTGGTGCGGCAATTGCAAGCTTTCAAGCATGGGGTTCGCGGCGTCGCCGACCAAGATACCTATGGAAAACAAATGGTGCCGTTCGCCGCGACGCTCACCGACGATGCCGCGGTCAAGAACGTCGTCGCGTACATCGCCTCGCTCCCGGACACCCATCCCGCCGGCACGGTGCCGGGCAATTCCGACAAAGGCAGAGCGATCTATGCGACCTGCGCGTCCTGCCATGGCGGCGGCGGCCAAGGGGTTTGGTCGACCAACGCTCCCAGACTGGCCCACATGAGCGATTGGTACATGAAGCGGCAACTGCAGTATTTCCAGCAGGGACTGCGGGGCAGTCATCCGCAGGATTTCAACGGTGCTCAAATGGCGGCCATGGCGAAGTCGCTGGACGGCGAGCAGGGAATCAACGACGTGCTGAACCATATCGGCACGCTCTAACGGACGCATGACTCGAAGAGAGGTTTCCGATGGCATATGTTGCAATCGCTGATCGTGACCACGCACATGCGGGTCACGAGCCCCAGACCTTCCTGACCAAATATATCTGGAGTCAGGACCATAAGGTCATCGCGATTCAATACACGATCACGGCGATCGCAATCGGCTTGGTCGCACTCACTCTATCGGTGCTGATGCGGCTGCAGCTCGGCTTCCCGCACAGCTTTTCGCTGATCGCGCCGCAGAACTACTACCAGTTCATCAGCTTGCACGGGATGATCATGGTGATCTATTTGCTCACCGCGTTATTTCTGGGCGGCTTCGGCAATTACCTCATTCCCCTGATGTGCGGGGCGCGGGACATGGTTTTCCCCTATTTGAACATGGTGAGTTACTGGGTCTATCTGCTCGCGGTGCTGGTGCTGGTGGCCGGTTTCTTCGTTCCGGGCGGCCCGACGGGCGCGGGTTGGACCTTGTATCCGCCGCAAGCCATCCTCTCCGGTACCCCAGGGGCGAGCTGGGGAATCGTTTGCATGCTCGCATCGCTCGCCATATTCATCGTGGCTTTCACGATGGGCGGATTGAACTACGTGACGACCGTGCTGCAAGCCCGCTGCCGCGGCATGACCATGATGCGCCTGCCGCTGTCCGTGTGGGGAATCCTCATGGCGACGGTACTGGGCCTTCTGGCCTTTCCCGCCTTGTTCGTTTCCGCCGTGATGATGACGCTGGACAGCCTGGTGGGGACCAGCTTCTTCATGCCGGCGATCTCGTCGATGGGGCAACCGACGGGCTACAACGGCGGCAGCCCGCTGCTGTTCCAGCACCTGTTCTGGTTTTTCGGCCATCCGGAGGTGTACATCGTGGCGCTGCCGGCCTTCGGCATCGTCTCGGATCTGCTCAGCACGCATGCCAGGAGACATATCTTCGGCTACCGCATGATGGTCTGGGCGATATTGGCCATCGGTTGCCTGAGCTTCGTCGTGTGGGCGCACCACATGTACGTCAGCGGCATGAATCCGTATTTCGGCTTCTTCTTCGCCACCACCACGCTCATCATCGCGATTCCGACGGCGATCAAAGTCTATAACTGGGTGCTGACGCTGTGGCGCGGCGACATTCATCTCACGGTGCCGATGTTGTTTGCCATCGGCTTCATCTTTACCTTCATCAATGGCGGCCTGACGGGCCTGTTTCTCGGCAATGTGACCGTCGATGTGCCGCTGTCCGCGACTTACTTCGTCGTCGCGCACTTTCATCTGGTGATGGGCGTGTCGCCGATCCTGGTGGTGTTCGGCGCGATTTACCATTGGTACCCGAAAATGACGGGCCGCATGCTGAACGACACTTTGGGCCGAATACATTTCTGGATGACCTTCATCGGCACCTATGCGATCTACCTGCCCATGTACTACCTGGGGATCCTCGGCGTGCCGCGCCGCTACTTCGCGTACAGCGATGCCGTCAAGTTCATTCCGCCTTCGGTTCAGACGATGAACGAGTGGATCACCATTTCCGCGCTGTTCGTCGCCGCGGTGCAATTGGTGTTCCTGTTCAACTTGGTCTGGTCGTTTTTCAACGGCAAAGCCGCGGGCGGCAACCCGTGGCGAGCCACGACGCTCGAATGGCAAACGCCGCAGACGCCGCCTCGGCACGGCAACTGGGGCGACAAATTGCCCGTGGTCTATCGCTGGGCCTACGACTACAGCGTGCCCGGCGCGCCGCAGGACTTCATTCCGCAAAATGTTCCGCCCGACCCCGCGTCGCGTCATCACGCGACATGAGCCCCCTTCGGAGGAAGAGATGTGGGCATTGTACGTCGACTGACTGAAAAGCCCTGGCTAACGCCGGGTCTGGATCCCTTGGCCGAGCCGGATGCGCAGGGCCTTCAGTCCTTGCCTGCGGCCGCAGTGGGTCTGCGCGTCTATTTCGGCGTCGCGACGGTGATGTTCGCGCTGATCGCCCTGCTCATG
>DASXYI010000160.1:0-3888 GCA_036502605.1 Steroidobacteraceae bacterium
GGACAGCCGATGCGTTACCACATCCCGGGTCTTCTGATTCCACGACGGCGTGAGACGCTTCGACAGGACATCGTAACCCGGAAAGCGTTCGCCGGTCGGTCGTATCGAAGTTTGCTTCTTAAGCATCGGGATGATCGTCCATGAGTCCGAGGGCTGCGAGAGCCGCGAGCGCCAGGCCGGCAAAGCTTGGAGGCGCTGGAATCGGCGGCCCGTTGAGAATGTTCTGAGTCCAGTTGCGCCAGCCGCCCATGTTGCGAGACACGCCATAGGCGTGAAAGCCGATGCCCGCAAAACCCATCGCGGCGAGCAGGCGCATCCACCAGCGGGTGAACCAAAGATTGCGGCCCGGTGGTCCTGCAGCGGCCGATGCCATGAGCAGAGCCCCGACCGGCGGAAGGGTCACCGGCAACATCATCAACGGATTGTGGAAGGCGCCGCGGAAGTGCATCAGCCCGGCCTCGCCGGTGGTGCCCAAGAGGCCCGCGCTCATAACAGCGGCCATTGTCCGCCCGGCGGGAAGATCGAAGATCGCCGGTGTCCGGCCCGGTTTGCTGTCGCGCACCCGTTCCGAGCAGAAACCGACAAGACCCGACAAGAGCATGGCCATCGGAGCCCCGAGCGGTGCGCCGTAGAACAGGTTCTGCCAACTGAAGCCGCCGGTCTTCTTGCCGACATTATAACAATGGAAGCCAGTACCGATCAGCCCGGTTGCGGCGGCCAGCGCGTAGACACCGTCACGTACTAGATGGGCGCCCCGGCGTCGGTCCGAAGTTCCGTGGATACTCACCGCGATCGTCAACATGGAAACGACAAGCGGCGTAAACATTGCCTTGTTCTTGAAAGACCCACGATAATGCTCGACGGCGCTGTCGGCCAAGACTGATGCCGCCAACGTCCCTGCGGACCGATTGAGGCGGCGGGCTGCGATCACGGTGGCTGGATTGACAAGCCGATGGCGTCGCACGGCGGCGGCAGCCAGGTTCCTCGAACGGGATACGTTCCGACCCCCGAGCATATTCGATCCCACCGCCACTGCGGCGGCCGCCAGCGCAAGATAGCCTAGGGTGGGAACCGAATCTGATCTCTTAAATTCCATCGAACTCTCCTAGGCGGCGTAGCGTTGCGCGTCCTGGCTTTTGAACTCCAATCCGTTGCCGGGCCGCGCGAAATCCGGGCGGATCACGCCGTCTTTCGGCACCGGCGCTCCGTCAAACAGCATATGTTCGATGCGGACGTGGTCATGAAACCATTCAAGGTGCCGCAATCGCGGGACGGCGCACGCGGCATGCAGGTGCAAGGCCGGGGCGCAATGGCCGGAGAGATCGATATGAAAAGCCTCGCACAAGGCGGCGACCTGGAGAAATGCCGTGACGCCGCCGCAACGCGTCACATCCGCCTGCTGTACGTCGACGGCGTTTGCCTCAAGCATCTCGCGGACATACGAGATGGTGTAGGCATATTCGCCGGCCGCGATGTCCATGCCGGCTGGAGCTCGCTTGCGGATCGCTCGCAGTCCGCGCAAATCGTCCGAGGATACAGGTTCTTCGAACCAGCCTACCTCCTGTTCGGCAAACTGCGCGGCCAGCAGCAACGCCTGCTGAACCGAATAGGCGCCATTGCCATCGACAAACAGCGTCGCACCCCCGATCGCCTGCTTGGCAGTGGCCACACGCCGCGGGTCGTCTTGCGGATTCGATCCGACCTTCATCTTGACGAAGCGACAGCCGTCGTCCTCCACCCAGCGGCTGAGTTGAGCTCGCAATTCCTGGTCGGAGTAAGTGGTGAAACCTCCACTACCGTAGATCGGGACCGTCTCGCGGTAAGTTCCAAGGAGGGTTGCCAGCGGCACGTCCAGCACACGTGCCTTCAAGTCGTAGATTGCCGCATCGACCGCGGAAATCGCCGTTGCCGCCAGTCCTTCGCGACCGAGATTGCGGACGGCGCGCTCCATCGCGCGCCAGGCGCATTGAGGATGCATCGCATCCAGCCCGGCAATCGTCTCTGCCAGCTCGCTTTCGATCAGTGATGTGATTGACGCTCCCGAATAGGTGTAGCCCAGCCCTGCGCTATCGCCGCCCGTAACCTGCACCACGACCAGTGTCGTCGAGTCCCACGCGATCGTCCCATCGGCTTCAGGCTTATCGGTCGGGATTTTGTACGCCCGAGCACGAACCTGATCGATCGGGACTTCGACCGCCATTGTCACTCCTTCCCGGGTAGGATACCGGTGAGGAGCTCTTTGGCGCTATTCTTCAACACGCTGCCAAGTTCGGGTTCGGTGGGCATCATCGCCAGGAAATTCTTAGCGTCCTTCAGCGTGATGTGCGGCGGCAGCGGCGGAACGTTCGGGTCGGTGTAGGCCTCCAGAATGACCGGACGATCGGATGACAAGGCTTCGTCCCAGGCGGCGCCGACTTTATCGGGATCGTCGACAAAGATGCCCTTCAGGCCGATCAACTCCGCGTATTTGTGGTAGGGAAAATCGGGAATGCTTTGCGTCGACTCTGTCTTGCCGGCGCCCAATTGAATGCGCTCTTCCCAAGTGACCTGATTGAGATCTCGGTTGTTCAAGACCAGAACGATGAGCCGCGGGTTGGACCATTGCTTCCAGTATTTGGCAATCGTGATCATCACGTTGAGGCCATTCATCTGCATCGCGCCGTCGCCCATGCACGCGATGACAGTCCGGTCCGGAAACGCCATCTTGCCGGCGACGGCATAAGGCGTTCCGGCGCCTAGAGATGCGAGGCCCCCGGAAAGCGAGGCCTTCATCCCGCGGCGCATCTTGAGATCGCGGGCATACCAATTGGCGACCGAGCCGGAATCGGCGGTTATGATGGCATTGTCAGGCAATCGCGGCGACAATTCCCAAAATACCCGCTGGGGATTGAGCGGCTCGGCGGAATCCATGGCGCGCTCTTCGAGTGTCCTCCACCAAGACTTGAGACCCTTCTCGATCTGTCGCGACCAGGACGACTCGTCTTTTTGCGTCAGCATCGGCAGTAGAGCGCGCAGCGTTGTCGCGCTGTCGCCGATGATGTTGACTTCCATGGGATAGCGCAGACTGAGCCGAGTCCCGTCGATGTCAATCTGGACACCACGTGCCTTGCCCGGTTCTGGAAGAAACTCGCTGTAGGGAAAGGCCGATCCGACCATCAGGAATGTGTCGCATTCCTTCATCAAGTCCCAGCTAGGCTTTGTGCCGAGAAGCCCGATCGAACCGGTTACGAATGGAAGATCGTCAGGGACTGCAGCTTTCCCAAGCAGAGCCTTGGCGACACCTGCACGCGACCGCTCCGCTACCGCAATCACCTCGTCAGTAGCATCGAGTGCACCTGCACCCACCAGCATCGCGACCTTCTTCCCGCTGTTCAGAACCTCGGCGGCTTCCCGCTGTTCAGAACCTCGGCGGCGGCGCGAAGTGCCAACTCGTCCGGAAGTTTCGAGACATAAGCGTAACCTACACCGGTATGGGTCGCGCCATGCGCTAGAGGAGGATCCTCGTAATTCAAAATCTGCAAATCGTTTGGCAGGATGACGCAGGTCACCGCGCGCTTGGTGTGAGCGATGCGGACGGCTCGGTCGATCAGATGCCGCACCTGTTCCGGTAGGCTGGCAAGACCAACGAATTCGGCTACATCACTGAAGAGGTTCTGCAGGTCAACTTCCTGCTGATAGCTGGCGCCGAGGGCCGTGCGCGCCTGCTGCCCAAGCAGCGCCACGACCGGGACATGGTCAAGCTTTGCATCGTACAAGCCGTTGAGGAGATGGATCGCGCCCGGCCCTGACGTCGCATAACAAAGACCGACCTGACCTGTGAACTTGGCGTGGGCGGAAGCCATGAAGGCCGCCATCTCTTCATGGCGAACCTGCACGTATTCCATGAAA
>DASXYI010000161.1:0-178926 GCA_036502605.1 Steroidobacteraceae bacterium
GCCAAAAATGTCCGCCGCCGGAGATCGCAATGATGCGCACCTGCGGGTGCTCGCGCCGAATCAGCAGAATGGCGTCAAAACCATGGGCTTTGGGCATGATGATGTCAGTAATGACGAGATCGGGGCACTTCTCACGGCAGGCTTGGATACCCGTTAGTCCATCCGCAGCGGTGCGTACGCTGTAGCCCGCCTCGATGAGCACTTGGCTGATCGATTCGCGCAAGTCCGCCTCGTCATCGATGAGTAGGATTTCCTTCATGTGCGTTCCGCTTCGGTGGTTATTTCCTGGATAGCCAAAACTTTTGGCTGCGGCAGCAACACCCGAAAGCTGGAGCCACGGCCTGGCGTGCTGCGCACCCGGACTTGTCCGCCCAGGGAGCTGACGATGCCGTGCACGACCGAAAGGCCGAGGCCCGTCCCTTTGCCCACATCGCGAGTGGTGAAGAAGGGATCGAAGATCTGCGCTTGAGTTGCCTCATCCATGCCGCATCCCGAGTCGGATACCTCCAGTTCCACATAACGACCCGGCGGTAGGCCATCAGGATTCTCGGCGGCTTCGATGTCAGTGGCATGCAGCTTTACCTCTATCGAGCCGCCGGCCGGTGGCAGAGCCTGGCAGGCATTCGAGCAGAGGTTCATGACCACCTGTACCACCGCGGTTGATTCGGCAATCACCATTCCGCAGTCGGCATCGACGCGGGTATGCAATTCGACGTTTGGAGGCCGCAAGGCATCGAAGGTGCGCACTCCCTCCTCGACGGCCGGCGCTATCATGATGGGCCCGGTCGGACCCACATTGGCGTGCCGTCCGAAGGCGAGCACCTTGGCGATGATGTTGCTGGCACGTTCGCTCAGAGCCAGCACGCGGGTCATTCCGGGGCGCGCTGAATGATTCTCGGGCAGCCGTGCGAGTGCCGTTTCCGTATAGAGGGTGATGGGCACGAGCACATTGTTGATTTCATGCGCCATGCCGCTGGCCAGAGTACCGACGGTTTCGAGCCGCTGCTTTTGCAGCAGCCGACTCTCGAGGGCGGCGCGCTCCTCGAGTTCGCGTTGCAAACGTTCATTCGCACCGACCAATTCGCGCCGCATCGCCTCCAAGTCGGCGCCCAGGTCGCGCACTTCCGAGATTTCGCTGCCGCTTTTGATATTGGCGGAAAAATCGCCCGAGGCGATCCTGTGCGAAATGCGGCGCAGCTCCTCCAGCGGACGTGTGAGTTGGCGGGACAGTATCAGGGCGAGGCCGATGACCACCGCCAAATAAACGCCCAGGGTCGTGAGAATCGAACGCCACGCCCGCCGAATGCCTTCACCGGTGGGTGTTTCATCGAATCCCAGCCGCAGGACTGCGGTTTGCCCTGAGATCTTGAACGGGGCGGCGACAAAGTAGGCGTTGTCACGTCCCTCTCCGTATTCAAAATCATCTGCGCGCGCCGGCCATCTCAAGGAGGGTGTGGTCAATTGGCTGCGCAACACACGACCGTCCAGCAAGATCTCCGCATACACGATCCGACCGTCCAACACCGCAGTATCGAGAAACTGGAGGAGCCCAGCGTCGTGAGTATCCGCACGTCCGGTTTGCAGCTCGGTCGTGCGTCTCGCCAGCGTGTCGTGGACGAAGTCGACGAACAACTCGATGTGGCTGCGTTGGACGATCAGTCCGAGGCAGATGGCCAGCACCGGAAGCAGTACAGCGTGGGCCAGTAGCACCTTGACCAGGATCCGGGTCGACAGAGCACGCGTCATGCCCGATATACTGACATGCCTGCGGCTGACTGCGGTGTGAGCCGTGCGATGTTGTGAACTGCGACCGGAGATCGACATGCCTTCCTATGCCATCCCTGCCTTCATCGCCGCCTCCCTGTTGGGTGCGCCCGGCGCGATTGCCGCGGACACCGGCGACTTGGCGGGGCCGCCGCAACTGGTGCATGGTGAGCGCTCCGACATCCACGCGACGCTGTTGCAGCGCATCCGCAGCCAGCGGGACTGGCAGACGCTGTGGAATGCCATGGGCGTACGGGCAACACGCGCGGAGCCGGCGCCGCCGGTGGACTTCAGCCGCGAGCAGCTTATCGCCTTCTTCGCGGGCGACCAGCGCTCCGGGGGCGTCGAGGTGACGGTGCAGGGCATTGCCGCGGCCGCCGACCGGCTCATCTTGACCGTGCGCCTGTCGCTGCCGGGAGCCGGGTGCGTCGTGACCTCGGCGCTGTCGCAGCCCTACCAGATCGTCCGCATCGACCGCTCGCTGTCCGAGCGGCCGATGGAATTTCATTACGAGATCGAGAAGCGCGATTGCAGCGGCGGACGCTCCTCCGCTGCGCCTGTCTCCTAGAGTTGAACCCAGCGGCCTTCGGTAAAGAGCCCGCTGGTATCACCGTGCCCCGGTCGGGCGACATAGGCGCCCTTCGCCAGAAAGCGCTGACCGGTGCCGAGCGTGGTCAGCGGATACAGGGTCGTCATGTTGGTGCCGTCGAGCATGTGCTCCAATGTCTCGATCAGGTAGTCCCGCGAATAGTTGCCGGCCATTTCCGCCAGCGCTTCCCCGGTGGCGTGGCAGGCAAACAATGCTTTGGCGGCCGGGACGCGCGCTAGTGCGTCGAGCTTTTGCGTGCGCAGCCACACGTCTTCGCGCGGAAACTGCGCGCGTCCGGGGGCCGGCAACCGGTACGGGTACACATGCCGCACCCGCTCGCCGAAGGGGTTGGGCAATTCAAGTCCCTGCCAGCTGGTGAAATCCTCGGCCGTGTATATCTGGCGCGGCCCGTCCTCCATGCCGTTCGCTGCCGCGGCCAGCGTGGCCAGTTGTGCCGGGTCCAGCCAGGCGATCAAAATTTCGGGGCGGTGTTTTTTCAGGACGTCGCGCCACTCCTGAATGCTCGGGGCTGTGCCGGCCGGCGGCATGTGTACTCGAATGCCCGTGCCGCCGCCCGCGCGCCATGCCAATTCGAATGCATCGCGCGCAGCGCGCCCACGCGTGTCGTCCCTGTGCAGCAGCAGCAGCCGGTCCCTCGATCCGTGAGCATCGCCCAGCAGGTCGCGCGCGGTCACGCGCGCCTGAGTCAGCGCGCCTTCGCTGTAGTACACATTGTAATGATTCTGCGCCGCATCGCCGGGCACCGAGGTCACGGGCATGACGCATGGCAGTTCATGCCGTTCACAAAAGGCGTGCACCGCGGCCCAGTCATCGCCAACGGCACCGGAAAGCACCGCGAAGGGCGGGGCGGCGGCATAGCGCTGCTCGAGTTGAATGCTCCAGGTTTCCGGACTGCCGGTCAGAGTCCAGACCTGGAAATTCCAGTGGCGGTAGCCGCGTACGTGGCGCTCGCCATAAAGCTGGCGGCGCGACGCCGCGGCCCGCTCCGACTCGTGCCGCGTGCCGCTGTTCTTGATTGCGACGAAGCGGCTGAGAACGCCGACCACGGCTTCGCGTTCTGCCGCGGGCGCCGTGTCCGCGACGATGGTGACCAAATTCACGTCGGTTGCGCTCGCACCCTCCGTTGCGTTCGCCGTACCGAGCGTGTGCAAGTAGGCGATCAGCGCTGCCGCGTCGGCATCGGTGAGTTGATAGCGCGGCATGAAGGGAGCGAGTTCACGGCCATCGGCACCGATGCCCAGCATGATGGCCCGCCGCACAGCCTCATCGTCGTACACCGGCGTCAACCGTGCCGGCAGCACCGTCCCGCCGCCGGGACTCGAGCCGAACAGCGCCGTTGCGGTAAGCGGCGGCACGCGGTTTCGGCCCTCCGAGGTGCCGAGGCCGCTGCGCTTGTGACAATTCGCGCAGGCCAGCGCCGCGGTCGAACTGTCGACATCGCCTTGCACTACGGCAGCAATGGGCCGCCGATCGGCCCCGATGCCATCTCGGTACAACGTTCGACCTGCGTCGGACGCAAGTCTGGCGGCCTGACCGGCGGGCGCCAGCGCCATCCCGACAAGCAACAACAACACCGGCTTGATGTGTCGCATGATTGCGCTGCAACTCAACCCGCACCGTCGCGCCAAAGTTCCGCGAGCCTGCGCGCGGAAGTCAGGCCTTCGACGCGCGTCCACTGCGTCTCACCGGGTCGGCGCAGCAGCGTCAATGGGACATGGTTGCTCTTGCCGCCGCGCCACGCGTCGAAGGCGCGGAGCACGGCGAGCACGGATTCGCGCTCGCCGCTGAGAAAAGTCCAGTCGGCGTGAAAACGTTTTGCATAGTCGTTGAGTATGGTCGCGCTGTCGTAGTCTGGATCGATGGACACCGAAATATAGCGTGGAGCTGGGTAGGCGTCCTTGAGCTCGCGCTGCAGCTGCAGCAGGGTGGCCGTCATGACCGGACACACCGTGGCGCACGACGTAAAGATGAAATTCACGACCAGTGCCTGATCCGATGCGAGGATTTGCCGCAATTTGATCGGACGGCCGTGTTCATCTTCGAGCGTGACATCGGGCACTTCGTACTCTGCTTTGGCGATCTGCAGCGCCGAACTCGCGGCCGCGCGGTGCGCAGCGTGTTCGTCGATGTTGCTCGCGCCGGCGCGGACGTAGGATGCGTGAAGCATGAGTGTGCCGCACAGCGCAGCGAGCGCAGCTGCCTGCAGCGATGTGCGAAAGCCGATGGTGAATGCCGTCATTGATGGTCCTTGCCTCGGGCTGCCCCAACTGGAGCGGACACTACCTTAAAGGCGGTGTTGAAATCGCGGCAATACCACCTACCCCGTGCGGCCGGCCTACTACCAACGCCCCCCTGCAAATTGCCACCGCCTGGAATCGGCGCGGCGGCTGCTCTCCGCTTTAACTTATCGACTCGGGCGCGCCCCGCGAAATAGCCGAGCCGGACACCTATTTCGCTCGAACCAAGAAAAACCCCACTCTTTCCCTTAGCGACCCTACTGCCTTTGCACTAGTTCTGCCGCTACTACCGATGTGCCCCCGCCTACCAGTTCTTACGTCTCTTAGTGATCGGGGCGGCTCGCGTAGGCTCGCCGACATCGATATTGCATCCAGTCAGATTCAAGCGCGCCGGAAGCCGGGCGCTGCGGCAAGAGGGCACGAAGATGTTCGGTACGAAAGCAATGTTAGCTCGAAGTGTTCGCACGGCCGCGCTGTTCGCCGGCGCATGGTTGATGACGCTGCCCATCGCTGCAACCGCGTCGGCAGCGCCCGGCAGTGTGACCGTCAATGTGAAATCGCCGAGCGCTACCAGCCCGAACATCGGCGTGGGGTTCCGCTGGCTGCTCGAGGAAGACTCGACCTGGCCGGCGGCTCCCGGCGATGCCACCGCCACGGACGCGCTGGCGCTCAATCTACACAGGAGCCATATGACGGTGGTGGCGCAGGGCCACTCGACCGGCGCTGGCTCCACCAGCGTGCCGGTGCCTGATACCGGCACTCGGTACTTCCTCTCGATACTTCCCGACGAGAGCGGCGACTGTGCGCACGGCGGGTGCTTCACGATGAGCGGTCGTCAGATCACACCGGAGCTGTTTGCAGGTGCATCTTCCTCAACGCTGGTCGTGACGGTGCCGGCGCAGCCGACGCCGACCGCGCAGATCTTCGGCCGCGCGTTCCAGGATAGCGCGCCCATCAACGGCACTTGGGATGACGCGGAAGCCCCCTTGGGCGGCTTTGCCGTGTTCATCTATGACATGGGCGGCCAGCTGAACACCGATACGTTCGGCAATCCGCTGGGGACGGTCTACGAGGGCGTAGCGGCCGACGGAACGCCGAACGTCAAGCGACTCGGGGATGGCTCTCTGCATACCATGACGGAGCAGGAAGTCAACGATCCCGCACGCAACCCGTACGGCCTCGTTGTCGGCGAGGTGTTGGTCAAAAATATCGCCCCGGGCAAGTACGGCATGCAAATCGTGCCCCCGGCGGGCAAGGGCTGGGTGCAGACCTCGACGATCGAGGGCACCCTCGGTCTGGACAATTGGGTCAAGGCCGACGAGCCACGCTTCTTCGCGGAATTCGGCCCGGCCGGACACCACTCCGAGTTCGGCTTCGTCAATTCGAACCCTGCGCTGAATGATTTCCCAAAACCCAATCAACCCGACTACGTACTCAATGGTACGCATACCATCTCCGGTCGCGTCGTCAACATGCACATGTCCCGACCGCCGGATTATACGTTCCATTCCGGTCACCCGCTGACCGGCTGCTGGGTGGGCTTGAACGACGAAGCGGGCACGCGCGGCCTGTTCACCGCATCCTGCGACGAAGACGCGAAGTTCACTATTCCTAGGGTGTCGCCGGGCACGTATCAAGTCGTATTTTTCGATCGCTACCTCGACAACATCATTGCCTTCCAGACCGTCACGGTTGCCGCCGGCACGCAGACCGATCCGCTGGTCGATTCCAGCGGCAACGTCGATGTGCCCGTGTTCCGCTGGTTCGGCGCGCATGAGCACTGGGTGTTCAACGACCTGAACGAGAACGGCATCCGCGATGCGGGCGAAGCCGGCATTCCGGATGCGCTCATCAATCTACGCTACCGCGACGGCAGCATCTACGCCGCCTCGACCACCGACACCACCGGCTACCTGCCGTTCGACGAGATCTTTCCGTTCTTCAGCTTCCTGGTCGCGGAAGTCGACTTCTCGCGCTACAAGGCGACGGGCGTCACCATGACCATCGATGGCGGCGGCCCGGTCGAAGGCGCACTAACGGGTGGTGAGGTTCCCTCGAATGAGCGGGCCGGCAACTTCGGCCACGGTCACTTGAGCCCGCAGCGGCAGGATCCCGCCGACGGCGGGACGAATTGCGGCGCCGATGGCTGCAAGACTCGAACGGAGCTGGCGAACGCCAGCGATCCGAACAATATCGTGGCGCCGCCGCTGCTCGAGGGATACAACGGCTTCCTCGGCACCACCGACATCTTCGAGTGGGGCAAGAAGGCCTACCCTGCGCATGAGAATGGCGGCATCACCGGGGTCGTCTACTATCAGACCACCCGTGCCGAAAACGATCCGCGCTTCGCTGCGGCGGAGACCTGGGAACCCGGCATCCCGCGCGTGGCGCTGGCCCTGTACCGCGCCGATGCGAATGGCGTGATCTATCACAAGAATCTCGAGGGTTCGCGCGGTGTGTTGTCCACTCCCGCTTCACCGGCGATTCTTGCCGACGTCGACAACTATCCGTTGGGCTGGCAAGACGGCACCGCGCCGAAGGGCGACGAAGACATCGATCACAATGGGAGCGGCACGTTCGATCTGGGCGATGCTCTCGAAGCTGCGCACAGCGACAGCTTCGATGACAGTCCGCCGACCAACTGTCCGGGCAATCCTGCAGATCCATTTCACCAGCCGACCGGCGCGACTGGGACCCCTTTCAACGGCAAGTGCTATGACGGTCTGCGCAACTTCAGCCAGGTGCGTCCGGCGGTGTTCGATGGCGGTTACGCCTTCGGCAAGCCCTTTACGCCGTTGCAGCTCGAGCCGGGCTACTACGTGGTCCAGGCCAACGCGCCGCGCGGCATCGTCGATGCGATCGGCAATATCGGCGACGTCTATCAAGTCCAGCAGGAGGAAGACAAGAACGTCGACTTCGGCGACGTCATGAAGGTCTCGCCCCAGGCGCTGCCGCCGCTGTGCGTCGGTGGTCCGAACACGACGGGTACGCTCGCGCATAGCGTAGGCGCCGAATTGACGCTGTTCCCCGGCGTCGAGACCGATCCCCGCTATGTCGGCGACCGCCCGAGCTGCGATTTCCGCTTGGTCAATGTGTCGGACGGCAAGAACACCCCCAGCGACTTCTTCATGTTCACCGAGACTCCCATCACGGGCCACATCCAGGGCTTCGTACTCAACGACCTCGCCAACGAATTCGACCCGAACTCGCCGAACTTCGGCGAGAAGATGGCGCCGTCGTGGATCCCGGTGTCGGTGCGCGACTATGCCGGCAATGAGGTGTACCACACGTATACCGACCGTTTCGGTACGTACAACGCCATCGTGCCGACGGCCTATCGCATCAACACGCCCATGCCCTCAGGCGTCTCACCCAACATGCTGCAGGTGTGCTTGAATGCGCCGACCATGCAGAATGCCGCGGGCGAGTGGATGCCCGAGCCCTATCACAACCGGCAGTACACGCAGTTCTGCTACACGCTCGATTTCAAGCCGGGCCAGACCACTTATCTCGATACGCCGGTACTGCCCATCTCCGCGTTCGTGGGCCCGAGCAACTGGCAGCTCGATTGCGACTATCCGAGCGGCACACCCGTCATCAATTTTGCGACGGTAGGCAATGCGGGTCCGTACATCGCGGCAAGCGGCTCGCGGACGCTCGTTGTCCACTCCATGGGAAATGCCCAGGGCGACTTTGAGGTACTCGATCCCCTGGCGCCACGGGTCGACAGCACCATCGCCGGTGCGAACAACGCGGTGAAGGTCACGCGTAACTTCGGGTTTGGAGACGCTCCCGCGGCCAACGCGACGGTGGGCGGTGTATGGATCGGCAATCTGAAAATTCCGGCGGCCAACATCACCTGGACCGCCAATCAACTCACCATCAACGTGCCGGCGACGGTCGGCGCGCAAGCGGTCCGCACGGGGCAGCTGCGCATCCAACGCACCAACGGCCTCGACACCGTGCACGGCCTGACGGTCACCATCGATCAGACCGGACAGCCGGCGAGCGTAGTACGCCCGGTGCTCCCGACGCAGAAGATCCAGGACATCATTGATGTCGCCAACGCCGGCGACTTGGTCATGGTGCAGCCAGGCTTCTATCAGGAGTCGTTGATCATCACCAAGCCGATCCGCCTGCAAGGCTGGGGTGCGTCTGCGGTGACCATCAACCCGGTGCAGTCGCCCACGGAGAAGATCGCGCTGTGGCGCGAGAAACTCAACAAAATGGCGAACTGCGCGCCGCAGTCCATCGGTTTGTTGCCCAACCAGCCGAACAATACCGCCAGCGCCACTGCGCCGTGCGGCTTCACGCCGGGCTCGGGACTGTTCCTGAACGAGGAGGGCGCCGGCATCCTGGTGGCTCCGCGTCCGGGTGTATTCGCTCGTGGCACCGCGCGCATCGACGGCGTCACGGTGACGGGTTCCGATCAGGCCGGCGGTATTCTCGTGAACGGCTACGCCACGGGGCTGGAGATCAGCAACAACATTCTGGTCAACAATCAGGGTCCGTATGCAGCCGGCATCCGTGTCGGCCAGCCGCTGCTGCTCGACGCCAATGACGAGCCGGTCAGCGCCGAAAACGGCAACTTGCGCATTCATCACAATCACGTGGCCGAGAATGGGGGTCTGTTCGAGGCGGGGGCTGGCATCGGCCTGTACACCGGGTCCGACAACTATCACGTCACGCGCAACTACGTTTGCGGCAACTACGCCGCGGGCGACGGTGCCGGCATCGCGCACTGGGGCTTCAGCCCGGGCGGCGTCATCACCGACAACAAGGTGCTGTTCAACCAGGCCTTCGATCAGACGGTGGGCGCGGGCGGCGACGGCGGCGGCATCTACGTGGCCGGTTACGCGCCGGCCGCCGGCGGCACGACGCCGGGCGCAGCTGGCACCGGGAATCAATCCGTCAGCATCGCTCGCAACCTCATCCAGGGTAACAACGCAGGTTCCGGGAACGGCGGCGGCATCGCGCTCGAGTTCCTGAGCAGCGGCGGCAACAACAACGTCGTCAGCATCACCAACAACATGGTGGTCAATAACGTGGCCGGATGGCGCGCCGGCGGCATCTGGATGGATAACGCCAATGCCGTGTCCATCGTCAATAACACGGTGGCGAACAACGACAGCACCGCCACCTCGGCCACTGCCTTTGGCGGCTGCGCGCAGGCCGTGCCTGCGTCGCGCTCGTGCCCGCAGGTGGCGGGTGTGTATGCGAATGCCGGCAACATCGGCAATGACTTCCGCAACAACATCATCCTGGGCAATCGCGCGTTCCACTGGGTATTGACTCCCAACCCGGCCAATCCGCCCGCCAGCATCGGCAATCTGGTCAGCGACGGCTTTGCGGACCTGGGCGGCACCGGCCTGTACACCGGCGGCAACAACAACAATCCGAGCGGGATCCGCGACAGCTTGTTGGGTTCGGTGAACGTGATGTTGACTCCGCAGGCGCCCTCCTATTGCACCGGGGCTGCGCGCAACAACGTCTGCGCTGATCCCCTTGCGATCGAGAACACCCTGTTCGTCAACAACTACCGCAACATCCCGCCGGTATTCGGCACGTCCAACACTCAATACCCGCCGGAAGGCACCACGCTCGCCAATCTCAATGCGGCGCCGGCGGTGGCGGCGGCCACGGACGAGGGCGGTAACTTCATCGACGTGCACTACGGCCCGCTCTCGACTGTGATCTGCGATACGACCAAGGGAGCCTGCACCGGTACTCCGTTCTCTGGAACTACGGAGGTGCGTAGCGATTACCACCTGCTCAGCACAGGAGCGCAAGCCATCAATCTGGGCAACAACGGCGTGGCGCCGGGCGACGACATCGATGGCCAGGCCCGTGCCCGCACCAGTGGCAACCCGGCCGATCGCGGCGCCGACGAATTCGGCGCGACCGAGCTCGCCGCGCTGCCGCCCACGATCCAAAGCATCCCTCAGCAGCAGGTGCTGGCGAGCCGCTCGGCCACTGCGCCCAGTGCCTTCAACTACCAGGTGCTCGCCAGTGATCCGAACGAAGACCAGATGCGCTATCGCTTGATCGGGCCCCTGCCGGCTGGCCTGAGCATCAACCAGGACACGGGTCTTGTCAGCTGGATCCCGGTCGTTACCTGGGGAACCGGGAACCTGTCCGCGACCGCCGGCTGCAGCGGCAACAACGCCAACACGCGCACCTGCAGCTACGCCGTGCAGGTGACCGACGGGACGTTCCCGGCCAACAACACCTGTCCGGCCGCTACCTGCGCCTCGACTACGCTCAACATGCAGCTGCGCCGCAACGCGGGCACACCGACGGCCGTTGCCAACACGGGCAATTCCGGCCTGGTCGTGAATACGACGGGCATCTTCACGCTGGCAGCGCCCGGCGTGCTGGCCAACGACACCAATCCGAATGGACAGCAGTTCCCGCTGATTGCGGAGCTCGTGGCCGATAACACGGTGGCGAGCGGCAAATTGACGCTCGGTGCCGACGGGTCGGTGCAGTTCATTCCGAGCGCCAGCTGGGTGGGCACGGTCACGTTCACCTACCGCGTCAGCAATGATGGCGTGAACTGGAGCGCCCCGGCGACAGTGTCGCTGACCCGCGATATCGCGGTGACATCGGCACGCTACGTCAACGGCAGCTGGACTTTCACCGGCTTCGGCGCGACCAACGGCCGCCGCATCCAGATCGTGCGCGATCGTAGCAATCAGCAAATCACGCCTGCCCAAAACGCACAGCGTCCGCAGGTGAGCGGCGGCCAATGGTCGTTCACCCGGGCGGGCGGCCCGAGCTTCCAGGTGAACGACACGGCGACCATCAACGCAACGACCGCCAATGGCGGTGGGGCCCTGTTCTCGCTCGACGCGGTGCCGGTGCTCTCGGGCGCGGCGTTGGACGTCCACAACAGCGTCTATGTGCAGTGCCCCGGTGATACCAACGGCAATGCGGTGAAGGATGCGGGTGAAACCTGGCCGGCGAAACAAGTGTGCAGACACCTGGCCGCGGGCGACGGCTTCTCCGTCATGGCCGACGGCACCGAACTCTATACCTTCGGCTTCAATGACGTGACGGGTACGTTGCCCAATCAGACCATCGACAAGGGCATTCTCAACGCCCAGTTCCCGGCACCGACCCTGGAGTTCAAGGAAGGCGACACGGTGTACCTGACTCTCACCAACGTCGGCATGCTGAAGCGTCCCGACTTGTTCGATCCGCACAGCCTGCACTTCCACGGCTTCCCGAACGCCGGTTCGGTGTTCGACGGAGTGCCGGAGTCGAGTGTCGCCATCAACATGGGATTCAGCTTCACGTACTACTACCGAATCGTGGAGCCGGGCACCTTCATGTACCACTGCCACGTGGAGGCGTCGGAGCACATGCAGATGGGCATGCTGGGCAACCTGTACGTGCACCCGGTGCAGGACGGCACGAGCAAGACCTTCGGCGGCAAGACCTACACCAAGTTCGTCTACAACGACGCCGACGGCTCGACGGGCTTCGACAAGGAGTATCCGATCCAGATCGGCTCCTTCGATTCCGTGTTCCACAAGGAGCACCTGGCCGTGCAGCCTCTGCCCTTCGCCGAGATGCACGATGACTATCCGATGCTGAACGGACGCGGCTATCCGGACACCGTCAGCGCCGAGGACGTACCGGTGGCCGTCGACGGCGACAAGGCGACTTCGGGGGTATTCAGCGCCGGCCAGTCGTCGCAGACGGTGAACTCGATCATCACGGCGGCCCAGGGCCAGCGCCTGCTGCTGCGGATCAGCAATCTGAACGTCACGCAGTTCTACACGTTGGGCACGACGGGCGGCCTGCAAATGCAGGTGATCGGCACGGGTGCGCACATCCTGCGCGGCCCGGGCGGCGCTGCGAGCGACAGTCTTTACTACAAGACGGGCACGGTGACGCTGGGCGGTGGCGAGACCGCCGATGTGTTGATCGATACCACGGGCGTCGCGAAGGGCAGGTACCTGCTCTACTCGACGAATCTCAATGAACTGAGCAATGGACCGCAGGACTTCGGCGGCATGATGACGGAAATCGTCATTCAGTGATGGCCGGGGAGAACATGAAGATGAATACGCAACAGACCCTTCTCGCAACCGTACTCGCGCCGTTGGCGCTGGCCCTGGCTCCCGTCGCGGGGGCCAAGGTAACCGGCATCGGCGGCAACGATGGCAGCACCGCGCCGGCGGCGGCGCCGGCAAATTGTACGGGCGCCTCAACAACGCGCGCTTTCGATATCACGGCGCGCGCCGGGCACATCACGCTCGGCGACGGCAACTCGCTGTATGTCTGGGGCTACAGCACCGACGCGGGCGCAACCCCGGAGAGCGGTGTGATGCAATACCCCGGGCCGACCATGATCGTCTGCGAGGGCGATACCGTATCGGTCACGCTGCACAACCAGCTGCCCGACAATGTGTCCATCACCTTTCCCGGTCAGACAGGCGTGACCGCCGGTGCGGGAGCGCCAGGACTGCTGACCAACGAGGTGTTGAAGTACGCCGTCGGTGCGGTCCCGACTCCCCCGACTCCGGTGACGTACACCTTCGTGGCGAGCCGCCCCGGCACCTACCAGTATCAGAGCGCCACCCAGCCGGAGGTGCAAATGGAGATGGGGCTGGTCGGTGCGTTGATCGTGCGCCCGCAAGGATTCGATAACGTCGCCTATGGAACCTACGGCGCGGCGGCGGCCGCCCGGCGGGCCTATGCATCGACCGCTTCAGGCTACGACGTCGAATATCTGTTCTTCGAGTCCGAGATGGATCGCGCCGTGCACGAAGCCATGTCGGAAGCGGTGCGCGATCCGGCAATCGCCCGGCCCAACTTCGCCAACCTGAAACAAACGCTGTGGTTCCTGAACGGGCGCAACGGTCCGGACACGATGATCGAGGTCAGCGCAGCCTGGCTGCCGAATCAGCCCTACAACGCCTTGGCCCAGATGCGCCCGGGTGACCGGCTGCTGATGCGCATCATCGGTGCCGGCCGCGACCTGCACCCGTTCCACCATCACGGCAACAACGCCTGGGTCATTGCGCGCGACGGCCGTGTGCTCGAGAGTGTGCCGAACTCGGCAGTGGCCTATCCCGACTACGTCGGAATTTCGGATCTCGTCAGCCGCAACGCGACGCTGCCGAATCAGGCCGTCTCGAACTTTACCGTCCAGACGAATCCGGGCAGCACCTACGACGCCCTGTTTACATGGACGGGCCGGGGACTTAACTGGGATGTCTATGCCAATCGACCGGGTCACGTGCCAGGGGCCGGCTGCACGGCGGCCACACGGCTGCCGTTCGAGGATCCGGCATCGCATTGCCAAGTCTTTCCGGTAACGCTTCCTGAGCAGCAGTCGCTGACCTTCGGCGGTCTGTGGAGCGGCAGCCAGTACCTGGGCCAGGTGGATCCGCTGCCGCCGCTGCAGGGGGGCCTTAACCCCCAGGGCGGCTTCAGTTTCATGTGGCACTCGCACACCGAGCGCGAGCTCACCAATGACGACATCTTTCCGGGCGGCATGATGACCATGCTGATCGTACAGGCGGCAGATTCCGGCGCCACGATCGAGTGATCGCAGAGGACCAAGAAAATGAGCATTAGATTCCATTCAGTTCTTCCCGGCCTTGCCGCCACCGCGCTGGTCGCATTCGCAGCGCTCGCCCCCGCACCGCTCAGCGCTGCGGAATACTGGCTGCAGGCGCAGGAGACTAGCAAGGTCATCGCCACCGCGACGACGCCGCCTGCCAGCGAGACGGTCAGGGTATGGACCTACGCGTCCTGCGATTCTGCCTTCTCGACCTGTGTCGCCACGACGCCCGGACCCATCCTGCGGGTCGCGAACGGCGAACCCTTGATCATCCACTTGAAGAACGCTCTCGTTCGCGGCGCCACGCCGATCACGCTGAGCCACGTGGCTGCCTACGGCGGTGTAGCCGTACCGACCTCCATCCAGATCGCCGGTTTGCCGATACCTCTCTTCGATGGCGCGCAGGCAGCACCGGTTCCAATACCGGCGGGGAGCGATGGAGCGGGGCGCATCCGCTCATTCACGTCTGAAGTACCGAACGGCGAGACCCACATCTACTCTTGGTCCGCGGCGCAGTTGCGGGCGGGCAGCTTCATTTATCAGAGCGGTACGCATCCTGCACTGCAAGTACAGATGGGTTTGTACGGTGCCGTGGTTGTGGAGCCGCCGGCGGGCAATTGCACCGGTCTGCGCTGTGCGTATCCCGCCGCCGGTGCGTATCCCGGCGTCGGCTTCGACCACGAGGTCGTCGCAGTCTATAGCGAACTCGACCCGTTGCTCCACACCCAGGTTGCCAACGATACCTACGGCGATGCTACGACCGCGACCGCCAAGACCAGCACCATCATCTACGAGCCCCAATATTTCTTCGTCGATGGTGCGGTGGACGGCGCGGCTGTGCCGACCGCCCTGACCTCGCCCCTGACGTCGCTCGATCAGCGCATGGTCGGTGCGGCCAACGATCGCATCCTGCTGCGCCTGCTGAATGCCGGTCTCGAGAGTCATTCTCCGGTTCTGCTTGGCGCGGCCTATACCGTGGTGGGCGAGGACGGCAACCCTTCGCAGGCCACGATGCTCGGACATTCGCAGTACTCGACGCTGCTGCCTGCCGGTAAGTCGCTCGAGGCGATCTGGACGGCGGGGGCCAGCGGTGTGTATCCGCTGATCGATCATCGACGCCAGACGGCGCATGCTGCGCCGGCTCAACTGGGCACGGGCGGCAGCGTGGTTGCCGCGGCGTCGGGCGCCCTGGTCAAGCTCGAGATCGGCGCCGGGCCGGCGGCCGCTGCGCCGCTCACTTCATCCACCCCCAGCACCCAAGCCGTCAACCACCCACCGGTGGCCGTCAACGACACCTTCTCGATCGCGATCGGCGGGAATACCGTCGCAGCGCCCGGGGTGCTGCTGAACGACACGGATGCGGACGGCGGGACCCTCACGGCCGTTCTGGACACACAGCCGAGCAACGCCACGATCGCGTTGAACGCCGACGGCAGTTTCAGCGTGGCCCCGGCCGGCTTCACCGGTACAGCCGTGTTCACCTACCACGCGGTCGACCCCAGCGGCGCAATCAGCAGCCCCGCCACGGTGACCGTGACCCTCCCCCAGTTTCAGATCGCCAACGGCGGGGTGACATTCAACTCAGCCACTCACCGCTACTCGGCAAGCGGCACGACTACGCTGAGAAATCGGCTGCTGACTTTCAGGCTCCAACAACCAGGCGCCACGACGACTCAGCTGGTGGCCGCGGCTCTCGTGTCGAACACGGGCAACTGGAGCTTCTCACTCGTCATCAATAGTGTAACGGCCCAGCCTGGCAGCACCGTTCAAGTCACCGCACTTGGGAATTCGCCTCCCTTTACCCCCGTCGTCGTCCCGGTAATCATCCAATGACGACGAGCCAGAAAATACGCGGGGTATGCTCATGAGCGGCTCCATGAGTGGGCACCGCGGCAACCAGATGGCGGCAACTTCGGTTGCCGCCATTGTCGCAATGGCCGCCACGCTATTATGTTTGGTCGGTTGCGCCAGCACCGGTGGCAAGTTCGCCGCGTCCGCCGGAAAGGGTGCTGGAGCGAGCGCCGGAGCGGCGCTGACGATCGATTCCCTCCACATGTCGGCGGCCGGTACCTTGATCGACCTGCGCTACCGGGTTGTCGATGCAGAGCGCGCGGGCCGAGTGCTCGGCCCCAAGATCAGGCCGCGGTTGATCGACGAGGCATCGGGGATCGAGATGGCGGTGCCCAATACCGCGAAGCTCGGCTCTCTGCGCCAGACCCAGGGTACCCAGCGCGAGGGCCGCACCTATTTCGTACTATTCGTCAACAGCGCGCGCATCGGGCCCGGCAGCCGTGTGACCGCGGAACTCGGCGAGCTGCGCTTTCAGCACCTGTTGGTCGAGTGACCGCATGGCCGTGCGTCGGCATTCGAACGCGCTGCGCGCCTTCGCCATTGGCGTAGCTCTCGTATTGACCGCGAGCCTGAGTCCCGCGGTGTTTGCAGGGCCGGCCGGCGCCGCCAACAGCATGGTCGAATTGCAAAGCGCGCTGGATGCCGCACTTCCGGCCGATGAAATCGCAGTGATCGTGAGTTACCAGCCGAATTTCCGTCCGGCGCGCTATCGAAAGGCGGTCGAGAACGGCGAGATAGAATCGGCGGCGGTGCAGAGCGATGCACGCCATACTCGTCGCCGTCAGATCATCAGGGCGCTGCGCAATTCCGCGGCGCAGGGCAGTGCACCTATCATCGAACTGGCGCGTGCGGGTGCCGCCAGCGAGGTGCATCATCTTTGGCTTGGGAGTGCTGTGGCCCTGCATGGCACGCGCGAATTGATCTGGCGCCTGCTGGCCGAGCCGCGCGTGCTCGAAGTACATCTGGACGGCGTGTTCTCCGCGCCGCTGGCGACCACCGCCCTTCCCGCAGCACCCGGCTGGAATATCACCGCGCTCGGCGTACCCGCGCTCTGGTCGCAGGGGTTCCTCGGCGAAGGTGCGCTCATTGCAAGCCTCGATACCGGAGTCGATGCCACGCATCCGGATCTGGCCGGCAGCTTCCGCGGCGGCACGAACAGCTGGTACGACCCGTATGGCCAGCACGCTGTGCCCCATGACAGCGACGGCCATGGCACGCAGGTCATGGGGTTGGCCGTCGGCGGTTCCGCGGGGGGCACGGCCATCGGAGTGGCGCCGAGCGCCAAATGGATTGCGGCGAAGATCTTCGACAATTTGCACAATGCCACCGAAAGCGCGATTCATCTGGCCTACCAATGGGTCATGGATCCTGACGGCAACCCGAATACCGACGATGCGCCCGATGTCGTCATCAACTCGTGGGATATTGCCGGAGAGAACAGCTGCAAGAGCCAGTTTCAGGCCGACATCGACGCGCTGCGGGCGGCGGACATCGCCGTGGTCTACTCGGCCGGCAATTTCGGCCCGAACGCTGCCACCAGTGTCAGCCCGGCGAACAATTCACGCGTTACGAGCGTCGGCTCGGTGGATCAGAACAACCTGGTGAGTTACTTCAGCAGCCGCGGGCCTTCGCCCTGCGACGGTACGGTGTTCCCCAAGGTGGTGGCGCCCGGCGACGGTGTACACACCAGCGATATTGCCTTGCTGGGCACGGCCCAATACGTCGACGTGTCGGGAACTTCCTTTTCAGCGCCCGAAGTGGCGGGCGTCATGGCGCTGCTGCGCGCCGCCGTGCCCGCCGCCAGCGCGGCCGAAACCGAGGCGGCGGTCGGGGTCACCGCCCGCGACATCGACGCGCCCGGGCCCGACAACAATACGGGCTACGGTCTGGTGGATGCCGGTGCCGCGTATGCGTTGCTGAGCCATCCGATCGATGACGATCACGATGGCTACTCGATAAGTACCGACTGTAATGATCACGATGCCGCGGTACACCCGCATGCCCCCGAAATCGGGCGGGACGGAATCGACCAGGACTGCAATGGATACGATCAGACCATCGACGTGAAATACGCCGTCTACTCCCACGATGGCACCAAGCTCAAGCTGCGTGCGACCAGCTTCATGCGCGCGAACGCGGCATTGGAAATCATCGGCACCGGGCCGCTGACGTGGCGCGCGGCGCGCCGTGATTGGGTCTATGACGGGGCGGCGCCTGAGGGAGCGCCCTCGCTCATCACCCTCAAGGGCATCGAGGGCGAGGTGATCGTCCGACCGCGGCCGCCCTCCCGGCGCTAGCTAGGCATCGCTATGAAGTCTCCATCATCCATGCCGTCGACAGATCATCCGAGGGTCCTGCGTGCGTGCGTGACATTCGTCCTCGCGGCGGTGCTCACGCTGGTCGGCTGCGCCTCCGGTAGGCTGCAGCGCGAGGGGTCCAAGGCAATCGACTCCGGCAACTATGAGGAGGGTGTCGCCAAGCTGGAACAGGCGTCGCGCAAGGATCCCGGCAATCTCAGCCGCAAGCTCGATTTAAAGGCGCGCCGCGAGGAATCGGTACAGGTGTTGATCCGTGAAGGCGACCGTGCCCGCGACGCCGGGCAGTTGAGCGAGGCGCAGCGCAATTACGAACGCGTGCTCGCCATCGAAGCCGGGAACAGCAGGGCACGCGCCGGTCTCAAACAGATCAAGGCCGATCAGCGGCACGGCGAGGCGGTCGAGCGCGCGGGCAAGGAAATCGAGCTGGGCCGTCTCGACGAAGCGGAAGCGTCGCTGCGCGCCGTGCTCTCGGAAGATCCCGGTTCCGCGTCCGCCAGCGCTTTGCGCGCGAAAATCGACGCCGCCCGCGAGCCGCACAACGTCACGCCGCAGCTGCGCAGCCGCGACAACAAACCGGTCACGATCCGATTCCGCGATGCGCCCACGAAGATGATATTCGAAGTGCTGTCGCGTCAAACCGGCATCAATTTCATTTTCGACAAGGATGTGAGGAGCGACGCCAAGTCCACGATCTTTGTCGAGAAGGCGACGATCGAGCAGGCCATCAGCATGATTCTCAGCCAGAATCAATTGGGTCAGGCAGTGCTGGCGCCGAATATGGCGTTGATTTATCCGGATACGCCTGCGAAGCAGAAGGAATACCAGGACCACATCGTGCGGGCCTTCTATTTGATAAACGCCGAGCCCAAGAAGGTGTCCGAGCTGGTAAAGACGGTGCTCGGCACCAAGATTCTCTTCACCGATGATCGCACCAATCTGCTGGTGATGCGCGACACGCCCCAGGCCGTGCGCATGGCAGAACGCCTGATCGCCTCGATCGATGTCGCGGAAGCCGAGGTCATGCTGGAGGTGGAGGTATTGGAAATCACCCGTACGCGCCTGCAGGAGTTGGGCATCAACTATCCCACCGGCATCACGTTGAGTCCGACACCCTTGGCGGGCGACCCGCTGGTCCTTGCCGACCTGGGGGACCAAGACGAGACCACGATCAAAATCAGCGACGTGCCGGTATCCGCCAATTTCAAGAAAACAGTGGGCAACAGCGAGGTGCTGGCCAGCCCGCGCATTCGGGCGCGCAATCGCGAGAAGGCCCGGGTGCTGATCGGCGATCGTGTGCCCGTGGTCACGAACAGCGTGATCGCGACCGTGACCGGCGCGGTCTCCAACGGCAGCGTCCAGTATCTGGACGTCGGCTTGACGCTCGAGGTGGAGCCGACCATACGCATGAGCGGCGACGTGGCAATCAAGGTAAATCTGGAGGTGAGTTCGATCGTCAAGCAACTCGATGTGCCCACCGGCAACGGTGGAGTGACGGTTGCATACCAGATCGGCACCCGGCAGGCGAACACGGTGCTGGAACTCAGGGACGGCGAGACGCAGATACTGGCCGGGCTCATCAATGACAGCGATCGGCTCAGTTCCAGCCACATCCCGGGCCTGGGCGATATTCCGCTAATCGGCCGCCTGTTCGGCAGCCGCAACACGGAGCGCGAGAAGAGCGAAATCGTGCTGTCGATTACCCCGCGAATCGTGCGCGCGCAAGCACGCGCCACGAGCGAAAACACGCAATTTTGGTATGGCACGGAAGGGCGGCAGCGCAGCGCGCCGATAACCGCAGGCGCTCCCGCCGCGGGATCGGGGCCGGCGCGCACCGGCGTAAACGCCCTGGTTGATCCACCTCAGGCGAATGCAGCCGAAGCGGATGGCGCGTCTGCGGATGGCAGCAGCGACGCGGATGCAGATGCCGCCAAGGACAAGGATAAACCCAAGGCCCGCCAGACGCTGCGTCTCGACGGTGAGCCGTCGGTTAGTGTCGGCGAGGAGTTCAGCGTCACCTTGAGCATCGACAATGCCGCAGACCTGGCCAGCATTCACTCCGTGCTGCGCTTCGACCCTCTGGTACTGCAGTTCGTCGGCGGTTCGGCGGGGCCGCTGGCCGGCGGCGAGGGGCCGCGGGCCGAAGCGGGCGGTGGCCGCGTTCGCTTCGACCTGGCGGGCGGGCAAGTCAATGGCTCCGGCGCGCTGGCAGTGATGCGTTTCAAGGCCCTCGTCCCCAGGCCCCAGACCATGGTGTCACTGCAGCAGTTCGCCGCCTCCGACGCCTCCGGTGCCGTCCAGTCGATCATGGCCCCCGGGCCGCTGGTGCTGGCGGTGACGCCGTGAGAAGGCTGGTGGTGACGCCGTGAGCGGTTTGATGCGTGAACCCGGTCTTGGAATCCGGGGGGCGACGTCGCAACCAGGTGAAGTCTATGGCACGATACGCTAGCCCGGTACTCGTGGCATCGAGCTACGCCCGTAGAGAGCGTCGACGCACAATGGAGTGAAGCATGGTAAATCCCTTGTCCGAGAATGAGGAACGGCCGCCAGCTCCCACTGCTGTTACAAGCGCGAAATGCCGCATTATGCTGGTAGACGATCACGCGTTTCTGCGTATGGGCGTGCGGGCGATATTGGAAATCGAAGCCGATTTTGAGGTCATCGCGGAGGCAGGCGGTACCGACGAGGCCCTGGCTATCATCGCGGCGAATACGCCCGATGTGGTGATTGTGGATCTTGCCATGCCCGGCCGCGGCGGGCTGGCGTTGCTGACCGAACTGAAGTCGCGTTTCCCCAGCGTGCGAGCGCTGGTGCTTTCCGGCCATGACACCGAAGAATGCATCCGCACTTCGCTCGAGCACGGAGCGCTGGGCTACGTGCTGAAGGATGCCAGCTACGACGAGTTGCTCAAGGCGATTCGTTTGGCGCGCACCGGGGAGCACTACCTGTGCAGCGCTGTCTCCAAGCATGTGGTTAGCTACTACTTGGGCGGTACGCCTAGGCCCCGGGCAAGATCAGGCGTGGCGCTAGTCTCGCGGCGTGAGCGCGAGGTGTTAACGCGGGTCGCGGAAGGAGACGGCAACAAGAAGATCGCCGCCGATCTCGGCCTGAGCGTGAAGACCGTGCGCAAGCATCGTCAGAATGTGATGCGTAAACTTTCGCTGCACAATTCCGCCGCCATCACCGTCTACGCAATCGAGAACGGTTTCCTGTTCAAAGATCCGGCGGCTTGATCCCGCGCACAGTGGCTGCGGCCCTGAGCGGATCGAGGTTCAACGTCATCACCTGATCGACCGCCGGCATTCGTCGCATGACGAGCGCCACGTTGGCTTGACTCCCAATCCGGAAGGCTTTGCTTTCACGGATTATGGACTCGGGACTTTCCTGCTGGCCGCGTCCGGAGGTGCCGCAAAACATGGACATGACGATCGGCCAGCTCCATTTGACGGATCAGGAAGAGAATCAGATCGTGAAATTTCTCGAAACACTGAGCGATGGATACACGACGCCTTTCCCCGACGCCGATGTGTACACGGGGGCTTGCATGACCGGCGGCGATGCGTCGACGCAAGGAAATGCTTCGATCATTCCGGCTGTACTAACACGGCACTAAAGAGCCGATTGCACCAAGTGATCGTAGTCGTCGAAATGACGGGGCGCATGGAATGCCTCCATGCGAAGGCAATTTGATCATCATCAAGTGGACCAGCAACAATCCCGGGGCACCGACGAGCATTTCGGCGTTGTGCACTACGGCACCGATCCCGGACACCTGAATCAGACCGCGCAATCTCCCGTCAGGCTGAATCAAAATCACGCACTGACGGTTTTTCGCGTGCGTGTCGACGGCCTCAAACCGCAGACCACCTACTACTACGCGGTCGACTCGACGCAGGGCAATGGCAAGAGTGATGGCGTGAAAAGCGCCGTCAACCGCTTCACCAGTCCATGAAGCGGCGTGCCGATCGGATTCCGCGGAAAATTACCTACCCATTACTGCGGGGCGGCCGACCACTGCGTCATCTGAGCCAGCGGCCGAAGAAGCTGAAGGTGCGGTCCCATGCCTGCTGCGACCAGACCGGGTCGTACTGGGTGGCGGGGATGCGGCCCGGACCGACGGCGGTCTCGTTGGCGAAGGCATGGCGTGCGAGGTAGCGATGGAAGTCGAAGGTCACGCCGGCCTCGCGCAGTTTGTCCTGCAGCGGATCGATGGTGGCGATCGGGAAGAACTCGTCCTGCGTGGCCCAATGCGCTTGCAGCGGCGCCTTGATCTTGGTCGCGTCGATGTATTCCAGCGGCGGGCAGCCGTACCAAACGACGGCGGCGTCGACCTCTGGGGCCATGCACAAGGCCAGCAGCGTCAACGCGCCCCCCATGCAAAAACCGGTTACGCCGACCTTGCCGCTGCGGGTCTTCAGGAATTGCACGGCGCCACGGATATCCTGCGAGGCCGCATCGCCGAAGTTCAGCCCCGTCATCAGGTGATGCGCTTCTTCGGCCTCGACTGTGGACTTGCCGCGGAAAAGATCGGGCACGAGCGCTATATAACCTGCGCTCGCCAGACGGTCGGCGACGCCGCGAATTTGTTCGTTGACCCCCCACCACTCCTGGATGACGACCACTGCCGCGGCACCGGCAGCGTGCTCCGGTTCGGCCAGGTAGCCCTGAATAATTTGCCCATCAGGGCGCTTGAAGGTGACTGTCGTTGCCATTGTTGATTCCAATTGTGAATGCAGATCGATGTATGAAGGTAAGCGTACCTAGCCCCGCGGCGCAGACAACTCTGCGGTTGCAGGGCTCAGCTTTTCAGTTGGGCTTTGCCGTTGACATTCAGAGTTGGCACGGCGATCAGCAGCTCCTCAAGTCGAGAACTCGTGTTTAGGATGGGCGTCAGTGTTTGGGCAGGCAGTTACGGGTTTGTTACACCGTCCGGGTCTTGAGTTACGAGTGAAATAAAGCGAAGTCGGGCGGGAGTCGACACGTCGAGTCCCGCCTCGGAACATCTCACTGCTTGTCGTATATCGCGATCATCTCGTTGCGCTTGCCATTCACGTCCTTCAACTTGGTCGACAGAGTCAAGACTTTTCCATGCATGGAAATCGTGCGAATGGTGGCACCCACCGGCCTGCCCCCTTTGAGTAGGGTACTTTTGACCGTATTGTCATTGACGCGCTGCAGCGACAGCGCATCGTAGTCGGCGGCACCCGACATGGCGTAGCTCTTGCCGTCATATTTGAAGGTCGATTGTTGCGACAGAGCGGATCCGTCGGCGCCGACGCCATTCACCTTGACCGACACACCCTTCGCGGTCTCTGTGTACGTGCGCGTCTGAGATTTGAGTTCATGACCGGGGGTGAATTTCGATTTCGCGACGTTCAGTGTCCATCTGCCGATGACGAGATCGGGTGCATCGGCTGCCGACGCCAAGCCCGCCACCGCGAGAATTGCTCCAACGAGAATGCTCCTGCCAACCGATTTCATACCGCTCCCCTTGTGACGAAATGTCCCTGAGTTCCATGGCTAATCGGCGAAACGATTCCTGTCTCATCGATCGCGCTGCAATTATGCTCTTGGAACGCCGCGATAGAGTCTCAAGCCATGCTGGACGGCAGCGCGGGCGATTGATGAATTTGACAGCCTGAGCGAGGCGGGGCGGGTCGACTTGCCCGGCATCTAGGGGTCAAGACGGAGCTCGGGGTGGGGGAAGGCACCCGCCCGACCGCCTGATGATCGTTAACGCGCCCAAATCTCCCCCATGCCGCGGTATTGCGATAATAGGGTTGGACTCGTATGAAAAAAGCGACAAACAGCGCCGCCGGGGAGCGTCGGTGTGGTGGTAATTCCACGGCCGCCAAACTCCATATGCTAGACTCGCCCGCCTATTTGTTGCCTTTGTTGACGCGCGTCCTTGATCGACATCGTGAATCCCACCCGCTGAATTGCGTGGAATGTTTGTGGAAACTTGCGAGGCGAGGAATATGTTTTTCAGCGCGCTGTCAGGTCCTCGCGGCCGGCCCGGATATCGTGAACGAGTACCTTGAAAGCAACAGCGGGATAGGCCCAAATTGGCACCATGACAATAATACTGAGGCGCAGCGCCGTGCCCGCGATCCGCGCAACGGCATTCGAGGTCGATGATTGCCGCTCATCGCGCCGGGCATCAAGCCGCGCGTGGCTGAGCCTCTGCGCAATGGGCGTGGCCGGCCCCTCGGCCCTTGCGATGGCGGACGGAGTGCTGACGCCATATGCCGCGGAGGACATTGAACACAACACCAATGTGTTCGATTTGAACAAAAACGGCGGAACGCCCGTGGGCAAAAATGGTCCGACCTTTGCCGATACGTTTTTTGAGACACGCGCCGGCATCGAGGGCGCTTACCTGATCGATCAACAAAGGTTTTTTGGCACGGCGGAATTTCGCCGTTTCAACTACGACAATTTTACCGTGCTCGATCACAACGAAGAATTGTTCGATGGCGGCCTGAAATGGAGGTTGGCTCGCGCCGTCGATGGCCAACTCGAGTACCGGCATGAACAGCGCATGGTCCAATTTCAAGACTTGGCGGCCGCCACGCAACTGGTTCTCGAGACGGAAAAGAACGCAACCGCATCCGTCAACGTCAATTTGACCCCGGAGTGGCGCCTGGAAAGCCTCGTAAAGGACCACATCTTGAGTTCGCCGCGAACCGACGTTCCGGGCTTGAGCTTGCGCGAAGATTCGATCAAAGAGGGATTGAAGTATCTCGGGGTCGCTAATCTGGCGGCCGGTCTGGAAGCCGAGTATCTGGACGGCAAATACAACCATGATCCGCTCGCCTTGAATCCGAATTATCACCAAATCAGCGCGGGCTTTGCAGCAACCTATGTCATTTCCGGGTCGACCAATTTTACCGGCGATTTGGGTTACACCCACCGTGCCGACCCGACGAACGCGGGATTGTCGGGCCTTACCGGCAACATCGGTTATCAGCGCAGTGTGACCGCAAAAACAACGGTCAACGTGCTGCTCAGCCGCGGGCTCAATACGTACCTCACGACGGGCGGCAACGAAGTCGATACGTCGGCAGCCGCGACCGTCAACTACCAGGCCACTTACAAGATCCTCATCAAAGCCGGCTACTCTTACACCAACAGTAAGTTCCCGGGAGCGCCCGACGGGGCGGTGACTATCGATCGTGTCGATCATTTCAAGACGGCCAGCGTGGACCTGACCTACCAAGTTCTGCATTGGCTGTCAATTCGCCCCTATGCGCGCTATCGGACGCGGAGTTCGAACGTGGACCTCTACTCGTTCGACGGCAATGTCGTCGGGGTGGAATTGCTCGTGAAGCAACTTCGGCCAAACCGTTGAACGAGGCCGCCTGTGTTGAAATTTAGCCAAATGTTATATAACAAGAAGCTGGCCATGGAGGCCACGAGGCTGGGGTACCCTTGCAAGCCGATGGTCAATACAGACAAGTCTCTTACCTGCGTGACCGAGCACGTTCTGCCCATGACGGTGCAGTTCAGCGACTGCGATTTGCCGCAATTCATGGAAATCGCGGCGAATTTCGGCTCCCAGGAATATGCGTACGCGGTTACTCCCAATGTCGATCATTTGATACGCTTTTGCGACGATGTGTCGTTTCGCGAGCTGTATCGAACTGCGGGATTCGTTCTGCTCGATAGCCGCTTTCTTGCCTATTTGCTGCGCCTGGTCGCCGGATTACGCTTGCCGACCAGTCCCGGCAGCGACGTTACCGCGCGGTTGTTCGATCACGTGATCGCGCCGGACGACAAGGTCGTCGTGATCGGCGGCACGGAAGAACAGGCAGAGATCCTATCGAAACGCTACGGACTGCTATCGCTTCGTCACCTGAATCCGCCGATGGGATTTATCAACGACCCGGCTGCCGTGGAAGAGTGTCTGCGTTTTGTCGAGAACGAAAGTCCGTTTCGATTCTGTCTATTGGCCGTGGGTTGTCCCCAGCAGGAAGTTTTGGCCAAAGCGCTGCAATCTCGCGGGCGCGCACGCGGATTGGCGCTCTGTGTTGGTGCGTCGATCGACTTCCTGACGGGACGCGAACGCCGCGCTCCGAAATGGATTCAGAATGCCGGATTCGAATGGTTTTATCGTTTGATTAACAACCCCGGCCGCCTGGCCAAGCGTTATTTGGTTCGTGGGCCGCGCATTTTTCTGTTGCTTCCCCGCCTGAATTTTCAACTACGCCCCACGGTGCCGCTCGTACCAGAAACCCCTCGACCCTAGTGTCGAAATCGATTCGCCACATACCGTCGCTCGACGGGTTGCGAGCGGTCAGCTTCCTGCTCGTTTTCATTTCGCACGCCGGCCTCGAACGCTACGTGCCCGGCGGCCTTGGCGTGACTATTTTCTTTTTCTTGAGCGGTTTTTTGATCACCACGCTGTTGCGTGCCGAGTTCGAAAAAAACGGCGCAATCAGCATCCGGCATTTCTGGCTGCGACGCACGCTGCGGATACTTCCGCCGTTCTATCTGGTCCTGGCCGGCGCGCTGCTCATCGGTTTGGCTTGGGATCCCCCCGGGACGTTGTCGCCTCCGGCCGTCGTGGCGCAAGCGCTGCAGTACACGAATTATTGGATCATCGCGCATGGCTACGAAGGCCAGCCTTCCGGAACCGGCGTCTATTGGTCGCTGGCGGTGGAGGAACATTTTTACTTGGCGTTCCCGTGGTTGTTCATCGCTCTGCAAAGACTGAAATTCTCCGCCCGCCAGCAGGCCGCCATCCTATGGGGACTTTGCGCGCTCGTGTTGGCGTGGCGATTGGTGCTCGTGTTCGTCTACCATGTGCCCATAGAGCGAACTTACCTGGCGAGCGACACGCGGGTCGATTCGATCTTGTTCGGATGCGCTCTCGCGGTATGGAACAATCCGGTTCTCGATGAAATGCCGATGGACGAACCACGCTGGAAATTTGCATATGTACCGCTTGCGGCGCTGCTGCTCGGGGGCTGTCTATTGGTGCGCGGCGATAACTTTCGGGAAACTTTCCGCTATTCGCTGCAGGGAGTCGCGCTGACGGTCTTGTTCATTGCGGCCATCCGCTATCACCGCTGGCGGCTGTTCGCCTGGCTGAATACGCGCGTCATGGTCTACATCGGTTTGTTGTCGTATTCGCTGTATCTGCTGCATTTGGCGGTCATTTTCGGCATCGCGCGAGCGCTTCCGGACATGAGCCACCTGCTGCGAGGCACCTTGTCGCTTGCCATATCCATCGCACTGGCGTGGTTGATCTACGTGTGGGTAGAAAAACCTTGCGCTCGATTGCGCAGGAAGCTGTCCGATTAAACCCGGCCGATTATTTCCGCCCGAACCCGGTCGGCCAGGCGCAGCGCCAATGCAACGACCGTCAACGTAGGGTTCGCTTGGCTGGAAGTGGGGAAAACCGCGGCGCTTGCGATCGACAAATTGCTCACGCCGTGTATGCGGCAGTCGGCATCGACCACGCTGAGATGCGGGTCATGACCCATCCTTGCGGTGCCGATATGATGGCCGCCATAGGCACCGTAGCGCGTCATTTCCAACTCGATGCCGGCCGGATCGTAGGCGAGAGTGCCTATGCCGCCGCGCTTGATGTCCAGAGCGAGCAGGGCGAGCGAGCGCGTCACCGTCTCGACATCAAGGGCGGTATATCGCCAGTCCACGCGCAGCCTCGGCATGCCGAGAGCGTCAACGTCGGTCGTCAAGGCGACCCGGCTGTCGGGAGCCGGCTGCTGCTCGGCGTGAAAGTCCAAGCTGAATAGATTTGCTTTGGGCTTGATGATGATCGACGGAAATTTCCGCTCGGCGAGTTTGCGGTCCTTCAACATGTGCCACGCAAAGCCGACCGCGTCGAAAGGACCCAGTGCGACGTTGCGCGCGTGTTCGAGCCACGCGCGAAGGCTCGCTCTTTCGCCGCCGTGCAAACGCTTGCCGTATTCGTAGGGGATCACGAACTTTGCGAGAAAAAGCAGGGACAGAATCGCATTGCGATGGCCGGGATCGGTAATTCTTGGATGATGCAACCGCGCGACGAAATTGCCAATTCGTTGTTGCCGTTGAATTTCGGGCCGCAAGGCTATTCGGCGCCGGCAATAGACGCCTTCGTCCGAGACGTCGTAGCCGTTCCACACCGCGCCGAGAGGCCGATCGATGCGAAGTGCACCTATCGTTCCCGCGAGATGGCACATGTAATACCGGCCCACCAGATCGCGGTTATTGCCGATCCCGCGGGTGTGCACATCTCGGCTGGCCAAGAGGAGACGCGCAACCTCGAGTCCGCCGGCGGCCAGCACGAACTGTTTTGCCCTTGCCCGCAGCGTCTTGCCCCCGAGCGTGCGAACGACCAGCGATTCCACCCGTTCGCCGCCGGCATCGAGTTGGACGTGCGTGACGTTGCCATGCAAAAGCACGCGAACGTTCGCGGCAGCATGCAGCCGGCGGCCATAGCGCGCGCCGAAATCGGTCGGACAGCTGAAGCGCTCCAAGGAATCGGTTGAGAAGTGAGGGCTTTCGAAGCCTTCGATCATCGGGCGCAGCGGCTGCTCGAAGGCCTCGGACGCGGTGTACGAAAAAGCGCCAGCTTCGCAGAGCCGGTTTGCCTTGGGGTAGAACGGCATCAGGGCCGATCGGTCGATCGGCCATCCGCTGTTCGGCATGAAATCCCGGTACTCGAAATCGATCGTGTCCAACGGCATGCAGCGGCCGCCCCAGATCGTCGTGGTGCCCCCAAAGCGGCGTTGCCGGTAGGTGTCGGGCGGGCTGTGGAGGCGCTCGTCGGCAACCGTTCCCGAATAGAGATCTTGGGTGGATTTTTCGGGCTTGAGGCCGCCGGACTCGAGGAGGAGTACGTCGATCGAACTGTCCGCGAGTTCGATGGCGATGCTGATTCCGGCGGCGCCCGCACCGACGATGCATAGGTCGGCGGACAACACTTCGCCGTCCGGAACGTCGCGTGCGTCTAGGATCACGTTGACCGCTCGTGGATCATTTCACGAAAGCCGACAACAGCCGGACATACGCAGATTGATAATAGATCCCGGGCTCGGTCACTGCCCACGAGCTGTCGGGCCATGCGCCGTTCCAATCCTTGTATGATTTCTGCGGGGGTTGTCCGGTGGGTGGCGAGAGGCTCGAGGGAACCCCGTCCTTGGCGGCGGCGGCATTGGGCCCGCCCGGGACATACCCCGGCGGTGGTCCGCAGGGGGACGTTTTCGCATCGCTCCAGCGGGTCTTGGCGCCGAACCAAACGTGATAAATCTCATTCGCCGAGGCAGTGGCTCCGTAGGCATACATGTTGCTGAGGTAGACGATTCCCAACGGGTTTACGCCATGCATGTAGTGCAGTATCCCGAGCGCGCGGGTGCGGTAGCTCGAGAGGTCCGGTAACCCCAGATCGTGGTTGGCGACGTCGATGTTCGTATTGCCGTAGTTCGCACGCGGGTTGTTGCTTCCCCAATGGTATTGCGCCTCATGCAGAAACGCCCGGTAAAGGTCGTCATCCGGATTGAATCCATAAATGTGATTACCCGCTTTCACGTCCGCTAATTTATCGGCGAGTATCGTTTGCGAGAGCGCGTGATCCGCTTTCGGCAACGTAGCATAGAAGAGCAGCGCTTCGCCTTGATCGGCTTTGTAGCGCGACCAGCCGATGTCGTGATAGGCGTGCGCCTCTTTGTAATGCCCCCCGATATATTTTTCAAAGACGGGATCGGCGGTCAGCGCGAAGAGATATATCGCCGCCTCCACCGCCAAACTATTCTGGTCATCGACGCTGAGGTCGGCGATTCCAGCGTGCACGATTCCGCTATCGCACGCCGTCTGTCTAGGCAGGGTGTTTTGATATTGCGTCCACGCCAGCAACGAGCGATTCTTCAAGTCGTTCGTTTCGCCGTTCAAGACCGGAAAAGAGCTGTAAATATAGGCCGCGTGCGCCAGCATGCCCGCTCCGGCGATCGTCGCCGAGGAACAGCTGGGTACGTAGTATCGCGCAGAGTGGTCTGAACTCGGCGGACTCGCGGGGACATAGTCCAACTCTCCGACCTTCAGAGCGAAGCTGCCGTCAGCGTATTGCATTTTCTTGAGCCAGTTCGTTTCCCAACGAACTTCGTCGATCAGATCGGGAACGCCGTTCCCCGATTCCGGGATTTGGTAATCGTCGCCGAACGCGAGTTTGTTGGTGCTGTAGGCGGTCAGTAGCTGGTGGACGGCTTGGGCGGCAAACGTCACATATTTGTTGGTGTCGCCTGCATCGAACCAGCCGCCGCTCAGGTCCCTGACCTTGGCGTTGTTGTCTCGGTCGGCGATATCCCGCGCCTCGGTATCCTGATGCTTCCCAACGTAGGCGGCGCCGTCGACCCAACAGGCGCCCGCAAACGGCAGAACCTTGGGCGTGGCGCTGCGCTGATAGTAGTACATGCGCATCGCCGCCTTCAGTACGTCCCGATAGACGTGCGGACCGATGCTGAAATTTGGCGAGCGCGCATTGCGGGAGACGTCGTAAACGAAGTACCGGCCGGGTGCGGTGACCGCCGAGAAATCGAACCACCAGCCTCGGTCCCCCGACAGCGCGTCGATCGCCCCGCCTTTCCACGGTGTGGGAGCGGCGGTCAGCACGGGCTCTCCAGTGTCCACGCGGCGGACTTGATAACGGTCGCCGGGAGTGAACCGGTCGTTCTTGTCGTAACCGAATTGGGGATCGCGGATGACCGCCACCTTGTCTTCGTCAGGCAAGTACCCGAATTGATCGACCAAGATATGGTGGTCGAGCCGTATATCGCTGCACCCGTACAGACCAACGAGAGCGGCGATTTGGCAAAGCGCACAGATCCGCTGCATCAGCGTGGTACGGCGGGTTTTTTCGCGCGCTCGGTGCGGTACGCCAGGGCCAATAGGACGATGACGCCGCCTAAATTAATGGTTTCGCCTGCCACTTGGCCGATCAAGGCCGCCGCCGGACCCCATCTTTCGAGGCCGAACCACATGATGGTCAGGGAGAACGCGGCGCTCAGTGCGGTAACTCCGGCCAGCGATCTGAACTTGCGGAGGGCGAACAACCCGGTCTGCAACAGATCTCGGTAGAGGGCTATCAACGACAGGATCGCCCATAACACCAATAGCATATCGCGGTTGCCGATCGTCTTGTGCATCAAGTCGTGACTCAGCAAATCACGAAAAATCCACAGGAATACGCAGTACACCACGTCGATGAGTGCAATTCCGGTGGCGAACAGCAGCAAGCGCCGTATCAAACGCCCGACGCTCGATTCGGCGAGCCAGGACGCGGCCGTCGGCACCAGAAGCGTCTTCACGCCGACCGTCAGCACAATCGTGGGCATCAAGAGAAGCCGCGCGGCATTCACGTCCGCGACCGCCGTCAAATCGATGCGACTCGCCAATACGTAGTTATAGCTTTGGTTGTAGATCCAATAAGTCATTGCGCCGACGGTCGCCCACACCGCCAGCGGCCGCATTTCTTTCCAGAATGAGGTTGAATCGCCCGTTTCGAAGCCGGGATCCTTGGTCAGCGATCGCCGTGCGGTCGCTTCGCCCGCGAGAGCCGACACGATGAGTGCCGCCACAGCCCACAGCACGGCAGGTCTGGGGCCGTAGGCGGCGATCAATGCACCGATCAATAGCACGGCCACGTTTATCAAGTCGGCGCAAAGCATCGATTGCGGGCGTCCATAGATCAGCAAGACGCCGCGTAGATATTCCCGCTGCAAAGCCGTCCAGCAAGCCGCAATGCCGAACGCAACCACCATGGATTCGAGTCCGGTCCACACGTGCAGGAAGTAGCCCAGCACGGGCACCACCAGCGCCAGGGCAGATGCGCGTCGCAGAAATCGGCGCTGACTGGATTCCACGGCGCCGATCATGAGCCGTTTGAGCGCGGGCGCCTTGCCGGGGGCCAAAACCGCAAGAGGGCTGGAGAGCCACGCCATCTGTCCGGATATCAACAGGGCGATGGCAGACTGAACCAGCACGAACATGCCGTAGTCCGTATCGCTGGTCTGACGGATCAGCAGCAGCCCGACGATAAAATTCGCGCCCGAAAGGACGACTTGATCGATGACGGTTGTTGAGAACTGCCTTAGCAGGCCGCCGCGCGCCGGACTGGCGACCGCTTCGGGAGCACTCACACGCAGGATCTGACGTGGGTGAATCCGTAGTGACGGATCTCGGCGCGGACAAAGTTTCTTGCGGCTTCGGAGTTCATGACAACCATCGCTCCGCTTCGTCTTGTCGACCCATACATCTTTAGTAGTGTCGCCTTTCGCGCTGTCAGCCGTCAATGGTGAATGTCGTGAGATGCGTCTCAAAGGCTCATAAATGGCCTGCGCCCGAATGCTCGTAAAATACCTGAAGGATACGGTAGGCTCCTCGGATGAACAGGCCGCTGACACTTCGTTCGCCGCGCGCGCGGCCTCAGGCGAACCCGCCGGCGGACAGTCGGGGCTGGGTTCCGGACTCTCGGGGATCGCTGTTCGCCGCCTTGATGGTATGGGTTTTGATCATCTACTTGGCGGTGCCGATCCAGTATTTCAGCGGCGACATGAATCTCAACAACGATACGGCCATGGGCGGCCCCAATCCGATAGCGAGAGCTATCAAGCTCGGATTGCTAGCGTGCAGCGTCGTCATCGGGCTGTGGCGGTCGCGGCTCGCGTGGTTCGAGCTCAAGTCTCTGAACCCGTTTTTTTTGGCCTTCGTGGCGCTGGTGCCGCTCAGTGCGCTGTGGTCGATCGAACCTTCGACCACGATCAACCGCTATATCACTCTCCTGTCGATCGTGTCTGTCTGTCTGGCGTTTACTCTCCTCGGATGGAACCGGAGCCGCTTTCAAGACGTCGTGCGCCCCGTGGTGACGGCGCTTCTGGTCGCGTCGGTCATTTTTGGGATTCTGCATCCGGAATATGCCATCGAGATCGGCGAGGGAACGTTGAAGAATTCCTGGCGCGGCCTCACCGATCAAAAGAATCAATTCGGCATGCTGTCGAGCTTCGGCGTCGTGTTCTGGCTGCATGCCTGGTTCAGCAAGGAAAAAAAATGGTGGATCGCCTTTCCCTGCATCGGCCTGTCGTTTACCTGCGTCTTGTTGTCGCGCAGTTCCACGTCGCTGTTGGCGACGATCCTGTCGACGTTGTTCATGCTGCTGGTAATGGTGGCGCCATCCAACCTGCGGCGCTTCATGCCCTATGTCGTCTCCTCGTTCGCGGTCCTCGTCGTCGTCTATGCACTGGCAGTGCTCAATGTCGTCCCCGGTATGAGCATGCTGCTCGATCCGGTCGCCGATTTGGCCGGCAAAGACATGACGTTCTCCAACCGCGCGGTGATTTGGGACATCATCAAAGAGCACATTCAACTCGCGCCGGTACTCGGGTCGGGCTACGGAGCCTATTGGACGGGCCCCGTGCCGTCTTCACCGTCCTATACGTTTCTGTCGCGAATGTATTTCTATCCCACCCAATCGCATAACGGGTACCTGGAAATCGTCAACGACTTGGGCTTCGTCGGCTTGACCTGCCTGCTCGGCTATCTGGTTTCCTGGGTTTACCAATCTTTGCAACTCATGAAATTCGATCGTGGCCAGAGCATGCTGTTTCTAGCCCTGTTCTTCCAACAGGCGGTCACGAACCTATCCGAAAGTACCTGGCTGGCCATCAATTCCGCGTTTGCCATCGCAATCGTGACGCTAGCCACGTTCTCGCTGTCCCGCGCGCTGCTCGATCAGCGCCTGAGGCTGTATTTCCGGGCGCCCGGCGCGCTAGGTCTACGATGACCGTCGCAACGTCCCATCCCTCTCCATCTGTTATGCTGTAGGTTGCTGAAATTTATAGTATTCCGACAGGACTACATGAACACCGTTGAGCGTACATGCCGGCCCATTACGACGTAATCATCGTCGGGACGGGCTTTGCCGCTTCCTTCTTTTTGATGCGTTATTTGGAGCACGCGCCGCAAACGACCAGGATTCTCGTGCTGGAGCGCGGCAACGAGGACACGAAGGCGTGGCAACTCGCGAATCGACTTCACACCAGCATCGATCCGGATGACCTCGTCGAGAACGAGACGCCTGGGAAAGAGTGGTATACGAGTCCCGGGTTTGGGGGCAACTCCAAATGCTGGATGGGCGGGACGACCCGGATGATGCCGGGGGACTTCAAGCTCAGGTCACGCTATGGCGTTGGCTTTGATTGGCCCATTTCTTACGATGACCTCGAAGCACATTACGGCGTCGCCGAGCAAGTCATGTTGGTGTCGGGGCCGGCCGATAGCCCCATGCCGCGCTCGCGCTCTGCTCCCCTGGTGCCGCATCGCTTTTCCGATCCCGATGCGCTCCTGAAAAAGCATTTTCCCGATGGTTGGTACCAGATGTCGACCGCCAGAGCGAGCGTCGCTACCGGTCAACGCGGTATTTGCTGTTCCAGCGGAATCTGCGGGCTATGCCCGGTCGATGCCAAATTCACGATTCAAAACGGCTTGCCGCAGATTTACAAGGATCCGCGCGTGACCCTGCGGCTGCGCGCTCCGGTGCAAACGGTGGAAACCGCGGCCGGCGTCGTACGGGCGGTCAACTACCTATACGAGAACAAGCCAAAACGCGATACGGCCGATCTGATCGTGCTCGGCGCCAGCGCGCTATTCAATCCGCACCTTTTGTTGCGGTCCGGTTTCAGTCATCCGTTGATTGGGCGGCGCCTCCATGAACAGATGCCGGTGTACGCCACGCTCGATCTCAAGGGCGTGAAGTGCTACAACGGCAGCACGGTGCTCACCGGTTTGGGCTACCTGTTCTATGAGGGGGATCATCGCGCCGATCATGCGGCTTGTATGATCGAAACCTGGAGTTCACCGTTCGCCTATCGGCCTGAAGGCGCTCTGCGGCTGGAGCGAGGCCGATGGAATGAGCGCCTGATGTTGGGTTTTTTGTTCGATGACATCCCAAACGATAAGAATCGAGTGACGGTCAGCACCAAAGATCCCGCGGTAGCGCATGTCTATTTCGAGGACTATTCCGAATATGCCAAGAAGGCGGCCGACCGTATCCCCCAGATGATCGACAAGCTTGCCGAGGCGCTGCCCATCGAGCGGCTCGTGGGCACCTCGCTGGGTACGACGGCTGCGCACATCCAGGGTACCGTCGTGATGGGCGATGACCCCGCGACGAGCGTCGTGGATCGATATTTGGTCCATCACGAGTTTCGAAATCTGCTGGTGCTCGGTTCCAGCGCCTATCCCACTGCGAGCCCCTCCTATCCAACCCTGACGGTTTCAGCGCTGTCGCTTTGGGCCGCGGACCACCTTCTCGGACGAACTGCGACGTGATGAACCGCCGCCGCTTGATAGTGGGTGGACTTGGCCTCGCCGGTGTCGCCGCCTTGGGCGTGTGGGGCTTCGGCCGTTTGGGATTCGAGGCGGAAATCGCGTCGATTCTACGCCGACGACTCGGCTTCCTGGATCTGGACCGGGACGGCGTGCGGAGGTTCGCGAAGGATCAAGCCACCGCCACGTTCGGCAAGAAAATTCCAACGTGGAATCGTCTGCGTTACCACTTCCTGTCGGCGGTGGCTCCGTCGTTCAAACGCTACTATCGGTCGACCGACAAGCGCTCCCGCGTCGCCAGACTCGAAGACTCCCTGGTTTCGAACTATTTGCTTTCCAGCGATTTTTTTCTGAACGGCGCCGACGAATCCCGTAAGATCAACTACGTGGCGTACTATGATCCAATGCGCCCATGCCAAAATCCATTCGCGCGGCCGGCGGTAGACGCTCGCACCAACACCTGAAATGGTTCGCACGACGGCTACATTGATGGCGGCGGCGTTATCGCTTTCGCTGGCTGCATGCGCCAAGAAGCCCCAGGTAGCCGTATCGGCACCCACCGGCCAATGGATCAGCCTGTTCAACGGCAAAAACCTCGAGGATTGGACCGTCAAGATCGCGGGTCACGACCTCAACGACAATTACCGCAACACATTTCGGGTTGAAGACGGGTTGTTGAAAGTGTCCTACGGACAATACGAGAAATTTGGCGGTCGATTCGGCAGCCTTTTCTATAATAGGAAACTGTCCCATTACTGGTTTCGAGCGGAGTACCGCTTCGTCGGCAAGCAAGCGTCGGGCGCGCCATCGTGGGCCTACAAGAACAGCGGCGTCCAGTTGCACAGTCAAGCGCCGGACAGCATGCGCAAAGACCAAGAATTTCCCGTTTCGGTCGAATTCGATATCGTCGGCGGGCGGCTGCTCGGCAGACATCCGACGGGGGATGTTTGCGAAAACGGAACGCGCGTGACCATCGATGGCGGAGTATTACGGGATAAATGCTCCAAATTGAGCGACGTCACGATTCCCGGCGACGAGTGGGTCATGATTCTCGCCGAAGTCCAAGGCGGGACGCGGATCAGACAGATCGTCAATGGGATATTGGTGGTCGAGTATACGAATCTCACGCTCGACGAAAACGATCCCGACGCGCGCCTCCTGGTGAATTCCGGCGGCGACAAGGCGCTGACGTCCGGCTATATATCCATTCAAGCGAATAGCCATCCCATCGAGTTTCGTCGGATCGAAATACTGCCGATCGATTAGGGATTTGTTTTGAACGACGCCGCCGCTTGGCGGAGACCTTCGGAGAGCGGCGTCCACGCGAGTTGCAGCGCTCGTTCGGCTCTGCGGCTATTCAACGTGATGTTCTGATCGCAGAGATTCAAAAGCGACGGTGTGATCGCCGGCGGAACGGCGTTCGATCGTTTGAATAAGCGCCGTTCCAACGCTTCCAAAACCTTCAGGGGCGGCGCCAAGAGCCGCGTCTCGATCTTCAGCCGACGGGCACCGAGCCGCGAAATCGGCACGGCGCCCAGTGCTCGCGCGAACAGCGCGAAATAATCGTTCCACGTCGGCGGCGAACGCATCGCGAGATTGAAGCACATCCCTTCGATACCCGGCGCCTGCAAGGATCGCAGGGTCGCTGCCACGAGATCCTCCACGAATAGGAGATTGCATACACCGTCGCCGGCCGCACCCAAATCTCCAAGCCGATGAGAGCACAAGAGGCGCGCGATGCGCTCGCTCCATTGCGGGCAATGAGGACCATACTCGCACCCCGGACGCAATATCACGCTTCGCGGAAATCGACTCGCCAAACCTTCAGCCTTGATTTGGGCAGCGCCATAGGCGCCCAGGTCCGAACGCAGATCCGCATCTTCGACGGCCTCGCCGGTGCGTGATCCGTAAACGGTCATGGAACTCAGGTGCACCACGCGCACATCATTGCCGGCGCGTTCGAGAGTGCGGTAGAGCGCTTGGGCTTGCTCAAGAATCGCATCGGGGCTACCCATCGTGCCGTTGAACACCGCCTGGATACCCTCTAGATGCTGTTCGGACAAAGTGCCTGGGCCTCCGGAAAACGGCACCGGCGTGGCCCAATCGCTTGCCAATAACGCCGCATGGACTTTGGCCGCGGCGAAGTGCTCGGACCCGAGCACGAGAATGCGCTGCTTCACAAAAAAGCCTGCCATTCGTTGCCCTGGGGCAGACGAATGGCAGGCCGACCGATGTCGTTTGCGGGCTTAAGGCCCGATGGACCTACGGCTACGGTGCGAACCCGACATTGTCCACATACCATGTGTTGCTCGACAACCCTGTTTGATCTTGTATGCAGAACTTGTAGATGCTGGTGTTCAATACGCCAAGGGCGGACAGCGGAACCGTATAAGTAGCCCACTTGCCGGCCACCGGTGCCGGGCCATACTTCGACACGTCCAGGTAGATGCCCACCGGGATATCGCCGACCTTCACGAAGTATACATTCCATTTCTGATTGGCCACGGTGGGCTTGAGTGCAAACGTCAGTTTGGTATAGCCAGCCGAGTTGAAATTCCAATTCAGTGCATAGGGCAGCCAACCACCCCAAGCGCCCGTCAGCGTGACTTTGATGTCGTGAGGACCGCTCAACGGCCCACCGCTCGTATCCGCATAGTTGGGAGACGCGACGAACGAGTAGTCACCCGGCCAGTCGAACACGCCGTTGTAATACACCCAAGAGGTCCCGGCGACCGGTGTGGGCGTGGGAGTCGGTGTGGGCGTGGGGGTAGGCGTTGGGGTGGGTGCAGGTGCGGGCGTGCCAGCTGCGGCAACAACGGTGATCGCTGTCGTTGCGCAGGTCCCCGAGATGTTGCTGGTCGTGTCATCGACGCACAACTCGAACGTATACTTGCCGGCCTTGGTCGGCGTGCCGGTCAACACTCCCGTATTTTGGAGGATCATGCCCAACGGCGGCGTTCCGGTTGCGAAGGCGCCGGGATGGTAGTGGTAATTTCCCGTCCCCCCGGCGACGCTTTTCAGCACCGTCGTGGAATATGCCTGGCCGACGGTGGCCTGCGGCAGCGGATTCACCGCGGCGACCGTGATGCCGGTGCCGGCTGCGATCTTCGATGAGTAGCTATTTCCCGTCGAATCCGTGTTGACCAGCGTTATGTTTCTCGTATTGCTGAACGAGTATCCCGGCAGGCCGACACTCACATTGTAAGTACCCTTCGGCAACCCGGAGAAACTGAAGTTCCCGCCGAGATCCGAGGCGGCGGATCCGATGTTCGCGCCGCTCAACGTGACGATGGCGTTGGACATGCCGGCGCCGACGATCGTGCCTGAGATTTTATAGGTCGGCAAACTCGTGGCGGAGCCTGAGAAATTCACGTTGCTCACGGCCGCGCTGGTTACCTTGGCGGCCACGCTCGCGGGGGTGAACACATGGCCGGCGGTGGTCGGTGCCACCGTGTAGGTTCCGGTGGCGACTCCCGTGAAGCTGTAGGTTCCGCTGGAGTTCGCGGTCGCGACCCGGGTGGACGGTCCGGTCATCTGCACGGCGGCGTTGGCCAAACCGGTCACGGCACCGGAGACCGTGGCGGCCGTCGGCGTAGGAGTCGGCGTCGGCGTCGGCGAAGTTGCCTTGGTAACCGTGAAGTTGGTCGACGTAAACACCGAGCGCTGAGGATTTAGGAACCCCAGGTGCGCGGTGGTGGCGTCGGCAGGCACCGTGACCTTCACCAATTTGTCACTCATCACGTATACGGTGGCGTCTTTTCCGTTGCCGATCCAAACCGCATTAAGACCGGTAAATCCGGTGCCGTTCACGGTGATGATGGTTCCGGGAGGCCCCGATGTCGGCGAAAAACTCGAAGGCAGCGGTTGCGGATAGGTCGTGGCGCTCATCGCGGCGGTGGCTGTCGACATCGCGACAAATAGAAAAATCAAATTGGTACGTCTTGGCATTTCTCACTCAGTAGGTATTGAATTCGCGAAAAACCGCGCCGTGATCACTGAGCGTAAGAAGGGACTTCTCAGAGTCGACAAATGCGGAACACGGGGGGTGTTTTACGTGCTACAAAAAAGCGTCGCAATTGTCTCGAATCGGCGACTGAGCGCATCACGCCTGTCTCGAAACGGCGACGCAAGTGCTACCCGGGTGTGAAAAATTTTAGCGGGCGAGGCGTCGCGCGCTCGGAAAATCTAGGGTTTTTCGCGATCGGTGCGGACCCATTCGTCGGATCTGCGGCGACGTAGCATCAGCAGAAGTTTCCACAGAAGAAAACCCGGCGCGCGCGCAAGATCGAGCAAACCGCGAGCGCCGATGCCGCTCAAGTGCCATCCACGCAACACGTAGAGAACGAGACTCGCGGCGCAGCCGAGCCCAAGCCACAGCCAGGGTTGCAACAGCGGCTGCCGCCAAGTCGCGAGAGACGCAAGCACGATCAACGCGGAAACGTTGAGCGCAACGTACGACAATGGCAGCACCAGCAAATCGAGCGCAAGATCGAAACAGACGGCGCTGCGCCGCCGAAGCGCGGTCTCGAGCAAGGGCAGCGTCTTTGCGCGAATCAATTGGAAACGCCCATGCTCCCAACGTTGCCGCTGTTTGCGCGCGATCTGTTCACCGGAAACCATATCCGCGTCCGAATGCGCCTCGTCGGCGTAGTGCACGCGAATTCCGGCAAATCCCAGTTCGATTCCGTACTCGACATCTTCGGTCAAAGAGAATGCGCGGTACGGGACTCGTCCCAGCAACGCGTGTGTGACGCACCAGCCGTTGCCGCGAATACCGCAGGAAACGCCGAGCCGTTCGCGGGCGCGCGAGCGGACGATGTGAAACGCCGCTTTGGCGATCGTGATGAGCCGCGTGCGCCACGACGCGAACGGATTCAACACGCCGTAATGCGCCTGTACTGCGCAAGCGCCGTGTTCGATTCTTACGGCAAAGGCCTCGAGCAGATTTGCGGACGCTTCCGCGTCCGCGTCGACGACCACGACGGCATCGGCCCATGACTCCGCGGCGCTGCGCTCGAAAGCGTACGCCAGCGCGTAGCCCTTGCCGCGACGTTCCGGATCGGCGCGTTCGAACACGCGAGCGCCGGCCTGCGCCGCAACGCTCGCGGTGGCATCGCTGCAGTTGTCCGCAATGACGATGACGCGAAAGCGATCCGCAGGCCAGTCCAGCCCGCGCAGATTGGCGACGGTGCGCGCGATGATCGATTCTTCGTTGTGCGCCGGCACGAAGACATCGAAACGCAAGCGCCGCGACGAACGCGCGGGCGGCGCCTGACGCGCGGACAACAGCGTGAAGAACAACAAATAGCCGCAGGCCAGAACCGCAGGCATCGCGACCGCGAACAGACTCATGTTCAACAGCAGCATCATGTGGGTTTACGCATATTCACGATAACGCCAACCCCAAAACACCGACAGCTTGCCGACATTGGCCGAGAGCGTGGTCAGCCATCGAGCTGCGTGATGTCGACCCAGGGGCCATACGATCAGCGTCAATCCTGCGGCGGCCAGCGCCTGCGCGAGCGCACGCAGAAAGAATTGTGCACGCTTCACCGTGGACATGGCGCCGTAGCGGCCGGCGAGCGCGTGGCGGGCAAAATCCTGGCCCCCGGAGAGCGCCCGGCGCAGCAGCCAATGCAGGGACAGACGCGACGGCTCCACCGGTTCGCTGACGATGGCTTCATCGCACCAAACGAGGCGCGCGCCGCGTTGGACCAAGCGCGACAATAAATCGCCGTCTTCGCCGCCGGTCAGCCCCAGAGCGGGGTCAAAGGGCGCATCGCCGCCGCGCAGCCAAGACCCTTTCACCAGGACATTGCCGAATCTGAGCCGGTTGGGCGGAATGACCGTTCCCGTGGCCATCCGAGGAAAGTCGTAAAAATGCCCGCGCCGGATCCACAGGGGTGCACTGGACGGCACGACGGGGTCGACCGGTCCCAAGACCCCGTCCGCGGTAAACCGGACGGCAGCGTCCATGAGCTGCGCCAGCCACGCAGGGGGCGCCCGCTCGTCGTCGTCGATGAACGCCAACCAGTCGCCGCCGGCGAGCTCGACGGTTTTATTGCGGGTCAACGAAATGTTCTTCTGCGGCTGTACGGCGTAGTGAATGGGGAAAGGGGCGCTGTCGAGGAGACGCTGCTCCACGACGACGCGTGCGCTGCCGGCGGCATCGTTGTCCACGACCACGACCTCGTCCGGCGGGCGAGTTTGGCGCGTCAAATCGTCGAGAACCACCGCCAGGCGTTCGGGACGGCGGTATGTGGCGATACACAGGCTGACCGTGTTCATGAGAGTAGGCGTCAGCGTCAGGCTCGTGGCAAATCAAAAATGATTGATCACGGCTCCGAGAAGTCTCGACTGAGTGCTCGCCAGACGGCGCAACAGCGCACGCGTGCTCTTGTAGGTCGTATGTTGAGCGCGGCTCAACACCAGCGCGCGTGCCGCCATCGTGGCGACGGCAAGACCGTCCGCGCATTGCGCCACGGGCGGCGTGTCCAGCACGATGAATTCGTAGGAGTTGCGCCACTCGGTGAGCAAATTGCTGAAACGACCATCGGAGAGCAATTCCAAAGGATTCGGCGGAATCGGCCCTGAAGTCAGCAGGTGCATGAAGGGCAGTCCGGCGACCGGATGAAAGTAGGGCTTTTCGTTGTGCGCAATGCACTGCGATAACCCGTGCTGATTGGCCGAGCCGAACAGCACTTGTTGCTGCGGTTTGCGCATGTCGGCATCGACCAGGAGCGTGCGTCGCCCGAGTTGCGCGAACGAAATCGCCAACTCGGCGCAAAGCTGCGATCGGCCTTCGCCCGCGCCGGGGCTCAGCACCGCTACGATGTTGGCGCCGCGCGCTGATTCATTCAGCAGCAACAGCTCGGTGCGCAACGCTCGCAATCGTTCACTGCGCGGATTGTCCGGATCGTGCGCAAGGATGAGATTCGGGCCGGGCGCGACGCGCTCGCCTTGGCGTAGCACCACTTGCCGGTCGGAGGCGATGCGCCGGATCGCCGTCTCGATCATCCCGGCTTCGTTCGGTTGACGGTCGGCCTGAATTCTGCGCAGCGCCTGTTCGATTTCGCCCGGCTTCAAGATCCCCAGCTGCCCGGCGGCTTCGACGAAGGTCGTGCCCGTGGACTGCATGGCTTCGTAGATTTTCTCGACGATGACATCCGTGAGGCCCAACTCGGAGATGAGCGCCGCGGTCAGCCCGACCTGAGATTCGCCGAAGTCAGCACTGTTGTGCGTCAATGGGGCGTTCATGCGGCACTTCGCAGGGTGATCCGGTCGAATTCCATCAGCACGGGAATATCGAGGTCCCGCTCGAAATCGTCTCGGCATCGAATGCGGCGGTTGAGCAGCAACTCATAGATCAAGGGCGCCAAGACTCCGACCCCGATGCCGGCCATTACGCCCATCATGAGCAATTTGAGCTTGTTCGGCCTGGCGGCTTTCTGCGGTGGGACGGCGGCGCTGACGATGCTGATATTGGCGACGTGTCCGCCTGAGGCCAACATGATCGTATCGTAGCCGTCGAGCGCCCGCTTGTAGACCGATTGTGCGGATTCGAGCTCGAGTTCGAACTTCGATCCTTCGCCCTGCAGTTTGTTGACTCCCAACACCTTGGTGCGTTGTTCCTCGACCGCAGCCCGCATTTTCGTTTCCAGCTGCTGGGCGGCGATCAGATCGGATGAGTACGTCGAGCTCGCGCTGTGCAGCTCCATGTCCAGGTTACGCTGCGTGGCGCGAATCTGGCTGTCGAGTTCCAGAACCTTCGGGTGCTGTGCGCCGTAGGTCGTGCGTAATTGCGCCAATTGCGTTTGCTGCGTGTTCAGCAGCGCCTTGAGGTTTTGCACCACGGCGGTACCGGCGATGGAACTCGCCGTCTGTGCCGCCGCCGCTTTGACTTCCGCGGCGCGGCGCGCGTTCTGGGCGTCCTGAAGCTGCGCCTGGAGACTGGCGAGAAGCGTCTGTTCCGTGCTGATGTTTCTTTGTGCGGTGTCGGTAACGCCCGTACGCTGCCGAAAGGCGTTGACCTGATCTTGCGCGACGCGCACCTTGTCTTTGAGCTCGGCCAATTCCATCCCGTAGCGTTTGGCCCGATCGCTCGCCGGCCCGGACACGCGCTGATGCTGTTGGGTCAAATAAACGTCCGCCAAAGTATTGGCAATCTGTGCGGCGAGCGGCGCGTAGCGCGCCGAGGCATTGATGTAAATCAGGCTGCTGCCGAAGGCACCGAGCTGAATGTCCAAGCCTTTGACGAGATTTTCTCTGACCCAGTCGGGCAGGGTGCTGCCGTCGCCCTTATAACCCGCCGTGTAATTTTTATCCTGGGTCAGATTCAGTTTATCGATCACCGGCAGCAGTACTTCCGCGCTCAACATGAGCTGCGACTCGGTCGACATATAATTGAACATCGGCGTGGCCATGCCTTGGTTGTTGCCCGCCAATGGGTCGTTGCCTTCCGGATTCACCATCAACGTGGCCGTCGCGGTGTAGGTTTTCGGCATGAGCTTAATCAGGCCTCCCATGAGGACGGATATCGCAACGACGATTATCAACGTCTGCATTCGATAGGCGCGCAAGATCGAAAAAATCTGCGGCAGCGACAATCCCGGAGTCGCGAAATTCTGCGGCAGCACTGCCTCGCGGCTGGGAGCGAGGACAGGCGCGGGGTTGGCGACCGCCAATACGGGTAGATTTCTACGTGACTTCAAAAAATGCTCTCCTTCACTTGAATGACGTCGTCAGGCTGGACGAGGTCGCCAAACTTGCCCTTCACGTTCGAATAACTACCGTCGGCTTTCTTACGCTTGATTTCAACGCGGCGTTGGCTGCCGCGCTGGGTAATACCGCCTGCCTTGGCAATCGCTTCGATCACCGTCATGCCTGGCTCGACCCGATATCGCCCGGGCGTGGTCACTTCACCATAGATTGAAAACTGCTCGGCCTTGGGCACGAACACCGAATCGCCGCCCTTCAGCGCCAGCGACGGGATCGCACCGGAGCCGCTCGCCAATCCCTTCAAATCGACCGGGTAGCGAACCTCTTTGCCGTCCTTGTCCTGGCGTATGACGTACACGACATCCGAGCCGGTGGAGGTGATTCCGCCGGCTTGAGCCAGCAGATCAAAAATGGATGTGTTCGATTCCACCGGATAACGGCCCGGAGTGCCCACTTGACCGAGAACGGACACCCGCTGGCTGCGCGATTGCGTGACCGTGAGTGTTACGTGCGGATCGACCAGAATCTTGTGCGATTTGAGTGCGGCCTCAACGCGGGAACTGGCTTGGGACGGCGACAAGCCGGCCACTTGGACATCGCCTGCAAGCGGGACCGATAGCGTTCCGTCATCGGCCACATAGACCGACGTATTCAAGTCCGGTTGGCCATAGACTTGGATGCTGACACTGTCGCCAGGGCCCAGTTGCAGCAACGGAGCCTTCGCAGCGGCCTTGTCCCCCGTCGTCGGCGCGGGGGGGGCTTGGGCGGAGACGGCATCTGGGATGGCACCAAAGGCTAGGACGGCCGCGACGGTGAAACCTAGGAACCCGCGCCGAAATGTGCAGGAAAGCCGAAATTTGCGGCAAAACCAAAGCCATTGAGTCAGCAATTCAGCACCTGTACCTAGGACTTAACATAAAGCGCAAGGATCCCTTATAACCCATGCCGGCCGGATATATTACTATCGGCGGTCAGTGGGGAGCGCCGATTGGTCGACAATACGGCATGTCCACCGCACCGCTGCACCTTTAGGCAAGATCCCAACCCCAACCCATGTCGACGTTACCCGCCTAGTGAAACCCTTGTCGCGATTATCGCCAACCTCCTGGTTGACCACCAAAACGGTTTTCTCGCAGATTTTTGCGCTTCTGCTGTTCGCGATTCAAGCGCCCGTTCTCGGGCCGAAAGCCTTCGGTCTGATTTCGATCGTGATGGTTTTCGTCGGATTTTGCGAGTATGTGCCGGGTGAGGCGGCAGCCGAGGCCTTGATATCCATTCGCCGCATCGACGATGAGCATTTTCACACCATGACGGCCGCCAATGTGCTCTTGTCGCTCGCCATCGGTATTGGGGTCTTTGCGGGCTCGGGCCGGATCGCCCATTGGTTCGGCGAGCCCGAACTTGCCTCCATATTGCGCTGGATGTCGGTCCTGCCTGCGATCAGCGCCTTTGCTGCAGCGCCCACCGCCGCCACGAAACGCGACATGCAGTTCCAACCCCTTGCGCTGCGCTCCATCTCCAGCTTGTTCGTCGGGGGGATCGTCGGGTTGATCCTGACCCTGGGGGGAGCGGGCGTTTGGGCGTTGGTCTGGCAAGCCATCATTACCAGGCTGGTCGCCTCGATCATGCTTTGGTACACGGTGCCTCTCAAATTTGGCATGGGATTTTCGGGCCGGCATTTCCGGGAATTGGCGCAGTTCGCGGCCCCGACCATGCTGTCGCGCTTCTTGACTTGGAGTTGCAACCAGATCCCACGCGTGATGCTGGGGTTGTACTGGGGCTCGACGGACCTGGGGTTGTTCAGTCTCGCTTCCCGCCTGGGCGACATACTGATGGAAGTGGCGGTGGTGCCGCGATACGCGGTCGCACGGGTCGAGCTTCGAGAATATGTCAACGACCGTACCGGACTCGATGCGGCGCTGCGCCGAACATTGACGTTTCTGACCGTGTTCTGTTTTCCACTCTGTGTGGGCGGAGCGGCGATCGTGCCCACCCTGTTTCACGTGTGGCTCGACCCTCGCTGGGTAGGGGCGATCATTCCCGCGCAGTGCATGCTGCTGACCTGTCTGGCCTTGGTTACGCAGTACATGGGGGGCGCGGCTTTACTGGCCTTGAACTTCCAGAAAACGGAGGCGGTGATATCCATAGCGCAAACGGTGACTACCCTGATTGCGGTGGTGGCGTGCGCACCTTTTGGTCTGCTGGCGGCGTCCATCGGAATCGCAGCACGGCCATTTGCGCTGCTGCCGCTGTCCCTGGTCCTGTTGAAGCGTTATTGCGCAATTCCGCCGTCCACGATGTTCCTGCCCCAATGGCCGGCGTTGGCGGCAAGCTTGATTATGGGGGCCTTGGTGTGCGCGCTGCGGCTGGCGCTCGAATCAAGGGTAACGGACGCCGTTGCGCTGCCGATACTGGTCGTGGCGGGGGCCGCCGTCTACGCCCTCATGGTGAAACTCACCATGCCCACGGTGGTCGCTCGGTTCGTCAACCGGTTGCCGGGGCGCGCCTGACCTTTTAGGCTCGTTTAGGTAAAATCGCCCAGTGAGAGGCCCCAGTGAGAGGCCGGTCGCCGATCGGCCAAACTGCCACCGGTAGACTGCCGCCGAAGTTGAAGTCATGCAGGCGTGAATGTGGAGACGATTTAATGAACGCAATCTCTATCCAACACGGGTCCGGGCGGCCGCTGACCGTAACCGACCCCGAAGGTCAGTTCCGTCGCAACTACAATCGCAAGAATTTCATGTTCAAGCACGAGCTTGCCGAGAATCCTCTGTTCGAATTGGACAGCTTGGCCGAGCTCACGCGGCGCATGCCGGACCACGGCGAGAACTATTGGTCGACCGGCAAAGTGGCGGTCAACAACACCTGGTCCGACGGCACCATCGGACGCCAGTCGCTGCAGGACACCATCACCAACATCAAACACAATAATTCGATCGTCATCCTCAAGCATACGGAACAGGATCCTGTCTTCGCGCCGGTTCTGCAGAGCGTGCTCGCGACGATAATCGAGTTGTCGGGCGAGCGGATGCGCTTGGACGTCACGATCGGCGAAGTCTTGATCTTGGTGAGTTCGCCCGGACGCATCACACCGTATCACATGGATTCGGAGACCAATTTCCTGTTGCAGGTCACCGGCGACAAGTGGTTCCACGTCTTCGATCAGACCGATCGAACCCTGGTGACCGAGCGCGAGCGCGAGGATTTTTTCGCCGTCAGTAGAAATTGCGCCGTGTATCGGCCGGACCGTCAAGACGAATGCAACAAATATGATTTGCTCGCGGGTTACGGAGTGCATGTGCCGACGTGCGCGCCGCACTGGGTTCAGAACCGCGACAACGTATCGGTCGCGCTCAGCGTCAACTACGAACTTCGCTCGGTCGGCCGGCTGGAGAAGCTGCATCGCTTCAATCACCGTCTGCGCAAATTCGGGCTGAACCCGGCACCCCCGGATGCCTCCGCATGGCGTGACCGCATCAAACTGGCGGCTGAGGATGGCGTGACGGCGGTGCGTTCGGTAAGCAAGCGACATGAAGATCCGCCGCCTTATCATGTTTGGACGCCGCCCGCGGCGTGAAACCGCTCCCGCGCCGAGCCGGCTTACGTGGCCGGCGGGGTTCCGTTTTTCTCCAACGCTGCCGCGACATGGGCAGCCATCTGGCTCGAACCCGGATCCTGAAACATCGTGAAATGATTGCCGTCGACGAACCGCACGTCGATCCCCGCTTGTGCGAACGCCCCCCATCCGGCGTCTTCTTCAAAGAATAAACCGGTGGGCTCCAACCGGCTGCGGAGCAGCGTTACCGCGCCTTCATACGGTTTCGGCGTGTACTGGTCCGTCATGCGCTGCAAGTACGCCAATAACCACTGGTCGTAGGTCTCGGGGGTCGTCTGTCCTTCTTCATTCGCCCCTGGCGGGTGGCTGCCGGAACGGGTGAACAGGCGCTGCAATCGCTTGAACAGGGTGCGTTGAGCGATGAATGCCCACACGGATTTTTCGCTGGATAGAACTCGGCGCCAATCAGCGAATATCAATTGCGCGCGCAGCGAATAGGTCGCCACCAGGCCACGCAGCTTGGGGAGGCGCTTGAAATATCCCGGCACCCAAGAGTCGATGAGAAACAAGTGAGAAATCTCTTGTCTGTCGTCGACCAGCCGCCGCGCAATTTCGAAGGCGAGCGCGCCGGCCACGCACCATCCCATCAAATCGTAGGGACCATGCGGTTGTACGCGGCGGATGAGTTCGACATAGCCCGTTGCGATCTCCTCGAGCGTATCCGGCAGCGCAGAGTCTCTGACCGACGGATCGAACAATTGCAGGGAATAGACCGGTTGCTCGGGACCCAGGTTTTTGGCCAGGCCGTAATAAATGCCGGTGTTGTTGATGACGATCAACGGGCGCTTCGAACCGTGCGGTTGAATTTTTACGACTTGGCGAAAGTCGAATTCGCGCAACTCGGTTTGCGCCAGTACCTTCGCAAACTCTTGCAGCGTCGGAGCGAGGAACAGCGTCGCCAATTTGACGCGCCGCCCGAATTCCCGCTCGACCTGCGTCAGCATGCGTGCGGCGAGCAGAGAGTGGCCGCCCAATTCAAAAAAATTGTCGTCGACTGCGATCGACTCGATACCCAGCATCGCCGTCCAGATCTCGGCCAGCCGCTCTTCGATCTCGCCGGAGGGCCGGTGCTGCACGACGTTTCGGTGCACACGCCCCTGCACAGTTTGCAGGGCCCAGCGGTCGATTGCGCCGCTTCGCAAATGCGGCAGCGACTTGCACACCACGATGGATGGCAACAGGTACTCAGGTAGGCGGTCCGCAAGAAATTTTTGCAATTCAGCAATCAACGTTGCGGAATCCTCCGGCGCAGCGCCCTGCGTCGCGATGAATGCGCCGATAGCCCCGGTGCCGGTGGCGTCCTTGATGTGGGCCACCGCGGCTTCGGCGACGGCGGGGTGGCTCTGCAATATCTGTTCGATTTCGGCGGGGTCGACGCTGCGGCCGCAGTGGAAGAACCGGTCGTCCGTGCGCCCCGCGTATTCGATCCGGCCGTTCGCCCGCAATCGGCCGAGGCTGCCGGTGGCATACAGCTTGGCGCCCGACTCGCTGACGACGGACGCGGCGAGCGCGCTCTCAGTGAGACCGTCGCCGCCGACATGCAGTTCGCCGACAGCATCCACCGCGGCCACGCCCAAGGACGAGTCGAGCACGTAAAAGGTAGTGTTGGCGATCGGTTCGCCCAGATTGCCCGGCGACTCGGCAGGCTTGATGAGACCGGTCGCGGACCAGATACCCGCTTCAGGGTGCCCGTACACTGACCAAAGCTCACCGCCGGTCGCCGACAACCGTTCGATCAGCCGCGTGTTCAACTCCGCCGTTGAACAGAGCATCTTGAGCGCCGGATAGCCTATCCAATGGGCTTCCAACAGCGCCGACCATGTGTGCGGAGCTCCATAGAGAACCGTCGCACCGGTGCGCTGCAAGAGGTGCAGCAATGCGCGGCCGCCGGCCAGATCTTTGTCGAGAGCAACGACCAATCGGGCACCGGTCAAGAGCGGCAAAAATATCTCGAAGGTCGCTTGGCTCGCCGTGATGGGTGAACTGGCCACGACGACGTCGCGTTCGCCGACCCCCGGCCGCTTCGCCATGGAGTAGATCAAATTCGTCAGGTTCCGGTGCGAGATGCTCACAACCCGCAATGCGTCGCCGCTTCCCGAAATGAAAACCGTGCAAGCGATCGCATCGGCGTGCGGCGGTGCTGCAGCCGCGGCCGCGGGCGAAGGCTCCTTGCCGTAGGCAAGCGCAGCCTCGACGTCGATCAGCTGCACCGGGACGTCTGCCACGGTCGCGCGCTCGAGTCTCTGGCCGATGACCGCGGTGGCGCGCGATGCGCGAATCATATCCGCGCGGCGCAACGGTGGATCGGACGGGTCGAGAGGCACGTAGGTGGCGCCCGTCTTGAGAATGGCCAGCAGACAGATGGGAAGTTCCATCGATGTCAGCAGACAGACGCCCACCCTCGATCCCGCTACGATGCCCTGTCCTTGCAGGTAGGCCGAGAAGCGGTTGGCCGATGCGTTCACTTCCGCGTAGGTCAAATGCCTTTCGCCGCACACCACCGCGACCGCATCGGGAGCGCGCGCGACCTGCGCTTCGAACAGTTGGCAAAGCGTCAAATCCCGCGGATACAGCGTGCGCGTGTCGTTCAGCTTGGCGAGCAACGTGCGTGCTTCGTCGGGCGGACTCAGTTTGAGTTCCGATAAGCGCTGCGATGGGTTCGCCACGGCGTTCTCGAGCACCCTCTGGAAATAGGCCAGCAGCCGCTCGGCCGTGGCGCCTTCGAATTGATCGGTATTGTACTGACAGGAAAACCGCCACCCGTCGGGCCGTTCGACCATGAATAAATTCAGATCGTAGATCGCGCCGGCGGGCAGCGACGGCAAATCGATGAGCGCGAAATCCCCGTAGACCGTATTTTGGATGAAGGTCTTTTGAAAGATGAAATTCAACGAAATCGGCGGAGTGTTCGCCTCGCTGCGTTCGCTCTTGACCATCCCGAGCAAGCGTTCGATCGGGATGTGCCGGTATTCGAGGGCTTGCGCGATGGTATCGCGGACGCCGTCGACGATTGCGCCGAATGTCGGGTTGCCGCGGAGGTCGTTGCGCAAAATGAGCGAATTGACGAATTGACCGACCATCGGCTCGAGTTCGATCTGATCGCGGCCGGAAACTTGCGTTCCCACGACGATTTCGGTCTCGTTCGTGAGCCGCGCCAAGGTCGCGCACAGTGCGGCGAATGCGGTCGCAAACATAGTTGCGCCGCGTTCGGCGCTCAAGCTTTGCGCACGGTTGGTCAGATCGCGCGGCAATAATCTCGATACGATGGCGCCGTTGGTCGTCGGCATGGTCGGACGCGCATGATCCGGCAGAACCTTGAAGGGCTTGATTCCCGCCAGCTGCTTGGTCCAGTAAGCGGTTTCCGCCTCCGTGCCGCGCACTTTCAACCACTCGAGCTGCCACTCGGAGTAATCCGCATATTGGATCGGAAGCGCTTCGAGTTCGACCGGTTTGCCGTGGCGCAACGCGTCGTAAATGAGGCCCATCTCGCGCGCCATGATCCCGATCGACCAGCCATCGGAGACGACTTGATGAGTGGTGACCAGAATGATCGAGACGGCCGGCGAGAATCGCAGCAGGGTGGCGCGGATCAGGGGACCCGTCGCCAGATCGAACGGCGCTCGAGCCTCGATGATGCCGATGCGATCGCCTTCGGTTTGCTGCAATTCGGGCGATAGGTTGCTCAAGTCGATTTCGTTCAATCGAAACGGCGCCCGCGGCATCACACGCTGAATAGGCGCGCCCTCGATCTCCAAAAATACCGTGCGCAACACCTCGTGGCGTTCGATGATCTTGAGCCACGATTGTTCGAGCAAATCGGTGGCAATGCGGCCTTCCAGACGCCACCGCACGGCAACGTTGTAAGCCGGGTTGCCCGGATCCAAGCGGTCCAACAGCCAGAAGCGCTCCTGTGCAACCGAGCAGGGGAAATCGGTGCGGTCTGCGGCTTCCTCGCCGTTCGCCGGAGGCATGGCGTCGGTTTGGGGGATCGGCGCGCTCAAGTCGGCCGGCTTCGCCACCGGATCAAAGACCCTATTCGCTGGCTTTGCCATGGGACTCTGATTGTTCAGCCGGCTCGCCGGTTACGTTTGAACTGCCCGAGCGACGGCAGCGGGGATTTCGTGGTCGTTGCAGGAGCGTCGACGCCCAAGTCAGCGACAGCCGCGAGCGCCGCGGCGTTGCGATGCTGGAGCAATTGCCTTGCGGTGATCTTGATCCCGGCGCGATTCGCTCTTGCCGTGATTTGAAAGAGTTGAATGGAATCCGCACCCAGCCTCAAAAGATCAGCAGTCACGCCAACACGCTCCAAATTCAATACCTCCCCAAAAATTTTCGTCAGCGCCACTTCCGTCGGGGTGGTGGGCGCCACGAATTCTTCTTTTGCAGTCTGCGTCGCATCCGGCACGGGCAGGGCTGCGCGATCGAGTTTACCGTTGGGCGACAGCGGAAGGGAATCCAGCCGCACCCATGCCGACGGTATCATGTATTCGGGCATATCTTCCGCAAGAAGTGCTCGCAATGCCTCCGGGGCGCGGATGCTGCCGGCCTTTTCGACATAATATGCAACGATGCGCGGAGTTCCCGGAACATCTTCCCGCAGGATGACCGCCGCGGCGCCGAGCAGCGCTTTCGCCGTCAAAACGGACTCGATTTCTCCGAGCTCGATGCGGAACCCGCGCAATTTCACCTGATGGTCGATGCGGCCCAATATCTGCAGCGCGCCATTCGGCAGCCAGCGCGCCAGGTCGCCCGTGCGGTACATGCGGCCGCCGGCGAACGGGTTCGTTAAAAATTTCTCCTCGGTCAGCGCTGCCCGTTTGTAGTAGCCGCGAGCGACTCCGTCGCCGCCGATATGCAATTGGCCCGGGACGCCGCCCGGGACCGGCTGGTCATTGCGGTCGAGAATATAAAACTGGGTGTTGGCGATGGGTCCGCCCACCGTGATCGGCTCGTCACCCGCGGTCACACGGGTGCACGACGACCAAATCGTGGTCTCGGTGGGTCCGTACATATTCCACAGCTCGCCCGACCCTTCCAGCAATCGGTTGGCCAGCTCACGCGGCAGCGCTTCGCCGCCGCATAGCATCTTGAAAGCCGCCGGCGCGCGGAACCCCGCTTCCAGCAGCAGCCGCCAACTCGCCGGCGTGGCCTGCATGGCGGTTGCGCCGACGGTCTCCAGATTCTTGAGGAGCCGGAAACCATCGATCACGGCGTCGCGCTCCGCGATCACGACTCTGGCGCCGACGGTGAGCGGCAGGAACAATTCGAGGCCCGCGATATCGAACGAGATCGTCGTCACCGCGTAAAAAACGTCTTTGCCGGTCAAGCCCGGAATTCGCGCCATGGACGCCAAAAGATTCACGACGGCGCGGTGCGATATTTCAACACCCTTGGGTTTACCCGTGGAACCGGAGGTGTAGATCACGTAAGCCAAGCTGTCCGCGCTCACCTCGACGGCAGGTGCGGCGGCCGACGCCGAAGCGATCACGGACGCGTCATGCCTGACGTCGACGACCGGGGTGCCGTCGGCAACCAGCGACGCATTCTCGGAACCGTCCGAGATCAGCGCCGCGACTTCCGCCTCGCCCAAAATGTAGCGCAAACGCGCCGCCGGATGCATGGGATCCAAGGGAACGTAAGCGCAGCCGGCCTTCATCACGGCAAGCAACGCCACCAACATGTCGAGCGAGCGCTCCACCGAAACACCGACGAGTTTGCCCGTCTTATCCGGACCCTGGATGCGTTCGCGCAGTACATTGGACAATTGATTCGCGCGCCGATCCAGCTCCTGGTAGTCCAATTGTTCATCGCCAAACTGCGCGGCAAGCGCGCGCGGCGTCGCTTTCGTTTGCGCCTCGATCAACCGGTGAACGGCTTCGGTTCGCGGATACTCGGACGCCGTATCGTTCATGCGGTCCAGCAGCAGGGCGCGTTCGGCCGCAGGCACGCACGCGGCGCCGCTGAGCGGCTGGGCCGCATCGGCGACGATCGACTCGAGCAATGTCTGATAACAGTCGAGCCAATGCGCGACCGTCGATGCATCGAACAGATCGGTGTTGTAATCGCAGTCCATGCGCAGGCCGTCGGCGGATTCGATGACGTTCAAAAATAGATCGAAATTGACATAAGCCTTCGCGTTGGGCGCGACGTCCATGGTCATCTCGGGCAGTTCAATGCGATCCGCCAAACGTTCCAGGTTGAATTGAATCTCGGCCAACGGCAGGCGGCCGGGCTCCCGCGGCAGATTCAATCTTCGCACCAGCGTGCCGAAGGTGTAGTTCTGATGTTCGTAGGCGTCGAGCACGCGCTTGGCGGTTGCCGATAAATACTCGGAAACCTTCGTGCCGCGTTGCCATGCGCCGCGAATCGGCAGGAAGTTGACGCAATGGCCGACCAGAATCTGATCTTCCAGAAGCGACTGTCCGGCCGTGGGCACCCCGACCACCACCTCGCTCTGATCCGCCAGCCTGCCCATGAGAGCCTGGCAGGCTGCGAGTAAAGTCACGAACAGCGTGCTGCCTTGGCGCGCTCCCGCCTTCTTGATCGCTTGATAGAGCTTGGCATCGATGCGGCGGCACAGACTCGCGCCGTTGAACGATTTGACCGTGGGACGCGGTCGATCGGTCGGCAGTTCCAGCGCCGCGGGGCGAGTTGCGAATTCATTGAGCCAAAAATTTTCAGTCTTGGCCAGATCGGTTTTGTCGCGTGCCGCCTGCTGCCGCGCGTACTCGCTGAACGGCAGCGCGGCGGGCAGCTCGATCGCCTCGCCGCGGCACAACGCGCCATAGATTTCGGCAAGTTCATTCACCATCACGTTGATCGACCAACCATCGCAAATGATGTGGTGCGCCGTGAGCACGAAGGCGTATGAATCGCCCGCGAGCTTGACCAGGTTGCCCCTGACGCACGGACCGCTTACCAGATCGAACGCGGTACGCGCGTCCGCATCGAGCAGCTCTGCGAAGGCAGCCTCCGCCTGCGCAAGAGGCAGATCGGACAAGTCGGTCAAGGGATAGTCGAAAGGCTTCGGTTCAGAGATGCGCATCTCTTCGCCGGTCGAGCTGAACGCCGCACGCAACGCATCATGACGCGCGACGATACGGTTCATGGACGTCTGCAGTGCGCCGGCATTCAGCCGCCCCTGCATTCGCAGACTGACCGACTCGTTGAAAGCGCACGAGGCTGCGTCGCCCAGCTGAGCGGACAGCCAAATTTCCAGCTGACTTTCCGTGAGCGGTATGCCGCTGACCGGCGACGCGGCGGCGTTCGCCGCGATGGCCGCCGGTGCCGGGACGCCGGTACCCAAAATGCCCACCGACTGCAGCGCTTCCAGGCTTTCCTCGAACGCAAGGTAAATACGTTCGAAATCGGCATCCGAATGCGCCGTGGTCAGAAAGCACGGGAATCCGTCCTGAATGTGTATGCCCCGCTCGCGCAAGTGGTAGTAGTAGAGGCTGGCCAAGGGATGTTCGTTGTGGAAATGGAAGTAGAACCAGCTGGAGTAACTCTCGATTTTCGTGGCCACGCCGTGACTCGCGAATAGATCGGTCAAACGCGCGGCCAAATCAGCGGTTTTCTTCGACAGGGTTTCCTGCAACGCTGGGCCTTGCTCCTTGATGTGATTGAGTACGGCCCACATCGACGCGAGGACCAGCGGATGCCGCACGAAAGTGCCGGCAAAGAATGTCACGCCGACCTCGGGGAAGGATGCATCGCCGAAACGCCACATACCGCCGTCCAAGGCGTCCATGAACTTCGTATTGCCGGCCAGCACGCCGATCGGCAGGCCGCCGCCGACGACTTTGCCATAGGTTGCCAAATCGGGCCGAATGCCGGTCACTGCCTGCATACCGCCCGCGTGGACGCGGAAACCGGTGACGACTTCGTCCATCACGAAAGCCGTGCCCGACGCTTCGGTGATCTTGCGTACCTCGCGCAAGAAGTCGAAGGGCCGCAGATGCGGGTGGCGACTTTGCACCGGTTCGACGATCACGGCGGCGAGATCGTCGGCGTTCTCGCGGATCCACTCGAGCGAGGCCGGCGCGCCGTACTCGAGCACGATCATATTCTCGACTTGCGACGAAGGGATCCCGGGGGCCACCGGCATGGAGCGCGGCGCAGCGCCGCTGCGCTGCACGCCTTTGACCAAGACCTCGTCGAATTGGCCGTGATAATCGCCGTTGAAGATAACGATCTTCTCGCGGCCGGTGACGGTGCGTGCGAGGCGCATTGCCGCCATGACGGCCTCGGATCCCGTGTTGCAGAACGTCATGCGGTCGTTGCCGGTCATTTCGCAAAACAGCGCGGCGACCTTGCCCGCCATATCGGCCTGCGGGCCGATCGCAAAACCACGGTCCAGCTGCGCTTTGACGGCCTCAACCACGAAAGGCGGCGCATGGCCGAATGCGGTCTGGCCAAAGCCGTTCACCAGGTCGATATATTCGTTGCCGTCGACATCGTAGATTTTCGAGCCGGCCGAGGTCGTGTTCACGATGGGGTAGACCATCTCTTTCCATTCGGCGCGAAACCCGGCGGCAGCGCGCGGATCGGCGAGCACGGCCCGATGGTTCTGCGTGAATTGCTTCGAGCCGGAGGTTTTTTTCGTGTATCGCTCGATCAACGCATCGATGTGCCGACGCTGCTCGGGGGTCATACCACTGTCTGCGGAACTCTTTCCCGGCACGAAGACTTGGAAGCGTGAAGGCTGGGGCGGATCGGCCGCAGGCGCGCTGGGGACGGCCGCGGGTGCGCTGGTTATGGCAGCGGGCGGGGCGATCTCAGGTGCAGGGGCGGAGCCGCCGAACCCCTGCAGCAGCTCGAACTGTCGATTGATGAGCTGCGACATCGCCTGCAATTGATCGCGGAACAAGGCTTCCACGCCAGATTGGCCGGCCGTCGCGGACGAAGCTGCCTGTTGGACCGGCTGCGCGGCCGCTACCGCCGTGAGCGCTGCGGCGGCGGGCGCTACGGTGCCGGCGGCGACTCGGTCGGCCGTGGCTTTGGCAGCCATCGCTGGTTTTGGCATCTTGTCAGCGAGAAACACGGCAAGCGCCGGTATCGTCGACAATTCGCCGAGCAACTGCCTGAAAGTGATTTTCACCTTCATTTGGCTCTGAATTTTTTGCGCCACCTGAGTCAGGAACAAGGAGTCGTAGCCCATTTCCAAGAAGGTGGTTTGCGCATCGGTGGAGGCGGGTTTCTCGCCCGACAATTCCTCAAAAATCGCTGCAATCGCCGTGCTGATTTCTGAAAGGCGGTCGTTCGCGGGGCTCTGATTCATCGCACTGTCATCCTGAAGTACTGAAAGTTCTGGCGCAAAACTTGCGACCGCGGCTGCCGGGACGGCGGGCGCAGGAGCAGAATTGATCTTCGGCGCATCGATCCAATGTCGACTGCGTTCGAACGGATAGGTAGGCAGAGACACTCGCGATTGCGGACCACCGTATAGCGCGGACCAGTTGGGAGCCGCGCCGTGCGTCCACGCGCGACCCAACGCCTCGAGCAGGGAGCTGCGATCGTCGCGCTCGCGGGTCGAGTCCTGCATCGAGCTGACGACAGGCACACTGCGGCCGCGAGTCGCTTGAGTTGCCAGCGTCGACAGCGCATTCCCCGGTCCGACTTCGATCAATATCGTCGCCTCGGGCGCGCTCACCTTCGCGATGCCATCCGCAAAACGAACCGGCTCGCGGGCGTGCTGCGCCCAATAATCCGGCGAAACGGCCTGCTCCGGACGGATCCAGTCGCCCGTCACGCAGGACACATAGGGAATCTTCGGTGCCGACAGTTGCACCGTTTGCAGCTGGCGACGCAGCGGTTCGACCACCGGCTCGACCATCGCCGAATGAAACGCATGCGAGGTGTGCAAGCGTCGAGTCACGATGTCGCGCGCTGCCAGCGATTTTTCGAATTGGTCGACGGCCGCAAAAGGTCCCGCAACCACGCACAGGGCGGGGCCATTGATTGCCGCAAGACTCAAGGTCGGCGTCAACAGCGGTAGTACCTCGGCCTCTGGCAATCGTACCGCGAGCATGGCACCGCCCGGCAGCGCCTGCATCAAGCGGCCGCGCGCCGCCACCACGCCGAGCGCATCCTCCAGAGAGAAAACACCGGCTATCACCGCCGCTACGAATTCGCCGATGCTGTGCCCGATCATCGCCGTCGGCCGGATTCCCCAACTCATCCATAGATGTGCAAGCGCGTACTCGACGCTGAAGATGGCCGGCTGAGCAGCGATCGTCGACATCAAGCGGTGCTTCGCCTCCGCAGAGTTATCGGCCGGGTAGAGCAGACCCAGCAAATCATCGGCCATCAGCGGTTTGAGAATGTCGGCGCAGCGCTCGATGTGCTGTCGGAACACGCTTTCTTGCTGGTATAGATCGCGCCCCATATCGGGGTACTGCGCTCCCTGGCCGGGAAACATGAAAACGACCTCGCCGTTCTTCGAACGCCGGACGCCTGCCTGTATGGCACGCGGGTCGGTGCGCGGCACACTTGCCTCGAGCTTGGCCAGCGCCTCCTGCGCATCGCGAGCCACGGTGCTGAAGCGGTGGTCGAATGCGCGGCGGCCCGTCTGCAACGAGTACGCGACGTCCGACAGCCGAGCCGTAGGATGCTCGCGCAAATGAGCGGCAAGACGCTGTCGCGCCGCGTCGAGCGCGGATGCACTTCGCGCCGACAGGACGATGAGCTGCGATCGATCGTTCGGCTCGGACCCGGGGATCGAAGCCACGGATGGCGGCTGTTCGAGAACGACATGGACGTTCGTGCCGCCCACGCCGAACGCGCTCACACCGGCGCGCAGAGGCGCCGCGGTCTCAGGCCATGGAGTGAGCGCGGTATTGACGAAGAATGGCGTCTTCGAAAAATCGATTTGCGGGTTCGGCCGCCGGTAATGCAGCGAAGGCGGCAGCAAGCGGTGCTTCAGAGCCAGCGCGGTCTTGATGAGTCCAGTGATACCGGCCGCTGCGTCCAAGTGTCCGACATTGCCTTTGACGGATCCGAGCGCGCAGAACTGAACGTCGTCGGTTCCCGCGGCGAACGCTTTGGTGAGTCCGGCGATCTCTATCGGATCACCCAAGGGCGTCGCGGTGCCATGGCACTCGACGTAGCTGATCGAGCGAGCATCGACGCCGGCGCCGGCGTGCGCCATTTCGATGACGGCGGCTTGGCCCTCGATACTGGGGGCGGTGAAGCCAACCTTGGCGGCACCGTCATTATTGATGCCGGCTCCGCGTACCACCGCATAAATGTGGTCGCCATCGGCGATGGCGTCCTCGAGCCGCTTGAGAAGCACCACTCCCGCGCCGCTGCCGAAAATGGTGCCGGTCGCGTCCGCATCGAAGGGCCGGCACGTGCCATCGGCCGAGACCATTCCGCCTTCGAGATGTTGGTAGCCGCGCATTTGCGGGAAGGTGACCGAGACTCCGCCCGCAAGCGCCATGTCCGCCTGGTAAAGAAGCAAACTTTGACATGCCTGTGCCACGGCCAAGAGCGACGTCGAGCAAGCCGTTTGCAAGGTCAAGCTCGGCCCTCTGAGGTCGAGCTTGTAGGATACCCGCGTCGCCAGGAAGTCCGAGCCTGCGCCGAGCAACAGCGGATAACAGCCCACTTGATAGCTGCTGGTGAATTCTTCGATGGTGCGCCGCTCGCCGCACACATTGTTGAGAAGATAGGTGTTGATGCTCGATCCGGCGAAGACGCCGATGGCGCCCCGGTATGCGGCAGGATCGTACCCGGCATCTTCGAGCGCCTCCCATGAGCACTCGAGGAACAGGCGGTGTTGGGGATCCGTCAGCTCCGCTTCTTTCGCATACATGCCAAAAAACTCAGCGTCGAACTGATCGACGCCCTCGAGGATGGGTCGCGCCTTGACGAAATTGGGGGCGCTGCGAATTTCCGCCCCAAAGCTGTCCTCGAGCTCTTCGTCCTTGAAGTGCGTTATGGACTCGACCCCGGCACAGAGATTGCGCCAGAACTCGTTCACCGTCTTGGCACCCGGGAACCGGCCCGCCATTCCAATGATGGCGACTCCCCCCGACACGTCGCCTTGTGGTGCTTCGTCCACGGGATCACTCATCGTGCATGCCGCCGCGAATTGGCGCGCGCGCGCGCCAGCGCCGCTTGCTGGCGACGCGCTCGATCGTCCGCACTCAAGACGCTGCCATCGGCGCCCTTGGGGTCACCCGGGGAATTGCGCTCCGCAGAGCCGGTGTTCGGTGCAAGCCGAGTTGCAAGGGCGCTGATTCGCGGATATTGAAATAGGTCGACCACGGTCACATCGCTTTTCACAATCGACGCGATTGTGGCGTGGACCTGGATGAGTTGAAGGGACGTGCCACCCAGATCGAAAAAATTGTCGTCGACGCCCACCGATCGAATGCCAAGAACCTTGCGCCAAATCCCAAGCAGCATTTTCTCCATGTCATTGCCCGCAGGTGGTTGCGCCAGGCCGGGCGAGTCTGTTGGCGGTAGAGGTAGCTTCGATCGATCGATCTTGCCCATCGGCGAAAGCGGTAGAGCCTCCATGACCGTAAAACTCGCCGGCATCATATAGTCTGGAGTTTCTTCTCTAAGAAATTCCCGTATCTCCTTGATACTACGGGTGGTCCCGGCTCGAAATTTTATGTATGCATGAACTTTTCGCGGACCATTGTCGGTCGCCGGACAGGTCACCGCGGCATCCTCGACCAGGTCGCTTCTCCGCAAGGTGGCCTCGATCTCGTCGAGTTCGACTCGCTTGCCGCTGATTTTGACCTGGCGATCGGCCCTCCCCAAAAACTCGATGTTGCCGTCCGCGCGCCGGCGTACCCGATCCCCGGTGCGATAAAGTTTGCTGCCCCCGCCGGAATCGAAGGGATTGGCAACGAATCGTTCCGCGGTCAGTTCGTCCCGGTTCAAATAGCCTAGGGCAAGCCCCGCACCACCCGCATAGAGTTCGCCCTCGTGGCCGTCGATCACCGGCTTTTGGCTCTCATCGAGCACGTACACCTCCGTGTGCGCGATCGGTACCCCAATGGGAATAGGACCGGGCGTCGTCACGCTGGGCGCCACTGCGTCGGGCGTCGTCACGCTGGGCGCCACTGCGTCGGGCGTTGCTACGCCGGGCGCCAGCGCGCCGGGCACAGCATCACGCGGGATACGATAGCAGCATGTGAACGTCGTGTTTTCAGTCGGCCCATAGCCGTTGATCAGCTGGCATTGAGGCAGGCCGGCCTGGGCCCTGGCGATGTGCGATGGCGAGAGTACATCCCCTCCCGCGATCAACTGGCGAAGCGGCGCCAACCCCTCCAAGCGGTGGTCCACCATCAAATGGAACAAACCGGCGGTAAGCCACAGAGTCGTGACCCCATGCCGCGAAATGCTCTGGGCGATTTCGTCCAATGACGGGTAGGGCGCCGGCAAGATCGCGAGCGTGCCGCCATTTAACAATGCGCCCCAAATTTCGAATGTGGAGGCGTCAAACGCCAAGGGGGCCAATTGCAGGTGAACCTGGTCGGGGCCCATGGCAGCGAAGGTATTATCGATCACCAGACGGACGACGCCGCGATGTGGGATCAGGACGCCTTTGGGGTGTCCGGTTGATCCCGATGTGTACATGACGTAGGCCAAGTCCTCAGGACCGGTTTCGAGCAGCGCCGAAGCGTCACCGCGCGCTTCCGGCGCTTGAGACGCGGCATGGATGTCGTGCAAGGCTCCTTCCCAAAACGGCGGGCTAGCGGGGCCAAGGAGTGACGACTGCACCAGCATCAGAGCGGGTGCGCAGTCCTCGTACACGAATCTGAGCAGATTGGGCGGGTACGCTGGATCGAAAGGCACATAGGCAGCGCCTGCTTTTAGAATTCCCAAAATCGCGGCAATCGCATCCATGGAACGCTGGGAATACAGCCCGACCCGGTCGCCGCGCGAGACGCCGTGACTTCGCAAATAACGGCCGATGCGGTCCGATTGACGCTCCAGTTCCCCATACGTCAGTTGCTCATCGCCACTGACCAGCGCGGCACGGTCCAACATCCGGCCGGCAAGCGCCGAATAGGTTGCGTGAATCGTCTGTTGGAGCTTCATTGGAGTGCTGCCTGGTTCACCTGCCTAGGGTGGTGACGACGTGCCTCGGTTTCCAGTAAGACTAGCGTAGTCTGGGACCCTATGGTCACAGGAGCTTATTGTCAAAGTGTCGCCCAATTCACACTTTCCGCCGGAGTCATCCACAAACCCACTGGCGTTGCAGGGCTTGTTTCCGGCGGCTGTGGTCGTGAGAGAGCGGCGCATTCCGGGCGACGCAGCCGATTTGCTGGCCTCCGAGGCCCATTATGTGGCGCGCGCGCACCCTAAGCGAATCAATGAATTTGCCGCCGGACGCGCATGCGCCAGAGCGGCGCTCGTAGAGCTGGGGGTGCGTGATTTTGCGCTCCACGCAGCGGCCGACCGCCAGCCGGTTTGGCCTGATGGTTTCGTGGGCAGCATCACGCATACGGCGGGCCTGTGCGTGGCGGCGGTAGCGGCCCGCAGCAGTATCCTTGCCATTGGCCTTGATAGCGAAATTGTCGGCGCGCCGACCCTGGACATCTGGCCAACCATCTGTCGAGACGAGGAACTGGCTTGGGTGTACTCGCTGCCCCTCAGCGAGCAGGCGGCTGCCGTGACCTTGCTGTTTTCGGCGAAAGAGGCGTTTTACAAGTGCCAGTACCCGTTGGTTGGCGAATGGCTGGATTTTCACGACCTGCGCATTCTGGCGGCGTGGGGCGAAACGCGGGGGACCTTCCAGGCAAGCGCCACTCGAAACATCCGATTTGCCCATTACGTGGATCTGCCCGTCACGGGCCGATACGTCTTTCACGAACAATTCATCTCCGCCGGCCTCAGCACGCCCGCCGCACTCATGCCGCATCAATAGGCCTTATCGTCGCGAAACACTTTCACGACGGTCAGGAGAATGATCTTGATGTCCAGCATCGGCGACCAATGCCGCAAATAATCGAGGTCGAAGTTTACCCTCGCTTCCATGTCCTTGAGTTCCGCGGTTTCACCGCGGCAGCCGTTGACTTGGGCCAGCCCCGTAATGCCAGGCAGCACCTTGTGACGAACCATGTAGCCTTTGATGAGTTTGCGATATTCCTCGTTGTGCGCGACCGCATGCGGCCGGGGACCCACCAGGCTCATACGGCCCTGCAACACATTGATGAGCTGGGGCAGTTCGTCCAATGAAGAACGCCGCAAGATGGCGCCAATGCGGGTGATTCGGCTGTCGCTGCGCGACGCCTGTCGGATATGAGCGCCATCCTCGGTCACCCGCATGGTGCGAAACTTGTAAACCGCGATCTCTCTGCCGTCCAAGCCATAGCGACGCTGTTTGAAGATGATGGGGCCGGGAGAGGATACTTTCACCATGATCGCAACCAGCGCGAGCAGCGGCAGCAGCAGCAGCAGGATCAACATGGTCAATCCGATGTCGGTCAACCGCTTGGCGACACCCCGGTATCCATAGAACGGCGTCTCGCACATGGCGACCACCGGTATGCCGTGAATCTCGCCGGACCGCGCCTGGATGAGGTCGAATACGAAAATGTCCGGAACATAGTAGATGGACGCCGTCGTATCGCGAAGATCGTCCAAGAGATTCATCACTCGCTTGAGGTGGCGAATCGGCAGCGCGATGAAAATGACGTCCGTGCGGTGTTCCTTCACATAGGTTCCGAGGTCGCTCAAGCTACCCACGAGCTTGGCATCGGGTTCCATAGCGAGTCGATCGCTGCTGCGGTCGTCGAAAAAGCCGGACACCTCGAGGCGCATGCCGGGGTTACTCTTCAAGCGGCGGGCGAGTTCGAGGCTGCTGGTGTTGTAGCCTGCGATGATGGCGCTGCGGCTATCGAAGGCGTTGATCAGAAAGCGACGCATGAGTTCTTGCATGGCCAAGGTGGCCAGGATCAGCGCCAGCGGCGTGGCCGCGGCCCAGGTGAGAAAGACGCGGCGCGGATAGGCCTGGAGCGGCGATTTGGTGACGTAGCCGATGGCGAGCAAGACCGCCAGCAGCAGCAGCCACCTGAAGATCACGTCGACCACGGCCGAGACGCGCGCGGAGGTGAGCTGAGAACTCACTTCGCGGGGCGGCTGGACCAAAACCAGGCACAGCACGATCACGATGACAATGGCGGAGGACGACGGATCGAACACGCTGCCGAACAAAATAATCGTCGCATACATCGAGGCGATGGCGACGGCCGCGGGCATGATTGCCTGCACGCCCACCAATATGGCGACCAGAAAGCTCTGCTTAGCAAGGACCGGCTGGGTCATCTCGTATCCGTTGATTCGCCATCACCGGTTGATTCGTCATCACCGGGTGAGACGCTGATCGCCGGCGGCTTAACTGCCACACAATCGACGTCCATTATCAGGTATCGGCGGTGAATCATGCGTGACCTGTCTCTATAAAAGTCCACAAAAGTTAAATCGCCCGGCCTGATGTTATTCTAGTGAACCATGACAAACGTTCCATTACTGGATCTTAAGGCGCAGTTCGCGCAGATTCGCGCGGAAGTGATGCCGCTCATAGATCAAGTGTGTTCGAGCCAGCAATTCATCCTGGGCGAGCACGTGCGCGGACTGGAAGAGGAGGTGGCGCGCTATTGCGGAGCACCGTTCGGCATCGGGGTGTCTTCCGGCACGGATGCCTTGCTTTTGGCGCTGATGACGCTTGGAATCGGCGCCGGCGATGAGGTGCTGACGTCGCCATTTACGTTCTTTGCCACGGCAGGGACTATAGCGCGCGCAGGCGCGCGGCCGCTGTTCTGCGACATTGAGCCCCACACGTTCAACATCTCGCCGTCCGCAGTGCAGACGTTCATCGAACGAGAATGCATCGCGAGCGGCGGTGGTCTCGTCAACCGCGCCACCGGCGGACGAATCAAGGCCATCATGCCGGTTCATCTCTATGGCCAGTCTGCGGATATGGACCCCCTGATGGAAATCGCGCGGCGCCATCGCCTCAAGGTGATCGAAGATGCCGCGCAGGCGATCGGTACCGAATACAAGAATGGCGCGCGCGCGGGCTCAATCGGCGACATTGGTTGTTTTTCTTTCTTTCCAAGCAAGAATCTCGGCGCCTTTGGCGACGCCGGGCTGTGCACCACCCATGACGCCGAACTCGCCGAACGAATGCGGGTGCTGCGCGTCCATGGCGGCAAGCCGAAATATTTTCACGCTCTGATCGGAGGAAATTTTCGCATCGATGAATTGCAAGCCGCGGTGCTGCGCGTCAAATTGAAATACTTGGATGGTTGGACGCAGGCGCGGCAGCGCAATGCGGCATTTTACGACCGCGCATTTGCCGCCGCGGCGCTGGGAACGCGGGTGGTCACCCCGCCGGCGCTGCCGGGCCAGCGCCACATTTTCAATCAATACGTAGTTCGCGTGCATGAGCGGGACGCTCTCAAGAAATTTCTGGCCGAGCGCAGCATCGGCACCGAGATCTATTACCCGGTGCCGCTCGACCGCCAAGAGTGTTTTGCGTATCTTGGGCTGGAGCCGGGCGCCTACCCCGAGTCCGACCGCGCCGCCGGCGAGACATTGGCTCTGCCGGTCTATCCAGAATTGACTGAACAACAGCTTGGGGCCGTGGTGGCCAGCGTCGCCGAATTCTTCAGGCCTTCTTGAAGTCGTCCGGAAGCAACTGATGGCGCGACAACAACTTGTAGAAGTCGGTGCGGTTGCGTTTCGCCAACCGCGCCGCCTGACTGACGTTGCCGGCCGTGATCTGCAGGATTTGCGACAGATAATTGCGTGTGAACTCATCGCGCGCTTCGTCGAAAGACGGTAGGCGAGTCGGGCTACCGCCCAGCGATTGCTGCACGAGTTCAGCCGTGATGATGGCGCCGTGCGACAGGGCGACGTTTTGCCGTACGACGTTATACAGCTGGCGAACGTTTCCGGGCCACTCGGCCGTTGCCAAGAGCTCCACGGCCTCCGGCGCATAGATTTTTCGCTGTCCCGTTTCTTTGGCGATTTGCTCGAGAAAATGCGCCACCAGCAGCGGGATGTCTTCGCGGCGGCGCCCCAGCGAGGGCATCTCGATGTGCACCACATTCAGCCGGTAGTAGAGGTCCTCGCGAAATTGGCCGCCGATCATCAGCTGATGCAGATCTCGATGCGTGGCGGAGATGACGCGGACGTTGATCGATACCGCTTCCTCGCCGCCGACGGGACGAATCTGATTTTCCTGCAGGACCCGCAGTAATTTGACCTGCAGCCGCATGGGCATGTCGCCGACTTCGTCCAGCAACAGCGTCCCGCCCTCGGCGGTCTCGAACAGGCCTTTTTGCGAGCGGGTCGCGCCGGCGAAGGCGCCTTTCTCATGGCCGAAAAGCTCCGACTCGAGCAGATTTTCCGCCATCGCGCTGCAGTTGATCGCGAGGAACGGCTTATTGCGGCGCGGGCTGGCGTCGTGGATTGCATGCGCCAACAATTCCTTGCCGGTGCCGCTCTCGCCGGTGAGCAGCACCCTGGCGTCGGTACCGGCCACCATGTTGGCTTGGGCGAGCTTGTCCTCCATCACCTGATTGCGCGTCACGATATTCGCGCGCCAATCTTCGTCCACGTGCGCAAATCCCGACACTTTGAGCGCCTTCTGCACGTGATCCAACAGATCCTGTTTGTCGACCGGTTTGGTCAGAAAGCCGAACGCTCCGCTCTGCGTCGCGTGCACGGCGTCGGGAATCGTGCCGTGCGCGGTGAGGATGATCACGCGCAAGCCCGGCCACCGGCTCTGCAGTTCCTTCAGCAGCCCAATGCCGTCCATCTGGTCCATACGAAGATCGGTGATCACCAAATCGGGCCGAAATCGCGTGCAGGCGGCAAGCGCGGCCGCGGCGCTCTCCACGGCCTCGACTTCATAGTTCTCGGCACGCAGCCGGATGGTCAACAGGCGCAACAGGCCCGGGTCATCATCGACCACGAGAATACGTGCTTTGCGCTTTTGCGGGGTCGAACTTTCCCGCGTGCCCGGCTGCAGTCCGAAGCCGAGGGGGGTGGTGGCGGCGATTGAATGGGCGTTCACTTCAGTCTCTCCATAGCGACGGCTCAGCCGTCTAGGGTGTATGCGATCCCTTCGTTCCGCGATCATTGATGGATCGCTCGATGTGGGTGACCGCCTCCAGCTTCGCTTGAGCCTCGTCCAAGGCTTTGCGCAATCGCGCATTTTCATCCGTCTCGGCTGACAGGCGGCGATTCATCGCCAGCAGCTTGTCGCGCGCCTCGCGCGGTGCCTCTTCGCGTAATTGCTTGTTTTCCTCTTGCAGGATCAGGCGTGTATCGACCTCATGCAACTCCACCATGGCCAACAGGCGTTCAACGGGCAGCAGAGTTTCAGGCGTAGCCAGCAGTTCCGACAACTGTCGCCGCGCAGCGACGGGATCGGAGCCGCTATGGCCCGGCGTCGCCAACGCCAGGGCATATTTGAGCTTATTGCTGGTGGTAGGGGAAAGCGCGGCGGCGTCTTTGGCCGATTGGAACAGTTCTGCCTGGCGCGCGGGGTCGCCCGCGGGCAGGGTACGCATCATCTCGAGAGCCGGGGAAATCGCGCTCACGTCGGCTGGCGGCCGCTCCGGGGGGGCCGGCGCAACCCTTGGGTGGGACTGGCCGCCGCCGAACACACCGCAGCCGCTCGAGATTCCAACGGCGAGTGCGCATGCTGCATAGCGCAATCGCTTACGCCGCATGAGCTGCCTCGCGCTTGACCGCGGCTGCCTGGCGTAACGGCAGGCGGACCCGAAAATGTGCGCCCCCCGTCTTTGCTTCGAAGATTTCGATGCTGCCGCCGTGCGCGTTCACGAATTCGGTCACCACCGAGAGGCCGATTCCGGTGCCCTTCACATGGCCTCCTTGCGGCGTTTTGCCCTGGTAAAACGCTTCGAAGATGCGGTTGCGATCTTCGGCTGGGATACCCGGTCCGCTGTCCATGACGTCCAATATCAGTTGCTCGCGTTCACCGCGAGCATGCATCGAGATCGTGCCGCCGCGCGGGGTAAACTTGACGGCATTGGATAATAGATTGTCGAGGATGAGACGAACCTTCCCCCGGTCGGCCCACGGTGTGAGGTCCTCGACTTGCACATCGAGCCGCACGCGCTGCGCCACCAGGGTCAGCTGTTGGTTTTCGAGCACCGACTTCACCAGCGGCCGCAGCTTGAATTCCGTAATCTCCAACTCCGCGCTCTTGGCCTGCCAGGCGCTGAATGACAGCAGGTTTTCAATGAGCCGCTGCAGTTTCATTCCGTTCTCGCGCAAGATCGCAGTCACCTCCCGTTGGGCGCTTTGCAGCTCGCCGACTGCGCCGTCCATCAAGAGTTCGGTTCCCTCGCGAATATTCGCGAGCGGGGTTTTCAATTCATGCGACATGTGTCTCAGGAACCGATTCTTCTCCTGCGCCAATTCCAGCAGTCTCGTTCGCAGCCACTCCAACTGCGTTGCCAGGCGTTCCAAATCGGCCGGTCCGTTGATGGAGATGGGTCTGGAGAACGTACCGCGGCCCAGCTCGCTGATGGCGCGGTCGATGGCCCTGATGGGTCTACCGAACAAATATGTAAAAAGGCCGACCACCGCCAGCGTCATGGGTACCAACAAGAGCGTCTGCCAAAGCAGTTTTTGCTGCGCTCGCTGGGCCTCGAGCTGCAGGCTGGTCAACTCGCGGTCGATTTGAGCGCTGATGAGGTTGGAAACATTGGACGCCATGTCCGACACACGCGGAAAGGCATTGATGATTTCCGCCATGCGCAGCGAGTTCGGCGGGGCGGCTTTCAATTCGCGCAACAGCCGGTCTGCTTCCGCCAGCAGCTTGCGCGCGTCGGTCTGCGATTGCGTATCGATCGGCAGGGTAAGCAGCTCATTGATCGTGGCGACCAGGCGTCCGTGATTGCGCGTGTAGACCTCGAGCAGTTCGGAATTGCCGATGATCTGATAGAGCCGCGCGGTGCGCTCCAGCGCGCCGATCTCCTCGAACATGCTTTGATTGTTGCGGGTACCCTGCATGCCATGAATGACCAATTGTTCGCTGCGGTTCGACAGATGATTCATTTGCACGGCCGCATTCACGATGGCGAAAAGGAGCGGTGCCGCCACGATCGTGAAACCGATCAGCATCAGTCCGCTCAATGACTTGGGTCTTGGCAGTCGCATGACAATCATTCTAGCAGCAGCAGCCTTCCGACAAGGGAGCGATGCCATCCTATCTGTAGAATTCCGCCAATGAACGCGGACGCTCCTTATTCGGAACTATCTCCCGAGGTCATGTTGGATGCGCTCGAAGCGGTCGGACATCGCTGCGACGGGCGGGTCTTGGCTCTCAACAGCTATGAAAATCGGGTTTATCAGATTGGAATCGAAGATGGAGAGCCGGTGGTCGCTAAATTCTATCGGCCCGGCCGCTGGAGCGATGCGGCCATTCGCGAGGAACACGCCTTTTCGGCGGAATTGGCGCTCCAAGAAATTCCTGTGGTGGCGCCGCTGGCGCGTGATGGCGAGTCATTGTTCGTCCACCTAGGGTTCCGCTACGCCGTATTCCCGCGGCGCGGCGGCCGCTGGCCTGAGCTTGGGACCGCTACCGATCGGGAGTGGGTGGGGCGGTTTCTGGGCCGGATCCATGGGGTGGGACGCGCCGCGCGCTTTCGTCATCGCAAGCAGCTCAGCTTGGAGGAGTTGGGGCGCGACGCTCGGGACTTCGTGCTGGACGGCGACTGGATGCCGGACTATCTCGCCGCCAAGTACGCGGATCTGACCGACACATTGTTGGAGGAAGTCGAGCGACAAGCGAGCGGCTGGGGCGGTGCGCGCCTCGGCCGGATACTCGGCGATTGCCACCGCGGCAACATTCTATGGACTGACTTAGGTCCGCATTTCGTCGACCTCGACGATTGCCTGACCGGCCCCGCCATTCAGGATATATGGATGTTGTTGGCAGGCAGTCAACAAGAAATGCGCACGGAACTCAGCGATTTGTTGAAGGGCTACGAGCAGTTCCTGCCGTTCGACCGGGGTGAAATGGCGCTCATCGAGCCATTGCGAGCATTGCGGATGATTCATTACTCGGCGTGGCTCGCGCGCCGCTGGGACGACCCCGCATTCCCGCGCGCATTCCCGTGGTTCGCCGAACCGCGCTATTGGGAAGAACACTATCGCGCGCTCGAGGATCAGTTGGTTGCGGTGCTGGGTCCGCGGCTCGAGTTGTGATTACCCAAGTGTTTGAGGGATCATACGTCCATGAGAAAGGGGAGAACTCTACCGTGGTTTGCCGTTGTGCTACTGGCGGCCTGTCACGGCGATTCGAGTCCGGCTCCCCAACCCAAGGTCACGCCGCCGGCGCATGCGCCGGCCGCGGTCAAGCGAGCGCCGACGCCCGACGAGTTGACCGCGGGAATGGTGGAGGCGGTGACGCTCGGCAATTCGGCGGTTCCGGTTGCGGTGAAATTCGACCTGGCATCTCGGCCGACGGTGGGTCAGCCGCTCGAGATCGTGATTGCCGTCATGCCGCAGGTCGCCGCCGGCTCCGCCACGCTCCAAGTCAGCGGCGGAGATGGCCTGCAACTCGCGTCCAATGTCGGGCCGATAGAAATCCCGTCAATCGAACCTGCGCAGGTGTATCGGGTCAACCTGACCATGACACCGACCACCGACGGGGTTCACCTGCTCGGCCTCAACGTGTCCCTAAAACGCGATGACATTACCGAAACGCGGTCGTTTTCGGTGCCCGTCATCGTGGCCCTGAGCGGCGACGCCGTTGCGGACGCCAAGCGCGCCCCATAAGGGGGCACGGAGCGATTGAAACTCCGGCGCGGGTCTCCATAAGACCCTATAATGGTCGGTTTCGCCGGGACCTCACTGTGACGCAGAAACTTCGCAATATCGCCATCATCGCGCACGTCGATCATGGCAAAACCACGCTGGTGGATCAGCTCTTACGCCAGTCCGGCACGCTCGACGCGCGCAAGGACCTGCAGGAGCGCGTCATGGATTCGAACGCGCTGGAGCGCGAGCGCGGCATCACCATTCTGGCGAAGAACACCGCCATCATGTGGGGCGATTTTCGGATCAATATCGTCGACACGCCGGGGCACGCGGACTTTGGCGGCGAGGTCGAGCGCGTGCTCGCCATGGTCGACTGCGTGCTGCTGCTGGTGGACGCCGTCGACGGACCCATGCCGCAAACTCGTTTCGTGACCCAGAAGGCGTTCAAGCACGGCCTGCGCCCGATCGTCGTCATCAACAAGATCGATCGGGACGAGGCCCGTCCGGGCTGGGTGCTCGACCAGACGTTCGATCTCTTCGACCGCCTCGGCGCGACCGACGAGCAATTGGATTTCCCGGTGGTATACGCGTCCGCGCTGCGCGGCTTCGCCGGTCTGGACTCCACGGTTCGCGACGGGGACATGCAACCCCTGTTCAGGACCATCGTGGAGCACTGCCCGCCGCCCGACGTCGATTCGGACGGTTCGTTGCAGCTTCAGGTGACCTTGCTCGATTATTCCAGCTACGTCGGCGCCATCGGCATCGGTCGCATCAAGCGGGGCACCCTGCGCAAGGGGATGGCGGTCACGGTGGTGAACCGCGAGGGTAAGCAGCGCCCGGAAAGAATCACGCAGGTATTGGGCTTTCATGGGCTGACCCGCATCGAGGTGGAATCGGCCTTCGCGGGAGACATCGTGGCGTTCGCGGGAATAGCCGAACCCAAGGTCTCCGATACTCTATGCGACCCGGCGAATGTCGAGGCGCTGCCGAGCCTTACCGTCGACGAGCCGACCATCAGCATGACTTTCGAGGTAAACACTTCGCCGTTCCTGGGCCGCGAAGGCAAATTCGTCACCAGCCGGCAAATCCGCGAACGTTTGGACCGCGAGTCCATACACAATGTGGCGTTGCGCGTCGAACCGACCTCGGATCCGGACAAATTCGTGGTCTTCGGCCGCGGTGAATTGCATTTGGGCGTGCTGCTCGAGAACATGCGGCGTGAAGGTTACGAAATGGCGGTCTCGAGGCCGCGCGTGGTCATCAAGCACATCGACGGCGTGGCGCATGAGCCGTACGAGCAGGTGACGGTAGACGCCGACAGCGACGCACAAGGCTCCATCATGACGGCGCTGGGCAGCCGGGGTGCGGACCTCAAGGACATGCAGGCGGACGGCCGCGGCCGCGTACGCTTGGACTACATGGTTCCGTCGCGCGGACTCATCGGGTTTCAAACCGAGTTTCGCACCATGACGCGCGGCACCGGTTTACTGCATCATGTGTTCGATCACTACGGGGCGGTGGTGCAGAGAGAGCTGGGACAGCGTCCCCAGGGCGTTTTGATCGCCAATGGACAGGGCGTCGCCCTGGCCTACTCGCTGTTCAGCCTGCAAGAGCGCGGCAGGCTGTGCATCGGTCCCGGTGAAGAAGTGTATGAAGGGATGATTATCGGTCTCAACAATCGCGAAGACGATCTCGTGGTCAATCCGCTCAAGGGCAAGAAGCTCACCAACATGCGGGCCGCGGGTAAGGACGAGAATGTCGTTTTGACGCCACCGATAAGATTCTCTCTGGAACAGGCGATGGAGTTCATCGACGACGACGAACTGATCGAAGTGACGCCCACGTCGATTCGCTTGCGCAAGCGAAGTCTGCGCGAAAATGAGCGCAAGCGGTCGGGACGCGAGGCGGTGGATCAGGCCTCGTAATGATTTAACCGAATACTGGCCGAACCGAGACGCGCGTCACGCCTTGGTCCAAGGATCTCCCTAACATCGGGTGTTGAGGTGCTTCAGGGCGCCGTCAATTCAGTGCGGGAGATTAGGAGTGTCACGCGATCTTGCGGCAGCGCTTCGCGGCGAGTCATCGCCAGCGCAGGAGAGCTACAATAGCGTGCTCGACCATCAACTCGCGGAGGCTCGCGGGCGCGGCGGCGAGTTGGATTTGGACGCTCTACTGAAGTTGGTGAGCGCCCACTACGATCGCATCGACGCCGAGCGGCGCGGCGTGGTGCTCTCGATGCAGCTCATGTCGGACGAGGCAACAGCCCTCACCCGAGAGATTCGTGAAGAAACAGCCTCCCACCTGCAGGCGATTCTCGACAACGTCAAAGATGCCATCATCACGGTCGACGACACGGGTCATATCGAGACGTTCAATCCCACGGGTGAACGTATCTTCGGCTATTCGGCCGCCGAGATGCTCGGGCGCACGCTGGATTTTTTGCTGCCGGACATAACGGCTGGCCGCCCCGCCGACGGGCACGTTGCGAGCCGCTGGCTCAGCAGCGATCGCCTCGTGGAATTCCTCGAACACTGCGCCGCCAAGATCGACGACACTCACGTCGATCTGGCCGCCCATCAGACATGGGGATTGTCCAAGGACGGAACCCGGGTGGCGGTCGAGATCGGGGTCAGTAAAGCCAGCCTCAATCGGCGCGACGGCTACATCGTTTGCCTTCGCGACACCACGGAACGGCAGCTGGCCGAGCATTCGATGCGCGAGAGTGAGGCTCGGTACCGCACCCTGGTGGAACATGCGCCTGAAGTCATTGTCGTCTTCGACGTCGATCAGGGAAAGTTCGTCGATGTCAACGACAATGCCTGCCGCTTTTTCAAAATGGACCGCGGGACTCTGCTGGCGAGCGGTCCCGACACGATCAGTCCTGCGCGGCAACTCGACGGAAGTCCGTCGTTCGGCATGCCCCGCGGGTACATCGACGGCGCTTTGGCCGGCGGGGCGCCGGTGTTCGAGTGGGTGCATTGCGATGCGCTCGGAAAGAACTTGCCATGCGAAGTGCGCTTCGTACGCCTGCCGAGTTCCAACCGCCGGCTGATTCGCGCCAGCATTACGGACATCGCCGAGCGCAAGCGCGCCGACGCCATCGCAGCCGGTGAACGACGTGTATTCGAGAAAATTGCGGCCAATGCACCGCTGTTGTCGGTGCTCGAGGCAATCGCCGAAGTCATCGAGCGCGTGATACCTGACAGCTACTGCGCCATCAATCTTCTCGACAACGAGGCGCAGGTTTTGCGCTTCGGGGCGGCGCCCAGTCTGCCCCGCGAGTTCGTCGCTGCCATGGACCACGCGCCAGTCGGCATTCGTTTCGGCTCGTGCGCAGCGGCGGTCTTCCTGGCCCGTCAGGTGACGGTGGCCGATATCGAGGCGGATGCATTCTGGGAGTTTCGCCGCGAGGCTGCTGAGCATGCGGGCCTCCGTGCCGCATGGTGCGCGCCCATCGTCGCATCGGACGGACCTATCGTCGGCACCTTTTCAGCGTACCAACGGCAACCCGGCGTGCCCACTGCCCGGGATCACGAATTACTGGCGCGCATGGCGCAGATCGCGGGAATCGCCATCGAACGGCGCAGCGCCGAAGACGCGCTGCGGGAAGGCGAGGCAAAGTTCCGCGGGTTGTTCGAGAGCGTCATGGACGGGGTGTACCGAACAACGCGCGACGGCCGGATTCTGGTGGTGAATCCGGCCTTTGTGCAGATGCTCGGGTACGCCTCCGCGGACGAGATTTACCAGGTGCCGGCCGGCTCGCTGTACTGGTATCCGAGCGATCGCGACAGCTACATACGGCGCATGGACAGCGAAGGGGAAGTCCGCAACGTCGAATGCGTGCTGCGCCGCAGCGACGGTTCCATGTTGATCGTCGTCGAGAACGGCCGGGTGGTGCGCGACAAACAGGGACGCATCAGCGGATTCGAAGGCACCATCGCCGACATTACCGAACGCAAAAAAGCGGAAACCGCGGTTTTCCAAGCGAAGGAGCGCGCCCAGGTCACGCTGCAGTCGATCGGCGACGCCGTCATCACCACCGATTCCGCGGGACGCATCGATTACATGAATCCCGTCGCGGAGAGCCTGACCGGATGGGAAAGCCGCGAGGCGCAGTCGCAGCTCATCGGGGACGTATTGACCGTGGTCGATGAAGGGACGCGCGAAGCAACCGAATGTCCGGTCACGCGTTGTTTGCGCGAGGGACAGGTGCTTGGCTTGGCCGAACACACCGTCTTGGTGAATCGTCGCGGGCAAGAGATCGCCATCCAGGATTCGGCGGCGCCGATTCGCGACCGAGCGGGAAATCTGATCGGCGCAGTCATGGTGTTCCACGACATCAGCAAGGAAAGGCGTCTACACCGCGCATTGCACTACCAAGCGAGCCATGATGCCCTCACCGGACTCATCAACCGGCGCGAATTCGAGAATCGACTCACGACGGCGGTCGATGGCGTCCGGTCCGAGTCCACTTCCCGGCACGCGTTGCTGTATCTCGATTTGGATCAATTCAAATTGGTCAATGACACCTGCGGACATCCGGCGGGCGATCAGCTGCTGAAGCAAATCACCGGTGTACTGCAATCGCGAGTACGCGTCGGCGACACGTTGGCGCGCCTGGGCGGCGACGAATTCGGGATCTTGTTGCAGAGTTGCACGCTCGACCAAGCTCTGCGTATCGCGGAAACCCTGCGGCAGGCCATCCGCGACTATCGGTTCATCTGGCAGGATGGCGTATTGGAGGTCGGCGTCAGCATCGGGATCGTCGAGATCACCAGCGAGACGCCCACGGTCGCCAATGTGATGAGCGCTGCCGACGTGGCTTGCTACGCAGCGAAGGACCAGGGCCGCAACCGCGTGCAGTTATACAAGCCCGACAATGTCCCGGAGAGGCATCGGGAAATGCATTGGGTCTCCAAACTCACACGCGCGTGCGAAGACAGCCGTTTCGAGCTGTTTTATCAGCCCATCGTGCCGATCGGCGCCAATCGATACGAACGGGAGCAATTCGAGCTCATGCTGCGTTTGCGCGACGAGTCCGGTTCATTGATTGCGCCCGCTGAGTTCATACCGGCTGCGGAACGCTATAACGTCATGCCCTCGATCGATCGATGGGTGGTGCGGCAGGCTCTCGATCAGCTCGTGCATCGCAGCGGCACCGGCATCAAGCCGTACACGATTGCCGTCAATCTTTCCGGGACTTCGCTCAACGACGAGCGGTTTTTGGAATATCTCATCGCGGAATTGAGCGCGCGCGATCTCGCAGCGGGCGCGATGTGTTTCGAGATCACCGAAACCGCCGCGATCGCCAATCTGGGCAATGTGGTGCATTTCATGCGCGAACTCAAAACTCGCGGCTGCCACTTTGCGCTCGATGATTTCGGAAGCGGTCTTTCATCCTTCATGTACTTGAAGACTCTGCCGGTCGACTATCTGAAGATTGACGGCCAATTCATCGAGAACGTTACGCGCGACCCGGTGGATCGCAGCATGGTCGAGGCAATCGGCCAGGTCGGCGCGGCCATGGGCATCAGCACCATTGCCGAGCGCGTCGAATCGGCCGAGGTCTTGGACGAACTGGGCCGACTTGGGATAGGTTTCGCGCAGGGGTTTTACATTGCCGCGCCGCGCTCCACGAGCGAGTTTCCTTACCTTCGAAACTGATGTGCTCGCGCGCGCTTGTTGCTAAAATGCCGGCCGACCAGGCAATAGCGGGCGAGGGAGCTGCAACATGATCCTTGGGATGTCGACCGCGGCTTTTACCGAGTTCCACGTCATCTTGAGTCTACTGGGCATCGCATCCGGTGGCGTGGTAGTCCTTGCGATGATTACCCGAAAGTACGTCCCGACTTGGACCGCGCTATTTTTACTGACGACGATAGCGACCAGCGCCACGGGATTTCTGTTTCCCTCGGCCCAGTTCGGGCCTGCCCACGTGGTTGGCGTGATTTCGCTCATCGTGCTCGCCGTCGCCGTCGCGGCTATTTATTCCTTCAGGCTCGCCGGGTCGTGGCGCTGGATTTATGTAGCATCCGCCGTGCTGGCGCTGTATCTGAACGCGTTCGTGGGTGTGGTGCAGGCGTTCCAGAAAATTGAATTCTTTCGTGCTCTGGCTCCCACGCAAACCGAGCCGCCGTTCGCGATCGCCCAGGGACTGGTATTGGTCCTTTGCGTCGCGCTGGGCATTGTCGCGGCAAAACGCTTTCGTCCCGCGGTGCCGGCTGCCGCGTAAGCTGAGCGCGGAGCCGCCGTGCAGCGTCGCTAGACGCGACTCCTGCCGTGCATCAAGAACGATACGACGGCGCCGATCAAAAATATGACAAATAGAATCTTCGCGATGCCCGCGGCACCCGCGGCGATCCCGCCAAAGCCAAACACAGCGGCGATGAGCGCAATGATGAGAAATACGACGGCGTAGTGAAGCATGGAATCCCCCTTTTTTCCGGCAGCGGCCAGGCAGCTACAGCGGCAGTCTCGAATTTACTGGGAACTCGAGTTCGCCGCCAGAGTGGCTGCACGCGATTGCGGGTCGGAATTGGCCTACGTCTTCAGGCGTTGGGGGTGCGTTGCTATCCCGGGAACACGGTACTTTCGAGAGTGAAGCGCGCTGTAATGCTGGTGCCTCCCGCCGGAAGATAGGCGTGCTTGAACTCGCCCCCCAGCGAGGCTACCCGCTGCTCGATGGCCTCCAAGGAATGAGGATCAGCACCGGTTCCGGTGTCAGCCGGGGCGGCCGCGGCATCGCTTCGAATCTGCATCGTCAGGGTGCGCCGATCAATGATGACGCTGAAATCCGCGGATGCAACCGGTTTACGAGCAACGATGATGGCGAGCGCCTCTTGAACGATGCGAAATAGAGCGATCGGAATATTGGGCAGAAAGCGCCGCTCGTCCTCCGGCACATGTATGGTGCAGGTCAATCCGGCGCGCTTACAGGCCGCCGATACATGCCAGCGAAGCGCCGCAAAGAGCCCGACATTGTCGAGCAGCGTGGGTCGCAGCTCCTCGATGAGTTTGCGCTTCAAGTCGATGGCTGCGGCAAGAGTCTGCCGCGCACGCATCAATTTCTGCCGCAGTTCTGCCGGAGGCGCCGACAGGTGCTGTTCCGCCCACGCGAGGTCCATCACGGCGCCGACCAACAACCCGCCCAACTCGTCATGGAGTTCCCGTGCCAATAGCGCTTTTTGGTGCTCCATGGCACTTTGAATATGCGCAATCAGGCTGGATGCCGCCGGTTCGCGACCTTCGATGAGGCCGCTTGGGTCCTTGGCGATCACAAGACTTCCTCCACGGCATCAATGAATTTCTCGAATTTCGCGTCCACGCGGGCCGCCCAAACCGGTTATTGCGGATAAAGACACCATAGATTAGCCGCTTGGGCGATGGGAACAAGAGAATGGATTCGCGGAGCGGCGTAAGATTCGGCTGATAACTACGGGCGGCAGTCCACGACTGCATTTTTTTCAATTCCTCGCCATCGTTTCAGGCTACCGTCGGGGCCCTTTCGGCATCGAAGAGCTTTGAATGCGCCGGCGGAACCCTTAAGGGTGCGGAATCGGTGATTATAAGGGGCTAGAAGGTCAACCTCACGCCGCCGAACACCGAACGCGGTGCGGCGGGATTCTGAAATCGATTGTCTACGCGCGGATCGTTGGATTGCGCATCGCTGGGTATCCCGGGTGCATTCACACCGGTGGGGTCGCCGAATAGGCCGTAGCTCGCATACCGCTCATCGAACAAATTCTGGATATTGGCAAAAATCTCGAGTTGCTTCGAGACCCGATACGATGAACGAAGGCTCACCACGGTGTAGCCCGGCAGCGGCGCGTTTCGATTGGACTCATCTCCGTGGTAGAACTGGTCGCTCACCCGCACCACCGATGCTCCAACCGACCAATTCGACGAAACGGAGTAGTCCGCGCCTACCTTGAAGCGATGCTGCGGAATACCGGGGAGGCGGTCGCCGGGCAGCACATGAATGTCGCCGTTCGCGTCCTGGAACGGGTTGGCGGGGGAATTCATTGTCAGCGGGGAGCGGAAAGTCGCATCGATGTAGCTATATTGCCCGTAAGCCGACCATTGCTGACCCTGGTAGTTTATGCCGGTCTCGACACCTTGGCGCCGGGTCGAGCCTATGTTTTGAAAAAAGCCGGTACTGACCGAGGTCGCGATTCCGTAAATATCGTCGTCCAAATCGGTTCGGAACAGGCTCGCGTTCCAGGAGAGACGGCCGGACTTTGCGGTTGCCATATGACCGCGCACTCCCAATTCGGACGTATGGGCAATCACTTGTTTCAAGTTCGGCGGATCGCCGGCCAGGCTGGAAGGCAACAGACAAGGCTGAAGCGGGTCGGAGCATTCGATTTCGCTGGCCGTCGGTGCCCGATTGTTGATCGAAAACCCCACGAAAGCCGTGACGTTCGGCGACAACTTGTAGGTGGCTCCGGCGGCGGGATTGAAGTGAATAAATCGATTGAGGCCATTCAAGCTCGTGCCGCGCTGATCCGATAGATCGACTTTCGCGATGTTATAGCGGCCGCTGAGGGTGACGGCCAACGATGAGTTCACGTCGAACGTGTCGGTCGCGTAAAAGCCATAGTATTTGGTATCGGCATCCAATATCACCGGCGTTGCGGAAAAGGCGCTACCTTCCGGCGTATCGACGAACAGCGTGGAGGGTTCCACGATGAGCGACGCATCGATGATGCCGACTTGGGTTCCGGACAAGAAATTGGTATGCGAGACATCGACGGTCGCACCCACGGCGAACTGATTGTCGTGACCTGACAGGCGCTGACTATCGGTCAATTGCAAGGAGCCGCCCCAGGTTTGCGAGTGAATGAACTCGAAATTGTTTTGACCGAGAATGTTGGCTCCGCCGTTCGAAATGTCGGGCAAAGCCGCGCCGTCCGCGTTCGTCAAAGGCGTCGTCCCATCCGACTGGCAGAGAGATCCTGCCTCGTCGGCGGAAGTGCATGCGGTAAAATTTGCGCTGTTGCCGTTGGACACGGATTGCCGGTAGTTGCGAAAATAGGCGACGCCTTGTACGGCAAGGGCGCTGGTCAGTGCATACGACGCATTGAGCGTTGTGAAATCGACGTTGTTTATATTGGCTTGCGGACCTGTGAACACCGCATCCGGGTTGATCGCGAGCGACTGAACCGGCGCGGCGCCCGGGGCGAACAGGCGATTATTGGCTCTCGAATAGCTGAGGTCGACCGAAGTCTGATCGGTATGGAGGCTAAAGTCCATGTAGTACTGGCGCACGGAGTCGTGCGCGAACAGCCGCCAGCCGTCCTCATCCAGCGCGCGCGCCGCCGCATACAGGCCGAACAGTCCTTTTTTTATGCCTACTTCAGCCGAGCCCGTGCGTTGATTGAACGAACCCCCGGAAAGCTCAGCATCGACACCCTGGTAAGTGAAGCCGTTCTTCATGGTCACGGCCATCGCCCCACCCAGGGCGTTCAGGCCGTACAGTGGGCTGGAACTCACGATATCGACTCTACTGATGGCGATGTCGGGAATGAGATCCCAATTCACGCTGTCGCCGAACGCCTCGTTGATCCTTACGCCGTTTTGGTAAACGGCCAGACCCTGCGGTGTTCCCAGGACGGGCGAGGCCTCGAAGCCGCGATACAGGATATCGGGCTGAAACGGGTCGGCCAAGGTGTCGCTGACGCTCACGCTGCCTAAGCGGCTGCCGAGCGCCCCGGTAAGACTGGCTGTCCCGTTCTGAGCCAGGTCGCCGGCTAACACGCTTTGAACGTTGCCTGGAACCTTATCGATGTCGATACGGAGTCCAGGGACGGGCGTGGTGCCGATGACCAGGATCTCCTGTAGGGTGGAAGTTTGGGGAGGCGCTGGGTCGAGCGCCGCGGCGGTCGAGCACAGGCCGAAACAGAACACAATGGCAAGCGCGGCAAGGCGGCGAGCAGCAAAGCGGCACCGGTCGAAGCGATAGGCGGCGAAGGTTCGCCCGATAGCCACGTAGTTTTCAAATTGGTGCATCGAAATTCCGGTTTGCAGGGCGCCAGTGATTTTTTGTGGGCGCCGATTCGCTGAAAGCGGATAGTTCCATGGACACTTGGCGGTGAGAATAGGAAAAATTCCCGATTTGCAGAGGAGGGCGCCGATTGGCGGTTCGCGAAATCCCGGAGGATAGGGGTCGCAAGATGGCAGCACGCCGTGATGCGGCTCTGATCATTGCCATATCCATCTCCGCGGCGATCATCTGCGTGAAATTGGATCTCAGTGAAGCGCTGCTCGGCTGGACGCGATTGCACGAGCGGCTGCAGCTCGACGAACTGCCGGCCGTGCTGCTGGTTCTTGCCGCATGCCTGGTCTGGTTCTCCGCACGCCGCTACTTCGAAGCGCGCGGCCAGTTGGCGTTGCGCAGGGCGACCGAGGCTAGGCTTGCCGACGCGCTCGCGGAAAACCAGCGATTGGCGCAGCAATACTTGGACATGCAGGAATATGAGAGAAAGGCGCTCGCGCGCGACCTGCATGATGAGCTGGGCCAATATCTCAACGTCATAAAACTCGATGCGGTGGCAATACGCGATGCCAGCCGGACAGGGCACCCGCTCGTGAACAAGGCTGCGCATGCCATGATCTCGAACGTCGATCGCGTTTATGATGTGGTGTCGAGCCTCATTCGCCAACTGCGGCCGGTCGGATTCGACGATCTCGGCATTGCCGCTGCGCTCGACTACTGCGTGAACGATTGGCGGGCGCGTCTGCCCGAGGCTTCGATCGACTTATCGATGGAAGGTGGTCTGGAACAGCTGGACGAAATCCGGGCGCTCGCCTTGTTTCGTCTGGTACAGGAATCGTTGACCAATGTTGCGCGCCATTCGCAGGCGACCCGGGTAGAGGTTCGCATCGTACGCAGACGGCAATCCGAGACGCAAGAAACCATCGAGGTTTCGATTGCCGACAACGGCAGAGGCACGGACATGGACGCGCCGCGCACGGGCTTAGGCCTCGTCGGCATGCGTGAAAGAGTGGCCGCGATCGGCGGTTCGCTCAAGCTAGCCAGCCGTCGAGGCGAGGGCTTCAAAGTCATGGCATCGCTTCCTCTTGCGACGCCACCGGACGCAGACCGGCACGCATGAACGGATCTGCAAAGAGCCGAATCCGCGTGCTGCTGGTGGACGATCATGCCGTCGTGCGTGAAGGCTATCGCCGTCTGCTCGAGCGCGACGAAAGCTTGACGGTGGTCGGCGAGGCGGCGTCGATCACCGAGACCCTGCAGCTGGACGGCGAGTTGCAGCCCGACGTCATCGTCCTCGACATAGCCTTGCCCGGCGTCAGCGGCATCGAAATACTGCGGCGCCTGGTCGCGCGCCGGCCCGCGGCGCGGGTGCTCATGTTCAGCATGTACCAGGACGGCATCTATGCCACGCATGCCATGAACGCGGGTGCTTATGGATACTTGAGCAAAGCAAGCGCTCCGGATCTTTTGGTGAGCGCGGTGCGCGCGGTTGCCGACGGCACGCGATTTATCAGCCCGGATGTGCAGCGAGCAATGACGACACGGTCAGCCACTGCCCAGCAGATGGCGCATGCCTTGTCGATCCGCGAACTGGAGGTGCTGCGCCTCTTGGCTCAAGGATATGGAGTCGAGGAAATCGCAGTTCGCCTCGGTCTCAGCCCCAAAACCGCCGCCAATCATCAATCTTCGATCAAGCAAAAGTTGGGGGCGGGCAGTGCATTGCAGCTAATTCTGATCGCACAACAATTCGGCCTGATCGCCGGGGGCTAACGACGTGACCCGGCTTCAACGCGCGGCTCGAATACTGGCGCTGACACTGTCTTCGTGGTTCGTCTTCTCGAGCGCTTCCGCCGACCAGAGCCAAGCCAGCACCGCGATTTATGTGGCTCGCCGAGGCTGGCACATCGACGTCGGATTCGCCAGCGACGAAATAGCGGCGCCACTGCACGCTATCCTGGGTAATTTTCACGGTGTCAGCTACCTGTTTTTTGGTTTTGGCGATCGACAGTATCTCATGGCCAAACATCAGAGCATGCCGGCGATGCGCGCCGCCCTATGGCCCGGTAAGGGTTTGATCCTGGCGACCGGGCTGGGTGCAACGCCGGCTGAAGCGTTCGGCGGGCCGAACATCATCAAGTTGAGAGTATCGGCCGAGCAGTCGCTGGCGGCGCAGGACTTCATATGGCGATCGCTGCGAGATGCCTATTCGCCAAACAGCGATCAGGTGCCCATCGTTGCACGCGGGCCATACGAAGGCAGCGTGTATTTCAGCGCACGGGCAAGGTATTCGGCCTTCTACACGTGCAACACATGGGGTGCCGAGGTGCTCAAGAAATCAGGATTGCCCGTGCGCACCGGCGGCGTGTTATTTGCCGGGCAGCTGTGGCGACAAGTCCGGAAATTGGCAGCCGCAGAGTAGGCCCGGCAGCGGCGTTGCGTGGCTATCGGCAGGGCGGCTTCGTTCCGTCCTCGCACACCACCACCGTGTCAGAATCTCGCGGCACGACCACCGTCGTCTCCTTTTCGGGAGGCGGAGGGCTGCTGCTGCTGATGCAGCCACCGAGCATGCACGTCGCCAGAATTAGACTCGATACCGTTTTCATTATTCCCTCCGATTGCCCGACCATCTCGTGCGGCGATGCTTAGTCGGCCGGTTTAAGTAAGGCACTCATTCTGAGCGGCGCTTTCACCGTGAGGGAGGGGCCGAGGACGCATGAGATTGTGCGCAGCGTCCTACAGACCGCTCCCGCAGCGCACGCGGGGGTCGGCGTCCGTCAGAGGACACCGACCTGAACTCGGGTCAAACATCGCACAGTTAGCCCGCGCGAATCTCTGCATCCTTACGGCGGAATCACCATGGCCAAAGCAGTCAAGCGTTCCCTGCCAACTCCGGCGTCTGCGGGTGAAGGGCCTCAAACATGCCGCCGATGCGATCTGTGGAAGCACGCGACGCAGGCGGTTGGAGGCGAAGGTGCGCCTCGAGCGAAGATCATGCTGGTCGGTGAACAACCCGGCGACGAAGAGGATGTGCGAGGCCATCCTTTCGTCGGTCCCGCCGGAAAAATATTGGATCAGGCGCTGGCCGCTGCCGGATTGGAGCGCAAGGACGTCTTCATCACCAATGCCGTGAAACATTTCAAGTGGGAACCGCGGGGAAAGCGGCGGCTGCACAAAAAACCCGGCGCGGGCGAGATCAATGCCTGCTTGATTTGGTTGGAGCAGGAAATCGCCGCGGGCAAGCCGGCGGTGATCGTTGCGCTCGGCGCCACTGCCCTGCGCGCTCTGACGGGAGCGGCCCTGTCGATCGACAGCGCCCGGCAGCAAGAACTTCGCCATCCAAACGGTGCGCGAATTCTGGCTACCTATCATCCCTCGGCCATTCTTCGCGCCGAGGGCGAGAGGCCGCTGGAATTGAGGGCGCATTTGCTGGCTGATTTGCGCAGAGCGGCGCAGATCGCCTCTCGCGAATCGAGCTAGCCGTGGCTTCGCCCCGAATCTGCATCGGTATTTCGGGGTGGCGCTACGCTCCGTGGAAAGGAGTTTTTTATCCAAAAAATTGCCGCGGCGATTGGACGTCTTTTGCTTTTTCGACAACACCGACGCGAAGCTGCGGGCACCTTTCGATGCACAGACATTGGCAATAAAATTAGGATAGCGAGTTGCGTTCGGGCGCGTTGCGATTAAAAACCCAGGGTCAACTGTGAACTCGCCGCTGGCGGGCGAAACAGATCCGTTCTGAGGTCGTGCGGGTCGCTCGAGTTGTCGAAGCCGAGCTTCCGCGCCGCGAGTTCAAACCGTGTACGCAGCAGTTCGGCATAAGGACCGGTGCCGCGCATGCGAACGCCGAACTCGGAGTCATAATCCTTGCCGCCGCGCGATTGGTTGATGAGCGACATCACGTGCTTGGCGCGGTCGGGGTAGTGTGCACTCAGCCACTCCCGGAAAAGGATTTTCACTTCATGCGGTAGACGCAGCAAGACGTAGCTCGCGCGGGTGGCGCCGGCATCGCGCGCAGCACGAAGAATGTCCTCCATTTCATGATCCGTGATGGCGGGGATCACGGGAGCGACCATCACTCCCACCGGGATACCAACTTGTGCCAGCTGTTCGATGACTCGAAGCCGCGCATGCGGCGAGGCCGTCCGCGGCTCGAGCGTTCGCTTGATGTCATTGGTCAGCGACGTAATGCTTAGACTTACGGAGACCAGGTGATCCTTGGCAAGGTCAGCGAGCAAATCGATGTCGCGAACGATCAGCGCGCTCTTCGTGACGATCGTCACCGGATGCCGGCAGCGCGCCAATACGTTCAGAATGCTGCGGGTGATGCCGAGACGTTTCTCCAGCGGCTGGTATCCGTCAGTGTTGATGCCGAGCGCGATGGGCTTGCAGACATACCTCGGCCTGGAAAGCTCGGCCTCCAAAAGGCTGACCGCGTCGGCCTTGTAGAAGAGCTTTGTTTCAAAATCCAATCCCGGAGAGAGTCCGAGATAGGCGTGACTCGGACGTGCGAAGCAATATACGCAAGCATGGCTGCATCCGCGATACGGATTGATGGAAACATCAAACCCCACGTCGGGCGAATTGTTGCTGGTGATAATGCTGCGGGCGCTGTCGGGCAATACGGTTTCGTCGAGGCCGTCGGCAATTTCGTCTTGATACCATCCGTCATCCGTCTGTTCGATCGTCAAAGCGTCGAACCGTCCGGCCAGATTGGATAACGCGCCGCGACCCTTGAAAGTTTGATGACCGAAAAAGCTACGCGCCATGTAGGGACTGTACGCGCTGCCGCTGCGGCCGTAAATCCAGTGGTCGCGGGCGAACACTACTGTATGGGTCGTGCTTTATTGTGCTTTGTCGTGCGCGCCTCCTAATTGCTTCTGTAGGACGCCCATTGACATCGCAACGCGTGCCAAACCTATTTTCAGAAAACCCTGGGCGGGATACCGTGAACATCATGGCGTTTTCGGCCCGCGACGCCGGCCGCTGAAAGCGCGAGGAGGGAGGGTGAAAGTAGTAGTCGGTTTTTTTGCCGCCGCGTACCTCCTGTCGGGTTGCGTTACCGGCAGTACGATTCCCCATGACGACAGCCCGGCGGCCGTACAGCGCGACGGGGGCCCGACCCTGTGTCGCGACGGCACGGTCCCGCCGTGCACCCCTCGAGACTAGCTCCCGACAGGGCGAACCAGAGAACCCGAGGGCGAACCGCAATGAGGCTATCGCGGGGCTGCGGCCCGCCCGGTTGCGCCGCCCCGGGTGAACTCGAATCTCAATTGCCACTTCCGAGAGTCCTGATCGGCTGAGGAGACGAACTTCCATTTTCTGGCAGCTTCGGTTGCCAAGCGGGCGAAATACTTGCTTGAGACGGGACTCTCCACAGCCGCATGGATGACGTTGCCTGAGCGATCGACAGTCACGCGAACCGCCACCTTGATGTGGCCATGGATCGTGTTACGTGCGCTGCGCGGAACGTCAGGAATTTCTTCATGGAGCACGGACGGTGAATCGTTCGCCGGGGACCGCGCGGGTTGGTCCGGTGGACGGCTAATACTGCGCAAGGGTACCGATTTGAAGTCCGCAGACGGCCCACTGGAAGAAGGAGCAGAGACTTCGGCATCTACGGACCGGGACGTCCCTGGACTTTGCGAAGTGTGAGAACTACGCAGGCCAGTCCAAACGGCGAGCAATACCACGAGCACCCCGGCGATCGCGCCGAACAAGCGCTGTTTCGGCGACTTCTCTCGGGGAGCGATTTTGCCCGGAAACTCGCGTACGAGAGGCTCAGGAAGCGACAGGAGCGGTTGCGGCACCGGCGCAGTTGATTCGGGCACTGAAACTACCGGCGCTTGCGGCACCGACTTGAGCCGGCCTTCCAGGTCGGCAGCCGACGGACGGTCGGCTGGGTCACGATTCAAGCACTGACGCACGATGCCCACGAGCATTGAAGGAAGACTCGCGGGCAAGGAAGCCGTATCGAATCCTTTATTCACCGGCCATGCAGGAGGATGCTGCGTGAGAGCCTCGACCATCGTTACGCCGAGACTCCAGGTGTCGCCGGCGGCGGAAAACCCACCGTCACTCGCTTCCGGAGGATCGTACACAGAGGACTGAACACTGCCTGCCGAGGACTCGCCGGCCGGGCGGATGGTGTCGCTCGCCAATTTCAGTTGATCACCGACGACGAGAATGTTTGATGGCCTCAGCCGGCCCTGCACCAGGCGCTCGCGATGGAGGAAAGCCAAGCCGGACAGGATGGGAATCAGCATGTCCCGCACCTCGTCGGGAGTAAGGGCGCGTTGGGGAAGAATTTGCGAGAGAGTCTGATCAGCGTATTCCATCACGACGAAGATGAATTGGAGATCTCCCAGCCGGCAGCGGCCCGCCTTGAAAACTCGAATCAAGTGGGGATGGGACAGGGCGGCAGCTGCGGTCCAGTGCGAGAGTTGTGCCTCCAGGGCCGGAATAGCCGGGACCAACTTGAGCGCGGCATTGGGGAGGTTTCGTGCCTGAAATTCGGTAAGGAATACTCCGCTGTGATCCGAGCCACCCAAAAAGCGGCGCAGCGGAAACATTCCGTTGATAAGGTGGCCTTCCCACTTCGCCCAGACCTCGCTCATCGTTAGGCTGCCTCCCCGCTTACGAAAGGACGATAGCATGCGCTACATTAGTCCCTCTCAGCCGTCGAGATGCAACCGTTACCAATGAACCGTGCCTGGAACCGGGTGGCAGAGATCGTCATCAAGTGCATCCGCGCCGCGGCGAAGTCGCTGCTATCTCAGCCAAGGCACTGACGACCTACTGCGCGCGCCTCCATTCGGCCTTGGCCCCGCGCATTGCGATCGACAAGGTGCTTGGGCCCGCGCGCCGCCATCGTGATGGATGCTCTGAACATGAAGTTCGGTGACGACATCGAGCTCAGGCGCCTGCGTCGGGCCGCAGACACCGAGTAAACTCGCGCTAGGTGGCGACGCAGGTATCGGGGTGCGCAGACCCGCGGTCGTGGTGGGCCGGGTCGAGGCGGCAACGACCGAACAGGGTGACCCATCACTGTACTTTAACGGACAATATGGGACGTTCACGCCGACGTGAACGCAAAGCCGGCGGCCGCAGCGCGTGAAAACTCGCCGATCATGTTACCGAAAGGGTTGGGAAAATGAGTCGACCTGTCGCCCACTGTGAAAGTTCGATCAGATGGCGGCCGATTTTGTCCATCATCCGAGAATCGTGCTGGCCACTGAACATGATTCCTGACAGTCCATATCTTATTTCGCCGGGCTTATCGACGATCACGACCGCGACAGTACTCACGCCGCGCGCAAAATAACCCGTGTCGACGCCGTAGCCAAGACGTTTCGCCTGCTCCACCTGGGCTACATAATCGCGAAATGACAGGGGCGTCTGCCACCGTAATTTCTCGAAGCTCTCCTTGAGTGCCGGATGAGACGGGCTCGTGCGCGCCGCGATGGCCCGCCCGACCGCACCAACATACATGGGAAGCCTCTGGCCGATTGCCATGTGAATGCGCATTTGGCCGTCGCCATCGGCGAAACCGATCAATGCCATGCGCGACCGAGGGAGAATGCGCCAGAGCCCAATTGCCATCGAATAGGTTTGCGCACTTTCCTCGAGCCGGGAGCGAATGATCGTATATGCCTGTGACGGATCGAGTGCGCGTTGCGCCACGGTGATCGCGCCGCTACCTAGCGAGTATTTCTTGCTGTTATCGTCGATCGAGGCAAAGTCTTGGGCGACCAGAGCCTTCATCATCTTGAAGCACGAACTCGGCGCCATCGACACTGCGCGAGCGATGGAGTTCACTCCCATGGGTTCATCCGCGGCCGCGAGTAGACGCAGTATCGCGGCAACCGACGCAACCGCGCCGCGCCTGGAAGACGTGCTCATCCCGCTTACGTCAGATGCCATGGCTGCCCTGCTCAAGGTTCACTCCACCGCTACAGCGATCGCGCAATGATCAGCTTCATGATTTCGTTGGAGCCGCCATAGATCCGGTAGCCGCGCGCATCCTTGTACATCTCCGCGATCGGGTATTCCAGCATGTAGCCGTATCCGCCAAAGAACTGCAAGCAAACATCGATGATCCGGGCCTGAGTCTCCGTAATCCAATACTTGGCCATAGATGCGGTCGCGACATCCAACGTACCGGCCAGCAGCTGCTGCGTGCAATGATACAAGAACACTTTGGCGATGGTCGCCTCTGTCTTGCATTCGGCCAGCTTGAACTGCGTGTTCTGAAATTCGATCACGGGAGCGCCAAACGCGTGCCGCTCATGTACATATGCCAGCGTGACTGCAAGCGCGGCTTCGATCATTCCCATGGCCTGCCACGCGATCACCATCCGCTCTTGCGGGAGTTTGTTCATCAGCATGGAGAATCCGCGCCCTTCAACGCCGCCCAATAGATTCTCGGCGGGGATGCGCATATCGGTGAAAAACAGTTCGGTGGTGTCGCGCCCTTCCTGCCCCAGTTTTTTCAGCAGGCGTCCGCGCGAGAAACCTTCGACCTTGTGCGTCTCGACAGCAAAAAGCGAAATGCCTTTCGCCCCGGCCGTGGCGTCGGTCTTCGCTGCAATAACGATTAGAGAGGCATGGAGCCCGTTGGAAATGAAGGTTTTTTGACCGTTGATGACGTAGTAGCCGCCATCGCGTCGTGCGTTTGTCTTCATGGCCTGCACATCCGAACCGGACCCCGGCTCCGTCATCGCGATGGCGAGAATCGTCTCTCCCGTGATGACGCCGGGCAGCCACCGGCGCTTTTGCTCTTCGTCGGCGTAGTGGACAAGATAAGGGGCGACCACCGCGTTATGAAGCGGCAAGGCAAAGTTGAGGGCATGTTTGAGTCCCATGCGCTCGATCAGCAACGCTTCATACCGAAAATCTGCTCCGGCCCCCCCATAGGCCTCCGGAATCGAGACCCCGAGAATTCCCGCCTTGCCCGCTTTGAGCCACACCTCCTTGTCGACCGCTCCTTCGTTCCGCCAGCGCGCCGTATCATTTGGGGTGGCGTGCTCATCCAAGAAGCGGTCTACGGCACCCTCAAAGATGCGCAATTCGTCCGAATCCATGAAGGGAGGCCGCGCGACATCGAGCGCGGTCATGGCCGAACTCCATGTGCGTCCCGGTACTTGCGGGGGGGGCGCCCATAGGTGGCCTTGAAGCGGCGGCTGAAATGCGCGGCGCTTTTGAACCCGGACATGAACGCGACCTCGCGAATCGAGTAGTTGCGTGTCGCGGAAGAGATCAGGAGATCGCGCGCCTTGGGCAGCCGGCTTCGCCACAGGAGCTCAGAATAGGACTTGCCGTTGACCTTGAGTATATGGCGCAGATAGCGGGTGGAAATTCCGCAGCTTTCGGCCACCTTGGTGTACGACAGATTCGGGTCGGTCAGGTTCATTTCGATGAACTCCTCGATGTCGACCAAACGACGGTCCACGAGCCCCTGCCGCCGGCAAGTGTTTGGTTGAATCCCGATGTTTTCGGCGATCGACTCGAGCAGAACTTCCGCCAGCGACGCCGCCGTCTTACGGTTGAGCAATTCGCCCTTTTCCATGAGCAGGGCCAGCAGGCTTTGGGCGAGGTGACCGGCCGCCGAATTCAGAGAAAATGCCTGGTTGAGATTCTCGGCTCCGGGCAAATGTGTCGCGAATAGATCCGGGGGAATGATGATCTGCAAGGATTCGTGCACGTGGCATTTGTCGACGAGTACCTTTACCTGAAAAGGGACGTTTGAATCGAGAATTCCGGCATTCCCGGCCTCGACAACACAACGTCCGCTAGTCCGGAGAATTTGCAATGACCCGCGCCGGATCAACCAGACGACCTTCACACCGACCCTGTTGCCGCGAATGTCGTGCCAGGTGCGGCGGTAGGTCAGCGGCATGTCGATGTGGAAATGCGTCAGCGAGATGGGAACTCCCAGCGCCTTGCTGAAACTGGCCTCAGGGTAGATCCCTGCGTCAAACTCGAGACGGCCCGAGGACAATTCTCGCAGTACCGTGGCATCGACCGAGCGCCACCCCTCAATCGGACTGTTGGGCGAGCAGTAAGCAAGAACTTGCATCGATTCCCCCATCGATAACAGGTAAACGTCAGGAGGTGCCGCTTGGTTGCGCTCCCTCTCTGGAAGCCCAAGATTATCAACAAGGCTTCATGAAAGGAATGATCATTCCCCGGCAGGAATAATATTTTGACCGAACGGGAACTGCCAATTGACTGGCGTCTCCGGCATGCGCTCGCCGGGATACTTTGGGATATCGTCCGATGCAGTATCGGAGGCGAATCCAAATGCAGAACAATCCCGTCCTAGTCGATATCGTCAGATCGCCCATGGCGCGAGGAAAGCAGGGCGGGGCGCTGGCGGATACGCACCCGGCGGATGTCCTGTCGCAAACCATCCTAGGATTGCTCGAGCGCAACAGATTCGATGCCGGCGCAGTGGACGACGTCATCATCGGCTGTGTCAGTCAAGCGGGCGAGCAGGCCGTCCCGCTAGGGCGAACCGCATGGTTGGCGGCGGGACTCCCGCAGCACGTTCCGTCGACCACGGTGGAACGCCGCTGCGGATCGAGTCAGCAGGCCATCCACTTCGCGGCGCAAGGCATCGCCGCGGGCGTCTATGACATTGCGATTGCCGGCGGTATCGAATCGATGAGCCGCGTTCCCATGGGGGTAGCGCGCATGGGCGCGGAGCCGCATGGTGGGGCATTCAATAGCCGCTTCCCAGGTGGGTTCGTCGGGCAGGGTATCTCTGCTGAACTAATTGCGGCGCGCTGGCAGATCGGCCGGGAGGAGATGGATGAATACTCGGTGCGCTCACACCAGCGTGCAGAGGTGACTCGCGCCTCCGGAGGCTTTGACGTGGAGATCGTGCCTATCCGCGCGCGCGCACGCCTGGTCACTCAGGATGAGACCATCCGGCCGGCGACGACAGCCATGAGCCTGGCGGCGCTAAAAACCGCGTTCGAGGACGAACGAATGGCCGAGCGCTTTCCTGAGATCAGGTGGAGCATCACGGCCGGGAATTCCTCTCAGATTACGGATGGCGCGGCTGTCGCGCTGCTCATGAGTGAGTCCGTTGCCAACCGTCTTGGTCTCAAGGCGCGCGCTCGATTCGTCGCGTTCGACGTGATTGCGGATGACCCACTACTCATGCTCACCGCGCCGATCCCGGCCACTCACCGCATCCTGAGAAAAGCAGGCATGACGATCCCCGACATCGATCAATTCGAGGTAAACGAGGCCTTTGCATCCGTCCCTCTTGCGTGGTTGCGCGAGTTAAAAGCGGATCCAGAACGTCTCAACCCGCGAGGCGGAGCCATTGCGCTCGGCCATCCGCTCGGTGCATCGGGCGCACGCCTCATGTGCTCGTTGGTCAACGGACTCGAGCAAAGCGGCGGTCGTTTCGGGTTGCAGGTGATGTGCGAGGCGGGTGGTCAGGCGAATGCGACGCTCATTGAACGGGTGTAAGGAGAAGCTGCGATGCAGATTGCAAATTGTGCGATGGTCGTCACGGGCGGAGCGTCAGGGCTGGGCCGAGCGACCGCGGAATTGCTGACGCGTCAAGGTGCGCATGTTGTCATCGCCGACCTGCCAGTGTCGGATGGCAAGTCGATCGCTGCGCAGCTGGGGGAGCAAACACGGTTTGTCGCGGCTGACGTCACGAGCGAAGCCGACATGGCTGCGGTGTTCGATGCGGCGGAATCGCTCGGGACGCTACGGGCTGTGGTCCACTGCGCCGGCCGAGGCGGTCCTTTACGGGTGGTCGACAAACAGGGATTTCCGGGATCACTCGAGCATTTTGAGGCGATTATTCGGGTCAATCTCATCGGCAGCTTCAATGTTCTTCGGCTCGGTGCGGCGCGCCTGGCAAAAACGGAGATGGTGGACGGAGAGCGCGGTGTCGTCATTTTGACCGCCTCGGTCGCTGCGTTCGAAGGTCAGATCGGCCAAATACCCTATGCTTCCTCGAAAGCCGGTATTGTGGGCATGACGATCGTTGCGGCGCGCGATCTGGCCGGCCGCCAGATTCGTGTCTGCACCATTGCCCCCGGAACATTTGATACGCCCATCCTCGCCAAGGTGTCCAAGGAGATTCGAGAATCGCTGGCAAAAGCTACGCCGCACCCCGCACGTCTAGGTCGTCCGTCGGAGTTTGCGATGCTCGCGGCGCAGATCATAGAGAATCCGATGCTCAACGGCGAGACCATACGCCTCGATGGCGCCATCCGCATGCCGCCGCGCTAGCGGATGGCCTAGGCAACACACTCAATACCGGTCAAATTGCGGGGGGCGCTTCGCCAAGAATGCATCGACCGCTTCGATGTGGTCGTCGGTGGTGTGACAGATGGCTTGAGCGGCGGCCGATAATTCGAGAATAGCCGAGAGCGAACTCATCTGGGCCTCACGCATGAGCCTTTTCGTCATCCGAACCGCCGCGCCGGGGTTGCTGGCGATGCGCCCTGCCAGCGCGTTAGCCGCCGCCAGCAGTTCCGAATCCGGAACGACCTGAGATACCAGGCCGCAGGCGAGGGCCTCGCGCGAGGTAATGGTGTCGCCGGTGAAGGCAAGCTCGCAGGCTTTGGAGAAGCCGATGAGTCTCGTCAGCAGCCAGGCACCGCCGTCACCGGGGACAATCCCGAGTTTCACGAAACTCTCTGCGAACTTGGCGCTCTCCGCGGCGATGCGAATGTCGCACATACAGGCGAGATCGCACCCGGCGCCGATTGCGGGCCCATTTACCGCCGCAATCACGGGCACTTCGATACGGTCGAATAGCCGCGGGAGACGCTGAATGCCCCGGCGGTAGTTTCGCCGGGTATTGATCGCGGACGAATCCACCAGGCCGCCCCCCGCCCGCATCGCCTTGATGTTGCCGCCGGTCGAGAATGCGGAGCCGGCGCCTGTGAGTATCACGCAACGAACTGAGGTAGCAGCGTCGGCGGCCTCGATCTCTGCGCATAGCGCATCGACTACAGCAAGATCGGAGATCGGATTGCGCTGCTCGGGCTGATTGAGCGTCAGCGTGACAATTCCGTTATTCTCGGAGCGAAGCACCAGTGCGGTCAGGGTCATGTTGGTCCTCTCAGAGTGCGCACAAAATCGACGGCGGTCGGCTCCTCTGATTGCAGGCGAAGCTGGCCGATGCATCGCTGCCAATAGGCACCGGAGCCGAAACTGACCTGCCACCGGGCCAGCCGACGAGTATACAGCTGCAAGTCATGCGCTTCGCTGATACCGATGGCGCCATGCACGGCATGGGCAATGCCCGTGCAGACCCTCGCTGATTCATTCGCAACGGATTTGGCAATTCCGACCCGCCCTCGGTCGAGGATGAGATCGGATCCCATCAAGCCGATCCGCGCTGCAACCTGGGCGGACACGCTCCTTTCCGCGAATACGCTCAAGTTTTGCTGAATCACCTGGAATTTGCTCAAGGTGCGGCCGAATTGCTGCCGGTCATTCACGTAAGCCAGCGACATTTCGAGCATCCGCTGCATGGCACCGGCCATGTAGGCCGTAGTGATCGCGGCGGCCCAGTGCAACAGATCGACGCTAGCGAGCGTGAAACTGAGCAGCGGCGGCTCGTGGAACGCGGGCCTCGCGCTGCACAGGCGGAAAGGATCGGTGCGGCGCTCTCGGGCTCTGATCGGCACCAGATCGAATGCAATGCCGCGCTGCACGAGCGCCAACGACGCCGGGTCGCTGCACGGGTCGAGTGCTGAACGAGGCTGCCCGTCCGCCGTTGCAGGACACAGGATTATGGTCCTGCCGCGTGGCGGCTGCGCATCGCATGTCGCGATGAGTGCGCGCGCCACCACCGTCTCTGCGAAGGGGATTGGCAGCAAGTATTCCCCGGCGGCAAGAAACAAGGGGACCACGTCGGCGATGGCAAGCCCGGAACCTCCCGCGGATTCGGGAACCAGCGCATCCAGAAAGCCAGACTCCTCCATTTCGTGATTAATCTGTGCAGTATCGCCGTCTGCCTCGGCGCGACGCACCGCCGCCGGCGACGATATCTGGTCTAGGAGGCGGGCAAAGCTATCGAGCAGCAAGTTTTCCACGGCGGCTATCGGAGGCCCAGGCCGCGTGCGATCATTCCGCGCAGAATCTCGCGCGTTCCGCCCCGCAGCGAGAAAGCGGGGCTGATCTGCATCAGGTAAGCGAGGGTCCGCATGATCTCATCGTCGGGCGGAGCGTCGGGATCTGCCCCCAAGGCGTCGGCGATCTCCTGGGGGATGAATTGCTCGAATTCGGTGCCCAGGTCTTTGAGCAGAGCCGCCTCGAGTAGGGGACTATCTCCTTTCGCGAGCCGGTGAGTGATCGCCAGAGACATCTCCCGTAGTACCGCCAGGCGCGCAATGAGCCTGCCCAATCGTACCTCGTGCGATTCTGAGGAAGCGTGCCGGACGCGCCGAGTCCACAAATCGAGCAGGACGAGACTGGAATAAATGCGCTCGGGGCCGCTACGCTCGAAGGCAAGCTCCGCATTGGTCTGTACCCAACCCTGTCCGACCTCGCCCACCAGCGCATCGGCGCTGAGGCGCACGTTCTGGAAGAAGACTTCGCTGAAGTGGTCATCACCGCACAGGTCCGTAATGGGTTTGACGGAAATGCCCGGCAGGGAGAGGTCAATGACGAACTGCGACAATCCCTGCTGCCGATCATCCGTGGTTCCGGATGTTCGCACGAGGGCCAGCATATAATGCGATTTATGCGCGTAGGTCGTCCAGATCTTCGAGCCATTGAGCAGCCATCCCGTTTCGGTTCTGGTTGCTTTGGTTCTAACGCTCGCCAAGTCCGATCCGGCGTTGGGTTCACTCATGCCGATGCAGAAGAAGATCTCTGCTCGACAAATTCGAGGCAGGTAGAATTGGCGTTGTGCCTCGGTTCCATAACGCAAAATGAGGGGTCCGCTCTGACGGTCCGCGATCCAATGCGCCGCAATCGGTGCACCGGCGATAAGCAATTCTTCGACCAATACAAAGCGCGAGAACGCGTCGAGACCGGCGCCACCATAGCGTGTGGGGAGCGTCAAACCCAGCCAACCGCGCTTTGCCAGCATTCGGCTGAATTCCGCATCGAAAGCGGACCATGTCTTTGCCCGCGCAGTCGAGGGCCGGTCGGGTAACGCTGCCGCCAGAAAAGACTTCACCTCGGCGCGGAGGTCCTCCGCCGCTTCTGGAAGGGCCGCACAGGCGAAAGCTTCGGCAAGGGCAATCATCGCCCCTCCACGGTGCTTGCGCCTAGAAGCTCGATCAAAGTTTCCTCATCGACGCCCCAGTTCTTGAGCGCCTGGCGAGTATCGCGAACGATCGGCGCGGGCGGCCATTGAATGCGGCTCGGCGTTTCAGAGAAGCGCGGAGCGTGGGCCGGTTGCGAGACTCCTCCGACCTCGATGAAAGTGCCTCTAGAACCCGGATTCCTGTCAATGGACCGTCTGCCATATCGCTACCGTACCATCCGCATCGGACGGGAATTTGTCTCGTACGGCAACGCTCGTTGCCTGCGGTCGATACAACCGGTCCGGAGAGGCATGAATGTCGCTTCGAGAAGTTGCCGCGCGCGCACGGCGCGTGCACGCTTATCGCGTCCCACAAAGGCGCCGAATTGATTGCGGAGAGGATACTGAATGGCCTTTGAAATGATCCGTCTCGATATCGCAGCCGGCGTCGCCACGCTGATTCTCGATCGCCCGGCTCGATTGAATTCGGCTCCCCCGCAAATGTTCGACGAGATTGCGGAAGCGCTCGACCATTTGAAGGGTGCACGCGCGCTCGTGATCACGGGCGCGGGACGTGCGTTTTGTTCAGGCGCCGATCTGGGGGATCGTAAGGACGCGGATCCGTCATCGCCGGGAGACTGGGCATATCGCGCGCTCACGCGACACTACGGTCCCACCTTGGTGAAGCTGTCCAAGCTCGGTATGCCCGTCATTTGCGCCGTCAATGGAGCTGCAGCGGGCATCGGTTGCTCGATTGCGTTGGCGGGCGATCTGGTCATCGCCGGAAAATCGGCCTATTTTCTGCAATCGTTCGTCAACGTCGGTCTCGTTCCCGACGGCGGTGCGTCGTGGATCCTGCCGCGGCTCGCCGGAAAAGCGCGTGCCGCTGAAATGATGATGTTGGGTGAAAAGATTGCCGCGGAAAAGGCGGCCGGGTGGGGCCTCATCTACAAATGCGTCGAGGATGCGGATTTATTGACCGAAGCGCGGTCGCTGAGTACGCGTCTCGCCAGTGGGCCGACGACCGCGCTGCGCATGATTCGCCAGAGCCTTGCTTCATCGCTGGACACGGATTACGCCACCGCGCTCGCGCACGAGGCAGAAGGACAACGGGTGGCGGCCGACACGGACGATGCCGCTGAGGGCAAAAAAGCTTTCCGCGAGAAGCGCAAGCCTGAATTCAGGGGGATGTGATATGGCGGTGAAATTCGATCTGAACGACGGGGTCGCGCTGATCACCATCGACCGACCGCAGGCACGCAATGCCATTGACGGTCCCACGGCGGTAGCAATCTCGGAATTGATTCAGCGGGTGAACTCCGATCGCGATATACGCGTCGGCGTTCTGACCGGATCCGGCGGCCACTTCTGCGCCGGCATGGATCTGAAGGCTTTCCTTCGCGGAGAGGTCACGCGACTACCGGATGTAGGATTTGCCGGGGTCACCCAGGCGAGGATCTCCAAGCCGCTGATCGCCGCCATCGAAGGATACGCATTGGCCGGCGGATTCGAGATTGCGCTCGCCTGCGATCTGATTGTCGCCGCGGAGGATGCGAAATTCGGGCTGACCGAAGTGAAGCGCGGTCTGGTGGCCAACGCGGGAGGGCTGGTTCGATTGCCGAGGCAGCTTCCAATGAAAATCGCGTCCGAGATGGTGCTCACCGGCGAAATCTATCCGGCTTCGCTCCTCGCCCAGCACGGGGTGATCAATCGAGTGGTACCGAGCGGGCAGGCGCTCGACGCAGCACTCGGGGTTGCCCGAAGCATCGCCGCGAACGGACCGATCGCGGTGGCGGTCAGCAAGCAGGTATTGGGCGAAAGCCAGGACTGGCTTTCCACGGAGATGTTCGATCGTCAAAATTTGCTGACGACGCGCGTATTCAAATCGGCCGATGCGCGAGAGGGAGCGGCCGCATTTGCAGAGAAGCGCATACCCCTTTGGCGCGGCGAATAGTTCGTGCGCGGTCGGCGCGGAGGCATTCTTGACATCAATACACGATGTCTTGTATCGTTATTTTCATCACTTCGGTGCTGGCGCATACCGGGCCGATCCTGAATGGCTGGGTCGATCTCATCGAAGGAGTTCAGATGTCCGATTGCGAAGTAGACCCGCTTCGGCCATTGGCGCCGTTCCTAAAGATTGATGCTAGCGGCAAACCTTATCTTGAAGGGTTGAAATGCACGGCTTGCGGCGAAGTACTGGCAGTCGGTGGCCGTCGCGCGTGCCCGAAGTGTGCGGCGATTGGTGCCTTGGTACCCATCCGGCTTGCAGAGCGCGGCAGACTCTACACGTACACGGTCGTCCATCGCAGCATGCCGGGAGTCGCCACTCCGTTTGTAGCAGCTCTCGTCGATTTGGACGGGGGCGGCGCCATCAAGGGCAATTTGATCGGGTTGGAATCGGACGCGATCCGATTTGAGATGCCGGTGCGGGTGCAGTTCGAGACCTTGATCGCCGCGGGTGAGAGGACTGCGCGGCATGTCAGGCACTATTTCACCGCGGCAGCGGGCGGATGCGAGGCAAAGGGATAACCACGATGAGCGATGTGTATGTAATCGGGACCGACATGATTCGATTCGGCCGTTATCCCGAACGTAATGTGGAGGATATGGGTGCAGAGGCCGCGTTGCTGGCGCTACAGGACTCGGGGCTCGGAATTCGTGATATGCAGGCGCTCTATTGCGGGAACATGGGCGAAGCCAATCGCAGTGTTGGCCAGCGCATCATGCAGCATCTCGGGCAGACAGGGATTCCGGTGGTCAACACCGCCAATGCGTGCGCGTCCGGTGCCACCGCGCTCCGAGAGGGATGGATCGCCATCAAATCGGGGCTATATGACCTGATATTGTGCGTCGGCGTCGAGCAGATGGGGCGCGGTCTCTTGGGGGCCGGCGCTTCCTATGCAGGAGTCCCGACAGAGGGACTCGTGGGCTCCGGAACAATGCCGTCAATGTTCGCGGCGCTCGGAATGGAGCATACCCGTAAGTATGGGACCACTCTCGAGCAGTTCGCGAAAGTATCGGTCAAGAACCATCATCACTCGACGATGAACGATAAAGCGATGTACCGTTTTGAGACACCGCTCGAGCAGGTAATGGCAGCGGAAATGATTTCCTATCCGCTGACCAAACTGATGTGCTCTGTCAACGTCGACGGAGCTGCGGCAGCGATCGTCTGTTCGGAGCGGAAGATGCGGCAAATGGGTCTGAAGGCGCGCGCCGTCCGGGTGCGGGCATCGATTCTGCAAAGCGATCCCTACACGTCTCATAATCTGGCAATGATGGACTTCAATTCAGTCACCCGCCTTGCAGCGGGCGCAGCCTACGAGATGGCGGGCATGGGTCCCGACGACGTTGAACTCATCGAACTGCATGATTGTTTCGCCACGGCCGAGCTGATGCACTATGAGAATCTGGGAATCTGCCCCGACGGAGACGCGGGCGCGTTGATGGACAGCGGTGAGACTCGGTTGGGTGGGCGCATCCCCGTCAACGTGTCGGGCGGACTGTTGTCGAAGGGGCATCCCTTGGGCGCCACCGGCATCGCCAACATCTACGAAGTGGCGACCCATCTTCGCGGCGAAGCCGGAGCCAGGCAGGTGCATGGCGCCCGCATCGGCTTGACCCACGTCGTGGGGGCGGGCAGCTCTTGCGCCGTCCATATTCTTGAAAAGGCGTAACCGGACTTAGTTTCTCAATCGCTGGACGGGACGGTCATGGCGGTACATTTGGAAATCGACTGGCAGATTGCGACGATCACCATCGACCGGCCGGAGGTCCGCCACGCCATCGATCAGGCCACAGCACATGAAATTTCTGTGTCGCTCGGCAAAGCGGACGCGGATTCCGCAGTGCGCGTGATCCTGATAACCGGCGCGGGAGGATGTTTTTGCGCAGGGATCGACTTCGAGGCCTTCCTGCGCGGAGAGGTATTTCATTCTCCGACCAACGGATTCGCCGGCGTGACAAGGCGTGTGCTGAAGAAACCGCTCATCGCGGCCGTGGAGGGAGATGCCCTGGCGGGCGGCTTCGAAATCGTGCTGGCGTGCGATATGATTGTCGCCGCCGAGGACGCGCGATTTGGTCTCAGCGAGACTCGAGCGGGCCTCGTTCCCGAGACGGGCGGAATCGACAGACTGTCGCGCCTCGTTCCACCGAAAATAGCCGCTGAACTCATCATGACGGCTGAGATGGTCTCTTCGGGATTTCTCGCGGCGCATGGACTCGTCAATCGCGTAGTTCCGCGGGGCCAGGCGCTCTCCACAGCACGCGAATTGGCGGCCAAGATCGCCGGGAACAATCCCACGCTGGTCGAGATGGGTAAACGGGTTCTAAACGCGAACCTCAGTTTCCCAAACTCGCGTTGAGCGTGACCGCTTAGCCGAGCGCCGCCTTGACGCTCGACGCATCGATCCACTTCTGGATGTGATGCAGCGCATGGCGGATCATTACCTCGCCGTCTTGCAGATGCATGGTTTGCATGGCGCCCGATTCCAGGCCCTCCTGTGCGCTCTCGGCGTTGCCGACGTCCTCGAGCAGGATGTCGAAGTTTCGCGCCAGATAATATTCCTGCTGCAGGCGTGTGTGAACGTCACGCGCTTCTGGCAAATAAAATGTCGAGACCCACCGAGTCTCGTTATAACTGATGGGGACGAAACGGAAGGTGACGAACTGGAACGACATCCGGGTGATCTGGAAGTTCGGGAAAATGCAGGTGTTATCGCTGGCCCACTGTTCGGAACGCGCCAAGTTCAGCGCCGGATGCGGGGTGCCGGCGGCCGCGGATTCGTCGACAAAGAACTTGTGACCTCCGGCACTGGAAAGGCGTTCTACATTGGACCCGGCGTCTGGCGCATAGGCCGGATTGCCGATCGTGGCGTAGGCATGATGCGGTCCCCATGCCCACGCCCCGCTGGGCCGCGACCCTAGATTGGCGGGATTTCTCATCATCGGGCCGATGGTCTTCGGGTGAATCGCTGGAATGTGATACGCCTCGGCGAAAGCATCGGCGATCACCTTCCAGTTTGTCTTGAGTCTTGCGGTGAAGCGGACCGGCGTCGCGGCGTTCGGATACGGAAGGCCGTGATGTTCTCGGCCGAGCGCGCCGAGGAATTCATCGAGCGTCACCTCAGGTCTAGGCTGCAGATTGACAAAAATCCACCCGTCCCAAAGGTCGCAGGCAATCGGCGTCAGGCCGCAGCGCGACTTGTCGAGACCTGCGAAGTTCGCTTCATCGGGCACGCCGATCAGCGCGCCGTCGTTGCGGTAGGTCCAGTTGTGATACCGGCAGATCAGGCGTGACGCCGTCCCCTCAGCATCCTGGACGATCTTGTTACTGCGATGGGAGCAAACATTGTGGAATGCGCGCACTGCGCCAGTCTTTTGGCGCGTGACCAGGACTGATGCGGACGCGAATTCCAAAGGTTCGACGAAATAGCTGCCTGAGGCGGGCAATTGCTCGACGCGGCCGATGCAGAGCCATGCACGCTTGAATATTTTCTCCCGCTCGAGCTCGAAGTACTCCGGCGAGGTGTAAGGCAACGTCGAGACCGGTCCTGTGTCGAGCCCCAAGGACTCGGTGTAATGCGTACGCGGCCGTGCGGTCACGTTGTCCATGCGTCCTCCCTCAACCCGGATAGCTGCGATATTGCGCTCCGGTCGATGGCGGTGTCAATCATTGACAGGACGTCGTGTTAAGTCAATATAATAGGAGAGATATCTGTTAGCCGCGCTTCCTGGGGGGTCCGGATGGACGAACTGCGACTGGATGGTAAAGTGGCGTTGGTTACCGGCGCTGGGCGGGGTCTCGGTCGCTCGTACGTGAAATTGCTGGCTGCTCGGGGAGCGAGCGTGGTTGTGAACGATCCGGGCGTCGGCTTGCGCGGGGAGGGCGGGGACGAGGGACCGGCCGCAAGGGTCGCCGAGGAGATCCGCTCCAGCGGCGGACGCGCGCTGGCGAATTTCGACAGCGTTGCGAGCCACGCGGGCGCCGCGGCGGCTGTTGCGCGTGCCGTCGATGGATTCGGGCGAATCGACATCATCGTGAACAACGCCGGAATATTTATGCCCGAACGGGATTTCCTTGAAACGAGCAGCGAGTCGTTCATGCAGATTTGGCAAGTGCATGTGATGGGTTCGATTAACATCGCGAGAGCCGCCTGGCCTCACCTTACGGCGCAATCGTTCGGCCGGATTATCAATACCACATCGCATGTTGGCTATCTTGGGTGCCGCGGCCTCCTCGAATATTCCGTCGCCAAAGCGGCGATACACGGCTTTACCCGATCGCTCGCGCTGGAGGCCGAAGGGAGCGGCGTCGCGGTCAACGCGGTGGCTCCGGGTGCAATGACGCGACCGGTGAAGGAACTCTCAGGGCTGCCGGATACTTATACCACCCCCGCTTACGAGGCCACACTGGTCGCGCCAACGATCCTCTGGCTCGCGCATGAGCAGTGCGATGTCAATGGCGAAATATTCGGCGTCATGGCGGGGACGACAACCCGCATCAAGGTCGCCGAGACAGCCGGCTTTCACAGCAGAAACCCGACGCCCGAGACAGTCCGAGATAATTTCGCCCGCATCATGGACGACACCACGCTGGAAAGATCAGGGCTGCTCTTTTCGGTTGATGCCAAGCAACGTGGCACGGAACTCTTGGTGCAATACGGCGCGCTTTAAGAATTACTGGGCCGCACGCATCAGCCGCCTACTCGCCGTTGCCCGCTCGCCGCTGCACTCGGATGGGCATTCGCTTGACGCCTTTCGCGATCGACGAAGCGGACCATTCGAGCGGTCCTGCGACGGTCACACTCTCGAAGCGTGCGATTATCGTCCGGATCATCACGCGCGCCTCCAGCAGCGCCAACATCCGCCCGATGCAATTATGGATGCCATGTCCGAAAGAAAGATAAGGGTTGGGGCGGCGCCGGATGTCGAACCGATAGGGTTCTGAGAATACCGCTTCGTCGCGATTGGCCGAATCCAGGAACATCACCAGCCAGTCGTCGGCCTTGATTGCTTGCCCGCCAAGTTCCGTGCCCGCCGTCGCGACCCTCAGCAGGGCGGTCGCCGGGGTGGTCCAGCGGACCATCTCCTCCACAGCGCCTTGAAGCAAACTCGGATCAGCTCTCAGCATCTTGTCCTGACCAGGGTGCTCGATCAGTGCCAGCAGACCTCCAGACATGATGTTCCGCGACGTCTCGAAGCCGGCCGCCAACAGCGACCAGGCGATCCAGGCCGCCTCGCGATGTCCAAGGCGTGCGCCATCCACCTCTGCCGTGGCCGCCACCGAGGCGAGATCATCCTCGGGCGCGGCGCGGCGCCGATTCACGAGTTCTTCAACGTAGGCGAAGGTCTTGTCTTTGGCGATGCGAAAGGTATCTGCCGGTGTGGCGCCGAGCTTCAACGCCGGGTCAGAGAAAGAGGCAAAGCTGTTCGCATAACGCGTGATGTAGGGCCAGTCCTTGGCGGGTACACCGAGGAGGCGACAGATCAGCCGCGCGGGCAAGTGAGCCGCGACATCCATCACGAAGTCAAACCCGTCGCGGCCGACCATCTCGTCGAAGATCTGGTCGGTGAGCAACTGGCACAGGCCTTCGTGTTTCGCGATTCGTGGCCCTGAGAAGAACCGGCTGTAGACGCCGCGGAGCGCCGTATGGAAGGGTGGATCCACATTGCTCAGGACCGCACCATAGCCCTGCTCCTCACGGTACTGGCGGAAGGCGTCGGGATCGGCGGGGATGATGTTTCCGGCGATTTCGTTCGAATACAGCATCGGCTGGTCGGCAATGGTCCTCATGTCGGCCTGGCGCGTGACTGCCCAGAAGCCCCGTTGTGGCCAGGGTTGACACCAATGCACCGGCGATTGATGCCGAAGCGTGCGAAGCAGAGAATGAAAGTCCTGAGTCAAGAAAAAGCCCGGATCCGCCAGCTGCCGCGTTAGCGGCGTCACGTTATCCGCGACGTATCCGGAGCCGGCGTCTGTCATGTCTTTCTCAACCATCGCAGACGACGCTAACCAAAATGGCGCGGAGGTTGGGTGAGCCTCACTCGATGAGGGTAGGGCGTATGCGGCGCGCGCGGCTGCCCGTGCACTTCCACCGCCACAGCGACATGGCCCAACGCGAGCAGCAGATACATCAGCCGCTGCTCATCATCGGTAAGCCCGTCGAAGGACTTGCCATCCAGAAACGCAATCGCTGCGGGCGCCTTGGCCAGCATGGCATCGTAGAATCTGCGGATGTCTTCCATCGACGCCCTCTCGCGGCTGACATGCCGCTCCTGCGTCCCCGGCAGACACCATTGATCGACGAACGGCGCGAGATCTTCGAATCCTGCCGGCAACCTGATTGCATCGTTCATAGGTTTAGTACTTCAATGCCGGTAGCTGACAGCAATGCCATAATTCAACGGCACGCCGGTGGTTTTTTCAAACGCATCCCCCGCAAAGTTGACGGTCGTCCAGTAATAGGTATTGGCGAGATTGTGCACCCAAGCCGTGACACTCCAACCGTTATGCGATTCGAGACCGATGTGCGCATTGAGGACTGTGTATGCCTTGAGAGTATAGGGAGCTCTGGTCGAGCTGTCCCCGTACGCGGCGCTATTATAGGTGCCATCCACCCCGAGCACCGTGTTGAGACCGTCCGCGACCGGGATCCGGTATTCACTGTCAAATACGGCGGTCAAATGCGGCGAATAGGCGAACGGCTTCCCAGTGTAATCCACAGGGCCAAATGCATCCTGTGTGAGAGCGCCGGGGTCGGTGATCTCTGTGTGGATATAAGTCGCTGCCGCGTGCAACCTGAGCTTGTCGATGGGTGTCACGGTCGCCTCGAGTTCTCCACCGTAAGCTTTGGATTTCGGTATGTTCAACAGCACTTGACCCGGACCGATCAGCAGCGGTTGGGTGCCGTAGATCTGTTTATTCGCGTAATCATAGTAAAAGACAGCGCCGTTCAAGCTGACCATTCTGTTAGGCGTGAACTTAAGGCCGGTCTCATAATCCGTCACCTCTTCCTGTTTGACTCTCGAGTACTGATCGGAGACGAGCGCGAAGAGGAAGGGATAGGCGCCCGCCTTATACCCTCGGCTCACGAGGCCGTAGACCAGCAGGTCTTGCAGCGGTTTGTAGTTGAGGCCGATGCGCCACGAGACGTTGTCCTCCTTGGCGCGCGCAAGAAACTCGAATGGGAGAAACTGCGGCGGGGGCCCGACGGTTAAGCATTTGGCTGTCGCGTACGCCGTGGTAGGCGCCTCCCCAAAGGCGGTGCGCAAGGGATTCGCGATGAAGTCTCCTTGGAAGATCCTCGCACTACCGTCGCCGTTATCGGCAAAGCAACCGTCGTAGGTGTGCCTGACTTCGGTATATCGAGCTCCCGCGGTCAGGGTAAGGTGTGGCGCCATGTCCCAATCGGCGTTGGCGAATGCGGCCCGAGTCTCGCCGGTGAAATCAGCGACCGGGTTAAAATTAAATCCCGGAGGAACGACCGAAAAATGGTTGAAAGCGTAATCCTCCGACTCGTGGATCTCATCCTTGGAATAATTAACGCCCACAATGGTGTGTAGGCGTTGGTCGGGAAAGTCTCCCGCCAGGCGGAACTCTTCGCCATAGGTTTTGACCTTGCCGTCATGCCCCCCCTCGATGATATTGATTCTTGTTCCATCGATTGGAAAACGCACTGTGGTGTCCAAATGGGCGTAATTCGTGATGGAAGTCAGCCTGAGCGAACTCGAAATATCATAATCGACGTGCAAGACGCCTTGGTGGAATTGGTCATCTCGCCCATACGCCGGCGACGGATTCGAGGCGAAATCGACGTACCGGTTGTCATGTGGTGGAAGAGGGTAGGTGTCTATGCTCCCATAGGGGGGAACGACAACGCCGCTTCCTGGTCCACCGGACGGCTGCGCCAGACCTAATTGCGAGAATTGCGGGTCTGATTTGTCATAGTAGGCATTCAGATTCATCGATATCGTGAGCTTATCCGTCGGGCGCCAATCCGCAATGATCCGCTGGGCGCTTCTGTCGGCATCGCCATTGTCGAGCCTAGGTCCCGGTGTATAGGTTCGTTGCCAGGCGCCCTTCTGGGTCGTATTTGCCGAAACGCGAATGCCGAATCTGTCCGTGATCGGCAGACTCACAAAGCCCTCGACGAACACCTGCCCGAAGCGGTCATAGGTCGAGTGGAAGCCGGCGGAGAAATCAGGCGTCGGCTTGGCGGCGATAAAATTGATCGAACCGCCGGTCGAATTGTTGCCAAACAGCGTTCCCTGGGGTCCCTTCAAGACCTCGACGCGCGCCAAGTCCAGCATCGTCCCGCCGGTCATCGCCAGGTAGGGCAGGGGCGCTTCGTCCACATAGGCGCTGACCGTCGGCGCCGCGGAGATCTGCACCGCATTGAATCCGATGCCGCGTATCGTGAACACCGGCACGCCGTCATTGCTGCGGGAGGCGCTGAACCCGGATACGACCCTCGGGAGTTCCGAAATATCGGTGATGCCGGCGCTTTCCAGCTGCTGGGCACTTACCGCAGCCACGGTGAGGCCCACATCGTTGATTGATTGTTCGCGTTTCTCCGCGGTGACAATGATCTCCGGAATTTCGCTGCTGGAGGCGCTCGGATTCGTCGCGGCATGCGCAGTGTCGGCTGACGTCTGCTGGGCCTGCGCCATTCTGGCCGACGCCAGCAAAAGAACTCCCGCTACCACCAATGAATTGAGTGTCTGGTATTTCATGTTATCCCCCTTTTAACCACATTTTTGTTTTTGACACCGGCGCATCAGGGCTTCGCGCCGGCCGCGCGAGTCGGTGTTGCTTCGCTCAAGGCTTGAGCCGGCGTAGCGTCAAACCAAGAAATTCGGCAGTGCACGGCCAGGCCGTTCTCGACCTGCCACTGTTCCGTCGCGATAATTTCGGCGCCTGACAAAAGCCGCACTCGACAAACGGCGAAGGCGAGATTGCCTTCGACGGTCAGGCTGTCGAGCACCAAACTCGAAAAGTCGACGAACTTGACTGCCAGCGACGCGAGACGCAGAAAGCCGTCGTAGCCGTGATAGGTACCCCCATAGGGAAGGTAGGGAGGCTCCTCGATCACCAGGTCCGGACTGAAAAGCTGCCGCTCTTTCTCCAGGTCACCGCGGGCGGAAGCAGCATGGATGGCACGCACGACCTGCCGAGTTTGTTCCGTCTGTTGCGGATTGTTCATCTACCCCCTCTCCTTAAACCACTGTCTCAGAAGATGCACATAACTATACACAACGTCGTGTCTATGTCAACGAAGTCGCGCATGCGTGACGCCAGATTCAACAAGGCGGTCAGCTAACGTCGAATCCGCCGTCGACCATGATGATTTGCCCGGTGATGTAACTGCTCGCTGCGCTGGCTAGGAACAGCACCGCTCCCGCGGTATCGATCGGTCGGCCGAATCGGCCGACGGGGAGGCGGCCCGGTTGCAGGATCGGCCCTTCCGCCGGGAGACCGGTGTTGGCCATGCGGCGCACTGCACCTTCCGTCTCAGTGCCGCCCGGGGCCACCGCATTGATCAGAATGTTCTCGCTGGCGTAGGCATAGGCGGTGGATTGTGTAATGTTGGAGATGCCAGCCTTGGATGCTCCGTAGATCACGTTATTTTTCGTGACCGGCCGCCAGCCGGCATTCGAACTCATATTGATGATGCGTCCGCCGTTACCGTGCTCTCGGATCAGTTTGATGCCTTCTTGCATGCAGAAAATCAAACTATGGAGATTGCCTTCCATGATGCGGCTGATCTCGGCGCCGGTCAGCTCGAGAAATCTCTCGACGGGAAAGATGCCGGCATTATTGACCTGGACATCGAGCCGCCCGAGTGCGCTCCGGATATCCGCGAATACGGCCCGCACTGCCACTTGATCGGCGACGTCCGCGACAAACGCCTGAGCGGCGCCGCCCTGGGCTTGGATCTCAGCTACGAGTTTTTGCGCCCGATCCGGATTCCGATCGATGATCGCGACTGTCGCGCCCGCGTCGGCAAGCAGGCGCGCGGTTTCCGCGCCAATACCGTGGCCCGCGCCGGTGATCGCCGCCACCTTGCCGTCAAGCCCGAAGAGTTCCAAGATCCGCTGCGGTCTAGCCATTATATGTCCCCCATCATCGTCGAATTGATATCACGGACACGACGTCATGTAAACCTCCTGTGAGCGAGGTTCACTCGCGCCACTCGCCGGCAAGATGTCGTAGCACTTGGACAAGCAGAATCACGACATATCTGTCAGCGGCGAAGGATGCGCCGAACTCATCCGCAGGATCGCGAACGAGCAAGTTCATTATCGCGCGAAAACGCCTAGCCTCGGCCGTGCCGGCTGGAACGTGAATGAACGGCGGTAGCCGATCGCGAAGCCACGCGAGTCCCTCAGGAGTGAAGGTGATCCGACTACCGACGGTGACGGTATCTGCGGTCCCGTCGCCCCAACGAACCACGCCATCGATGTCACGACGGGTCGCAAACAGCGCAGTGGCATCGCTGTCGGGCATGTCCGCGTTGAAGATGCGATATGCGTTCCCACGTGTGAGCGCGTAGCAGTCGCCGCGTCGGAGCAAAGTGGATTCGTTTCCCATCTGCAAATAGAAGCGGCCGCGCAAAACCGCCACGAATTTCGCGTGTTCATAGGCGCGGAACGCAACGGCATACGGGCCGCTGCTTTCGGAGCGCACCGACAACAGACTTTGAACAATCGGCGCCGACGGAATGTCGAGCAGAGCAGCGCTCAGGGCTGCCCCGCGCGCAGTTTCTTCGATGGCCAATGGCGGGACATGTCGAGTGGCACGCCGGTTTCAAGCAAGGTTTTGAGGCCCGCCAGGATCGCGGGCCAGCTATTCGCGGCGGCAGCGATGAACTTGGAATTCGGAGAGTCGATCTCGTGGGTGACGGTGAGCTTCACGACGTCGCCTTCATCCGGCTCGAGCTCCCACCGGCAGCGCGAATAGCCTTCCGCCAGCAATTCTTCCTTAAATTCGTTGCGCCAGCTTACCGCCAGACGATGCGGCTTGTCATACTCAAGCACCTCGCCCTTGTCGGCCACCCGGCCGTCCGGCAGCGTCAAAGTCCACGGCGCGCCCAACTGCCAAGTTGATTCATGGAAAGCGCCGTTCCAGTAACGCCGGATCGTGTGCCGCGTAACGAGCGCCTCCCAAAGCGCCTGTGGAGTGCTGCGGATGTAGGTCACGGTCACCAGACGACTGTTCATCTCGCTTGTCCTCAAGGTTGATCGGCATAGCGCGCGCGCAGCGCCTTCTTGTCAGGTTTGCCCAGCGCCGTCACTGGAATGGCGTCGACGAAATTCACCGTCTTGGGCGCCTGCACTGCGCCCTTCCTGTCTCGAACCAGAGCGATCAGTTCCTCGGCGCACGGCGCGGCACCAGGTCGTAGCACGACGACCGCTTTCACTGCTTCACCCCAGTGTGGGTCGGGTACGCCGACCACGGCGCAGTTGGCGACCTGCGGATGGCCGCCCAGCACATCCTCGATCTCGCGCGGGTAAACGTTGAAGCCGCCGGTGACGATCATGTCCTTCTTGCGGTCAACGATGCGCAGAAACCCCTCGCCATCCTCGACTGCGACGTCTCCCGTATGCAGCCAGCCGCCGGCGAGCGCTTCGGCGGTCTGCTCCGGCTTGTTGTGATAGCCGCCCATCACGAGAGGACCGCGGGCACAGATCTCGCCCGGCGTGCCGATCCGGACTCGTCGATTCTTATCGTCCAGCAGCGCCACTTCAACCCACGACACAGGACGGCCGCAGGATGCGAGACGCGCAGGATCGTCAAGACGATGCTCCGCCTTGCGTAGAATGCTGAGGGACATCGGCGCTTCCGACTGGCCGTAAAATTGGAAGAAGACCGGCCCGAAGCGCGCGATCGCCTGGCGCAACCGCGTCGGTGAGATCGACGAGGCGCCGTAGAAGACGGTCTCGAGGCTCGATAGGTCGAACTCACCCAACCGCGGATGGTCGAGCAGCGCGTAGATCATGGTGGGTACGAGAAGGACACAAGTGATTCTGTGCCGCTCGATCGCCCGCAGTACCTCGAGCGGATCGAAGGCGGGCAGCAACAACAGCGATCCGCTTCGCAGCAGCGTGGGCAGGAACATCGCCGCGCCGGCGTGGCTGAGCGGCGCACAGACCAGTTGGCGGATTTCCGCCGGCCATTCCCACTCAGCGAGTTGGATGGTCAGCAATGCGAGTGCCATCCGATGCGTGTTGACGATCGCCTTCGGCCGCCCCGTGGTACCGCCGGAATAGGACAATCGATAAACATCCTCGGCGCTGAGTTCCGGCGCCGTCAGAGGCCCGGGGTTGAAGCGCTCGGCGAGACTGTTGAAGTCGGTGCCCGGTCCGCCGGCGCCCAGCGATAGCAGGTGCCCGAGACGCGGTGTCCGAGCCTGGATATCGGCGGCGCGCGCAGCGAAACTCCCGGCATCGAAAATCAGCGCGCCGGCTTCGGCATCCTCGATGACATAGAGATGGTCGTCCAGCGACCCGATCGGATGCAGCGGCACCATCACATAACGGCTCAGCAAGCACGCGGCCGTGAGATAAAGAACCTCTGGCCGATTCCGCGACAGGATTCCGATGCGGGTCCCGGGGGACAAGCCCAACGATTGCAGTGCCTGGCAGCAGCGGCTGGTCGCGTCGCGGAAGCCCGCGGCGCTGATGGGCGTGCCGTCCGCCAGTCGAATGACAGTGCGGTCCAGATCACCGTGGAGCGCACGGACTATCAAGTCGGGGGTGAACTGAACTCGATGCAGAGGGTCAGCGCCGGGACCGGTCATGAACGCCACCTATGAACGCATCGCCCGGTGAGCCGCCCCACCGCGGGTTCAGCGAAACAGCCATCCGCCGTCAACGCTGAAGCATTGACCGTTGATCCATGCGCCCTCATCCGAGAGCATGAGGGCGACAACGGCCGCAATGTCTTCCGGTTTGCCGTCGCGATGCGAGTGCGCGACATTATCCCGGATATGCTTGAACCATTGCCCGGGGTCGCCGTCCATCTGCTTTGCCGCGGCCAGCGCCGCCTCGGTGGCGATGGCTCCGGGCGCCACGGCATTGCAGCGGATCCCCTTTCTCCCGTAAGCGGTCGCCACATGCCGGGTCAAAGCCACGATACCCGCCTTGGAGGCGCCGTAGGCGGGGCGGACCGGCTCGGCCGAGAATGCCGCTGCAGAGCTGGTATTGACGATCGCGCCGCCGCCTTGCTTCAGCATCTGGGGGACGGCATGGCGCATGGTCAGGAAACATCCGGTGAGATTGATGCGGAACGTCTGCTCCCACACCGAGATGTCGACATCGAGCAGATTGGTGTCCCGGACGGCCAATGGGATGCTGGCTACATTGTTGTGCAGTCCGTCGAGCCGGCCGTGGGTGTCGACGGCGTGGGAGATCAGCCGCTTGATCGATTCTTCGTCGGTGATGTCAAATCGAAAGGATGTAGCGACCCCGCCGCTTGACCTGATCGACTCGGCCGTGGCCGCGGCGTCCTTGTCGTTCAGATCGGCGAGAATCACCTTCGCGCCGCTTTTGGCGAGTTTTCGAGCGGTCGCGGCGCCGATTCCCAACGCCGCCCCGGCGACGATAATGACCTTGTCTTGCAACCCTTCCATTGCACTCCCCCCGTGTACGCCAGCAAAAAAGACAATACGCAACGTCGTGTCGCTAGTCAAGGCCTGCCAACCAGCCCGTGCTCTCGCCGCTCATTGACAATTATACACGACATCGTGTATTGTTTTTGCTCCGAGACAGGAGAGTGACAGTGGCCGCCCGTAAGCCAATCAGCGCTGAAATACGCGATTCCTTCCCGACCGTTCGAGACTATCTCGACATGGATTCCCACCCTGTCCCGGAGGCGCTCCTCGAGACCTGCAGTCCGGATCTGGGGAATGCGCCCATCGACAAGTCGGTCTTCACTTCGCGAGATTACGCCACTCTGGAAGAGGCCCACGTCTGGAAGGAAACATGGCAGCTCGCGTGCCGCGAAAACGATATACCCGCGGCCGGCGACCGCATCGTCTACGACGTGCTCGACCAGTCCTTCGTCATCCTGCGCGCGGAGACCGGGATTAAGGCCTTCTACAATGTTTGCATGCATCGCGGTACGCGGCTGGTCGGCGCGCATGATCCCTTGAGCGGCAAGGAAATCGCCTGCTCCTTTCATAATTGGAAGTACAAGCTCGACGGCAGTCTGAAGGGGATTCCTTGCCGGTGGGATTTTCCGGACGTCAAGGACGGCCAGGTGCATCTTACCGAAGTGAAAGTGGGAACCTGGAATGGGTTCGTATTCATCAACATGAATCCCGAATGCGAGCCATTCGCGGAATTTCTCGGCGCGACGATTCCCCGGCATTTCAACTCTTGGCCCTACGACCATGCGGCCAAGGTCGGGCACTTCGGCAAGGTGCTGCCGTGCAACTGGAAGGCGGCGGTCGGCGCATTCCTCGAGGTGTATCACGTCAATCAAACGCATGCCGGTATCATGTCGATTTCGGGCGACTGCAATTCTCAATACGACAATTGGGGAGAGCATGCGCGGCAGATCATGTGCATCGGCGTCCCCAGTCCGCATCTCGGCGACATGACCGACGATGTGCAAATGATCGTGGATGACTGGCTGGACAGCGCGATCGTCGGGACCTTCGGTGCCGAGGCCATCGATGTGCCCGCGTTGCCGCAGGGCGCCGGCGCCCGGGAAGTACGGCAAATCTGCGCCGAGATCTCGCGCAAGACGCGCATGGATAAACTGGGAATCGATTTCTCGGACGCCAGCGACACCGAGATGCTGGATTCGATCCAGTATTTCATTTTTCCCAATTTCTTTTTATTCGGCGGCAGGAATTTCCCGCTCGGTTACCGGGTCCTACCCGTGCGGGGGGATCATGAGTCTTGCATCTTCGAGGTGATGGCGATGTTGCACATGCCCGATGGCGCACCGCTTCCGAAGGACGTGCCGCTAACGATGACTCCTACCGATGAGCCGTGGGAGGCGCTGCAGGGCTCTTTCGGCAAGGGGGTCGCGGTATTCGATCAAGACCAGGCCAATCTCGTCAAGTTCCAGGCCGGGCTGCGGCAGAACGGGCTCAAGCAGATTCACCTGTCGAACTACCAGGAACGCAATATCCGGAATTTTTTGAACTGCATCGAGAGGCGCATCAAGGTGGGCCAGGGCAAACCCGTGTAAGTCCCGATGGGTGAAAAGGCGAAGCACAACGTCGAGATACTTCCCATTGGACTCACGATTATGATTCCCGACGGTGAAGCGATCATGTCAGTTGCGCTGTCGACCGGTTGGCGGTGGCCCAATGTGTGCGGCGGGGAGGCCGCATGCGGCGTCTGTGTGCTCGAGGTGCTGCAGGGGATGGAGAACGGGTCCCCCATCGGCCGCGATGAGGCAGTGCGGCTCGCTTTCATTCGAAAGGCTGACAAGCCGGGTGCGCGCCTTGCTTGTCAACTTCGCGTATCGGGTCCCATGCGCGTTCTCAAACGTGGCGCGCGTCCATCACCGGATCAGAGCGGACCACCGGGTGGAGCGGAGGGTGCATGAACGCAGCATCGCTCATACCGGACTGTTCAGCGAAATATTGCCAGGCGTGCGGCAGCGCATTGCCGCGACAAGGGCTTCTGGGAGACCCATGTCAGCGGCCTGTTTGCCGCCGCTGCGGTTTTCTGATCAATGTCGGGCCCACAGTGCTCGTCTTGTCGCTCGTATTTTCGCAGGACCGAATTTTGCTGGTGAAGCGCGGAACGTCACCCTATGCGGGAAAGTGGGCGCCCCCGGGAGGTTTCGTCGAAGCGGGGGAGTCGTTGGAGGCCGCGGCCGTGCGCGAGATCAAAGAGGAAGCCGGCGTACAACTCAGATGCGAGCAAATGATTCCGCATTCCATCGTAAGCCTGCCCAATATCAACCAGGTCCACATAGGATTCCTGGCCGTGCTCGATGCGCCGCTCATACCTCGCCCCGCTTTGCCCGAAGTGCAAGATTGCCGCTGGTTCCCAGAAGAAAAATATCCAACCGAAGGTATGTGGGAGCCCGCAATCGGTTTCGATGTCGCCCGCGTCTTTGACCGAGTGCGCACCGGGCGCTTTGAGTTTTACCAGTTGACGGACTGTGCGCTGCGCGTCATCGGTGCCGACTCTTTCGTCGATTATCTGGGGACACCACCACCTTGATTTGCGGCGTCATCTCTTCGCTTGCGGATCCGGGTCGTCGTCAAGAAAGATGGTGCGCATCCACAACTCGAGTCCGACGGCCTTCGCCTCATCCTCGCCCATCGCTCCCGGGATTTCAGCGTATACGCGGAGGAATATGCGTTCGCTTTGCCAAATCAGCCCCTCGGCGATGAGGCGCGCATCGTAACCCGGCGGGGCGACGCCCAACTTGCGCTCGCGTTCGATGGATTCAGCCACCTGATCCGCTGCAAAATCTATCGCTTGAAGCCATGCGTCCCGCACCGTGAGAGGGGCCGCCCACAAATCCGACGTCTCGCGAAGGACGAAGCGATGCGGCCACCAGCTTTTGGCGACGATGCCGATAGTCTTGCGCATCGAGTCGCGAGGCCGTACATGGGGCGCGCGGCCGATGAACCAGCTATCAGGGTGTCTATAGGCTTCCCCCAACACACCGCGCAAGCGGCGCAGCAATGCCGCCAGTGCGTCATGCTTCGATTGGAAATAGTGATAGAAGCGCGTCCGCGTAATACCGGCCTCGACCGCAATGGGCTCGACGTCCAGCTCCGCCATGGAGTGCTTTGCGAGCAACCGTTCGAGAGCGTCGAGTATGAGGTCGTCGCGCCGGCGGGCCACCCGTTTGCGGACCCGGGTCACGGGCTTGCGCTTTTCGTTATTCGCCACTTTGCGCGCATTGCGCTTTGCTGCCAATTCGAAGACTTCCTTTTTGTTGGCCGGTCCGACAAATACGCGGGATTCAGCTCGCCGCATCATAGCCAAAATTACTGTGTCTTGTCATGTGGATTGCCCTTTCAAGATCGCCTCGCACCGATGGTTGCGGACACGATCTGGCATGGCACCGATGACCGATTGTGCCAGGCGTGGCGTGTGCCGTTCTGGATGACGCTGTCACCCTGCGACAACTCGACTTCCTTGCCGTCGTCCACCTCCAACCAGAGCTTTCCCGATAAAACCACTACGAAGTCGACCGTGTTCGTGGTGTGCATATGGGGGAGTTCGGCATCCATCGCGTCGATCATTCCCGGAAGCTTTTCGGCCGCTTCAGCCAAAGCGGCCTGAATGTCGGCGGGAGGCGCACCTTCGCCATCCGGCGGAATAGTCAGTATCGTGAAACGAAAGCCACGCTCCGGAGGAAACCAGCTGCTCGTCGATGGTTTCGAGCCGTCGTTGGGCAAGTCGACTGCTCGATCGGATCCCCAGATGGGAAAGCACTCGAGACCCGGTGCCAGTGCGACCGTGAGAGGCTCAATCGATTCATCCGCGACGATCAACGATTTACCGTTTGCCGTCTGCCCGGTCGCTACGCGCCTTCGTTTCATGGACTCTCCGCGCCTTCGAAGTCAATAGAATACGCGACGTGGTGTGATCTATCTATACCGAGACCGCCGAAAGCCGCATGTTTTTTTCGATACAGGTTCTTTAACTTGACACGACGTCGTGTTTATAATGTACTGCAGCACAAGCGAGAGTTTTCTAAGGAGGAGGGGTTCGCATGAAGGTTTCGTTTTTTGGAGTAATGCCGCATCGCGAGCTTCCCGACGATTTCGAGCGACGGTACAAGTCGGTGTGGGTGGATCCGCCGTTTCCCGAACTCGCGGATCCGGTCAGGATTGGTCAATTCTATAACTGGACGCTGGACGAATATGCCCATGCCGCGAACGCCGGGTTCGACGGCGTTTGCCTGAACGAACATCATCAGAATGCCTATGGATTCATGCCGGGGCCGAACCTGATGGCATCGGCCCTGGCACGCGAGACCAATCACCTCAATACCGCCATCGTGATGTTGGGTTCGACCTTGACCACAAATTTTCCCCTGCGAATCGCAGAGGAATACGCCATGATCGATGCCATCTCGGGCGGCCGTATCGTCGCGGGAATGCCGCCAGGCTCGTCGATGGATGCGAACCAGGCCTACGGTGTACCGCCAATCGAAACGCGCGAACGCTCCGCCGAGGCGCACGACCTGATCTTGAGAGCGTGGGCGGCCAAGAAGCCCTTCGCCTTTAACGGCAAATACACGAAGCTGCCAAAGGTCAATATCTGGCCTCGTCCGATTCAAAAAGAGCCGCCGGTGTGGATTCCGGGCGCGGGCAGCGCTTCAACCTGGGAGTACGTTGCCCGCAATCAGCATTGCTACTGCTTCGTTTCGTTCTTCGGCCGTAAGATGGCGCAGAACGTCCTGGATGGATACTGGGCATTCAACGACAAATTTGGTCTCGATCGCAACCCGTATCGGGCGGGGTTCAACCAAGTGTGTGTGGTCGGTGAAACCGATGAATCCTGCGAACGCGAAAATGCAAAGCACATCGAGTATTTCTATCGACGCTCCATGCATGTGCCCGAGCACTACTGGGCCTTACCCGGATATCAAGACTATCCAAGCCTTGAGAAGGCCGTGCGCTCAGGCGTTGCCGCCAAGGTCAGCGAGAAGCTCGCTCAGTTCAAAACCTATAAATACAAGGATTTTGTGAACGATGAGATGATCATCGCGGGCGGTCCGGAGACCGTGCGGGATCGGTTGATCGATTTGGCTAAGCGGCTGCGCATTGGGAATTTGATGCTCGTGATGCAACTCGGTTCGATGCCGCCTGAACTGACGAAAAAGAGCATCGATCTGTTTACCAGCAAGGTGTTGCCGCATCTGCGCGGTGTCTGGGGAGACGAGTGGGAGAATCATTGGTGGCCTGAACGCTGCCGGGCCAAGCCGGCGGTCAAGAACGTCGAACGAGCCAGTGCTTGAGAGGGGATGATCGACTATGAACGCTGTTACCCACCACGAAAGAACGCTGAGCCTTTGGAGCAAGCAGATCAAGCCTCGGGTCCTCTTTGGCGGCGGCGGCCCTCCGGTGATTTTCCTGCACGGTGCGGGTGGACTGCTCTGGGATGATTTCCTGGATGCGCTGGCAACGAATTATACAGTATATGCGCCGGAGTTCCCGGGAACCAGTCCCGGAGAATACGACGCAATCAAGGTGCTCGATGATTGGCACGACCTCGTGGTCTACTATTCAGAATTGATTGACGAGTTGGGCGTCAAGGACGCGACGCTCATCGGCCACTCATTTGGCGGCATGATCGCGGCGGAGATCGCCGCAGCCAATCCGCGATCCATCGCGAAACTGGTCCTGTTGTCGCCCCTGGGACTGTGGCGGGATGACACACCGATTCCTCCTTGGCTGTCTATGAATGCCGAGGAGATGTCCGAGGTATTCTTTTACGATAAAGAGATCGCGAAGCGTTTCATGCTGACGCCCGATGTGGCTGCCACACAGCCCGATCTAGTGCTTTCGGCGACGTGGGCTCTGGCTTGCGCGGGCAAGTTCACATGGCCGATACCGGATCGGGGTTTGCGCGATCGCTTGCATCGCATTTCGATGCCCACGCTCCTGGTATGGGGCGATAAGGACAAACTCGTTCCCCCGATCTACGCGACGGATTTCCAGGCGGGCATTGCGAATTCGCGGCTGTCGCTCGTTCCTGACGCCGGCCACGCGTTCATTCATGAAAAGCATCGCGAAGCTACCAAGGCGGTATCCGATTTCATTGGAGCTTAATGCGCAGCAGGAATCTCGAGAGGGGAACCCGCCGAGTTTCGCGGATGTCTAGGTGGAATTTGTTGCGGGTGTTCGATTGCGTCGTCCTAAAAGAAGACCGGGGGCCTTAAGGTCGTTGACTCTTAGCTGACTGCTATCGGTCGGGCGACGTCCGAAGTCTCATCGATTGCCGAGAAGTGGGGGAAAGACAATGTCTAATGCTTGCGCCGCGTCCGTATGCGCGTTTGCCGCTGTTCTGATGGCTTCGCCGAACGTACAGGCACAGACCGCTTCAAGCGGATCGGACCAGATCGAGGAAATCGTGGTTACGGCGCAAAAGCGCGAACAGAATCTGCAAAAGATTCCGATTTCAGTGACCGCGGTGAGTGGGGATACGCTGCAAGCGCAGGGCATTACCGACGTGTCCTCGTTTGCGCGGGCCATTTCGGGGCTGCAACTCGGCCAGGGTACGGCCGGAGTCGTGGTGCCGTTTCTGCGCGGGGTAGGCACGTCCGCCACAAATCTAGGCGCCGAATCCAGCGTAGCGGTGTACGCCGACGGCGTTTATTTCAGCCGGCTTCCGGCCGGATTCTTTTCGTTGAGCGATGTCGAGCGCGTAGAGGTCTTGAAGGGCCCGCAGGGAACTCTGTTTGGCCGCAATTCCAGTGCCGGCGTCATCCAAATCATCACGAAGGATCCCTCGCAAACGCCGATGGCGAAGGGCAACGTCAGCTACGGCGACTACAGTACGGTGGAGTCGAGTTTGTATGCGACCACCGGCATCAATGACAAGGCCGCCGCGGACGTCGCCGTCAGTTACCGGCACCAGGGTGACGGCTATGGCCGGGATGTAACCAACGGCCACCGCGCCAACTACAATGACGACCTGACGGTTCGATCGAAACTGCTCATCGAGCCTTGGGACACCACTCGGATCACTGTCGGCGGCTATTTTGCGCATTCGACGGTGGGACTGCAGGGCAATACCTACCCCGGAACGATACAGGGCTATAGTTCGACCCCGCTTGCCCCGCTCCCATCGCTCGGATTCTACGATCAACGCAATGACAGCGATTCCTTGGCGCGCTCCTCATCATGGGGTACCTATATAAAATTGCAGCACGATTTCGGTTTTGCCCAATTCAACAGCATCTCGGCGTATTCGCACGAGAACGAATTTCTTCAGGCGGATGGCGACTACACGGAAAGGCCGGACTTCCTAGTACTGGTCGATGGCCATGTGAACCAGACAACCCAGGAATTCCAGCTTTTGGCTCCGAAAGACAGCGCGCTCAACTGGATAGCGGGCGTCTTTTATTACAATGCGCTCACGGTCTTCGATAATGACAAGCTCTTGACGCCATCCGGCGCTCTTGCGGCAGCGTTCGGGCCCGGTTTGACCGCGGGCGCTCAGCAGCGCGCCCGGTCAACCGCCGGGTATGCGCAGGCGACCTATGAAGTGCTGCCGAAGCTCAATCTGACCGGAGGTTTGCGCTATACCCACGACATCGTCGAAGCCAACGGCTATGTCGCACTGAATTTTCCGACGCCGGTCATTATCTATCAACCGGGCGCCGCGACCTCTCCCACCAGTAAAACCACGTACAAAGCGGCCCTCGACTATCAGGTGACCGATGGCGTACTCGCGTATCTAAGCGTCAGTCAAGGATACAAGTCGAACAGCTTCAACTTGCAGACGTACGATCCGGTGGCTAACCGGCCTGAAGTATTGAATGCGTACGAACTTGGCGTGAAATCGGATCTGCTCAACCGTCGACTGCGCGTCAATTTATCGATCTTTTTGTACAACATCGACAGCCCCCAGGTGCAACTCTATGAGAACAGTACGAATGTGACTTCCAATGCCGGCGGTGCGCGTGTGAAAGGCGCTGAGATCGAGATGCAGGCGGTCGTAGCCAACGGGCTCAACGCGCGATTCAGCGCGACCTACCTCGATTCCAAGTACACCAGCTACGGCACGATCGGCCCGGGCGGAGCCATAATCGGCGGTGCGCCGAGCGGGCGGCAGAATTTCAATCCGCCCTATGGGGCCTTGCCACTGACATCAGTTGACGCGACGGGCAACTACACGCCCCAGGCGCCGAAATTTACCTTGAGCACCGGCTTGAACTACGCAACGAGCACGGCCGTCGGCGGATTTATTTTCGATGTTGGTTATTATTACAACAGCGGGTTTTATTGGGAGCCCGACGATTTTCTGCGCCAGAAGAGTTATGGTTTGCTCGATGGCCGCGTCAAGTACCAGCCGACCGATAAATTCGCGGTCTCAGTGTGGGGCAAGAATCTGATCGATGAGCACTACGCCTCGCAGGCGTTGACCCAGGCGGGGCCGGCCGGGTATCCGTACATTGGGGCGCCGCCGCTGACGTATGGAGTGTCGTTTGAATTCAAGTTATGAATTGTGCATGGGATTCGTGTGAGAGCCGTAGCCATCGGTCCGCGAAAGCGGATTGCGCGCTAGCGGGCGCCTCGGGTTCACTGAAACCTTTGTCGGTGAATATAGGCGTGCACTTACTCGCCGGAAGGATCCTGGTGCGTTATGACTAATTTTGGGGCCATAATAGAATCTCCTTAGAACGCCAGACACTGAATCGTTGGATCAAAACAATTCCATCCGGTTACCAGTGAGTGCAGGCAACACATCGAGGCGACCATGGACTTAAGATTATTGCGCTATTTCATCGCCTGTGTGGAACACAAAACCATGCACTCGGCTGCTGCGGCGGTGAGCGTCTCGCAACCGGCTCTCAGCAAAGCCATACGCAGCTTAGAGGCGGAGCTTGGCGTTATGCTCCTCGACCGCGAGCCTCGGGGGGTCGTGCCAACGCCCTTTGGCGACACGTTATTTCGTTACGCCAAAATGATGGATGCCGAAATGCGGCGCGCGGTGTTTGAGATCGATGCGATGCGGGGCGTAACACGCGGAACGGTCGTTGTCGGCGTCATTCCAACCATGTGCGGCACCATGGCGAACGTCGGCCGCCTGGTACTGAGCCGTTATCCAGGGCTCAGGCTTATCTTGCGGGTGGCATTCTCAACTGAACTCGCCCCCTCTCTCTTGGAAGGCGACCTCGACGTCGCGCTGTTGCTGATGCCTTTGGATAACTCGCAGGTGGGCATAACTTTCGACCCGCTTTTATTGACGCGTCCGGTATTGGTTGCGCGAGAGGGCCATCCCCTGACCGGGCGCGAGAACATTACAGTCAAGGAGTTGGCCGAGTATCCCTGGATGATGCCGCAGTTTCCACAGGCGCATCGGCTCATTATCAATCAGACCTTTATGGACGCCGGGGTGACGCCCCCCGTGCCGGCGATCAACGTAAGTACGGCGATATTCTTCGACGCGTTGATTCGCCAAACCGACATGGTAACGGTCGTGCCATCCACGCTTTTGAACAATGGTGAGAAGACCCTCGGCCTCGAAGCCCTACGAACCAATTTTCCGTTCCCGGACGAAGCCGTCGGTATTGCGTATAGGCAGAACTCGACGCTGCTGCCCGGCGCCCGTACGGTCATCGAGCTGATGCGGGAGTGTTGCGCCGAGTCGCCGGGATATATTTCGCCGAAATAGCGCTGAAGTCCTCGATAACCAGAGGCTATCGGTACCGGCTGCAATACCATTGGTCGTTGCCGCCACTTCCGGTCAATCATTACGCGCGTCTTCGACAACCTAACGCGGTTATGCTTGCAGAACAGTCCGATTTCGATGTGGTGATTGTGGGGCTGGGTCCCGTGGGGGCTGTTGCGGCCAACCTCTCCGGGTCTTTGGGCCTTAAAACCTTGGTGCTAGAGCGAACGGATCACGCTTACCTTAAGCCCAGAGCCATCGTTTTTGATGCCGAGATCATGCGGATCTTCGCCTCAATCGGGCTGTCGGCGCGAATTGCCAAGGCTTCCCGCGCGCTTGGCGGGTCCATCTATCTGGGTGCGGACCGGCGGCCCATCCGAACCTTTCGAGCGCGCCAACCTGCTCATGCGCAGGCGTGGCATCCCAGCAACCTATTTTATCAGCCAGAGCTCGAGTCCATTCTTCGGGACGGCTTGAACAGATTCAACAATGTGACCGTGTCGCTCAAGCACGAGGTGGCGGGCGTGAGTGACGCGGGCGGCTTGAGTGCGCTCAAGGTTGTCCCAGAGGGGTCCTCCCAGGCCTCAGAGATTCGCGCTCGCTTTGTCCTGGCCTGCGATGGCGCCAGCAGCACAGTGCGCAAGAGCTTGCAGATACCGCTTGATGACATCGGGTTCGAAGAGCGCTGGCTGGTCGTCGACACATTCATGAACGGAACCATGCGGTGGCCTAGCACGCACGCGATTCCGGAGGAGGTGCAACGCGGCGAGTATTCTCTGATGGTGTGCGATCCGGCGCGTCCGAGCACGCTGATCCCCGGGGTCGGCCGGCATCGCCGTTGGGAATACATGCTCCTTCCGGGCGAGCGCGACGAGGATGTCGTCGGCAGCGACTGGCTTAAGCAGCAACTCTCACAGTGGATCGATCCGCAGGACGTGGAAATCGTGCGCTCGGCGGTGTATCGATTCCGAGCACTGATTGCGCAACGCTGGCGCATGAAAAATGTCTTCCTCGTAGGAGATGCCGCGCACCAGACGCCGCCCTTCTACGGGCAGGGCATGTGCCACGGCATTCGTGATGCCGCGCAATTGATCTGGAAGCTGGAACTCGTCTTGAACAATGTCTCACGGGCGAGTCTGCTCGACAGCTACCAAGTGGAACGCGAGCCGCATGTGCGAGAAATAGTGGCCGCATCGGTCAGCGCGGGCGCGCAAGTCTGCATTCTCGATCCCGAAGCGGCGGTGGCCCGCGATCGGGAATTTCGGCGCATCGAGCGTGAAAGGCGGGATGCCCCGGTGGCAATGACGGATGTGGTGCCGCCCATCCGCGCGGGAATTGTCGATCCTAAATCCGGCGGCATGAGGATCCCCGAGTTGGCCGTCGAGACCGGCGATGGCCGCACACTGGACGACCTGCTTGCAGGCCGCTTCACGCTGCTCACCCGATGCTATGAGGTGGATAGCCTTCCGGACGAACTGGCTGCCGGCTGGCAAAAGATCGCGGGTCAGATCCTTCGAGTGGGCGCCGCCGATGACTCGGATTGCCCGGTACGCGACGCATCTGGCGATGTGTCGCGGTGGCTCGAGTTGCGCGAAGCATACTGCGCTATCGTCCGACCGGATCGCTACGTGTACGCAATGCCTTGCGACCGGGAGAATCTTTACGATCAGCTCACAGCTCTACTTGAAGAACTACTCTTGTCGCAGATAAGCAGTGCAGAGGTTAGCCGACCATGAAGCCGCTCTCGTTCTCGCTCAACCACGTGGGAATCTACGTCATCGATATCGATGCGATGTCGGATTTCTACACCTCGTTCTTTGGATTCGTAATCACCGATCGCCGCGATGACGTCAATCCCATCCGATTCATGACCATGTCGCCGAATGAGCACCACCAACTCTTGCTGGTGTCGGGCCGAAAGCCGGACAGCGATTCTACTGTTGCTCAAATATCATTTCTGATGGAGGATCTTCCCTCGTTGCGCCGGCTGCACGAACGCGCCAGCGCCGAGCCGCGCATTCGCAAATTGTGGACGCTCGATCATGGCAATAGCTGGACCGCGTACTTCAAGGATCCGGAAGACAACATCATCGAGTGCTACGTGCACACACCCTGGCACGTCAGCCAGCCCTACGGTAAACCCATCGATTTTTCGCTGTCCGACGCCCAGATCCGTCAGCGCACTGAATCCGAGGCCCTCGCCAATCCCACTTACAAACCGGCCGAGACGTTCCGCAGCGAGATCGAGGCCCGCCTCAGAGAAAATGCGCAGTGAAGCTGGCAACTTTTAGCCACCAAGGACGACGCTCGATCGGCGTCGTCAGAGATGATGGGATCGCGGACCTGGGAGGGCTTGGCGTGCCGCGGACAATGGAGGCGTTTCTCAACGCCGGTGCGTTGGCCATGGATCGCGCGCGCGAGATGGCGGATACCGAACGGGCCATCCCGATTGCCGAAGTTCGCTTGCACGCGCCCGTCGAACACCCGCAAAAGTTTCTGGCCATTGCGGCCAACTATCAAAGCCACATTGATGAGGTGCTCGCGAACAATCCCGCCTACGTTCCACCGGCCTCGCAACGCTGGTTCGCCAAGTTGCCCTCGTGCATCAATGGGCCATACGATCCTATCTTGATGCCGCCCGAGTCAACGCAACTCGACTACGAAGTGGAACTTGCCATCATCATCGGTCGACGCTGTCGACGGGTGCCGCGGGCGTCTGCTGGATCCGTGATTGCGGGATATACGGTGTGCAATGATGTGAGCGCGCGCGATTGGCAGCGACGAAGTCCGACGATCATGCTGGGGAAGTCCTTCGATACACATGGTCCCTTGGGACCATGGCTAGTAACGCCCGATGAGATCGGAGACCCTCATTCCTTGAGGCTGACATGCAGCGTTAACGGAGAAGTCCGACAGTCCGGATCGACGGCCGAGATGATCGATGATTGCTACGCACAGATCGAATATCTTTCCACCGTATGCACGCTGGAGCCGGGCGATGTCATTGCCACGGGCACGCCGGCAGGCACGGGTTTGGGCATGAAGCCGCCGCGCCTGCTACAGCCGGGCGATGTCGCGCGGTGCGAAATTGAACGGGTGGGGGTGATCGAGGCGGTGGTGCGACGCGAGCTGGTTCAGTGATCGACGAGATCTCGCGGTATGCGATCAAGCAGGAGATCCTAAATCTGCTGTCGGTGCGCGCTTCGGCGGCCGATCGCTTCGATCCTGATCTAATGCGCGCGTGCCATCCGCCGGATGCTACGGACAATCACGGCACTTTCCAGGGTAGGATGTACGATTTTATTGCCAATCTGGAAAGGCAGCAGAAGGAGGGACCCCTTTGCTTAAGCAAGCTGCATGTCCTCGGGAATGCGCTGTTCGAATTCAAAGACGGCGACATCTTCGTTGAAACCTACCACGTGGCTCATGAGACTTTCGTGGATGAGAAGGGGCCAGTCGATTTTCGCATCGGCGGGCGGTATCTCGACACGTTTCGGCAATTCAATGGGCGCTGGCTTATCCAGCAGCGCGACATTGTCTACGACTGGTCGCGAATCGATGCGGCGACGCCACCGGGATGGAACCCCAAAATCGTGCCTGCCGCACTGCTGGGTAAGCGCGCCCCCGACGATCCTCACTATGCGTTTGGCCGCTCCGAGCGCGGACGGCTTGCCGCGCATTCAACTGCCTTTGGGCGATTCAAGGAAAACCACATGGATGCCATCCGACAGCTCCTCGACAAGCAGGCGATTTCGGAAATTCTTTATCGGCGGGCCCGGGCAGGGGACCGCGCCGACGCGGAGCTTGCTCACACCTGTTATCACCCCGGCGCCACCGAGCGGCATGGCGAGTTCGACGGACTGGCCACCGACTTCATCGACAAGGTGTCCTTTACCCGTCCGTGCCCCGGATCGCCGATCAAAGGGATGTTCCATTTCCTGTCCAACATCCTGGTCGACTTGACGGATGATGACAACGCGTTCGTTGAAAGCTACCACGTCGCCTGGGTGCAGATGACGGATGGCAATGACGCTGTCATCGGCGGGCGCTATTTCGATCGCTTCGACCGGCGCGAGGGCCGCTGGGGCATCACGCATCGCGACGTGATATTCGATTGGAGCCGCGTGGAACCGGAGACTGCAAAGTTCTGGGACAAGCATCCCGCGAAGCCATTCTTGTTCGGGTGCCGCGGTGAGTCGGACCCCTTGTACGCCTACGTAGCACGCGGAACGTAAGGGGACTTAAGTGGAACAGACTTTCATCGATATTTCGGTGCCGCTGGAGAATGGCGTTGTTTCCGATCCTCCCGGCTATCTGCCGAAGATCGACTACATTGACCACCGCATGTCGCTGGGTGAGCTTCGCGGGTTTTTCCCCGGCCTACGTGACGAGGACTTGCCGGATGGGGAAGCGTGGGCCATCGAACGCATTCAGCTCATCACGCACAACGGAACGCATCTTGATGCGCCTTATCATTTTGCCTCGACCATGAATCGAGGGGAGCGGGCGATCGCCATTGACGAGGTCCCGTTGAATTGGTGCTTTCGCCCTGGGGTTAAACTGGATTTTCGAGACCTCGAGGATGGTTGCGTGGTTACCGCAGATGACGTCGAACGCGAGCTGCGCAGAATCGGACACACGCTTCGGCCCTTGGATATTGTGCTGGTCAACACGCGAGCTGGCGTTCGCTACGGGTTCGACGATTATCTTACGTCCGGCTGCGGCATGGGCATGGAAGCCACCATGTACCTGCTGGAGCGCGGCGTCCGGCTTACGGGCACTGACGCTTGGAGCTGGGACGCTCCCTTCAACCATACTGCGCAACGATATGCGGAATCGGGAAATGCCGCTCTCATTTGGGAAGGTCACAAAGCCGGGCGCGAAATCGGCTACTGTCATCTGGAGAAACTGCACAACTTGGAGGCGCTTCCGGCCTTTGGGTACACGGTGTGCTGTTTTCCCGTGAAAATTCGCCGTGCATCGGCCGGCTGGACGCGCGCGGTGGCAATCTTCGATGAGTCGCCGGCGGAGCAAGGCCCGCCATGAAGTTGGCATCGAAGATGGGAACGAGTTCAGATGGAAGGTTGCTTATTGTAGGGCGTGATTTAGCGAGCTGCGTCGAGGCCGAGGCCGCGCCCACGTTGCAGTACGCGCTCGATCACTGGAGGGTGGTGCGGCCTGAACTGGACAAGCAATATGCTGCTCTGAATGCCGGGCGAGCCTCTGGGGCCACTCCAGTGAATCTTGCGTCCTTGAGCGCGGCAATGCCGCGGTCCTTTCAATTCTTGGACGCCTCGGCATTTCTGGCGCACAACCACATTCTTGCCGAGGCGTGGGGATTCGAGCCCCGTTCCACACTGGCTCCCCCGCTGATGTACCAGGGTCTGTCGGATCGATTCTATCCCCCACATGGAAGCGTGCCTTTCCGGTCGACGGATGATGAGATCGACTTTGAAGTGGAGTTTGCTGTGCTGACGGATCGCGTGCCGCTCGGCGTTTCAGCCGATGAGGCGATGGGCCACGTCAAACTCGTCGCATTGTTGAACGATTGGAGCCTGCGAGCATTTGGCCCATCGGAAATGAAGGGCGGTTTTGGTTTCATTCATGCCAAGCCCCCGAGTTCGATGTCAGCCTTCGCGGTCACACCGGATGAGTTGGGTGGGGCCTGGCACAAAGGTCGCGTTTGTCTTGCGGTGAACGTTTACCGGAACGGCGCGCTCTTCGGCCGGCCGAGCGGCGCCGAGATGTCCTTCGGATTTCATGATCTCATCGCGCACGCCGCAACGACGCGTGAGCTGTGCGCGGGCACCGTCATAGGATCGGGCACCGTGTCGAACGCCAACTACAAGGTCGTGGGATCAGGCTGCATTGCCGAGAAGCGGGCGATCGACAAGCTCAGCTCGGAAGGCGAGCCTACACCCTACCTCAAATTCGGCGAGCAACTGAAGATCGAAGCGTTCGACCCGGCTGGCCAATTGATCTTCGGCTCGATGGACCAGGTGGTATCGGCTCTTTAGCCCTAGCTCGCCAGCGGCGACATCGAATCCTGGGTGGCCGCGCTGGCCAATGATCGCGGGCTCTTAAATTTCGGCAGGAGGGCGACCAAGACCGCGGCCGCGCATACGCCGACGGCTGAGACGATGATACCCGAGGTGTAATCTCCCGTTCTCGCCAGCTTCGCGATCAGCACGGGACTGCAACCTCCCGCCAGGATCATCACACTGTAGGCGAGGCCATAGAGACGGCCGAAGCTAACCAGTCCGAAGTAGCGCGATAGGGTGAAGGCGAGGATGTCGAGCTCCGCGCCGATCGTCAGTCCGATGCCGAGTGCTGCCAGACAAAACAACGGCGCTTGCGAAGAAAGCAGCAGCGTCGTGCCGAGCGCGGTGATCATGAATGCGCCGGCGGCGACGTAGGGTGCGAAGATCCGATCCATGGCAAGACCCGACATCAATCGTCCTGCGATGATGGCAAAGCCCACCAATGCCTGTATTTGCGCCGCTTGCGGGGGTGAAAAGCCGCGTTCTCGAAGAATGGAGATCAAGTGAAACAGGTATCCGCCGCCGAACAAGGCGGGCGCGGCGAAACAAAAAAGAATGTACCAGTACAGGGGTCGTTTCAACGCGCTCCAATCCCCGCTCTGCGATAACGCGGGCATCGGGCGCGCTCGTGCCGATGCAAAATCGCTGCGGATAAGCAACAAACCGATCGCTCCAAAAATAAACACCAACGCGGACAAGGACAGATATCCGCCCCGCCAGCCAAGTCGCGCGATCACCTGGGTCAGCAGCATGGGCGCGGTGATCGCCGTCACTCCCAAGCCGCTGATCATCAGACCCAACGCCAGGCCCCGGCGCCGATCGAAATGCGAGGTGACAATGCGGGAAAAGGTGGGTGGGGTGGTGCCGGCGCCCAGCAGCGCCAGCAACACCATGGCACTCGCATACCAGGTAAAATCGGCGGGCACCGTGCCGAGCAGGAAGAAACCCATCACCTCGCCGATTACGGCAAAGGCAATGATGCGAAAAGCGCCCCACCGATCCACGGCCTGCCCGACGAACGGCGCCACGATCGCCACCGTCCCCGACAACAGCAGCGTGGCGACCGAAAGCTGCTCCCGAGAGTAACCGGCTCTGGCAACCAACTCCGGTACGAAGGCGCCGCTGGTATAGGCGTTAAGTCCAATCGTACCCACCGAAGCGGCAATGGTGCAGCCGGCGAGGGAGCGCCAATGTCGTTTAAATTCTCCCGCGGGGGTCAAAAATGCGCCTCCGCGGACACGCCGAATGCCCGCGGCTTATTCAAACTGACCTCGGGATAACTGAAGGTGATCACGTCCGTTGTGACAATCCGGGCGTTAGTGAGGTTGGTGCCGAACGCGGCCACAGTCCAGGTATCGTTGGGCTTAAGCGAAAGACGCGCGTTGAAGGACCCGCCGGGTCCGTCCCGTTCGGTGGATGCATCCTGGTTGGTGAAATAGAAGTAAATCGTGTCGCGCCACCGGTAATTCGCATCGGCCGTCAACAACCAGCCGTTCTTGAGAGGAAAGTCCTGTGCGGCCGACAGGAAGTACTGCCATTTCGGCGCATTGGGCAAAACATTGCCGGTGGCATCGACGAAGTGGTTAAAAACGTCGACCGCGCGCGGGAAGCTGGAGAATTTCGCATCGGTGTAGGAGCCGTTCGCCGCAAGGCGAGTATTGGCCAGCGGGATCGCCGTCACTTCGAACTCGAACCCGTTGATATTTGAATTCGCCGCATTGGTGATGATGGCCCCGCCGCTGGGCACGCCCGCACGCAGCTGCAGGTTGGCGTATTTGTTGTGATAGCCGGTCAATGAAAAACTCAGCTTTCGGTCGAAAAAGTCGCCTTTGGTACCGGCTTCGTACGAGTCGTTCTTCTCGGGCGCGAATGGCGCTTGGACGGCGAAATCATTGTATCCCCCAGCGCGAAAGCCGGTACCGTAGCCCACGAAGAACATGAGATCGTGTATGGGATGGTAAACCACTTTGGCGCGGTAAGTAGTATCGGTCCACGTGCTCGTCGGGGGCAAGTACGGAGTGTTGGTCACGAGGTTGGTGTCGAAATTGGTCACCGCGATGCCCCCGACCAAGTGCTTGGTGTCTCGGGTGTAGCGTACACCGCCCACCAATTGGAGATTGTCGGTTATGCTGAAGGTGCTGTCGCCGAACGCTGCGTAAGATGAAGTGGTCTGATTACCATGGTACAGCGAGCCGGTGCTCGTGGGGGTGGAAAACTTCAGGTTGTAGATGTCGTCCGCATAGTCCTGATCTTCGCTGAAGTAGTACAGGCCGAAAATCCACGACAGACGCTGCCTGCCGGACGACTGCAGCCGCATCTCTTGCGACACCTCCGAGCTGGTGTCGTCATTGTGGTTGAATCCCAAGCGCGGCGGCGTTGCGAGGCCCGCAGAGTTGTTCGTGCCGAAGGCACTTGTGCGTCTATAGCCGGTGACGGATATGAGGTCCATGCTGGTAAAGGCGTACGCCAATTTTGCGGAGAGACCATTTGTATTGACCGTAGTCCGGGTACTGGGGTCTAAAGAGTAGTTGTTGTCGTCGAAGATGGCTGACTGTTGTGCCGGCGGGAGGGGCACGGTGGGCGTCGGCGTGACCACGAGCGGTCCCGCGGGCGACGCACTAAACTGTGTGGCGGCGTTGCGAAACAACGCCGGCTGATTGGTGATGGATGCATAGTCCACGACGATGCGCGCCGTCAGCGGATTATCACCCGAGTATTTCAAGATGCCGCGAATCTGCGCGCTCCAGTCCCCGCCCACATAGGTATTGTTAAAGAGATTGTTGCCCCAGCCGCGGGAACTCACATAACCGGCGGCCACTCGTCCTTCGAATCCGCTGCCGAGCGGCCCAGAAACGGCACCCTGGGTTCGGAACTCGGACGGATTCTGCGCTGTGGCAGTGATGTAGCCCTCCGGCTTGTCGGTAGGATCGGCGCTACGCATCAGGATCGCACCGGCGGTTGCGTTGCGACCTTGCAGGGTCCCCTGGGGACCGCGGACGATCTCGATCGCGCCGACGTCCAAGAGATCCTGACTGCCGATGGTGACGCCGCGAGCGAGGTAGACGTCGTCCATGTATACCGCGACGGGTTCGTCGCCCGTATTCAGGGCGGAGCCCGTCGTGCCACGAAGACTGAGATAGGTGCGTCCGCCGCCGCCATTGCCGTTGAACTGGATTCCGGGGACGGCACCGGACAACTCGTTTAGATTCTTCGAATTGGTGCTGGCTAAGGTGTCGGGGCTCACGACCGAGATCGAAATGGGCACATCGACCAAGCGTTCAGTGCGCTTTTGGGCTGTAACCACGATCTCCTTGATGTCCGAGCTGTCCCCGGCGGTCACGTCCTGTGCGGAAGTGCTGGATTGTGCATACGCCCCGGCCGTAATCAGAACTCCCGCCGACACGGCAGATACCAGACGAAAATGTCGACCTCCTTTACCGTGCAGCCACTTTCGGCGGCGTTTGTTGTTCAAGATCATCTTCGGCCCCCCTGTTCTTAGAATGGGTAGATGATTGTCGTCGGAAACGCTGACGTATATTGAAATGTGCGCCGGTTTCGATTCCGTCGGGTTATCGGCGTTACCTTGACGGATCGTTGTTCGCGCCTGCAGGCCGCAATCCGGCAGTCCGCTGCGACGACTTCGCCGCCCGCGCGCTGCTCTGACCACGAAGTACTTGAGATTGTTAGTCCAGCCTACCCGACAGAATCTGCGTCGCGGGGATCACGAGGATTTTGTCACTCACCGCGAACCCGCGCGTGCCGTTGTACACGACGTAACCCCGATGAATGACGCCATCGTCGATACCTGTCTGCAGATGCTTCCAGTCGTTAGCATCGGTGGCGACACCAGCTTTGAACTCGAATCCCACGCGGTGGCTGCCGCGATCGATGAGAAGGTCGATTTCAGCGCCGGCGTGAGTCCGGAAGAAATAAAATGCGCTACCGGAGTGCTGCAGCTCTTCGAGCGCGGCGATCTGCTGAATCATAAATCCTTCGAAACTGTTGCCGCGCCCGGGAGAAGTCAGCAACTGATCCCCGGTACCGATTCCGAGCAAGTAATGAAGGATGCCGCTATCGCGTACATAGATCTTGGGTGCCTTCACGAGCCGCTTTTTCACATTCGCGTGATAGGGCTGCAGTCGGCGTACCAGGAAGTATCCTATGAAAAGATCGATGATGCTCTGTATCGTGTGATAGCTGTAACCCAGTGAGCGGCCAAGCGTGGAGCTGTTGAGCAGTCCGCCATGAGAATGTGCCAGCATCGTCAGCAGACGCCGCACTTCGACAGACGATAAATTGAGCTGATGGCGGGCGATGTCTCGTTCAATGAATGTCCGCAGATAGGACTCTTGCCAGGCGTGCCAGCTTGCCGGATCGCGAGCCAGCAGGGCATCCGGATACCCACCGCGCAACCACAGATTTTCCAGCTTCATGCCGCGGCGGCCGGCGACTTCGGAATAGGTAAACGGCGTGAGCTCGAAAATGCCAACCCTGCCTGCGAGGCTCTCAGAGATGTTCGTGAGGAGGTCGGGGCTGACCGATCCCGGTAGAAAGAACCGGCCGTTCTTGCGGCGCACCTCGTCGATCACCGAGCGCAGTACCGGGAAGAGGGCGGGCAAAGTTTGGGCCTCATCTAGGATCAGAGGCTCTTTGAGGTTCTGTAGGGCGTATTCGATATCGCCGGAGAATACTTGCAGGTCAGAGGGCCTCTCGAGATCGAAGTAGCGTGCATCCACGAAATGCCGCACGAGCGTGGTTTTGCCGCATTGACGCGGTCCCAGCAGAATTACAGCAGGAAATTGCCCGGCGAGGGCTTTCAGTGCAGCTTCGGCGGATCGAGGTATCATTTATGCAAGATAGAAGTGGTACTTCTATATTGCAAGATCATTTGACGTGGCGATTCGCAAACCACGATGCGACCTCGAGTTCGAATAGCGTGGCGCGACTTTTTGGTCCGAGCAGATCATTCAGCGGTCGTCGCAGTGTTGGAACATCTGCCAACGGATCAAGGATTCAATCCGCGCCACCAAGAAAGCTCTGCGGACTGTCGGATCGGGAGCGCGGTGTCCTGATTCCCGCGTGAAGCTTCTGTTCGACCAGAATCTCAGCTTCCTTGGAGGCTTTGATCGTTGGCATGACGCACCCTGAGAGACAAGGTATTCTTGTCCCTCTATACCTCTCCGGCAACTCATAAACTCGCGCGAATACGCAGAAATACCGCAGATACGCACCGCATGGAAAGCACTCCAAAATCAGGCATCCCCTCCGTGAAACAACGCGCTCCGCTCGACCGGAGGCTGTCGGTTGCCCCCATGATGGACTGGTCAGACCGCCACTGCCGCTATCTGCATCGCCTATACGCGCCGCACGCGTTGCTGTATACGGAAATGATCGTTTCGGCGGCAATCGTGCGCGGCAACGCGGGTCGCTTGCTCGAGCACGATCCGGCCGAACATCCGGTCGCGCTGCAGCTGGGCGGTTGCGATCCTGAGGAACTCGCGCAAGCAGCTCGCCTCGGCCAGTCCGCCGGATACGCAGAGATCAACCTCAACGTCGGTTGTCCCAGCGATCGGGTGAAGAGCGGAGCCTTTGGTGCCTGCCTCATGCGCACGCCCTCGTTGGTCGCCGAATGCGTGCTGCGAATGCGCGACGCCGTGCAAGTGCCGGTAACGGTCAAATGCCGGATCGGGATCGATGAGCGCGACGATTACGATTTCTTTTCGCAGTTCGTCGACGCGGTAACGTCAGCCGGTGTGGATGCTCTCATCGTTCATGCCCGCGCCGCCATCCTGGGTGGGCTGGCGCGCCCGGGGCTGTCTCCCAAAGAAAATCGGGAAATTCCACCACTGAAGTACGATTATGTGCATCGGCTCAAGCGCGAACGGCCGGCGCTGCCGATCGTCATCAACGGCGGCTTCGCGGATTCAGGGGCGGTGCGAGCGCAATTGGATCATGGCCTCGACGGCGTGATGTTGGGCCGTGCGGCCTACCATGACCCGAAGCTGTTGGCCGAGTTGGAATGTGCGGTGGTGAACCCCGACTGGCGCCTGCCGCCGCCCTGGGAGATTGTCGAACACATGGTTGCCTATGCCCAAAGTCAGGCTAGGCGGGGGGTACGCCTGCACTCGGTCAGCCGCCATATGCACGGGCTGATGGCCGGCCGCGAGGGTGCTCGCGCGTGGCGGCGGTTCCTTTCAGAGGTTGCCGGTCGACCCGATTCGGCGCCGGAAGTCCTGTTTTCTGCGTTTCCGATCCTGAATCAGGGCCTGGCCGCTTAAACGCCTGAAGCGTTGAGTGCCAGGTTAAGTATAATTTGGCGGCGGTATGGGAAAAGAAATCGAACTTGCCATCGTATTTGCCGACGTTGTCGGCAGCACCAAGCTATATGAATTGCTTGGCGATCTGCGTGCCCGTGACATGGTGGGCATCTGCATCGAGGTGATGCGCGCTGCGACCGACCAGAATCATGGAACGGTCATCAAAACCATGGGCGATGAAGTGATGGCGACGTTTCCGACGGCCGATGACGCCTTGAACGCCGCCGCCCAGATGCAAAAGCAGATCGTGCTGCATCCCTCGCTAAAGGTGGACGAGCAAACCGTCGCTATTCGGATCGGCTGCAATTTCGGTCCGGTCGTCCTCGAAAACCGCGACATTTTTGGCTCTGCCGTGCACACCGCGAACCGCATGACCAGCCAGGCCAAGGCCGGCCAGATCATTACGACCGCGACGATGGTCGAGCGGCTGTCGAGCGAGTGGCGCGCGTCGGTGCGTCAAATCGACATCGCGACGCTCAAGGGGCGCAGCAGCGAAGTCGCGCTTTTCGAAGTGCTTTGGCAAACCGATGACATCACGAGCATGGTACCGGCCATCGCCATTACGTCGCGCGAACGGCCGAACAAGGGCTTGCGCCTCAGGCTGCGGTATCAGGGCCAGGAAGTTTTGGTGGAGGATGGCCACGCGAACATCACCATGGGCCGTGCCGAAGAGAATGACCTCGTCATCAAGGGCAATCTCATCTCGCGATTGCACGCTCGCGTGGAATTCAACCGCAACAAATTCATTTTGGTCGATCAGAGTACGAACGGTACGTTCGTGATCGGCAAGGACGGCGAAGAAGCATTCGTTCGCCGCGACTCCATGCAGATTCGCGGCGAAGGGCTGATTGGTCTCGGTAAAGCGCCGGATAGCAACTCCTCGCAGGTCATTCGGTATACCTGCGAGGAATAGCTTTATTTACCGGGACTTCGGTATACCCGGACTTCTTTACTTACCCGGACTTCGTTGCGACTCGCTCCATCGCCCCGGCAAGTTCGGTCTTGAGCGCCTGAGGCACCCGGCGGCCGAACTCACTCAGATAGGTTGCGATCCCCTCGAATTCCGTCCGCCATAACGCAGGGTCGACAGCGAGCAGTTCGTCGAGCGCGCCCGGCAGGAGTTCCAAGCCCTGCGTGTCCAGATCCAACGTGTTCGGCAGATGGCCAATGGCGGTCTCGCGAGCCGCGGCCGCACCCTTGCAGCGATCGACGATCCAGCGCAGTACGCGGAGGTTGTCGCCGAAACCCGGCCATAGGAACTTGCCGGCGTCGTTCTGACGGAACCAATTGACGTGAAAAATCTGCGGCGGCGACTTCAATTTTGCGCCGACGTCGATCCAGTGCGACCAGTAATCCCCAAAGTTGTACCCGGCGAACGGCTTCATCGCCATCGGATCACGGCGCAACACGCCGACCTCGCCGATAATCGCGGCAGTGGTCTCGGAGGCGACGCTCGCCCCTACCAGTACGCCATGCACCCAGCTGCGCGCCTGATAGACGAGCGGAGCCAGCGTACGACGCCGGCCGCCGAACACCAGGGCTGAGATCGGCACGCCGCCAGGGGCGTCCGCCAGCTTCGAATAGCTGGGGTTCTGCTTCGCGGCGACCGTAAATCGGGAATTGGGTTGCGCGGCAGGACCGTTGGCGGGATCGTATGGGCGTCCCTGCCAGTCGATTACCGGATTGCCATCCGAGAGGCCCTCCCACCAGGGCGTGTTGTCCGCGGTCAGGGCAACGTTGGTGAAAATCGTGTCCTTACGGATGGTTTCATACGCATTGCGATTGGTTTTGGGGTTGGTGCCCGGCACCACACCGAAATATCCGGACTCGGGATTGATGGCATACAGCCGGCCATCTTTGCCTGGATGCAGCCAGGCAATGTCGTCGCCCACGGTCCAAACCTTCCAACCCTTATAGCTCGCCGGCGGAATCAACATCGCGAGGTTGGTCTTACCGCATGCGGATGGAAACGCGCACGCCAAATAATGAATCTCTCCTTGAGGATTCTCGATGCCGACGATCAGCATGTGTTCGGCGAGCCAGCCTTCGGTGCGCCCTTGCCAACTTGCGATGCGCAGCGCGTGGCACTTCTTGCCCAAAAGCGCGTTGCCGCCATATCCCGAACCGAAGCTCTTGATCGAGAGTTCCTCCGGAAAATGCATGATGAAACGGCGCTCCGGATTCAAGTCACCGGTCGAATGGAGCCCTTTCACGAAAGTGCCGTCGCGCGTGATGCGTTCCAATGCCGCCTGACCCATGCGCGTCATCAGCTTCATGTTGAGGACTACGTAAGCGCTATCCGTGATTTCCACGCCGCAGCGGGAGAAGGGCGAATCGATCGGTCCCATGCAATAGGGCACCACGTACAGCGTGCGGCCCTTCATGCACCCGGCGAAAAGCGCGTCCAATTTCTGATGCGCCTGTCTCGGAGCCATCCAGTTATTATTCGGACCCGCGTCCTCTTGGTTCTCGGTGCAGACGAAGGTGAGGTGTTCGACCCGTGCCACGTCGGAGGGGTCGGAGCGGGACAGGTAACAGCCGGGGAAGCTGTTTGGATTGAGGGGCAGCAATTCCTTCTTGGCCACCAACTCGTGTTCCAACGCTTGAAACTCAGAATCGCTGCCGTCACACCAATAGATCCTATCCGGCTTGGTTAATCGTGCCACCTCGTCGACCCAGTTCGATACATCACGGTTCAAGGAGGCGAGCGACGTTAGAAGCTGCGGTGCGGTAGCCATGAGAATCCTCAGGATCGGTCTGTACTAGACTCGGCAGAATGACAGATGGATGAGCGCCTCGCCAACCCTTGAGACCAAACAGATCGCAGCCTTCCAACGGCCGCAGAGTGATATCAGATATCATTTCTAGGTTATAGGCATATTCTTATGATTTTACTAAATTAAATGAAATATTTTTTCCGTTCGGAATGCGCATGACGCGCACCGTGAGCGGCGCGATCGTTGCCCTGTGCCTGGCATGTATGGCGAGTGGTCAAGCCACCTCTAGCAGCTTGGTGGTAAAGGTGATCGCCGAGGTTGAAACCCGAGCGATGCAAGACGGCCGTGAGGTAGTCAAGCTGGTGCCGGCCAACCGCGTCGTTCCTGGCGACGAAGTGATCTACACCCTGGAGATTCGCAACAGCGGCGCCACCCCGGTGGCGGAGCCCACCGTCGTCAACCCCGTTCCCGCTCACATGGCGTACCTCGCGGACTCGGCGACCGGCCCTGGCGCCGAGGTGAGCTACTCGATCGATGGCGGGCACAGCTTCGACTGGCCCGAGAATCTGCGCATGGTCGGTGCGGATGGAAGCTCAAGCCTTGCTAAACCCACGGACTACACGCATATACGATGGACATTGAAGAATACTCTCAGGGTAAATTCCGTCGCGTTTGCACGGTTTCGCGCCGTCGTGAAATAGCATGGGCTGTAGAGGCCCGTAAAACATCGTAGGCTAGCCGTATCGATACCGACTATAAAGATGTCTTCAGCTCGGCGGGTCCGCTCGCACGTGCATTACCGGGCTACGCCTACCGCACGGAACAAGCCGCTATGGCCGCCGCCGTGGGTCGCGCGCTGCTGCGCCTCGAACCGCTGATCGTCGAAGCGGGCACGGGCACCGGCAAGACCTTTGCCTATCTGGTACCGGCGCTCCTGTCGGGCCGCAGCGTGATCATTTCTACCGGCACGCGAACGCTGCAGGATCAGTTATTTCGCCGAGACGTCCCAATGCTGGCGAAGGCCCTGGGCTTGCCGGTGAAGGTGGCGTTGCTCAAGGGGCGCGCGAATTATCTGTGCCGGCATCGCCTGGAACTCACCCTTCAACAACCCTCGCTCTTGAACGGCGAGCGAGGCGTTGCCCGAGTCCTCGCGCGAGTCTCGCGTTGGGCCGCGACGACCAAGTCCGGCGATCTTGCGGAGCTCACCGACCTGCCGGATCAGTCGCCGGTTTGGCCGATGATCACCTCCACGCGCGAGAACTGTCTTGGGCAAGAGTGCCCTCAGTTCTCTCGCTGCCATGTGATCGATGCCCGCCGCGCCGCTCAGGCCGCAGAGATCGTGGTGGTGAATCACCACTTATTGCTCGCGGACCTGGCGCTCAAAGAGGAGGGCTTCGGCGATCTGTTGCCGGGAGCCGAGGCCGTCATTTTGGACGAAGCCCATCAAGTACCCGATATCGCGGCGCAGTTCTTCGGACAGACCTGGTCGGTGAGGCAGGTGCAGATCTTGATGCGCGACGTAACCGCCGAATTGGCCGCCGCCGCCGTGCGGGCGCCGACGATCACCGGAGAACTCGCGATCGTGGAGGCGCGTCTCGACGACTTGCGCGGCAGCTACCCGGGGGGCGCCGGTCGCCACGAGTGGGCGAACCTCCCCGAATCCTTTTTGGACGCACTGGCGGAGATCGAGACCGCTCTCGCCGACTTGGCCAAAGAACTCGAGGGTTTGGGCGCCGGTGCCGGCACGGCGAGTTGCGCTCGCAGAACTCAGGGTTTGGCCGCAGCCTTGAACGCGTTGTGTCGTGTAACGGAAGAGGCCGGATTGCGTTGGGTCGAGGCGGCGGCGAGCGGTTTGTCGCTGCATTTCACGCCGTTCGAAATCGCGGATCGGCTGCGCGGATACGTCGAAGCGCGGCCATGCGCGTGGGTGTTCACGTCAGCGACATTGGCCATCGGCGAGGACTTCTCGCATTTCGCGACCCGCATCGGCTTGCCGGACGCGCGTACGCTGCACATCCAAAGTCCTTTCGACTATCGCGAGCAGGCGCGCATCTATCTGCCCCGCAATATGCCGGAACCGCAGCATCCCGAATTTGCGCACAAGTTCATTGCGGCGTGTGCGCCATTGCTCGAGGCAAGCGGTGGACGCGCGTTCCTTCTCTATACGAGTTATCGCGGTTTGGCAGAGGGAGTCGCGGCACTCAAGGCACGCTTTCCGCAGCCGCCGTTCCCCGTGCTCGTTCAGGGGCAGGCGCCGCGCGAAGCGCTGCTCAATCAGTTCCGCGAACTCGGCAATGCGGTGCTGCTGGCCACGGGCAGCTTTTGGGAGGGGGTCGATGTGAAAGGAGAGGCGCTGTCGATCGTCGCCATCGACAAGCTGCCGTTTGCCGCCCCCGACGATCCGCTGCTGAAAGCGCGCCTCGAGGGCATTCGCCGTCGCGGAGGCAATCCATTCCACGAATATCAATTGCCGCAGGCGGTCCTGTCATTGAAGCAGGGGGTGGGCCGCTTGATTCGCGACTTCGATGATTTCGGAGTGATCGTACTCGGTGATCCCCGGGTCAAGACCAAGGGGTATGGCAAAGTGTTCCTAGAGGCGTTGCCGCCAAGCCCGGTCATCACAGACGCTGCCGCCGGCGCGCAATTTCTCGCCGAACGCTTGGGCAGGGCGCGCGCAGCGCTGCCTGCCGCCTCGTCGGGGAGCTAGCTTGCGGGTGCTGGCGCTCGATACTGCGACCGAAGCCTGCTCGGTGGCGCTGCTTACGGATGAGGGTCTTATCGGACTTTTCAGAGAGGTCGGGCGGGGCCACGCGGAACAGATTCTCGGTATGGTCGACGCGGTCTTGGGCGAGGCGGGATGTGTTCTGGGGAGGCTCGATGGTATTGCCGCGAGCGTAGGGCCAGGCGCGTTCACCGGGGTCAGGATCAGCGTGTCGGTGGCACAGGGCCTGGCCTTCGGGGCGGGTGTGCCGGTAGTGGCAGTCAGCACGCTGGAGGCGCTGGCTTTGCAAGCGCTGCGCGGCGGCACAGATCAGGCGATGGCCTGTCTCGACGCACGCATGGGAGAGGTGTACTGGGGCTGCTTCAGCGCGGATCCGGAGCGCGGTTTGATTGCGCGCGGTACGGCGGCGGTCGGGGCCGCCGCTTCGATCAGCGTGCCTTTCGCTGGGCCCTTCGCCGGCATCGGCCGCGGCTTCAGAGCTTACCCCGGTCTCGCTGCGCTTCCGGGCGTCATTCTACTGCCCGGCGCATGCGATGCGCTGCCCAATGCCCGGGACATGGCGCGGTTGGGCGCGATCAGACTCGAAGCCGGAGAAGGGCAGGACCCGGCCGACCTGACGCCGCTGTATGTGCGGGATAAGGTGGCTCTCACGGAAGTCGAGCGTGGCGCCGCACAGCGGGCGCCCAAATAGGGGCTTATTGCGGCGCCGAATCGTGGTAGTCATGGAACTGTCACAATCCAAGGCTGTAATAGCAAGCTAGAAAAATCAAGGGACTAGCAAAAACATGACAGCAAAGCGCATCCTCATCGTTGAAGACGAAAAGAGCATCCGTGACATGGTTGCCTTTGGGCTGCGCCGCGCAGGTTACGAGGTTCGGGAGGCCGAGGATTGCCGCGAGGCCAGAGCGCGTATCGTCGATGTACGGCCGGATCTCATGTTGGTCGATTGGATGCTCCCCGACATGAGCGGATTGGAGCTGACACGATCGTTGAAACGCGCCAAGGATACCGAGGAAATCCCGGTAATCATGCTGACCGCACGCGCCGAAGAGCAGGACAAGGTCGGCGGCCTCGAAGGCGGCGCGGACGACTACATCACCAAACCCTTTTCGCCGCGCGAACTCCTGGCGCGTATTCAAGCCGTGCTGCGCCGCGCTGCGCCGGCCGGCTCGGCGGATACCGTGGAAGTGGAGGGTCTGAAACTCGATGATTCCAGCCATCGCGTGAGTGCGGGCGAACGTGAAATTGCCCTTGGACCCACGGAATACCGCTTGTTGCATTTCTTCATGACTCATCCGGAGCGTGTCTTTACGCGCGGTCAGCTGCTCGACCGGGTTTGGGGCGGCAACACTTACGTGGAAGAGCGTACGGTGGACGTGCATATTCGGCGATTACGTAAGGCGCTCGAACCGTATACCTTGGAGGGACTGGTGCAAACCGTGCGTGGCTCCGGTTACCGGTTCTCTGCGCGGGACTCCTAAGAGGAGATAACCTCAAGCCCATGGCATCGATGTGGACTTTCGCGCTCGCGCGCCTCGCGGGCATTCTGATCTCGGGCTTGGTACTGGGCCTGTTGTTCGGTCCCGTTTGGCTTTGGCTGCTGGGCGCGGCGTGCCTGTATTTGGCCTGGCAGCTGCTGAATCTGTATCGACTGGACCGCTGGCTGCGGCTGCGCTCGCAGATCGATCCGCCCAACATCGGCGGCATCTGGGGCGATGTCATCGGTCAAGTGGTGCGGTTGCACCGGCGCAAGCAATTTCACAAGCAGCGCCTGGTGCAGTTGTATCGTGAGCTGCGGCGCTCGACGGCGGCGCTCCCGGACGGCGTCATCATTCTGAGCAGCCAGAACGAGATCGTCTGGTTCAATCGCCAGGCGGCGCGGCTGCTCGGCCTGAAGCGTCCGATCGACGTCGGGCTGCGAGTCGACAATCTGATCCGCTCACCGGAGTTCGTTCACTATCTTCACGGGGATGATTTTGCGACGCCGGTGGTCATTCGCCCGCCGGTGCACTCCGAGCTCTATCAGGCGCTGCAACTGGTGCCCTACGGGGTCGGCCAGTCCTTGTTGCTGGTGCGGGATGTCACCCGCCAAATGCGCTTGGAAGCGACGCGCAAGGATTTCGTGGCGAATGCCTCGCATGAATTGCGCACCCCGTTGACGGTGATTTCAGGGTATTTGGACACGCTGGCGGACGATCCCTCTATCGACGAGACCTGGGCCGGCCCGATCAAGGACATGCGTGCGCAGGCGCAGCGCATGAACACCATCATCGCGGATTTGCTGGAACTGTCGCGCTTGGAGTCCACCGATGGCGAAGCGCCGCGCGAGCCAATCGATGTCCCGAGCATGTTGGAGCGCCTGCATCGCGATGCGTTGGCGAGCAGCGATCGTCCGCGACAGGTGTCGTTGGACCTGGAATCGGAGGACGGCTTGTACGGCTCCCTGCAGGAAATTGAATCCGCATTCACCAACGTGCTGGTGAACGGAATCAAGTACACATTGTCTGATGGTACGGTACGGATGCGCTGGTGGACCGACGCCGAAGGCGCGCACTTTTCGGTGATCGACAGCGGCATCGGCATCCCTGCCGAACACATTCCTCGATTGACGGAGCGTTTTTACCGCGTTGACGGAGGGCGCTCCCGGGACCGAGGCGGATCCGGGCTCGGGCTTGCCATCGTGAAACATGCCTTACAGCGCCACGGCGGCTGGCTCGACGTGCAGAGTACGGAAGGCAAGGGCAGCACGTTCACGTGCCACTTTCCGCAACAACGCATTTGGCACACGCCGCTGCGCGCCGCGGCACGCGCATGACGTCACATTTATCGTGCATATTGTTGACGCGCGCGGTAATCGGATGTAAATGAAACGCGCGTCTGGTACGCGCGCAGCGGATGCGTGTAAAAGACGCATGTAACGGACGCGTCGTTGACGCGACGTCAGGTTTTAAAGTAGTTGCAAGGTAAACTCCATGGAAACGTCCGATCTCACCCACCACATCTCCCGGCGCTTCAACGAAGACCTGGAGAAGGTACGTAATCAGGTGTTGCAGATGGGCGGTTTCGTCGAACAACAGCTGCACAAAGCCATTACCGCCTTGGTCGAGGGAGACAGCCAGCTGGGCGAGTCGGTGGCTACCGACGACTACAAGGTCAACGGCATGGAAGTGTCCATTGACGAGGAGTGCAGCCGAATTCTGGCGCTGCGGGCGCCGGCGGCCGGCGACTTGCGCGTCATCGTCGCCATCATCAAAACCATCACCGACCTCGAGCGAATCGGCGATGAGGGCGAGAAAATCGGCTACATCGCCTCGCAGCTCGCCACCATGGAGCGTCCCGCGGACAAGTATCGCGAGGTCAAGCATCTCGGCCGTCAGGTCGCGCAGATGGTTCATGACTCGCTCGACGCGTTTGCGCGCATGGACTCGCAGGCGGCGCTCCGAACCGCGCAAGAAGACAGAATGGTGGACGAGGAGTACGAAGCCATTCATCGTCAGTGCATCACGTTCATGATGGAGGACCCCCGTACCATTCGCCGGGCGCTCGAAATCATGTGGATCGTTCGGGCGCTGGAGCGTATCGGCGATCACGCCAAGAACATCTGCGAGTACGTGATCTACATGGTGCACGGCAAGGACATACGTCATACCTCGCTCGAGGATGTCGCCAAGCAAATCGACGCCGCGCACGCCATCGCACGCCGCTGATGACGGCGCGTACCGCAAATGCGTGGGGAGCGCTCGCCTGCGCCGCGCTGCTGGCCTATGCGTATTACGCCCAGTATGTGATGCACTTGGAGCCCTGTCCGTTGTGCATGTTCCAGCGCGTCGGAATCTTTGCCATCGGCATCGTCTTCGCGATCGCTGCGGCCCACGATCCGGCGGGATGGGGGCGGCGCGTGTATACGGGTCTACTGGTATTGGCGTCGCTTGCGACCATCGGCGTCGCCGCTCGGCATCTGTACATACAGAGTCTGCCGCCGGGCACCGTAGCGGCTTGCGGCGCATCGCTCGATTTCATGCTCAAGGTATTCCCGCTCACCGAGGTGCTCGTGAAAGTGCTAACCGGCTCCGGTGAATGCGCCAAGATCGAATGGCGTTTCCTCGGACTTGCAATGCCGGCCTGGGTACTGATCGCGGCGGTCGCCCTCAATATTTACGGGCTTTGGGCGAATTTGCGGCGCCGGCCTCCCGTGCTGCGGTTCTGATGTCGAAAGCACTGGAGCTCACTCAGGAATTGATTTCGCGCGCCTCCGTGAGTCCCACGGATGGCGGCTGTCAGGCGCTGATGATCGAGCGGCTCGAGGCTATCGGCTTCAAGGTCGAAAGCATGCGATTTGGGCCGGTTGACAACTTCTGGGCGAAGCGCGGCCGCGGCGGACCGGCGTTCTGCTTCGCCGGTCATACCGACGTGGTGCCCTCTGGCCCGATCGACGACTGGCGGACCGATCCCTTCTCGCCCGTCATCGAGAACGGAATCCTGTACGGGCGCGGCGCAGCGGATATGAAGAGCGGCCTAGCCGCCATGCTGACGGCAAGCGAAGAATTCATCGGCCGCTACCCCGATCATGAGGGCACCATCGCTTTCCTCATCACCAGCGATGAAGAAGGGCCGTCGGTCGACGGCACGCGCCGGGTGGTCGAGGTGCTGCGCGAGCGGCAGGAGACGATCGATTGGTGCCTGGTCGGGGAACCCGCGAGCGAGAGACTGCTCGGCGACACCATCAAAATCGGCCGACGTGGCAGCTTGAGCGGGCGGCTCACCGTGCATGGCGTGCAAGGACACATTGCCTATCCGCAATTGGCAAACAATCCGGTGCATGCGTTGGCGCCGGCGCTTGCCGAGCTGACGTCGTGGACCTGGGATCAGGGCAATGAGCATTTTCAGCCCACCACCTTTCAGGTATCGAACATTTCCGCGGGAGCGGGCGCGCCCAATGTGATTCCCGGCGAGCTCAAAGCACGCTTCAATCTCAGGTTTTCGACCGAACAAACGGTCGAGACGCTCAAGACGACGGTTGAAGGCATCCTAGCCAAGCATCGGGTGAACTATTCGCTGGAGTGGTTCGTTTCCGGTTACCCGTTCCTGACGGCGCCGGGGACATTGTCGAACGCAGCCGCCCGGGCCGTGCACGAACAGCTCAATATAAGGCCCAAATTCTCGACCGGAGGCGGAACGTCGGATGGCCGTTTCATCGCCCCCATGGGAGCGCAGGTCATAGAACTCGGCGTCATCAACGAGAGCATTCACAAAGTGAACGAGTGCGTGCGCGTCGAGGACATCGAGCGCTTGCGCCAGATTTACTTCAGAACGCTCGAGCTGCTGTTCGTCTCTACTTGACGCTGTAACCGCGCCCGTCCAAACAGGCCGCCTGGGCCCGCATGTAGTCGGAACGTTTGGTGGCGCTGGCACTTGCTGCGGTTGCACCCTGGGTAGGATCGAAGCCGCTCTGAGTGGTCGCCCAGTGATGACACTCGTACTTGTCTTTCGCCTGCTGCTCGGTGGTCTGACCGTTCTTCGGATAGGCAATGAGATCCGTTCCGACCGGCTCTTGCGCAGCGGCTTGATTCTGAACGTCCGGCGGCGGCGCAACGGTCTCGTATCGGCCGATGCTGCCGTCATACCGATAGTAGGTGTTATCCGCGTAGTAGTACGGAATTCCATCCCACCAGAATGTGGAGTAGTAGAGCGGCAGCGCGGCAAAATAGAGCCCTAGCCCCAGGCCGCCCCAGCCCCAACCGCCGTAGTAACCGCCGCGCCAGCCATAGCCGCCTCGATAGCCGCCGTAGCCGCCTCGATAACCGCCGTAACCGTAACCGCCGCGATAACCGCCGTAACCGTAACCGCCGCGTGCGCCGTACGCCCCGTGACCGGCGTACGCGTGGCCGCCGCCGCCGAAGTGTCCGCCGCCCGCATGACCTTGGCCGAACGCGGTCCCACTGACCAATCCCAACACAGCTACACAGGCGAGAGTTGAACGGAGCGTAGCGCGATTGTTCATAAGGTCACCAATACGTTTCGATATAGCTATTATGACTCCTCTACACCCGATCAGTTCAAAAAACAGCTCCCAACCCGAGCGATTGGAGCTTTGTCAAAAAGATTATGTCTTCCGCCGGATGGATGCGGTCGGGACGGTTTTTTTGGATCGAGGCCGCGAACGGGGAAGCCTCACGCGCTTACCGAAATCGCGGAAGTAGGTGTCCGCCAGCGGCTGCAGGCCGGATTCCATGTTCCGGTACCCGGCAATCAAGTGCTCACCGAACGGCGTCAACACCGCGCCGCCGCCACCGCGGCCGCCTACACTGGCGCGAGCCACGGGTTCATCGAAACTTGCGTTCAAGTCGGCGAGAAGGAGCCAGGCTCGCCGATAGCTCATGCGCATCTGGCGCGCTGCTTCCGACAGCGAACCGCTTCTCGCGATACCCTCGAGCAGCTCAATTTTCCCGATGCCGATGGAACACTGGCGGCCAAAGTCCACTCGGAATCGAACCGTAAGGTCTTTCGGCATGAGCATCGCGACTCCTTCGATCGGGGAATTCCGAACCCGCCTGCGTCCTCATCATGCCATAGGATCGCTGCCTCGATCGATCGTGCGCGCTCAGCATGCGCATCGTGCGGCTAGAGGATTTCCGGGACGATTCTCAATTGGATCGTGAGCGTCGTCCCGTGGTTCGGCGCGCTGTCGATTCGCAGGTCCGCGTCGATCAGGTGCGCCTGTTCGCGCAACCCGACGAGCCCGAAGTGCCCGGGACGGGAAGTAGAGGGGTCAAAACCGTTGCCGTCATCCGCGATCCGCAAACTTAAGTGTGTTTCACCGTGCATCGCCAGTGCGACGTCCACCCGCGTGGCCATAGCGTGCCGCTCGATGTTACGCAGGGCTTCTTCAGCCATGCGAAACAACGTTTCGGCACGTTCATCGCCAAAACGCGCCGCCGCGGGATGGGTGGTGAATTCGCCAATCAATCCCGTGTGATTCACAAAGCGGTCGAATGCCTTGGCGAGCGCTGCACCGAGACCGGTATCGCGCACCGCGTTGACGCGCATTTGCGCTATCGCAATACGTGCTTCAGTCAGCCCCTCGTGAGCGACTTTCTCAGCGCGCACCAATTCCTCAGGGAGCGCGGTCGGATCATGCAGCTGAAGATTGCGCAGCAAGCGCACCTCGCTGAGCATGGCCATCATGGAATGCGCCAGCGTGTCGTGCAGATCGCGTGCAATTTTCAAGCGTTCGCGAACGATCGCCGCGTAGCGGGCTTCCTCGGCCAGACGTTCTACCTCGCGTGTCCTGACCGCGACGCGGCGTTCCAGCTCGCTGCTGAGCGTCAGCAGGTCGCTGCGTTCTTGGCGAAGATCGTCGAGTATCTTGGCGAAGGCAGCGGCAAGCTGAGCGACCTCGTCGCGTCCGCTCGGGACTTCGATGCGAGCAATTTCATTGCGCCCGACGGCTCCGGCCGATCGCGTCAGTCGCTTGAGACGGTTCGTTAGATGACGCGCACCCAGCGCTCCGATGAATGCGGTCGCCGTCCCCAAGCAGACCGAGATCCACAGAATACGCCCGGCCAAAGCGTTCGCCCGCTGATAAACCTGCTGTTTCGGTTCGCTGAGCTGCACCTGCCAACCCACCGCCGACGGTTCGCCGTCGACACTCACGGCCGCTCGAGCGACCAAAACCGTCTGACCGTCAGGAAGCCGTTCGAAGCGTGGTGTGCCCGGCATCTCGAGGTCTGTGCCGGGTGCCATGGCTAGAATGACTCCGGCCCACGGTCGATTGCGCAACTCATCCGCGCCGACCAAGACCGTATCCGCACGATTCAGCACCAGCGTTTGCGCGAAGCCGCTTGGATTCAGGGTCGCACTGAGGCGATGCACATCGCTCCCGGCCCAGTGCCACGTAAGATGGGCGGCAACGACGCCGATGACATGCCCTTCGGCATCTTTCAGGGGCGTGGCAAGATCGCCGAGAACGGGCGCCCGCGCGGTGGCCCGATTTTCCTCTATGACGCCGATCCATGGACCTTTGAGCCCCGCTGAAAACCACGGCCGTTCGGCCACGTTGGTGCCGGGGCCGATGCTTCCGTCGCCAGCGAGCACAACGCCGGCCGCATTCACCAGTGCGGTCCAGCCAAGGTGCGGATAAGTGGTTGCCAAGCGCTCGAAGATTGCCGGGCTCGGCGTGCCGCCGTCTGTGGCGCGCAGCGCCTGCAGCCTCGCAGTCACGGCCTGACCCAAGTCCGAGCCCAGCTGATCGGTTTCGAGCGCGAGCCTGCGAACATGCTGCTGTAAAACGATTTCCCGAGCGACTCCGCCGACCCAAACCGAGGCGGCGATTGCAAAGCTTGCCGCCAGGGCGATCACCAGCCAAATGATGCCGGCAACCAGGCTGTGCCGAGGATCCAGGCCGCGCAGCAGCGTTTTCGGCGATCGCGAGAGGCGATGACTAGTCATGGGTTACAAGCCAGGTGACGGAAGTCACGTCCAAATGATGCCTGTTGAGCCCCATGATTACCAACGTACAAGAGCGTGAGCACGATTCATGAGCAGGGAAAGGGCTATGCTCTGTCGGCATATGCAAATGACCGGATGTTAGTTTCGACGATTCCCATGACCGGATAGTCTGGCCCGGCCGCTGAATTCGCGGCTATTTCTGGGCGGATGAAGAATAATGAACCACGCACGCGGGAGACATGGTGCGCGCGAGTACTTTTGGTTTGCGCTAGCGTTGATCATTCTGTTGGTCGGTTCGGCCGCTCGAGCCGCGGCTGCCGACGATGCGTCGACCAGCGCCGCGGCGCCGAATAAAGCGCCGCCAGCCAAAAAGAAAAAACCCACTGTCGACGAACTCGAACAGCGCATACGGGTTCTCGAAGAAAAACTGGACGAGCAGCAAAGGGCGACCGCCGCCGCGCTGCAGTCCGCGCAACGCGCCGCGACCGCGGCGCAGGAATCCGCAGCGGCTGCGCAGCAGGCGGCCGCGGTACCCGCGCCCGCAGCGGCTCCATCACCTTCGCCCGTGCCGTCCCCGCCGCGTACCGCACAACAGCAGGGCCAACCACATCCGGTGACCGAGCAGCAGGCGGGGTCCGCGACGGAATCCAAGCCGCAAATATTCGCAGGTCCCGGCGGCTTTTCGTTTCAATCGATCGATGGCGCCGATCAGATCCGCTTTCACGGCGAGTTCGATTTCGACGGCCGATTCTACAACGACGATCTGACCCCCGATGGGTCGCGAAGCACGTGGTTGCTGCGTCGCGCCCGGCCGATCATCGAAGGTACGTTCGGCAATATGTTCGACTTTCGCTTCAATCCCGATTTCGCGGGCGGGAAAACTGTCATTCAAGACGCGTTCGTGGCGGCGCGCTTCAATCCGCTGTTCGTCGTGACCGCCGGCAAATTCAAAGTGCCCTTCGGCCTCGAGCGGCTGCAGTTGTCGCCGAACAATCGGCTCATCGAACTCGGGTTGCCCAGCGATCTGGTCCCAAATCGAGACCTGGGATTGCAGGTCTCCGGCACCTACGTGTTTGCGAGCGGCACGCTGACTTACCAAGTTGGCTGGTTCAACGGAGTCAGCGACGGCACCAGCACCGATGCCAATGCCACTCCGGATGTCGACAGCAATGATGACAAGGATTGGGTGGCGCGAATTTTCGCGCAGCCGTTCAAAACGACCGACCTGGCGGCTTTGAAGGGCCTCGGCGCCGGCGTTGCCGTGAGCTACGTCAATCAAGTCGGAAGCGCTACGAATACCCTGTTGCCGACCTACAAGACCGAAACTCAACGCAATTTTTTTACCTATGACGCAGCCCGCGATGCGAAAGGAGCAATCCCGGTGGCGGGAGCGACGTATGCCGACGGCATACGCATGCGCGTCTCGCCGCAGGCGTATTATTTCTACAAGAGCTTCGGTCTTCTCACCGAATACGTGCACGAACGGCAAGATGTGGCACGCAGCGTAGGCACGGGCGGCTTCGTCCGTCGCGCCACCCTCAAACCCGACAGCTGGCAACTCCTCACCACGTATTCGCTCACCGGCGACGATGCGACCTTCGGGACCGTGACGCCGAAGCGGCCGTATGCCACCGGTCAACCGGGCTGGGGCGCTGTTGAATTGGCGGCGCGAATCAGCGAGCTCAAGCTCGACCCAAGAACATTCACGAACGCCGGCAACGGCGCCGGCAACAGCGCCGGCAACAGTTGGTTCGCCGACCCCAATACACAGGCGAGCAAGGCGACTGCCTGGACGGTGGGCTTGAATTGGTACCTGACCCAGAATGTCGGTTGGTATCTCGATTACACGGTCACGCATTTCGACGGCGGCGCGTTGGGCGGCGCCGACCGCTCCGACGAGAAGGCGTTCTTTACCAGATTCCAGGTCGCTTTTTAGCGCGAGTTCCAGGCGGTACTTCGGGGCGGGCCGGGGCGGCTCAACGGCCGATTGCAGAACCAGCAGCGGAGTCCGTTTCATCGCTTACCGCCAGGCTCCCTACTCTGGTTGTTGCCAAAAAGATACATAGTTTAGGCGCCCAAGAGGCCCAGGGGACATAATATTTGTCGGCTGTAACATATATGTAACAATAGGAAGATTAAATTCAACAACCCTAACCAACGAACCTAGAACTTGGGAGTAATGCCGTGAAATACGCAAACTTGACTGCTCGACCGATCGTATCGACCGCCCGACACCGTGCGCGATTGGGCTGGGGTAGCCTTGTTCTATTGGGCGCTTTGGCCACGACGGGAGTTGCGCAAGCGCAAAACGCCCCCGCGCCCGCCCCCGCGCCCGCCGCAGCTACCGACGACAGCCTCACTTTTCACGGCATCACCTTGTACGGTATCATTGACCTCGGCATTCAAAATCAGACCCATGGCGCGCCCATCAGCGATTACTTCGTCGGCGGCAGTGCGGAAATCGTTCAAAAGAACAGCAATAACTCGGTGACCGGCGTTACGCCGAGCAACATGGCCAATTCGCGCATCGGCCTGCAAGGCGTCGAGCCTCTCATCGGAGATTGGTCGGGAGTGTTCAAACTGGAGACGTACATCAACCCGCAGTCCGGCCAACTCGCCGATGCCTTGAAGTCGCTGGTACAGAACAACGGCCGGTCCCTGGCAACTCAGAACACCAATGTGGATTCGAGCGCCTCGGGTCAGACCTTCATACAGTCCTATGCCGGGTTCAGCTCAAAGACTTTCGGGACGTTCACCTTCGGCCGCCAAAACACCGTGCTTGCCGACGGCATCTCCAAGTACGACCCGAACTACGCGTCCCAGGCATTTTCCTACATCGGCATTTCGGGAGGCCCCGCCGGCGGCGGCGATACTCAGAATCGCCGTCTCGATTCGTCGGTGAAGTACGTGGGGTCGTTCAAGCCGGCGGAGGGGGTTGGGGCCCACCTGTCGGCCCAATACAAATTCAATCAATCCACGGGCAGCGCCAACACGGCCTACGAGGTGTCTTTCGGCGGGGATTACGCGGGCTTCTCGGCCGATGTTTACTACACCAAGATAAAGGACGCGGTTGCGGTGGGGGCACTCAACGCGGCTCAAGTGGCCGGCCTGTCGGGCTTGTGCCCTGATCCCCTGCCGGCCGGCACAAGCTGCATTGCGGCGAGCCCCAGCAATGCGCTGGCGGCGACGATCTCGGACAACACGGCCTACGCCTTCATGGGCCTGTACAACATGGGCGTGTTGAAGTTCTTTGGCGGCTATGAGCACATCCAGTACGCAAATCCGGACTCCCCGTTGAAGGCTGGATTTGACATTGCCGCCTATAGAATAGCCTACGTGAACTCTCAGAGCGGCCCAACATCGACCTACGTCAACGACAAGACATTGCAGGTGTACTGGGCCGGTGTACGGTACACCGTTATTCCGGAGCTAGACCTGGTCGGGGCTTATTATGGCGTGAAGCAGAACGCGTACGGCACTGGCGCCAATGCGGGCTGTTCCACCAACAAGTCCGGCACCTGCAGCGGCACCGAAGATATCATCTCGTTCGATGCCGACTATCGTCTGTCCAAGCGTTTCGACGCCTTCGTCGGTGCGATGTACTCCGGCGTGCGCGACGGCCTCGCGAACGGGTACCTCTTTCACACGACGGACATCACCACCACGATGGGTGTGCGGTTTAAGTTCTAGCGGATTACAATCACGTCGACCTCGTGGCCCTTGGGCTTTGAGGCCATGAGGTCGACATGAGTGCACCCATGCGGGTACGATCAGCCTCTGACGCCTGGCTGAGGGAGGTTCACGCAATGATGGACGCGCAAAAGAAGCGCGGCGGGTGGAGCTGGTGGTACCTGCTCTTCGTCATCCAGTTCGCCGTCGCCCTATGGCCCCCCTTCTACAATAAAATCGAACCCACCTTGCTGGGCATCCCGTTCTTCTACTGGTTCCAGCTTCTGTGGGTCATCGTGAGTGCGATTTTCACGGCGATCGTTTATTTTGCCACCAGCGATTGACTAATAAGAACTAGACCAATCGACGGGAGATTGTCGTGCAGGATGTGAACTGGATTGCACTCAGCATTTTCGTGGCGTTGTTCGGCTTCATTGCGTGGTTGGGGTTCGCCGCCGCCCGCTGGCGCAAAGGCGACCTGGATCAGTTGCACGAATGGGGACTGGGGGGAAGGCGTTTCGGTACCCTCATCACCTGGTTTCTGGTGGGCGGCGATGTCTACACCGCTTACACCTTCATTGCGGTTCCTGCGCTCGCCTTCGGCGCCGGCGCCGTCGCATTCTTCGCGGTTCCGTATACCATCATCATCTACCCTTTGCTATTCCTGGTGTTTCGCCGGCTTTGGCATGTGTGCCACAAGCATGGCTACATCACCGCCGGCGATTTCGTCCGCGGCCGTTTCGGCAATCGCTGGCTGGCGCTGGCGGTGACCGTTACCGGCATCGTCGCGACCATGCCGTACATCGCCCTGCAGCTCGTGGGCATCCAGGTGGTGATCGGCGCGCTCGGTATCTCGGGTGCGGGGTGGGCGGCCGATTTGCCGTTGCTCGTTGCCTTCGTGGTGCTGGCCGCGTTCACGTATTCGAGCGGACTGCGCGCACCGGCGTCGATCGCAATCGTCAAAGATATCTTGATTTATGTTACCGCGTTGGCCGCCATCATCGTCATCCCGGTCGAACTGGGCGGTTTCCACAAGATTTTTGCAGCCGTTCCCGCGCAGAAGCTTCTGCTGGCGGTTCCTGGGCCGAATACCACCGGTGCCTACGGCGCCTACGCGACCTTGGCGCTGGGCTCGGCGTTTGCCCTGTTCCTCTATCCGCACTCGCTCACCGGGATCCTGAGCGCCAGCAGCGGGCATGCCATTCGACGCAACGCTGCGATGTTGCCCGGTTATACCTTCATGTTGGGCCTGCTGGCACTGTTCGGTTTCTTCGTCATCGCCGCCGGGGTCGACAAGCTTCCTGAATACGCCGCAGGGTTCAAACAGTTCGGCAACAATTTTGCGGTGCCCGCGCTGTTGCTCCACAGTTTTCCGTCTTGGTTCGTGGGCATCGCTTTCGCCGCCATCGGCATCGGCGCGCTCGTGCCCGCCGCCATCATGTCCATCGCCGCCGCAAATCTCTACACGCGCAATATTCACCGAGAGTTCATCAACAAGAATCCGACCGACAAGCAGGAATCGCAGATGGCCAAGCTGGTGTCGCTGGTCGTCAAGGCCGGGGCGCTGGTATTCATTCTTTTCGTACCGACGCAATACGCCATCCAGTTGCAACTGTTGGGCGGCATCTGGATTATTCAAACTCTCCCGCCCGTGATGCTTGGCGTGTATACGCGGTGGTTCAACTCCTGGGCACTGCTCGTCGGTTGGGCGGTGGGCACGTTTGCGGGCACGGCGATGGCGATCGCGACGAAACTGACGCCGACCTTTCCGTTGGTGGTGGGCGGGCATACCTTTCCAGGCTACACCGCCGTATACACCGTGATTTTGAACCTCATCGTGGCGGCGGTACTGACGCCGGTGTTCAACGCGATGGGCGCGCGCGCGCCGGTCGATCAGACCGTATCAACGGACTATCACGCCTGACGGGCGCTCGAGACGCTTAAGTCGGGCGCCAGCAATTCGGCCGCGCGGACGCCGATGATCGGCCGGGTACTCCTATTTTACCCCCGAGCAGCTGTGGCGCGTGTTCCGGGCTGGTCCGCGCCACGTCAATAGGTGACTAAAGTCACTTCCAAACGATGCTTCGCCAGTCGCATGATGGTGCTTTAGGCAGAGGGCCATCGCGTGACACCCGATGAACGAATCACTCATCCGGCGATCCGAATCATCATTGCGGAGGATCAGGCACTCGTGCGGCGAGGCGCCGCCATATTGCTGTCCATGCAGCCCGACATGGAGGTCGTAGGGCAAGCGCGCAATGGCGTCGAAGCCGTGGAGCTTGCGCAGTTGCTGCATCCCGATGTGATTTTGATGGATTTGCACATGCCGCTCAAAGGAGGGGTTGCCGCTACTCGCGAGATCACGCGTGCTCTTCCGAAAACGCAAGTCCTTGTTTTGACGACGCTGGATGACGATGAAACGGTGTTCGAAGCAGTGCGCGCGGGCGCGCAAGCCTACCTGCTGAAAGATGCGGACGAGCATGAATTGCTGGAAACAATCCGTGGCTTGCGGCGCGGCGAGTCTCGATTGACCCCTCAGATCGCTCGTAAAGTAATGGACCAGTTCCGGCGCCTCGCGCCGGTGTCCAATGCAGAACCTGTTCGCGAGGGAGTTCCCAATAAGCCCACATCCGAGAAGGATCCGTCGGCGCAAAGGGCAGCAACACTCGACACGCAGCCGTTGAGCGACAAAGAGGAGAAAATTCTCCAGCTCATCTCCGAGAGCATGAGCAACCGACAGATCGCTAACACGCTGTTTCTTGCCGAAGGCACCGTCAAGAACTATGTCAGTCGAATCATGGAAAAGCTGCACGCCAACACAAGGACCGAACTTGCCCTCTTGTCGCGGAAGCAGCCGCGTCCCAAATAAATCGCTTTGGGATCGGCCGGCCTCCTGATGGCGCGAAAAAGTGACTTTAGTCACTAGCAGAAAGTGACCAAAGTCATATCGAGTCATGACTTTCGGCTCCTGACGTCTGGTCTCGCCTCGTCTAGATTGTGCGCATTGCAATAGAGGACCCTGAATGTCCGTCGTCGAAACTGCGCTAAAGCGGCCTTACACCGTCGTGGCCGTCCTGATACTCGTCACGCTCATGGGTATTGGCGCGGCGTTGCGCATGCCCATCGACATCTTTCCGGAAATCGACATTCCGGTAGTTGCGGTCGTGTGGACTTACAACGGCATGAGTGCCCAGGACATGCAGAACCGCATTTTGACGCTGCACGAGCGGCAGCTCGCCTCCATCGTCGATGACATATCACGCATCGAAGCCGTGAGCTACGAAGGCGTCGGCGTGGAGAAAATCTATCTTCACGAGGGCGCCGATGTCACGCGTGCCGTCTCCCAGCTCGCCAGCAGCGCACTGGTGGTGCTCAAGTACATGCCGCCCAACATCACACCGCCGCTGGTGCTGCGCTACGGGGCGACGGACGTGCCCATCATCCAGTTGAGTCTCTCGAGCAATTCGTTGCCCGATACCAAGCTCAACGATTTGGGCCAGAACATCATTCGACCCGCTCTCGCGGTGGTTCACGGCGCCGAGGTTCCCTATCCCTACGGCGGCAAACCGCGGGTCATCATGGCGGATCTCGACTCACAGGCGCTGCAGGCTCGCGGCCTATCCGCGTCGGACGTGAGCACCGCCTTGCAGCACCAAAATGTCATTCTTCCGGCGGGCGACGTGAAGATCGGAGACAAGGACTACACCTTGGCCATGAACAACTCGCCGGACGTCATCGAAACCATCAATGCCTTTCCCATCAAACAAGTCGACGGACGCACGGTATTCATGCGCGACGTCGCCCATGTGCACGATGGATTTCAGGTTCAGACGAATTCCGTGTCCGTCAATGGGACTCCGGGCGCGCTCATGTCGATCCGAAAGACCGGCGGCGTGTCCACTCTCGCCGTGATCGACGGAGTGCGAGCGGCGCTGCTCGACATCAAAAAAGTGCTGCCGAAAGACGTAACGGTAAAAGCCCTGTTCGATCAATCCGTATTCGTGAGAGCGGCGCTCAAAAGCGTGCTCCTGAGCGCGTGCATGGCGGCGGGGCTGACCGCACTCGTTATAATCTTGTTTCTCGGCAACGTGCGGCTGTCCTTGATCATTCTCGCCGCAATCCCGCTCTCCATCATCACTGCCGTACTCTTTATCAAGCTCACCGGACAAACACTCAACACCATGACCTTGGGTGGTTTTGCTTTGGCGATCGGCATTCTCGTCGACAACGGCACGGTCGTCATCGAGAACATCGAACGCCACGTCGCGATGCGTGAGCCACTGCATCAGTCCATCGTGGTCGGTGCCAACGAGGTGGCGATCCCTACATTTTTATCTACTCTTTGCATTTGTATTGTCTTCGTCCCCGTGTTTCTGCTGCAAGGCACCGCAAAGTATCTTTTTTCTCCGTTGTCGCTTTCCGTCATCGGATCGTTGCTGGCGAGCCTCGCGCTCTCGTTCACGATGGTACCGGTGCTGTTCAATCATTTGATGCAGCGCGCTGTGCATGAATTCGCCTCCGCGCACAAGCCGACCCAAGGGCATGTCCGCCCTCAGAATTTCCTTGTCCGTTTTCAAGCGGGATTTGAACGAGGGTTCGAGAAATTTCGGGAAAACTACCGCAATACACTTTCATGGGCTCTATCTCAGGCGCGTCTGACGGTGTCGGCATTCGTCGTATTGATTGTGGTGTCGGCGCTTCTCTTTCCGTTGTTAGGACGCGATTTTTTCCCGCAAGTGGACGCAGGGCAGATGCGTCTGCACGTCAGGGCACCCGCGGGAACGAGGTTAGAGAAGACCCAGCAATACTTCGCCGAAGTCGAGGCGCAGATTCGGAAGCTTGTTGGCAATGATCAAATCGATGCAATGCTCGACAACATTGGATTGCCGTATAGCGGCATCAATATTGCGCTGAGCGACTCGGCCACCGTGGGACCGATGGATGGCGAGATATTGATTTCACTGAACCAGAAGCATAGGCCGACAGCGAAAATAATCGCCATGTTGCGCCGGGAGCTGCCGGCGCGGTTTGCCGAACTTCAGTTCTTCTTTCAACCCGCCGACATCGTCGACCAAGTCCTCAATTTCGGCCAACCCGCGCCGATCGATGTCAGAATATCGGGGCCGGATCAGAACGCTGCGTTTGCCCTAGCGTCGCAAATCGCGCACGCCTTGACGCGCGTCGCGGGTGTCGTGGACTCGCACGTATTTCAAGTCCCGAACGCGCCGGCGCTGACCGTGGACATGGATCGCGCGCTGGCAACTCAGACGGGCGTGACGCAGCAAGAGGCCGCCAACAACGTCCTCGTGGCCACGAATTCGAGTGCGCAAACGGCGCCGAATTTCTGGGTGGATCCTCGCAACAGCGTGAGCTACCCCCTCGTGGTTCAAGTTCCGAGCTACCGAATCCACTCGTCGCAGGATCTGCAGACCATGCCCGTGACCTCGGGAGCCGGCGCGACGTCCGGGCAGCTATTGTTGAATCTGGCCTCCTTTGGCCGCGAAGCGGTTCCCATGGTGACGTCGCAGTTGAATATCCGCCCAGTATTCGATGTACATGCGGACGTGCAGGACCGCGACCTGTATGGCGCTGCCCGAGACATCGACAAGGTATTGGATGCACATCGCCCGGATGCGTCGAAAGCATTGAAGGTGACCTTAAGCGGCCAGGTGGAGACGATGCGCGAGAGCTATACGGGCCTCTTCACCGGCATCGCACTTGCGATCGTCCTGGTATACCTGTTTCTCGTCATGAATTTCCAGAGCTGGATCGATCCTCTCATAGTATTGATGGCAGTGCCGTTTGCCCTGGGCGGCGTACTATGGATGCTGTTCCTCTCTCGAACCCCGATGAGCGTACCGGCGCTCATGGGCACGCTGATGTGCATTGGCTTGACGACCGCGAACAGTATTTTGGTGGTAAGTTTCGCGAATCAACTTACGGCGGCCGGCGACGACCCTTTGCGCGCTGCGATATCCGCAGGCTACACGCGGCTGCGGCCGGTGCTCATGACCGCTGGCGCGATGATTCTCGGCATGGTGCCGATGGCACTGGGCATCGGAGAAGGCGGTGAACAGAATGCGCCCTTGGGCAGGGCCGTGATTGGCGGTTTGCTGTTCGCGACTTTTGCGACTCTGATCTTCGTGCCCACCATGTATCGGTTGCTGCGACGCCAGCCGACCGCTGTCACTGATTTCGACGTTAAAGGTAGAGCCAATGCAACCGCATGACCCAGAACAGCCCGCGAACCGGCCTCTTCTGAGCGAGGATCCGTCTCGCAGCAAGTATCCAGACGATGGCTCGCGTGCGGAGCACGACGTGCCTACGACTTTCGATCCCGCGACGGGTAGACGCACGAAGAGGAGCGTAAGCATTGCGCTTGCTCTTTTGGCGGTGTGTTTTCTGGTGGTGATCGTGGATCGTTATTTCCATGCACGTGCCGTCGCGATGGCCGGTGAGACTGTCTACTCGACGCCACCACCCGTGGATGTCGTGATGGCCCGGCCGGCCACAGTCGGACAGGATCTGGTCCTTCCGGGCGAGACTGCAGCCTGGTACGAAACGACGATCTATGCTCGAGTCAACGGCTATGTGGCGAGGTGGCTGGTGGACATCGGCGATCACGTCAAGAAGGGCCAGGTGCTCGCAATCATCGAGACACCCGAACTCGATGCCGAGTTGCAAGCGGCGCGGGCGCAACTCAAAGCGTCGCAGGCGCAAGTGGGGGCGCGCAAGGCGGAAGCCGAATTCAGCAAAACAACCAACGAGCGATGGCGAGATTCTCCAAAAGGAGTGGTGTCCGAGCAAGAGCGGGAATCCAAAAAGGCGGACTACGAAAGCTCGGAGGCGCGACTGTACGCGGCCGACGCACAAGTTAATTTGGAGAAATCCAAGGTCGATCAATACAACGCGTTGACCGAATTTAAACAAGTGAATGCTCCCTTTGACGGGACCATCACGGAACGCAAGATCGACATCGGCAACCTCGTAACGGCCGGCAGCGGATCCACAACGACGCCGCTGTATCGCATGGCGCAGACCGACCCTTTGCGCGTATTCGTGGACGTGCCGCAGAGCGCCTCGGGGGAATTGATGAATGCCGGGGTGCCCGCCGAGATACGCGCAACTGGTGCAGTGGGCGGTGTTGTTTCCGGGAAAATAGCGCGATCCGCGCAATCCATCAACGCGCAGGCCCGCACCATGCGAGTGGAAGTCGACATGCCCAACACCAATCATGCGCTGGTTCCCGGCATGTACGTGAATATCGCTTTCAGGCTGCCTCCTCGAGGGTTGGTCGAAGTGCCCGCCGCCGCACTGATATTCCGCGCAAGCGGCACACAAGTCGCGCAGGTCGATGCCAGGGGCAAGATCCAATTTGAAGATGTTGTGATTGCCCGCGATAACGGCAGCTTGGTCGAGTTGGCCTCGGGGGTGCGAGCGGGTGACCGGCTGGTGTTGAACATCAGCAGCCAAATTGCGTCGGGCCAGACGGTGGCCGTCAACGAGCCCGATGCCGCCGACAAACGCCTTGATGCGAAACGCTGAAAGGCAATCCCGTGAAAGCGCTACGGTTAATCGTTCTCGGCTTAGTCATTGACTTGACGGCCTGCGCGGTGGGCCCCAGTTATCGCACGCCAAACTCCGATGCACCGCCGAAGTTTGCATCGCAGGTTGCGGAGAATTCAGCGGCCTCGAGCGCTCAACAAGCCGCCCCCGCTCCGGATTTGGCGACCTGGTGGCGTGCCTTGAATGACGAGGAGCTGAACTCTCTTGTCGATCGCGCCGTCAACTCCAACTTGGATCTAGAAATCGCGTTGGACAGATTGCAGCAAGCGCGGACCTACGAGGCCGTAGTGGTTGGCCATGCTTTGCCGGAGGTAGATGCAAGCGCCGCCGCGGGGCGTGGCACGGGAAGCGACCTCACCAAGGGGCGCGCCGATACGGCGCTCAGATCCGCGGACAATGGTGCTGGACTGCAACAAATCAACACGATTGCGGGATTTGATGCGGCGTGGGAACTCGATCTATTTGGAAAATTCCGCCGGGAGTTCGAGGCGGCGCGGGCTGATACCCAGGCGGCACGCGCCGCGCGCTACGATGTGCTCATTTCCGTGGTGGCTAATGTGGTGCGCGCGTACGTCGATCTGCGCGGATTTCAGGTTCGTGCGGGTATCTTGCACAAGGCGAGCGATGTGCTGCGCGAGTCGCTGCGCATCGTCAATATTCGCTATGAGCGTGGTATCACAAACGAACTCGATGTGGCGCTGGCGACTCGCGAACTCGCAACACTGGAAGCGGAGATCGCGCCGGTGGAAGCTGAGGTGAATGCCGCGCAGTACACCTTGGCGGTGCTGGTTGGCGAGTATCCCGAGAAGATGACTCAAGAGCTCTCGAGACCCGATCTCATTCCATCGATGCCCGCGCCGGCCGCGCCCGGCGTTCCGCTCGATCTCTTGAAGCGTCGACCGGATATTCAAGTTTCGGAGCGCGAACTTGCCGCAGCCACCGCGCGCATCGGTGTGGCGACCGCAAACCTGTTTCCTCAAGTCGTGATCACGGGGTCGATCGGCAGTCAGGGACAAGGTTGGGGGACCACGCCCAGTGTCAATAAGCATATTTGGTCGTTTGGACCGGGAGCGGTGTGGCCCGTTCTCGATTTTGGCGCACTCGACGCGGAGGTTGACATTGCCCACTTGGCCGCACGCGCGAGCATGGTCAACTACCGCAAAACCATCCTAAACGCCGTGCAGCAGGTAGATACGTCCCTCGACGCCTATGAAGCACAACAAGTACGCATGGAGAAATTGAGCACTGCGATGATGGCCGGCGAACGGGCAGTAGATTTGGCGACCCGGAGATACAATCGGGGCCTCACTGATTTTCTCAACGTCGTCGATGCCCAACGCGAGTTCTATGATCTACAGGAGCAGTATGCGGTAGCTCAGGTGGCCCAGGGTGAGCAGTTTGTCCAGCTCTACAAAAGCCTTGGGGGCGGGTGGCAGAATTATCAAACCGTTCCCGCTATCCGGCGACCTCAACCTGCCGTTATTGCCGCGTTTCGACGCGTACTGAGCAGTTCAGCACCGTAGTGCGGCTGGTTGCGGACCGCCCGGGGGCGGCATTCTGAAAATTGCCCATGCATCGACGCCACGACTGGGCGCCTGGGTAAACCGCCGCCACTGTCACAAAACGGTAACATCCAACCCCGAACATGCTCACGGACCTTGGATTACAGCGACTGCCTAGTCGACTGCTGTGGGATACCGGAAAGGCGTGGCGCGTCGATCCAGCTTAATAAAGACATACGCCCGCAACACGGATAGGTTACAGACCAGCAACCGAATCGGAGTAAATATTCCTATGAAAATGATTAAATGCTTTCTCGCGGCAACCGCGGTTAGCGCGAGTCTGGCGGCTGCGGCGGCAGATATCTCTGGTGCCGGCGCCACATTCCCCTACCCGATCTACGCCAAATGGGCGGATGCCTACAAGAAACTAACCGGGGTGGGTCTCAATTACCAATCTATCGGATCGGGCGGCGGCATCAAGCAGATCAAAGCCAAAACCGTGACTTTCGGTGCCTCCGATATGCCGCTGAAGCCGGACGATCTGAAAGAGGCCGGCTTGGTGCAATTTCCAATGATCATCGGCGGCGTCGTCCCGGTGGTCAACATCAAGGGAATCGCACCCGGTCAATTGCAATTGGACGGCGCCACGATCGCCGCCATCTATTTGGGCGACATTGCCAAATGGGATGATCCGCAGATCAAGCATCTGAATCCGAAACTGGCGTTGCCCAGCACCGCGATCGCGCCGGTATATCGATCCGACGGCTCGGGCACGAACTTCTTGTTTTCGGATTACTTGTCCAAGGAAAGTCCGAAGTTCAAATCGACCATCGGTGCGAATTCATCCGTCCAGTGGCCGACCGGCATCGGCGCAAAAGGCAACGAGGGCGTCGCCAACATGACCACGCAAACCGACGGCGCCATCGGCTACGTCGAGTATGCCTACGCCAAACAGAACAAAATGGCATTCACCCAATTGACCAACAAGGCGGGGAAGGCCGTTGCGCCCAGCGCTGAATCGTTCCAGGCTGCGGCAGGCAATGCCGACTGGACCCATGCGGAAGGCTACTATTTGATCCTGACCGACCAGGATGGCGCTAAGAGTTGGCCAATTACGGGCGCAAGCTTTATTCTTGTGTACAAGCAACCGCAAGACGCAGCGGCGGTTGGTGAAGCGCTGAAGTTCTTCGCTTGGGCCTACAAGGATGGCGGCGCCATGGCTGCTGAACTCGATTACGTGCCGCTGCCGGCGCCGCTGATTGCCCAGGTCAAGGCAACTTGGACCTCGGCCATCACGGCAGGCGGCCATCCCGTTTGGAGCGGGAAGTAGCCCGGCCGAACTTTAGTCTCAAGTCTTGAGCTTGAATATGTGGTCGAAGCCGGCACGGCTAGCATGTGCCGGCTTCGACAGCTTTCGGATGTGGTGGGAGCGAAACTGACATCGTGGCGATCATCGATCCGAGGCACGCCGCAAAGCAATTGATTTATGAAAGGATCTTCCGGGCCGGAACCTTGGCGGCTGCGGTTATGGTGCTGCTGATCCTGGGAGGTGTGGCGATATCGCTGCTGCGCGGCGCCTGGCCGGCGGTAAGGCACTTCGGCTTTTCGTTCGTGACCCGTGAAATTTGGAATCCGGTGACCGACGAGTACGGTGCGCTGGCGCCGATCTACGGCACCGTGGTCACGTCGTTGATTGCCATGGCAATCGCCGTGCCGACCGGATTCGGAATTGCGTTGTTTCTCACCGAGTTGTGCCCGCCGATGTTGAAACGTCCGATCGGCGTGGCGATCGAGTTGTTGGCGGCGGTTCCCAGCATCATTTTTGGAATTTGGGGGTTGTTCGTGCTTGCGCCCGTGCTGCAGCGGCACGTTCAACCCTGGCTGATCGAACACGCCCACCCGCTTCCGGGCATCGGCAAGCTTTTCACCGGACCGCCCTTTGGAATAGGCATTCTGACGGCCGGGGTGGTTTTGGCGATCATGGTCCTGCCGTTCATTGCGGCGACCATGCGCGACGTCTTCGACACCGTGCCGCCCATGCTCAAGGAATCGGGCTACGGCCTGGGGGCGACCACTTGGGAGGTCATTTGGAACGTCGTGGTACCGCATTCACGTGCGGGCATCGTCGGCGGAATCATGTTGGGATTGGGACGTGCGCTCGGCGAGACCATGGCAGTGACATTCGTGATCGGCAACGCGCATCGCATCAGTACCTCGTTGCTGGCGCCGGGAACCACGATTTCTTCAGCCATCGCCAACGAGTTCACCGAAGCGGTCGGCGACCTATACACGTCGTCGCTGATCGCGCTCGGCCTCCTGTTGTTTCTCATCACCTTTACGGTAATTGCCGCGGCCCAAGCAATGTTGCGTCGGCTCGAGCGGCGGGTGTCGGCATAGACCATGAATCGACGCCTGCTCCGTAAGATACAGAATGGAGTGTTCCTGGCGCTGTCATTGGCCGCGACCTTGACGGGTCTGGCCTGCTTGGCGGCTATCCTATGGACACTGATTACCCACGGTGTGGCGGGCATGTCCTGGCATTTGTTCACGCAGATGACTCCGCCGCCCGGCAGCGAAGGCGGATTGCTCAATGCACTGTACGGCAGCGGGGTCATGACTCTGATCGGCATCTTGATCGGATCCCCCATCGGGATATTGGCGGGAACCTACCTGGCCGAATACGGTCGCAACTCACCATTGAGCACCGTCATTCGCTTCATCAACGACGTGCTGTTGAGCGCACCCTCCATCATCATCGGGCTCTTCGTTTATGAGATCGTCGTGGTCAAGATGGGGCATTTTTCGGCGATCGCGGGGGGTCTGGCGCTCGCGATCCTGGCGATTCCCGTGACGTTGCGAACCACCGAGGACATGCTCAACCTGGTGCCGCTGGGCATGAAGGATTCGTCCGCGGCACTCGGCGCCTACACGTGGCGGACCATCGTGAGCGTGCTCTATCCGGCCGCCCGCAGCGGTATAGTTACCGGCCTTCTATTGGCAATCGCGCGCATCAGCGGCGAGACGGCGCCGTTGTTGTTCACCGCCCTCAACAATCAATTTTGGAGCACGCAGTTGAATGCGCCGATGGCCAACCTCCCTGTAGTCATCTTCCAGTTTGCTCTGAGTCCCTACAAGGAATGGCAGAATCTCGCCTGGGCGGGCGCGCTCATCATCACCGTGAGCATCTTGATCTTGAGCATCTCCGCGCGCGTCATCTTGGCGATGCTGCAGACGGATCGAGGTTCCGGACGATGATACCGTCGACCAAACCACCGAGGCATTTGAAGATCCGTGGGCAGTTTCTGGCCGCTGCGCCGGAAATCGTCGACACCGGGCCCCCGAAAATCGAGACTCGTTCGCTGAACTTTTATTACGGCGAATTGCAATCCCTGCACAACATCAACATGAGCCTGGCCGATCGCTCCATCACGGCGTTCATCGGACCCTCCGGCTGCGGTAAATCGACATTGCTGCGCGTGCTCAACCGGATGTACGCGCTGTACCCGAAACAGCGCGCCGAGGGCGAGGTACTCATCGGCGGCAAGGACATCTTGGCTCCCTCGGTCGATGTAGCCGAATTGCGCTATCGGGTCGGCATGGTATTTCAAAAACCGACGCCGTTCCCGATGTCGGTTTTCGACAATGTCGCGTTCGGATTACGCTTGGCAGGGGGCGTGCGCAACGCCGATCTCAAAATACGCGTCGAGTCCGCACTGCGCGATGCTGCGATTTGGGACGAGGTCAAGGACAAACTGCTTGCCGACGGCCGCAGTCTTTCCGGCGGCCAGCAACAGCGGCTGTGCATCGCTCGTGCCATCGCCGTGCAGCCGGAGGTGCTGCTCCTCGATGAGCCGACGGCGGCTCTCGACCCGATTTCCACGCTGCGGGTCGAGGAAACCCTACAGGCGTTGCGCGAGAAATATTGCATCGTCGTAGTCACGCACAATTTGCAGCAGGCTGCGCGTGTATCCAACGTCACGGGATTCATGTATTTGGGCGATCTCGTTGAAATTGGTCCCTCCGGCGAAATCTTCACCTCGCCGAAAGATCGCAAGACGGACGATTACATCACCGGGCGCTTCGGCTAGGGCCGAGAAATCGCCGTGAAAGAAACTCCCCTCAGGAATCGCGCTACGGCCGCGCCCCCACCGGGCGGCGCAGCGGCGCCCGGCGCTTCGCCGCCGCCCGGCGCGTCCCCGGCAAGTCCTCACGTCGCGGCGGCGCCGCGTGTGCGTGATTCTGTCTATGATCCCATCATGACCGCGCGCGGCGTCAACGTGCGGTACGGGGACAAGCATGCGGTGAAGGATGTCAGCCTCGATCTCGGACGCAATCAGGTGCTGGCAATGATCGGTCCGTCGGGCTGTGGGAAATCGACTTTTCTGCGCTGCCTCAATCGCATGAACGACACGATCCCGAGCGCGCACGTGGACGGCGTGATAACTCTCGACGGACAAGACATATACGATCGGAAACAAGACGTCGCGCAGCTGCGCGCTCGCGTCGGCATCGTGTTTCAGAAGCCGACGCCTTTTCCGCAGTCGATCTACGCAAATGTCGCCTACGGACCGCGCATCCATGGGCTGACGAAGAACAGGAGCGACATGGACGAGCTGGTCAACACGAGTTTGCAGCGCGCGGGCTTGTGGGACGAGGTCAAGGACCGACTATCGCAGTCAGGCACGAGTCTGTCCGGCGGTCAACAGCAGCGCCTGTGCATCGCGCGCACCATTGCGGTCAACCCTGAAGTCATATTGATGGACGAGCCCACCTCGGCGCTGGACCCGATCGCGGGCGCCAAGATCGAGGACCTGATCGACGAACTGAAGGCGAACTATGCCATCGCGATCGTGACTCACAACATGCAGCAAGCGGCGCGCGTGTCGCAGCGCACCGCGTATTTCCACATGGGCGATCTGATCGAGATCGGACCCACGGATTTGATTTTCACCAACCCGCAGCAAAAACTGACCGAAGACTACATCACCGGCCGTTTCGGGTAATCGCGGACGGGTGCGACGCATGCGTCGCACGGGTGACCAAGGACGGTCACCCAGGGCTTGCGCGCAGCAGGGACTGCGTAGCGCAATGCGTTTCGACCCCGTAGAGTCGGCGCGCAGCGCCTAGATAAGTCCTAAATATTTCGTAAGAGTTCGTTGAGAGACGTCTTGGCGCGCGTCTGCGCGTCCACGCGTTTGACGATGACCGCGCAGGCGAGCCCATACTTGCCGTTGGCGGAGGGCAGGGTGCCGGGCACCACGACCGATCCGGCGGGCACCCGGCCGTAGAGAATCTCATCGCGCTCTCGATCGTAGATGCGGGTGCTTTGCCCGATGAAGACGCCCATCGAAATCACCGCGCCGGTTTCGACGACGACGCCTTCGACGATCTCGGAGCGCGCGCCGATGAAGCAATTGTCCTCGATGATGGTGGGGCTGGCCTGAAGCGGTTCGAGCACGCCGCCGATGCCCACCCCGCCGGACAAATGCACGTTCTTGCCGATCTGTGCGCAGGAGCCCACGGTGGCCCAGGTGTCGACCATAGTGCCGGAATCCACATAGGCGCCGATATTCACGTAGCTCGGCATCAAGACCACGTTGGCCGCGACGAATGCGCCGCGCCGCACCGTCGCCGGCGGCACCACGCGCACGCCGGCCGCTTCGAACCGCGCTTCGTCCCAGCCGCCATACTTGAGCGGCACCTTGTCGTAGAACGACAGCGCGCCGGCCGCCAGCGGTGCGTTTTGGGCGATCCGAAACGACAGCAACACCGCCTTTTTCAGCCACTCGTTCACATGCCACGCATCGGCCCGCTTCTCGGCGACGCGCAAGGTTCCCGCGTCGAGCAGTTCGAGTGCGGTCTCGACTGCGTTGCCCACCTCAGGGGACCGGGTCTGGGGCGTGATTTGCGCCCGTTGTTCATAAGCGTCTTCGATGATCGCTCGCAGATCGTTGTATGGCATGGTTCCCGAGGGTTGGTTACGCGCGTGTAGGATCACGGCGATCGAGTGCGCGCGTCAACGAATCCTGTACTCGCTGGCATGCTTCGTCCGTTAGAATGCTGCCATTCGAATCGGTGATATAGAAAACGTCCTCGGCGCGCTCGCCGACCGTCATGATCTTGGCGCCGTTGATCGCGATACGCTCCGCTTTGAAGACTTTTCCAACCTCCGACAGCAGTCCCGGCCGATCGGCGGCGATCAATTCCAGAATCGTGCGGCCGTTGCGGGAATCGAGGCTGAAATTGACCTGCGTCGGGGTCGAGAACATGCGCACCTGGCGCGGTGCGCGGCGGGTAACGGTGAGCGGCGAATCTTCGGGCTGCCGTAGATTGCGCCACAGTCCGCGCTCGATTTCCTGTATCCGATCGGGGTCGGCAATCACCGTGCCGTTGTCCTCGAGCACCACGTAGGTTTCCAGACTGAAACCGTTCGCGCTGGTGATCAAGCGTGCGTCGACGACGTTCAGGCCCATCTGATCCAATATCGCCGTGGTACGCGCGAAACTGTGCAGCCGGTGCGGTGTATAGGTCAGAACGGCCGTGCCGCCGCGATCCGTGAGCTGCCGAATCGCTACGACCGGCGCATCATCGTGCGGGTCGCGTCCCGCGAGTACGGTCGTTTGCCAGGCGATCTCTTCGGGCGTGTAGCGCAGGAAGTACGCCTCGGTCCATTGCGACCACACGGCTGCGATCTGGGCGTCGGGTATCGTGGGCATTTTCTCGCGCGCATGCGCCTGGGTCTCACGGATCAGTTCTTCTTGATCGACCGGGGTCTCGAGTCCGCGGCGCAGCGCGCGTTTGGTGCGCTCGTAGAACTCCTCGAACAGGCGGGCCTTCCACGCATTCCACAACTTGGGATTGGTGCCGCGCACATCCGAGACCGTCAGCACATACAGGTAGTCCAAGTGGGCTTGGTCGCCCACCTGGCGCGCGAACGCATGAATGATGTCCGGATCGCTGATGTCTTTTTTCTGGGACGTAATGGAAAGAATGAGATGATTGCGCACCAGCCAAGCGACCAAGCGGGCCTCGTATCGGCCGAGTCCCTGTTCAAGGCAGAATGCTTCGGCGTCGACGGCGCCCAGTTCCGAATGATCGCCGCCGCGACCCTTGGCGATATCGTGAAACAGCGCCGCCAGATAGGCCAGCTCCTGGCGCGGCAACGACTGCATGATTTGGCTCAAATTCGGAAACTCGCCGTTGAATTTGGGCATCGCCAAACGGCGTAAGTTGCTCACCACGAACAACGTGTGCGCATCGACGGTGTAGGCATGGAACAAGTCGTACTGCATTCGCCCGACGACTCGGCCGAACGACGGGATATAGCGGCCGAGCACGCCGTATAGATTCATGCGGCGCAGCTCGTGCGTCACGCCGACGGGTGCGCAGAGAATCTCCATGAAAAGGCGGTGGTGCCGGGGGTTCTGGCGGAACTCCTCGTCGATGAGCCCGACATGAGTGCCGATCAAGCGGATCGTTTCGGCGCGCACGCCGCGCACTTCCGGGTTTTGCTGCAGGAGCACGAACAGCTCCAACAGGGCCGACGGGAAACGCGCGAATACCTCCGGATGGGTCACTTCCAAGTAATCGTTGCGGATCTGGAAACGCGGATTGAGGGGCACCGGCGGTCCGCTCTGGGTAAGGATTGCCTCGCGAAACAGCTGCAGCAGCATTTCGTTGAGCAGGCTCACGTCCATGACGGTGCGATAGTACTTCTGCATCAGCTGTTCGACCGCAAGCGTGAAGCTCGCGTCCTCGTAGCCGAAGAGTTTCGCGAGCTTGATCTGATAGTCGAACAGCAGCCGATCTTCGCGCCGGCCCGTCAGCACATGCAGGCCAAAGCGGACCTTCCACAGGAACGATTGACCGGACTTCAACTTGCGCAATTCCTCGCGCGTCAGAAATCCATGCGCCACCAGTTCGTCGAGCGTATCCGTCCCGAAATGACGCTTCGCCACCCAGCCGATGGTCTGTATGTCGCGCAGGCCCCCGGGGCTCGATTTGACGTTGGGTTCGAGGTTGTAGGCCGTATCGAAGTAACGATGGTGGCGCTCGGTCTGTTCCTTGCACTTGGCCTCGAAAAAATCCTGCGACGACCAGAGGCGATCCGGCGCCAAAGCGCGGCGCATGCCGGCGAACAGCGACTCGGGTCCCGCGAGGAGGCGTGCTTCGAACAGCGTCGTCGCCACGCTGATGTCGGCGAGGCTTTCGCGCTGGCAGTCGTCTATGGAACGCACGCTGTGTCCGACTTCGAGGCCGATGTCCCAGAGGAACGTCAGAAATTTCTCGATATCGGGTTGCCAGTCCGCGGAATCGCTCTTCGGCAACAGCACCATGATGTCGATATCGGAGCTCGGATGCAGCTCGCCGCGGCCATAGCCGCCGACCGCTACCAGCGCCAAATCGTCCGCGAATCGGCCGGCGTGGCGAATCCACGCCGCCCGCAACGCGATATCGACGAGCCGCGCGCGATCCAGCACCAAATCTTCGATCGCTTCATCGACGACGAACCGCTCCTTGAGCAACTCCGCGCCGCGGTCCAGGACTTGGCGAAATACCAGCGGAGAATATTGGCCGCTCTCGAGGGCCTCGGGCGCGGCCGTCAAATAGGCCCAATCCGCGGGCGGCTCGAGAAACTTCGCCCCCGCACTCAAGGGACCGCCCCGCTCAAGAGGCTGCGCGTCCCGTTCCAGGGGCTGCCCGCTCAAGAGGCCGCCGCGGCGGCTGCGGGAAGCGCATCGCTCGCGCTCAGGGTGAGTACTTCGAAGCCCTCGTCCGTCACCAGAATCGTGTGCTCCCATTGCGCCGATAGGGATTGGTCCTTGGTCACGACGGTCCAGCCGTCGGGCAATAGCCTGACATCGCGGCGTCCGGCATTGATCATGGGCTCGATGGTGAAGGTCATGCCGGCGGAGAGTTCCAGGCCGGTGCCCGGATTGCCGTAGTGCAGTACCTGCGGGTCTTCGTGGTAGATGCGGCCTATGCCATGTCCGCAGTACTCACGTACCACCGAGAAATTGTTGCTTTCCGCGTAGCTTTGGATCGCATGGCCGATGTCGCCCAGGCGCGTCCCCGGCTTGACCTCGCGAATGCCGCGCCACATAGCCTCGTGGCAGGCGGCCGACAGGCGGCGTGCGAGTATCGGAGCCGCGCCGACGAAGTACATACGGCTCGTATCGCCATGAAAGCCGTCGCGAATCACGGTGACATCGATATTGACGATATCGCCGCTCTTCAGCTTCTTTTCGCCGGGGATGCCATGGCAGACCACGTGGTTCACGGAGGTACAGATGGTCTTAGGGAAGCCGCGATAGTTGAGGTTGGCCGGAATCGACTGCAACTCCTTCACGATGTAGTCGTGGCAGCGCTGGTCGAGCTCGTCGGTGGTTACCCCCGGCTGCACGAAAGGTTCGATCATATCGAGGACGCTGGCCGCCAGCCGGCCTGCGGTGCGCATCTTGTCCTGTTCCGCGGGCGATTTGATGGTCACGTTCATGGCAGCCTGGGCTTTGTTTCCGGTGGGTGTTCATGGTATAAAGCGCGGCTCTTTTTAACAACCCCGCACGCGTGTCGTCACAATCGGCCGGGTGCCCGGCGCAAGACTTGAAATTGTAGGCTTTTGAGCTTTTTCAAGGGTTCGACGGGTTGCCGATTGGGATACGCGGAGGCTCAACCCGACCAGGAGATTTCTATGACCAGCGTGTCAATGCGACAGATGCTGGAAGCGGGCGTCCATTTTGGACACCAAACCCGCTTCTGGAACCCGAAGATGGCCCCGTTCATTTTCGGAGAACGCAACAAAATCCACATCATCAACCTCGAGAAGACCCAGCCCCTGTATGCGCAGGCGGCGACCTTCATCAAGGGCGTTGCGGCGGAGGGCGGCAAGGTACTGTTCGTCGGGACCAAGCGTTCGGCCCGCGATGCCGTGCAGAAAGAGGCGGCGCGCTGCAATATGCCCTATGTCAACCAGCGCTGGCTGGGCGGCATGCTCACGAATTTCAAGACCATTCGCCAGTCCATAAAGCGGTTGAACGAACTGGACGATATGGCGCAGAACGGCTCGCTCGACCGCCGCGGCAAGAAAGAGGCGCAGATGCTGCGCCGTGAAATGGACAAGCTGTTGCGCAGCCTCGGCGGTATCCGCGAGATGACGGCGCTGCCCGATGCGCTATTCGTCATCGACGTGGGGCACGAGGAAATCGCGATCCACGAGGCGCGCAAGCTGGGCATCCCCGTAGTAGCGGTCGTCGACACGAATTGCTCGCCCGATGGCATCGATTATGTGATTCCGGGCAACGATGACGCCATGCGCGCTATTCTGCTGTATGCCGGCGGCGTTGCCGACTCGGTGCTGGAAGGGAAGGCCTCGCTGCCCGAAGTGCCGGTGGGCGAGGACGAGTTCGTGGAATTGGACGAAGAGGGCAACCCGAAGAAGCGTGCGGCGGCAGGCGGAAGGCGTCCGCAACAAGTGCCGGCACGCGGCGGTAGAAAGCCGCCGCCGCGCCGTAAAGTGCCGGTAACCGTCATTCCGGGCGCAGCGGCTGCGGTGGTTGCCAGCGACGATGTGGAAATCGACGATGGCGATGTCGTCGATGCCCCGCCGGCCGAGACACGGCCCGCAAGCGCGCCGCGACGGCGACCGGTCGGCCGAAGCGCCCCGAGGCGCGGCGCTTAAGATCGTGCGGCTGGGTGGGCCGCCGGCGGGCGGGCTTGCTTACTCGATCCGCTCTTAGGGCAATTATTTATTTGGCGATCATTTGAGGAAGACCGCCGTCTGCGGCGGTCTTAGATACCATGAACATTACGGCAGACACAGTCAAACAGCTCCGCGAGCGAACCGGCGCGGGCATGATGGAGTGCAAGAAGGCGCTGGTCGAAACCAAGGGCGACCTGGACGCCGCGGCGGAACTCATGCGTAAGACCGGACTCGCCAAAGCCGACAAAAAGGCGGCGCGGGTTGCGGCCGAGGGCACCGTCGCGGCCGAACGCAGCGAGCGCAGCGCGGTCCTGGTCGAAGTCAATTGCGAGACGGATTTCGTCGCGCGCAGCGATGAGTTTCAGGCGTTCGCGCGAGAACTCGCCAAGTCGGCATTGGCGAAGTCTCCGGATACCCTCGAGGCATTGCTCAGTTCGGCGAACGGGGCGGGTAGTTTCGAAGATCAGCGCCGGGCGTTGATTGCGAAGATCGGCGAGAACATTTCGGTGCGCCGCTTCGTGAAAGTCACCGCGCCGGGTGCGCTGGGGACCTATATTCACGGCAGCCGTATCGGCAGCCTGGTTGCGCTCGAGGGGGGCGATGAGACCTTGGCCCGCGATTTGGCCATGCATGTTGCCGCGGTGAACCCGCCGTACATCGATGCGAGCCAGGTCCCTGCCGCGGTGCTCGACAAGGAACGGGAAATTCTGACCGACCAGACCAAGAGGGAGAAGAAGCCGCCCGACATCATCGCCAAGATGGTCGAGGGGCGCCTGCGCAAGTACCTGGCGGAAATCACCCTGCTGGGCCAGCCCTTCGTCAAGGACCCCGACATCACGGTCGAGAAGCTGGTAAAGAAAGCCGGCGCCAAAGTCGTGCAGTTCGTCCGCTACGAAGTGGGCGCCGGCATTGAAAAGAAACAGGATGATTTCGTCGGCGAAGTCATGGCTCAGGTCAAGGCGCAGGAAAAAGATAAGGCGGCGGCCGCGCAGAAGAGCGGCGATGGTCCGACAAAGCGCGGCCCAAACGGGGTTTGACCCGAATAAATGGACCCAATTAAATTGACTTAGGGACCCCGCGCCAGCGGGGTCTTTTATAGTAGGGTACAGGTAATGACCAACAGCAACGCCCCGGCACGCTACCGCAGAATCTTGGTCAAATTGTCCGGCGAAGCGCTGCTGGGGAGCGAAGACTACGGCATCGATCCGCAGATTCTGAAGCGCATTGCAGGCGAAATCAGGGATCTGACGCAGATGGGCGTCCAAGTCGCCGTGGTGCTGGGCGGCGGCAACATATTCCGCGGCGCGGGTCTCGCGCGCGCCGGTATGGACCGGGTCACCGCCGACCATATGGGCATGCTCGCCACGGTCATCAACGCGCTCGCGATGCAGGATGCGCTCGAAAGCCTGGGCACTTACGCGCGAGTCATGTCGGCGCTGCGTATCAACGAGGTTTGCGAGGACTATATTCGGCGCAGAGCCGTACGGCATCTCGAGAAGGGCCGGGTCGTCATATTCGGCGCCGGTACGGGTAATCCGTTTTTCACCACCGACACCGCGGCCTCCCTGCGCGCCATCGAGATCAACGCGGAGATCCTGCTGAAGGCGACCAAGGTCAATGGCATCTACGATTCGGATCCGCTCCTAAATCCCGACGCCAAGCGCTATACGCGCCTGACCTTCGACAAGGTGCTGAATGACCGCCTCAACGTGATGGACGCGACCGCCATCGTCATGTGTCGGGAAAATAACTTGCCGCTGCAGGTATTCAACCTGTTCAATGCCGGCGATCTATTGCGTATCGTTCAAGGCGAGGACGTCGGCACCGTCGTCTCCGCCGGGCCTTAAAGGGAGAACAGACCTATGCTCGACGATGTCAAGAAGGATGCCGCACAGCGCATGGCGAAATGCGTGTCGACGTTCAGGGACCAGCTGAAGAAATTGCGCACCGGCCGGGCGCATACGAGCCTGATCGAACACATCAAGGTGGATTACTACGGCTCGGAAATGCCGCTGAACCAGGTGGCGAACGTGGCCACCGAGGATGCGCGCACGCTCACCGTCACGCCGTGGGAGAAGGCCATGGTGCCCATCATCGAGAAGGCGATCTACAAGTCCGATCTGGGCCTCACGCCGAACACGGCCGGGACCCTGATTCGCATCGCCATGCCCGCCCTCACCGAGGAGCGGCGCCGCGACATCACCAAGGTGGTGCGCTCCGAAGCGGAGAGCGCGCGCGTGTCGGTACGCAACGTGCGGCGCGAGGTGATGAACGAGCTGAAGGAAATGCTCAAGGAAAAGCTCATCGCCCAGGACGAAGATCGGCGCGCCCAGGACGACGTCCAAAAGCTGACGGACAAGCACGTGGCGGAGATCGACCAAGCGATGGCGGAAAAGGAAAAGGAATTGATGCAGGTCTAGGAGCCTGTCTGAGTATTGCTAATGCACGACCCGCATCCCGTGAACAAGATGGCCGATTCGCCGCAGCATGTCGCAATCATCATGGACGGCAACGGTCGATGGGCGCGTTCCCGCGGCCTGCCGCGGCCGGCCGGCCATCGCGCGAGCATCAAGGTCGTGCGCAAAATCGTCGAGGAGTGCGCGGGCCGCAATGTCAGCTATCTGACGCTGTTCGCCTTCAGCAGCGAGAACTGGCGCAGACCCCCCGATGAAGTCGGCATGCTCATGAATCTGTTCTTGGATGCGCTGGAACGTGAAGTGGCTGATTTGCACGGCAACGGCGTGCGGCTGCGTTTCCTGGGAGATCGAAATCTGTTGGGCGCCGCCTTGGCGCAGCGCATGCGGGATGCCGAGTCGCTGACGGCGGCCAATACCGGCTTGAGGTTGATGGTGGCGCTGGCCTACGGCGGTCGTTGGGACTTGACGCAGGCTTGCCGTTCGCTCGCAGCGGAGGTGGCGGCGGGGACGCTGCTCGCGTCCGAGATCGGTGAATCGCATGTCGCGGCGCGGCTTGCGCTTGCGGGCATACCGGATCCGGATCTGTTGATCCGCACCGGCGGCGAGCAACGCATCAGTAATTTCCTGCTGTGGAATCTTGCGTACACAGAGATGTATTTCAGCGACGTACTGTGGCCCGAATTTGGACCGGCGCATCTCGATGCGGCCTTCAAATTCTTTGCGGAGCGCGAGCGCCGCTTCGGCAAGACATCCGCGCAGGTCGCCGCCAAAGCCAATGCTTAAGATTCGCATCCTGACCGCGTCGCTGCTGGGGATCGCTTTGCTGGTCAGCCTGTTCTCGTTGCCGGCGCCGTGGACGGTGCTGGTTTTCGCCGCCGTGTTCACCTTGGCCGCCTGGGAGTGGACGGGTTTCGGCTCGTTGCAAAGCCGCGCGGCACGACTCGCTTATACGGCGACCATCGCCGCGCTGTTGGCCTTGAGCTGGCTGTGGAGCGGCAGCCGCTCCCATCTGTTGCTACTGCTTGGGCTGGCGTGCGTGTGGTGGGCGATCGCTTTTTTGTGGCTCACGTTCGCTCCCGGACGGCATCAGTCGGCGGTGGCGCTGATCTGCGGCATACCGGTGCTGGTGCCTGCGTTCATCGCGCTGGCCCGGGTGCAGGTCGCGGCGCGCGGTTTTGCCCGCGGTCCCGAGATGGTGCTGTGGATGCTGCTCCTGGTGTTCGCCGCCGATATCGGCGCGTTCTTTGCCGGCCGCAATTTGGGCCGGCATAAATTGGCGCCGCGCGTGAGTCCGGCGAAGACCTGGGAAGGTGCGATCGGCGGTCTCGCGGCAGTGGCCCTGGTCGCTCTCATCGGCACCTTGCACTTCGGTCTGCCGGTGGGCGGCGGCGTCGCTTTTGGTTGCGCCGTCGGCGTTTTCTCGGTCCTCGGCGATCTCACCGAGAGCATGTTCAAGCGTTCGGCCGGATTGAAAGACAGCGGCAGCCTATTGCCCGGCCATGGCGGGATTCTGGATCGTATCGACAGCGTAACGGCCGCCGCGCCGCTGTATGCGTTGGGCCTGTTCGGCGCTGGGGTTATCGAGTGAGCGGGCCCCGCGGCATCGCGATTCTGGGCTCCACCGGCAGCGTCGGCCGCAGTACGCTCGCGGTCGTCGGCTTGCATCCGGAACGCTTTCGCGTCGCCATGTTGGGCGCTCGCAGCAGCTGGCAGCTGGTGGTCGAGCAGGCACGACGCTTCGAGCCCGACATCGTCGTGCTGGTCGACCCAGAGGCCGCTCGGCAGGCGCGGGCGGCGCTCGAAAGCTGCGGATCGAAGACGCGCGTCGAATGCGGTGTCGAGGCGCTGGCGGCGGCGGTGGCCGGCGACAACGTGCATATGGTGATGGCGGCGATCGTCGGTGCCGCGGGCCTCTTGCCGACCTTGGCCGCGGTGCGGGCGGCCAAGCGAGTGCTGCTGGCCAATAAGGAAGCCTTGGTGATGGCCGGCCTCCTGCTGATGGATGAGGTGCGTCGCGCGGGTACCGAAATCATCCCGATCGACAGCGAACACAACGCGATTTTTCAATGCATGCCGGCCAATTATCTGCCGGGCGATGCGGCGCGCGGCGTGACCCGTGTGATTTTGACCGCATCCGGCGGTCCATTCCGCGTCACGGACCTCGCGCGTCTGCCGCATGTCACTCCGGATGAAGCCTGTGATCACCCGAAATGGAAAATGGGCCGCAAGATCTCCGTGGACTCGGCGACGCTCATGAACAAAGGACTGGAGGTCATCGAGGCGACGCTGCTGTTTGGATTGCCCGAGTCGCAGGTCGATGTCGTGGTGCACCCGCAGAGTCTGGTGCACTCGCTGGTCGCCTACGCGGACGGTTCCTTGTTGGCGCAGCTCGGCGCGCCCGACATGCGCACGCCGATCGCCCAGGCGCTGGCGTGGCCGGAGCGTGTTGCTTCCGGTGTACAATCGCTGGATATGAGCCAGATCGGCCGGCTCGATTTCGAACCGCCGGATCATGTGCGCTTCCCCAGTCTCGGACTCGCAAGAGCGGCGGCGCGTGCCGGAGGCACCGCACCGGCCGTGCTAAATGCCGCCAACGAGGTCGCCGTGCAGGCGTTTCTCGACCGACGCTTGAACTTTACCGGCATTGCGACGGTCATTGACAAAGTGTTGCAGCGCCTCGACTCGTCCCCCGTCAAGGCTCTGGGGGATGTGTTTGACGCTGATGCCGCCGCGCGACGCCTGGCGGCCGCATTGATTGAGCCTAGCGCTGGAGCCTTCGCATGAAAATATTGATTTTCATCGCCGCCTTCCTGGTGGCAATCGGCATATTGGTCGCTGTTCACGAATTCGGTCATTACTGGGTTGCCAAGAAACTCGGGTTCAAGGTGCTGCGTTTCAGCATCGGTTTCGGCAAGCCGCTGCTGATGCGGGTGGGCCGCGACGCCGACCGCACCGAATACTGCGTGGCTGCCATTCCCCTGGGCGGCTACGTCAAGCTGCTCGATGAGCGCGAGGGCAACGTCTCCCCTCAGGAACTGCATCGTTCGTTCACTCGCAGACCCGTCTGGCACCGCATCGCGGTGCTGTTGGCGGGCCCCGCCATGAACCTGATCTTCGCCTCCGTCCTCTATGCGGTTTTGGCCATGGTCGGCTCGCAGGTCGTCAAGCCGGTGGTCGGTCAGGTGCGGCAGGACAGCCCCGCCGCCGCCGCGGGCCTGCAGCGCGGCGATGAAATCGTGCGCGTCGGCGCTCGCAACGTGGACGATGTCGAGGATATGCAGATTGCGCTGATCCGCACGTTTTCGGACGACGGCGTGGTGCCGCTGCGCATACGGCGCAATGGCAGCGAAAAATCCGTGACCCTGCGCGTGACCGAGGACCGGCTCGCCCTGACCGAGCCGGGCAGACTCCTGCCGGGTCTCGGCTTTGAGCTTGCGACCTGGAACGCCAAAACGGTAATTCAGAATGTGCCGCAGGACAGCGCCGGCGGCCGTGCCGGATTGCGTGCGGGTGATCGACTCCTATCGGTCGATGGGCAGCCCGTGGTGAACATGATGGACTTTCAGTCCATGGTCAGCAGCGCGCCGGGCCGTGAGATTTCGATTGAAGTGGAGCGGGGCGGCGCGCGATTGCGTATGGTGGCGGCCGTGGCGCGGGTGATGGAGCAGGGCCGGCCCATTGGTCGGCTCGGTATCATGCTCGAAGAGGGCACTCGAGTTTGGCCGCCGGGGCTCGTGGGGATGCGCCGTTCGGGGCCCATCGATGCGGTAGGCGTAGGCGTCGAGAAAACCTGGGACATGTCCGCTCTCACGGTGCAGATGCTGTGGCGAATCGTCACCGGCCAGGTGTCGGCGAAGAACATCAGCGGGCCGATCAGCATCGCGGAGTTCGCGGGGATCAGCGCTTACCTGGGGGTAACGGCCTTCATCGCGTTCCTTGCGATCATCAGCGTGAGTTTGGGAGTGCTCAATCTGATGCCCGTTCCGCTGCTGGACGGCGGGCAGATCGTTTATCAGTTGGTGGAAGCGGTGAAGGGCAGCCCGCTGTCGGAGCGCGCGCAGAATTTTGGTCAGCAGGTCGGGATAGCTTTGCTGGTCGTGTTGATGAGCCTGGCATTCTATAACGACATTTCAAGACACTTAAACTAACGGGAAATCATGATTCATCGAGATTGCTTTCGGTCGCGGTCGCGTGCGGCTTGAATTAAGGCTGTTCGGCTTGGTGGCCCTCGCCATCCAGCCGTTTGGCGCCGCCGTCCAAGCGCAAGCGCCGGCGCCGGCTCCGGCCCCGCAGGAATCCTTCACTGTTGGAGACATTCGCGTCGAGGGACTGCAGCGAATTTCCGAAGGCACGGTGTTCAACTATTTGCCCGTGAACATCGGCGATCATCTGGACGGCCAGCGGATCGGCGAGGCCATGCGCGCGTTGTATGCCACCGGGTTTTTTCGCGATGTGGAATTGCGCCGCGACGGCAACACCCTGCTGGTCGTGGTGATCGAACGCCCGTCGATCGCCAAATTCGAGCTCAAAGGCAACAAGGACATCAAGACCGAGGATCTGCAGAAGAGCTTGCGCAACGTCGGCCTCGCAACCGGCAAGACCTTCGATCGATCGGTGCTCGATGAAGTCAAGCAATATCTCACCGATCAATATTTCAGCCGCGGCAAATACGCGGTACGCGTCGACACCAAGATCACCGACTTGCCGGGCAACAAGGTCGATGTGATCGTGGAGATCAAGGAAGGCAAGCGCGCCAAGATCGAACAGATCAACCTGGTCGGCAACACCAAGTTCAAGGAAAAGGACGTCCTCGACAGCTTCGAGTTGAAGACGCCGAATTGGCTGTCCTGGTACAAGCAAGATGATCGTTATTCGCGCGAATCCTTGACCGGCGACTTGGAAAAGCTGCGTTCCTACTACATGGATCGCGGCTACGCGAATTTTCAGATCGAGTCGACTCAGGTGGCCATAGCGCCTGAAAAAGACGATATGTACATCACGGTGAACGTCAACGAAGGCGACGTCTTCAAAGTGTCCGAGATCAAGCTCGCCGGCACCATGGTCGTTCCGGAGTCGCAACTGCGCGCGCTGCTGCTCATCAAGCCGGGCGACACCTTCTCGCGCAAGGCCGTGACCAGTTCCCAGGAACTGATGAGTTACCGGCTGGGCGCGGACGGCTACGCGTTCGCCAAGATCGATCCGGTGCCGACGCCCGACAACGACAAGAAAACCGTGTCGCTCACATTTTTCATCGAACCGGGCAATCGCGTCTACGTGCGGCACATCAATTTCAACAACATCACCGCGATCAACGACGAGACCTTGCGCCGGGAAATGCGCCAGCTCGAAGGCGGATGGCTGTCCAATTCGGCGGTCGAACGCTCCAAAGAGCGCCTGCAGCGTCTACCCTATGTCGAGAAGGTGGAATTCGAGAACAAGCCGGTCGCCGGCAGCGCGGATCTGGTGGACGTGGATTTCAAC